>JAIKVW010000016.1 GCA_024685315.1 Lachnospiraceae bacterium
GTACTATTACGGGATCGTGCCTGCCTTTGATCGATATGCGGACAGGTTTACCCTCTATGTCAACCGTTTCCTGCTCGGAGGAGATAGATGGGGTGGGCTTGAACGCAGCCCTGAAAATGATCTCTGCACCGTCTGAGATCCCTCCGAGGATCCCGCCGGCATGATTGGTCGCAAGGGTGACCGCGCCATTATCCGACGGAATAAAAGCGTCGTTGTTTTCGGAGCCTTTTGCGCGGGCTGCAGCAAAGCCGTCGCCTATTTCAAATCCCTTCACCGCGCCTATCGAAAAGACCGCTTTAGCGAGATCCGCGCTGAGTTTGTCAAATACCGGGTCGCCGAGGCCTGCGGGGACTCCGGAAATGCGGCATTCGATCACGCCGCCGGACGAATCTCCATCTTTCATGAGTTCCTTCAGGTATTCTGAGGCTTTTTCGAAGGCCTCTCTGTCAGGCATGCGAAGGGAATTGCGTGATGCTTCTTCAAGATCTGTCTTTTCAGGAGAGCACTCCACGGGGCCGATCGACTTTGTGTAGGCATCTATTCTGATCCCCAGTTCTTCAAGGAGCTTTAATGCGACAGCACCGCCTGCGACTCTGGCCGCGGTCTCGCGCGCAGATGAACGTCCGCCGCCGCGCCAGTCGCGGAAACCGTACTTCATGTCATAGGTATAATCAGCATGGCCGGGGCGGTACTTGTCCGCGAGATCGGAGTAATCCGAGCTTCGGACATTCTGATTGTATATGATCATGGATATCGGGGACCCGGCAGTCTTTCCCTCAAAGGTCCCGGAGAGTATGCGGACGGTATCGCTCTCTTTCCTGGGAGTCGCGAACTCGGATGCGCCGGGGCGCCTTTCATCCAGGTATTTCTGGATGTCTTCTTCGCACAGAGAAAGGCCCGCAGGGCAGCCGTCGACTACCGCGCCGATTGCTTCTCCATGAGACTCCCCCCACGTAGTGATCCTGAATAATTTGCCGAAACCTGAGCCTGCCATACCTCGCTCCCCCTTAGTTCATTTGTCTTATAATACCATTAATTCAGCCAAAAAAACAGTAACTATTCATCGCCCCATGCTCGGGGCGCGAACTATTACAAAAGACATAGAAATACTATCTTCACAAACCTTTCCGTATTCGGTATACTTTTATTTGCTGTGGCTTTATCAGGAAGCTTGGAGGCTTAGAATATGTACGAGATCATTACAACGGACGGCAGGGCGAAGAGCGCCCGGATGGAGACCGTTCACGGCACCATAGAGACCCCGGTGTTCATGAATGTAGGTACCGTCGCCGCCATTAAAGGGGCAGTATCGAGCATGGACCTAAAGGGCATCGGCACGCAGGTCATGCTTTGCAATACCTACCACCTTCATGTGCGCCCCGGAGACGGGACTGTATATAAGCTCGGGGGAGTCAGGAAATTCATGAACTGGGACGGCCCTGTCCTCACGGATTCTGGCGGATTCCAGGTGTTTTCCCTGACGGGTCTCAGAAAAATAAAAGAAGAAGGCGTGTATTTCCAGTCGCATATCGACGGCCATCATATTTTCATGGGACCGGAAGAGAGCATGCGCATACAGTCACATCTCGGGTCGACGATCGCGATGGCTTTTGACGAATGTGCCCCCTATCCCTGCGAGAGAAAGTATATGGAGGACTCGGTCGCGCGTACCTACCGCTGGCTCCTGCGGTGCATCGAGGAGATGAAAAAGTTGAACGGCGAGGAGGGAACGGTCAACCCTCACCAGATGCTTTTCGGGATCAACCAGGGCGGCACTTACAAGGATCTGAGAGTGCAGAACGCCGACATGCTCTCGGAGCTGGACATGGACGGCTATGCGGTCGGAGGTCTTGCGGTCGGCGAGACCCATGAACAGATGTATGAGATCCTCGACGAGACGGTCCCGCACCTTCCGAAGAATAGGCCCGTTTATCTGATGGGAGTCGGCACCCCGGAGAATATCATTGAAGGCATAGACAGGGGCGTTGACTTTTTCGACTGCGTTTATCCCTCGAGGAACGGACGCCACGGGCACGCTTACACGAAGTTCGGGAAGCTGAACATGCTGAATGCCAGGTTCGAGCTCGATGAGAGACCGATAGAAGAAGGCTGCGGCTGCCCGGCCTGCAGGCATTATTCCAGGGCCTACATCCACCACCTGATGAAGGCGAAGGAAATGCTCGGCATGAGGCTGCTGGTGCTTCACAACCTCAGCTATTACAACAGGCTGGTAAAAGAGGCCCGCGAAGCGATAAGGGAGCACAGGTTCAGCGCGTATAAGGAAGAAGCGCTCTACTCTATGAAACAGGGCAGCTGATTTTTGAAAAAATACTTCTTCACTTTATTATTTAACATGATATAATATCAATAATATGACTAAGGAGGGGCTTATATGAAATTTGCGCCTATCACATTAACTACCACCAACACTCTGCCGATGCTTTTAATTTACGTTGTAGTGTTCGGCGTGCTTATTTTCTTTATGATGCGTCCGAACAAGAAAGAGCAGAAGCAGCGTCAGGAGATGATGAGCAGACTCAAAGTAGGGGACAGCGTACTTACCAGATCAGGTTTTTACGGGGTCGTAATCGACATTTCCGAAGAGGTAGTCATTGTAGAGTTCGGTTCAGACAGGCACTGCCGTATCCCCATGCAGAAGGAAGCGATCCTTACTGTCGAGAGTGCTGAGGATGAGCTGAGAAGGGCAGCAGCTGAGAAGAACAAGGACAGCGATGCCGGAACAGGAAAGAAGTCCTGGAGAGACAGAAGGAAGGCTAAGGAAGAGGCCAAGTCCGAAGCTCTCGAGACCGCAAATGAGAACTCAGACGGCGGAAACGACGACAAGCCTTTTGAGGTATAATTAACATATCACCTGAGAATTAACGGAGGTTCTATTATGAAGCATATTAAATCCATCAATAACGGAACTATGAAAGAGAGCATGAAGAAGGGCGGCTGCGGCGAGTGCCAGACCTCCTGCCAGTCTGCATGCAAGACTTCCTGTACCGTCGGCAATCAGAGCTGCGAAAACCCTCGCAGATAATCTTTATTAATACTAAAGCTATCTATGAGCAGCGTTTTAGGTAACTAAGCCGCTGCTCAAATTTTTTCGAGTTTAAAGGAGTTTCTTTTGATCCATCAGTTCAAGAATAACGGGTACAACATCGTGATGGACGTGCCGAGCGGCGCGATCCATGTGGTAGATGACCTGGCTTACGATATCATTTCAATGTATCAGGACTTTGACCGGGATGAGATAGTCCTGAAGCTGTCAGAGGAGTATGACCCGCTGGAAGTAAGGGAATCGCTTGATGAAGTCGAGGACCTTATTGCTACGGAGCAGCTCTTCACTGACGATGACTACGAAGAGGCCGTAAATGATTTTAAACAGCGTGACACTGTGGTGAAGGCCCTGTGCCTGCATATTGCCCATGACTGCAATCTGGCCTGCAGGTACTGTTTTGCCGGGGAGGGAGAGTATCACGGCCGCCGGGCGCTCATGAGCTTCGAAGTCGGCAGGAAGGCACTTGATTTCCTGATCGCGAATTCCGGGAATCGCAGGAACCTGGAGGTAGACTTCTTCGGCGGCGAGCCCCTGCTCAACTGGCAGGTCGTTAAGCAGCTGGTAGAATACGGCAGGGAGCAGGAAAAGCTTCATGACAAGTATTTTCGATTTACCCTTACGACGAACGGGGTGCTCCTGAACGACGAGATAATGGAGTTCTGCAACCGCGAGATGTCCAACGTTGTCCTCTCGCTTGACGGAAGGCAGGACATCCATGACCTTATGAGGCCTTTCAGAAACGGGCGCGGGAGCTATGACCTCGTAGTGCCGAAGTTCATTGATTTCGCAAAAAAGCGCGGAGACATGAAATACTATGTCCGCGGTACCTTTACCAGGAACAACCTGGATTTCGCTTCGGACGTCCTCCACATGGCAGACCTCGGCTTCAGGCAGATCTCCGTGGAGCCGGTCGTTGCGCCTCCGGAAGAGCCCTATGCCCTCCGCGAGGAAGATATCCCGAAGCTGCTTGAGGAATACGACAAGCTTGCTGCCGAGATCGCGGAAAGGAACAAGACCGACAGGTGGTTCAACTTCTTCCATTTCATGATCGATCTCGAGGGCGGTCCCTGCGTTTACAAGCGCCTTGCGGGCTGCGGGTCAGGCACCGAGTATCTCGCGGTAACGCCCTGGGGAGACCTCTATCCCTGCCATCAGTTCGTAGGTCAGGAAGAGTTCCTCATGGGAAATGTTGACGAGGGCATCACTCGCACCGATATCAGGGACGAATTCAAGCAGTGCAATGTATACAGCAGGTCCGAGTGCAGGGACTGCTTTGCCAGGTTCTACTGCAGCGGGGGCTGCAGCGCCAACGCCTGGAATTTTACCCATTCGATTAACGGAAACTACAGGATAGGCTGCGAGCTTATGAGAAAGCGCGTGGAGTGCGCGATCATGATAAAAGCAGCGCTTGCCGATAACGGGGACGAGGATGACGAGGAGAATATCCCGATCCAGAACGAGCCAGTATGTGATTTTGGCGAGAACTGCCCCAGAGAAGAGTTCCTGTTCTGATTGAGCGGAAAGTATTGCGGAAGGAGGTGAGACGCTGATGATACCGGAAACCGGAAGATGGACGCAGGTCAGTATTGACCAGGTAAAAGCAGGGAGGCTGGCCGATGAGCTCGGGTGCCCGAAGGCATTTGCGGCTCTCCTTGTAAGGCGTGGGATCAGCGAGGCGGATGAAGCCGAAAGGTTCCTGTCCCCTTCGCTTTCGGATATGCATGATCCCTTCCTCATGAAGGACATGGACAAAGCGGTAAGCGCGGTGCTTGCTGCAATAGACCTCGGGGAGAAGATAACCATCTACGGCGATTATGACGTAGACGGGATTACCTCGACCAGCATACTATATCTGTTCCTTGGGTCGCTGGGGGCCGACATTTCTTACTATATTCCGGACAGGATGACTGAAGGGTACGGGCTTAACAGCGCGGCAATTGAAAAGATCGCAGGTGAAGGCACGAAGCTCATGATCACGGTGGATACCGGGATCACCGGGATAGCAGAATGCAGGAGGGCTTACGAGCTGGGAATGAAGGTCGTCGTGACCGACCACCACGAATGCGGCGAAGAGCTTCCCGAGGCTGAAGCAGTCATCGACATAAAGCGGAAGGACGAGACCTATCCATTCCGCGCGCTTGCAGGCTGCGGTACTGCTTTTAAGCTGGTCCAGGCTTTAAGGGCAAAGTCCGGCAGCACTTATGATATCAACGGGCTCATTGAGCTTGCGGCGCTCGGAACGATCGCTGACGTGGTACCGCTGAAAGACGAGAACAGGATCATCACCGCTGAAGGCCTGAAGAGGATGAGGGATCCCCGTATTCCGGGGATAAGGAAGCTTCTGGAAGCCTCCGGGTATGATTTCCGCAGGAAGTTAAAGGCCGGGTACATCGGTTTTACGGTGGCTCCAAGGCTTAACGCCGCGGGAAGGATGGGAGACGCCGGAAGAGGAGTAAGGCTTCTCACCAGCAGTGACGAGACTGAGATATCTTCCCTTGCAAATGAGCTTAATGCCGAGAATCAGAACCGCAAGGAGACCGAGGAACTGATACTTCGCCAGGTGCTTGAGGAGATCCGAGGCAGCGGCTGCGCGGCCCGCGACAGGATCTTTGTGGTTTGCGGCAAGGACTGGCACCACGGGGTCATGGGAATTGTTTCTTCCAGAATCGAAGATATCTACTACCGCCCGAATATCATTATTTCAAATGAAGACGGTATATGCAGCGGTTCCGCGAGGAGCATACCGGGGTTCAACCTTTACGAAGCCCTCAATTCCTGCAGGGACCTCATGATAAAATTCGGCGGGCATGCCGCGGCGGCAGGTCTCTCCATAAAGGAGGAGAATGTGCCTGAGCTTCGCAGGCGCCTTAATGAGTATGCGGCTTCAAGGCTTACGATGGAAGACCTCACTCCCTCTCTGACTCCTGAAGTACGTATAAATGCCTCCGACATTACGCTGGATTTCATCCGCATGGTCGAGAAGATGGAGCCCTTCGGGGAGGAAATGCCCCAGCCCCTGATAGAAGTTAGGGGGACGCTCTCCGAGATCAGGCGGATCGGCCAGGACCTTTCTACCCTTAGGGTCAGGCTCTCCGATAGGAGAGGGATCATAAGCGGGGTAGGATTCAGGAAACCATCTTACGCGGATTATTTTGCCCCCGGGGCGGATGTTTCCGTATTAGGATCGCTTGAAGTTAATGCATATAACGGCCGTGAATATCCGCAGATCATCATCCGGGATATCCACAGGGACGGGGAGTATGATTTCCCTGATTTCGTTAAAGCCTTTTCCGCGAGGAAGCTTACAGACGATTTCTATACCGGATGTGACTCCTATGTCCAGAAGAAAGGGAAGCTGTCGGATCATTCTCTTAAAAACACCTATGTCTTCCTGAAGAGACAGGCCAGGAGCACAGAGGAAGGCCTTACGGGAAGTCTTCTGCTTGACGGAGGGGACCGCATCAGGGAAATGCTGATGGCCATAGCGGTTTTCGAAGAGCTGGGCCTTATGGAGGCGAGGAGCAGCGGTTCCTTCCTTCAGTACAGGATAGTGCCTGAGGTCACCGCGAAGCTGGCAGATTCGGCTCTTTATGTGAGATATTACTTGTAATAAGGGCGCTGCCCGGGATTTATCAGTTAAACTTAAATAATTGTATCTTTAACTCATCATATGTTATAATAAACATCAAATCGGCTTTGCCGTTAATGCTTACAAAATGCGGGAGGATCTTAGCATGAAAGAGCTCAAAGATTATGTAAAGAGCATACCTGATTTTCCGGAACCCGGGATCATTTTCAGAGACATTACCACTGTCGTCCAGGATCCCGACGGGCTTAAGCTCGCGATCGATACTATGGAGTCATATCTTGAAGGTGTCGATTTTGACGTCATTGCAGGCGCAGAATCCAGGGGCTTCATTTTCGGGATGCCCATAGCCTACAATACCGGCAAGGGCTTCGTCCTCGTCCGCAAAAAGGGAAAGCTCCCTCGCGAGACCGTGAGCCAGGCATATGACCTTGAATACGGCCAGGCAGAGATCGAGATGCACATCGATTCCATCTGGCCCGGGCAGAGGGTCGTGCTTGTTGACGACCTGCTTGCTACCGGCGGGACGATGGAAGCTATCGTAAAGCTCGTCGAGAGGCTCGGCGGGAAAGTTGTCAAGATCCTTTTCCTTATGGAGCTTGCAGGGCTTAACGGCCGCGAAAAGCTAAAAGGGTATGACATAGATTCAGCGATCATTTACGAAGGTAAATAATCATTTCAACTAATCACCGGAGGTTTGTTTTATGCAGGATTTTGCAGCAGACGCAAAAGACAATCAAATATCTGAAAGTCCGTCTGTTACGGAGATCGTGCCGCAGGACAGCAGCGTTTTAAAGGATGGCGGGGAAGAGATCGTCTACAAGATGGACGAAAGAATGCCGCTCGGAGAGCGTGAGATCTCGAAGACCCGGGATTTTGAGTCTCCGGAAGAGCTTTACGCCACCCTTATCAAAAAGCTTGCGGCCTATCATCCCTCCGATGATCTGTCATTGGTCAGGAAGGCATACGAGATAGCGCTTAAGGCCCACGGAGACCAGAAGAGGAAGTCGGGCGAGCCATATATCATCCACCCGCTGAATGTCGCGCTGATCCTTGCCGACCTCGAGCTGGACAAGGAGTCCATTATCGGCGGCATTCTTCATGACGTAATAGAGGATACCAGCCTTACGGAAGAGGATATCACCAGAGAGTTCTCTCCTGAGATTACCCTTATCGTATCAGGAGTTACCAAACTGGGACAGCTCTCTTATTCCGTGGACAAGATCGAGATACAGGCCGAGAATCTGAGGAAAATGTTCCTTGCGATGGCCAAGGATATCAGGGTCATTCTGATCAAGCTTGCGGACAGGCTCCACAATATGCGAACGCTCAGGTTCATGACTCCCGAAAAGCAGAAGGAGAAGGCCCGGGAGACCATGGATATCTATTCCCCTATCGCGCAGCGTCTGGGAATATCCAAGATCAAGACCGAGCTGGACGATCTCTCCTTAAAGTACCTTGAGCCGGAGACTTATGAAAAACTCTCCTGGGAAGTCAATCAGAAGCTCTCGGAGCGCACAGATTTCATTAAGGACATAGTCGCGTCCGTATCCAACTGCATGGACGCGGGCGACATCAAGTGCCAGGTAAACGGGCGGGTCAAGCACCTTTTCAGCATCTACAAAAAGATGGTGAACCAGCAGAAAACGCTTGACGAGATCTACGATCTTTTCGCGGTGCGTATCATCGTGGAGACCGTAAAGGACTGCTACGCGGCGCTCGGACTTATCCACGAGATGTATAAGCCCGTTCCGGGGCGCTTCAAGGATTACATCGCGATGCCAAAGCAGAACATGTACCAGTCTCTGCATTCCACGCTTATCGGACCTGGCGGGCAGCCTTTCGAGATCCAGATCAGGACCTTTGACATGCACCGCACCGCTGAGTACGGTATCGCGGCGCACTGGAAATATAAAGAAGATCCCAATGCAAAGAACATTGAGGATCAGGAGGAAGCCAAGCTGACCTGGCTGAGGCAGATACTCGAATGGCAGAATGACATGACGGACAACCGCGAGTTCATGAGCCTTCTGAAGGATGACCTCAACCTCTTCGCGGACAGCGTCTACTGTTTTACTCCCGCAGGCGACGTAAAGAGCCTTC
Organism: Lachnospiraceae bacterium; assembly: GCA_024685315.1. GTDB lineage: Bacteria > Bacillota > Clostridia > Lachnospirales > Lachnospiraceae > UBA2912. Next base: position 8,754 of record JAIKVW010000016.1, read on the forward strand.
CGACCGGATCTACACCGATAGATTTCGCGTACAGCATTCATTCCGCGGTCGGGAACAGGATGGTAGGAGCCAGGGTCAACGGCAAGCTCGTAAATATCGATTACAATATCAAGAACGGCGACCGGATCGAGATCATCACCAGCGCGAACTCCAGAGGCCCGAGCCGCGACTGGCTGAACATAGTCAAGAGCACCCAGGCCCGGAATAAGATCAACCAGTGGTTCAAGACCGAGTCCAGAGAAGCCGATACCGTAAGGGGAAAGGAGCTGCTTCAGGCTTACTGCAGGAATAAAGGCATTAATCCTGCCGATATCTTCAAGCCGGAGTATCAGGAAACGGCCCTCAAGAAGTATTCCTTTAAGGACTGGGATTCGCTTTGCGCCTCCGTCGGGCACGGCGGTCTCAAAGAGGGCCAGGTCATAAACCGTCTCGTCGAGGAGCACAGCCGTGACGTAATCGACAACCAGACTGATGAGGACGTTCTTAACCAGATAAATGAGACCGCCGCCAGGATCAAGGAGCAGGCGGGCAAGATACATAAAAAACACGACGGCAACGGCATTATCGTCAAGGGCATAGACGACATTGCGGTACGCTTCTCAAAGTGCTGCAATCCTCTCCCCGGCGACGAGATCGTTGGCTATATAACCCGAGGGCGCGGTGTTTCGATACACCGCACGGACTGCGTTAACATGCTCCACTTATCCGAGATCGAGAGGTTCAGACTTATCGATGCGGAGTGGCAGGATACTCCTGACGGCAAGTACAAGGCGGAGATCAATATTTACGTGCACGACAGGGTCGGAGTGCTGATACAGATCGCCCAGGTGTTTTCCGAGAAGTCGATCAATGTGGAAGCAATGTCCAGCAGATCCGGCAAGAACAGCACCGCGACGATCACAGTAACATTTAATGTTTCGGGAAAGAGCGAACTCGACCGCATCGTCGAAAAGCTGCTCTCGCTCGATTGCGTATATGACATAACCAGGACGACAGGGTGACATTGGAGGATCTCGATGGGGAACGCGATAGTTAAAAGTTTTCTTCTCGGTATGGTAGGGACCAACTGCTATATTCTGACGAATCCGGACACGAAGGAGTCGGTAATAGTTGATCCGGCAGACAATGCCCTCAGGATATCCTCCTATATAGACGGCTGCGGATATAAGGCAGCGGCGATACTCCTTACTCACGGGCACTTTGACCATATAATGGCTGTGGATGACCTTAGGAAAAAGTACGGGATCCCGGTCTATGCGCACGAAGATGAATCCGGGACCCTGGAGGATCCCCGCATAAACCTTACCGGCATGTACGGAAGAGGCCTGAGCGTTAAGGCCGACAGCTATGTTAAAGACGGCCAGGTCCTTGATATCGCAGGATTCAGTATCAAAGTTCTCCATACGCCGGGACATACCTGCGGAAGCTGCTGCTACTATATAGAGTCCGAGAAGCTGCTTTTCAGCGGCGATACGCTTTTCAGGACATCTGTGGGGAGAACGGACTTCCCTACCGGAAGCTTTTCGGCAATAGTCCGCTCGATCAGGGAGAAGATCTTTGTGCTTCCTGATGACGTCAGGGTCCTTCCGGGACATGATATGGAGACAACTGTTGGTTTTGAAAAGAAATACAATCCTTTTGTTGTATGACGGGGTCAATCAGGATTAATGGTCAGACTTAAGATAAACCTTCCGGAATACGAAAATGAAGCCAGAGCGCTCCTCATGGCTTTTTTTTACGGAAAAAAGATCGTTTCCTCGGACGAGCCCGGCGAATACTCCGCGGGGATAACAATTCTGCTTTTCAAGGTCCAGGGCGGCACGGACATGGTGCATGTTTCTGCCTATGTAAGCGGAAAAGAATCCCTTTCAGACGCTGCCGAATGCGACCTCTCAGACCGGAGTGCCACCGGAAATGTGATGAAAAGGCTGCTCCATGGGATACTCAGCGAGCTCACGGGAAGAGCTACGCCCTGGGGGATACTTACCGGGGTGAGGCCTTCCAAGATACCGATGACATATCTTGAACGCGGAATGTCTCCGGAAGACTCCGCCAAAGAGCTTGAGAGTGAGTACCTGATCGCCCCGGAAAGGGCGAAGATGCTCACAAGGCTCGCGGAGAAGGAGAGAGGTCTCCTTTCAGGGATATCCTTCATGGATTCCTGGAGCCTCTACGCAGGCATACCCTTCTGTCCCTCAATATGCGCATACTGTTCATTTTCGTCCTTCCCTATAGAGAAATGGAAGGACGAAGTCGAAAGCTACATAGACGCGCTCTTAAAGGAGATGGCCGCCGCGAAAGACATGATGTCTGGCAGGAAGCTCCTCACCGTATATTTCGGCGGGGGCACGCCGACCAGCATCAGCAGCAGACAGCTTTACCGCGTCATGGAGGGCCTGCACAGGTACTTCGATCTTTCGGAAACGATCGAGCTCACCGTCGAGGCCGGACGGCCGGATTCCGTTGACCTTGAGAAGCTTAAGGTCCTTAAAGACGCGGGAGTCGGAAGGATCTCGGTAAATCCCCAGTCAATGAATGCCGCGACTCTTGAAATTATAGGCCGCAGACACTCTCCGGATGATGTCAAGAATGCATTCGGGATGGCCCGGGAAGCCGGATTTGACAATATCAATATGGACATTATCGCCGGGCTACCGGGGGAGGATAATTCACACATGACGAGGACTGTGGCGGAGATAAAGGAGCTCGGGCCGGACAGCCTTACGGTCCACTGCCTGGCGCTCAAGAGGGCTTCATTCCTTAACCAGAACCGCGAGAAGTTCCCGGTCGCGGGAGACAGTGAGATCATGAAAATGACAGAAACGGCCCGCGAAGGAGCTATTGAGCTCGGTATGGAGCCGTATTACCTGTACAGGCAGAAAAATATCGCAGGGAACCTGGAGAACACAGGCTACGCCCTCCGGGGAAAGGAATGCCTGTACAATATACTTATTATGGAGGAGAAGCAGTCTATACTTGCGCTTGGAGCCGGGGGCTCGAGCAAGTTCGTCCTCCCGGGGACCGGAAAGGGCCCGAGGATCGAGAGAGTCATGAACGTGAAGAGCGTCAGGGACTACATAGACCGCATTGACGAGATGATATTAAGGAAGGAGGATTTCCTTGGGAGTAATTAAAACGCTGGGAAGATCGGTGAGACAGTATAAGCGGGATTCGCTGCTCGCTCCGATCTGCGTAATAGGCGAGGTCAGCATGGAAGTCACCATACCTTTCCTTACCGGCCGCCTCATCGATTACGGGATCGAAGCAGGAAGCATGCCCAATATTATAAAATACGGTCTCATACTCCTTGTCATGGCCTTTGTTTCGCTTGCGTTCGGCGCGCTTGCCGGGAAATTTGCGGCGCAGGGCTCCTCGGGTTTCGCGGCGAACCTTCGTGAGGACATGTACAGAAGGGTGCAGACCTTTTCGTTCGCGAATATAGATAAATTCTCGACCGCGAGCCTGGTCACAAGAATGACTACGGACGTTACCAACGTCAACATGGCTTATCAGATGATCATCCGCATCGCGGTTAGAGCCCCGATAATGCTGATATTTGCGCTTATCATGACCGTCAGGATCAACAGCGACCTCACTGTAATCTACCTCGCGGCCATACCCGTGATCGCGGTAAGTCTTGGAATAATAGCAACCCGTGCACATCCCATATTCAAGGTAGTCTTTAAAGCATACGATAAGCTGAATCTTGTAGTCGAGGAAAACCTAAGAGGCATTAAGGTAGTCAAGTCCTTCAACAGGGAAAAGCACGAGATAGACAAGTTCAATGAGAGATCGGACTTGATCTACAGGACTTTCGTCAAAGCTGAGCAGCTCCTTGCGCTTAACGCTCCGATCATGCAGGGAGCAATTTACGTGTGCAACATCCTTCTTTGCTGGCTTGGAGCCAAGGCTATTATCGCCAGCGGAAACGACGCGGCCTCAGGTTTCTCTACCGGTGAATTCATGAGTTTCTTTACTTATACCATGCAGATACTCATGAGTCTTATGATGCTCTCAATGATCTTTGTAATGATCGTAATGGCGAGGAACTCCGCAGACCGTATAAGCGAAGTCCTGAACGAGGAGAGTACGATAACCACTCCGGAAGATGCGGTGTATGAAGTGGCTGACGGATCGGTGGATTTCGAGGACGTTTGCTTCTCTTATAACAGCTCCGCGGAAAAGAATGTCCTTGATCACGTTAACCTTCATATCGCATCCGGGCAGACCGTCGGGATAATCGGCGGGACAGGATCCTCCAAATCAAGCCTTGTGAATATGATACCCAGGCTTTATGACGTTATCTCCGGCAGCGTAAAAGTCGGCGGCAGGGACGTCAGGGAATATGATATCAGGACTTTGAGGGACGAGGTCTCCATGGTCCTCCAGAAGAACGAGCTCTTCTCGGGCACCATAACCGAAAACCTGCGCTGGGGCAATGAGAACGCTTCGGACGAAGAGATCAGGCTTGCCTGCAGGATCGCCTGTGCGGAAGAGTTTATTAATGCTTTTCCTGATGGATATGATACCTATATCGAGCAGGGCGGTTCAAACGTTTCCGGCGGCCAGAAGCAGAGGCTCTGCATAGCCAGGGCCCTCCTGAAGAAACCGAAGATACTTATACTGGATGACTCCACGAGCGCCGTCGACACTAAGACTGATGCAGTCATCCGAGAGGGATTCAGGGAGTATATTCCGGGGACCACCAAGATCATCATTGCCCAGAGGATATCTTCAGTAGAAGACGCAGATTTCATCCTGGTAATGGACGACGGCAGGATAGCGGCTTCCGGGACCCATGAGCAGCTCCTCGATACATCCGATATCTACCGTGAAGTATATGAATCACAGTCGAAGGGGGTGATGGTGGATGCCTGAAATGAATAAAGGAAAGGCTTCCGCCGGCAAAGCTGGATTAAAGAGCATAAAGCCCGGGACCATTAAAAGACTGTTCTCATATATGGCAGAATACAAGGTCAGGCTCGTGCTGGTGGTGATCTTCATTATCATAAGCGCTCTCGCCAGCGTCCTCTCATCGCTTTTTATTGAGAAGCTGATCGACAATTACATTACCCCTATGCTTTCAGAGACTTCCCCGGATTTCGGACCGCTTGCAGGCGCGCTTGGCGGAATGGCCGTGATCTATGCCTGCGGAGCGATCTGCGCGCTGCTCTATAACCGCACGATGGCGGTAATAGGCCAGGGAACTCTTAAGAAGATCAGAGACGAGATGTTCTCCCATATGCAGGGCCTCCCGGTCAGATATTTTGACACACATCCCTTTGGCGATGTAATGAGCCATTATACCAATGACGCGGATTCCCTGAGGCAGATGATCACTCAGAGCATACCTCAGTCGATAAACGCCATTTTTTCGATAGTCATGGTCTTTGTTTCCATGCTCTATCTTTCGGTATGGCTGAGCCTCTTCGTAGTAGCATTTATGATCCTTTTCATGAAGCTTGTCAGAGTCGTCGCCGGCCGCAGCGGCAGGTATTTCATGGAACAGCAGAAGAACATCGGAATACTCAACGGCTACATCGAGGAGATGATGAACGGGCAGAAGGTCGTGAAGGTATTTAACCACGAGGAGAAGAATACCGAGGGCTTCTGCACCAGGAACGAGGACCTCCGGGTCAGCATGACCAGGGCTAATATTTTCGCGAACATCATGGGACCCATTAATAACAATATGGGTTATGTAATGTACGTGCTTATTGCCGTGATCGGCGGGGCCATGGGCATTGCGGGCGTAACGAATATATCAATTGCCGGGGTCAACACCCTTACGCTTGGAATGATCGCTTCCTTCCTTGTGCTTTCGAGAAGCTTCATGGGGCCGATAGGAATGGTCTCGCAGCAGATAAACTCCATAGTTATGGCACTTGCCGGAGCGGCCAGGATATTTGAGCTTCTGGACGAAACGCCTGAAACGGATGAGGGCGACGTAACACTTGTCAACGTCAGGTATGACGGCGAAGGCAATATGGAGGAATGCGAAGAGAAGACCAATAAGTGGGCGTGGAAGACCATTTCTCCTGAGGGAAATGCTGAATATGTCCCCTTAAAGGGAGATGTGAAGCTCGAAAATGTCGATTTTGGGTACAATAGTGGAAAACAGATACTTTTTGATGTAAATGTTTTTGCCGAGCCGGGGCAGAAGGTCGCTTTTGTCGGCGCGACCGGTGCGGGCAAGACCACGATCACGAACCTTATCAACAGATTCTATGACATTTCGGACGGAAGCATAGAATACGACGGGATTGACATCAAGAGGATCAGGAAGAACGATCTTCGCCATTCTATCGGGATAGTCCTTCAGGATGTAAACCTTTTTACCGGCACCGTTATGGACAACATCCGCTACGGGAAACTTGACGCGACCGACGAAGAGTGCATCGCCGCAGCAAAGCTTGCGAATGCGGACGGTTTCATCAGGATGCTCCCGGAAGGCTATAATACGGTGCTTACCGGAAACGGAAGCGGTCTTTCCCAGGGACAGAGGCAGCTGATCTCGATCGCAAGGGCAGCAGTGGCGGATCCGCCGGTCATGATTCTGGATGAGGCTACATCCTCAATAGATACCCGTACGGAAGCTCTCGTTCAGAGGGGAATGGACGCCCTCATGAACGGAAGAACCGTGTTTGTCATTGCGCACAGACTCTCGACAGTTAGGGATTCAGATGTTATTATGGTTATGGACCACGGCCGCATTATCGAACGCGGCAGCCATGATCGTCTAATAGAGAAAAAAGGAACCTACTATCAGCTTTATATGGGTGCATTTGAGCTTGATTAGGCACTAAAACAAGAGGAGGGAGAACATGTATTACAACGACAAAATCTACATCGGCAGCAGCGGAGATGATAAATATCTCATTGCCCCCGAGACGCTGAGCGCTCACGGACTGATCGCAGGCGCGGCCGGGACAGGGAAGACTGTCACCGCCAAGGTACTTGCCGAAGCAGCCAGCGATATGGGAATACCGGTATTTATTGCCGATGTTAAAGGTGATCTCTCCGGAATGGCCAGGTCTGGAGTGACAACTGAAGAGATCGCTCAGAGGATAGCCCAGCTTTCCCTTGAAGAATCCGGCTTCAGCATGCACGGATATCCCGTTTGTTTCTGGGATGTATTCGGAAAGAATGGTATTCCCGCGAGGACTACGGTCTCAGAGATGGGCCCTGTGCTTATTGCTTCCCTTCTTGGACTTACAAAGACCCAGTCCGACGTTCTGAATATTATCTTCGGAATTGCGGATGACAGCCTTACGAGCGACGTAGAGACCCAGTTCCTTATTGATACTAAGGACCTTAAGAGCATGTTCTCCTATGTTGGCGAGCATAACAAGGATTACGCAGAGTCCTACGGCACGATCACGAAGCAGACGCTTAACTCGATGCTGAGGAACGTCGTCAACCTTGAAGCTGCCGGCGGGACCGTGGCGTTCGGTGAGCCCGCTCTTGACGTTAAGGACTGGTTCGGCAACGACCTGAGCGGACGGGGAATGATCAATATCCTTGACTGCAGGGAGCTCGCAGGCAACAGTGCGCTTTACAGCAATTTCCTGATATGGACCATGGGCGAGCTTCTTGAGAGGCTCCCGGATGCGATCGAGAATTCGGTGCCCCGCTTCCTGTTCTTCTTTGACGAAGCGCAGCTCCTTTTCAATAATGCAGGAAAGGACCTTACCGCAAGGATAAAGCAGCTCCTGGCACAGCTTTCAGCTAAGGGCGTAGGAGTGTTCTTCTCCACAAAGAGCCCTGCGGATATCCCTGAAGAGATAATGGGAGAGGTAGGCCTCAAGATCCAGCATGCTCTCAGGAGCTTCACGCCTAATGACGAGAAGGCTCTGAGGACCGCGGCTAAATTCTTCAGGCCGAATCCTGAATTCGATACGAGCATTGCACTTCAGGACCTTGCGACAGGCGAGGCGCTTATATCAGTGCTTGATACCGAGGGCGTACCGACCGTTGCCGAGAGAGTCATGATACTTCCTCCGCAGAGCCTTATCGGAGAGATCAGCGATGAGGAGAAACGCCAGATAATCCAGGCTTCAAGCCTTTACATCAAGTATAAGGATGCAAGGGACGGTTTCTCGGCTGCTGAGTACTATGAGAGGCAGAGGTCGCTTGACGCTGAGCGCGTGGCAGCTGAAGCTGAAGCTTTAGCTGAGGCGAAGGCCGCCGAGAAGGCCGAGAAAGAAGCTGCTAAGGCTGCAGAAAAGGCTGAGCGGGATGCGGCAAAAGTCGCGGAGAAGGAGGCCAAGGCCAAGAAGAAGGCTGTTACCAGCGTTGCAAGCACCGCGAGCGGTACCGTAGGCCGCCAGGTAGGGCAGGCTGTCGGAGGAGTATTCGGAAAGTTCGGAAAGACTCTTGGCGGAAATATCGGTGCTTCACTCGGAAGGAACATAATCGGTATCTTTACTAAAAAGAACCAGTAAGCAAATTAAAGCGCCGGAGGCAGCTGAGCTTCCGGCGCTTGCTAAAATATAACAGGGACGGCTAATCAAGATGGATAATTACAGGATAAATACAAAATGCGTTCAGGGAGGATACAGGCCGGGAAACGGTGAGCCCCGGGAGATCCCCATAATTCAGTCGACGACCTTCAAATACGATACCAGCGAGGATATGGGCAGGCTCTTTGACCTGGAGGCCTCAGGGTATTTTTACACCAGGCTTCAGAATCCCACGAACGATTACGTGGCAGCAAAGATCGCGGAGCTTGAAGGCGGGACCGCCGCGATGCTTACTTCATCAGGCCAGGCGGCCAATTTCTTTGCGATCTTCAATATCTGTGAGGCCGGAAGCCATCTTGTTGCCTCCACATGCATTTACGGCGGCACATTTAACCTTATCGCGGTCACCATGGCAAAGATGGGCATAGAGGTGACATTTGTGGATCCGGACGCTTCCGAAGAGGAGCTTGACGCCGCTTTCCGCGAGAATACAAAAGCAATGTTCGGCGAGACTATTGCCAATCCTTCGCTCGAAGTGCTTGATATAGAGAAGTATGCCAGGGTCGCGTACAGGCACGGTGTCCCGCTGATAGTTGACAATACCTTCCCGACCCCGGTCAACTGCCGTCCCTTTGAATGGGGAGCAGACATAGTGACTCATTCCACTACCAAGTACATGGACGGGCACGGCGTGGCTGTTGGCGGCGCGATCGTAGACAGCGGACGTTTCGACTGGATGGCCCACAAGGAAAAATTCCCCGGGCTCTGCTTTCCGGATGAATCCTACCACGGGATAGTTTATGCGGAAAAATTCGGAATGGAGGGCGCATTCATAACCAAATGCACTTCCCAGCTCATGCGCGATTTCGGAAGCATTCAGTCGCCTCAGAACGCGTTTTACCTCAATCTCGGCCTTGAATCGCTCCACGTCAGGATGGAAAGACACGTCCTGAACGGGCAGGCGGCTGCGGAGTTCCTGCAGAGCAGGCCGGAGGTGGAGTATGTAAGGTATCCGGGCCTGCCGGGGGACAAATACTACGAACTTCAGCAGAAGTACATGCCTAAGGGCGGCTGCGGAGTCGTTTCATTCTGCCTGAAGGGCGGGAGACCTGCCGCAGAGACATTTATGAAGAACCTTAAGCTTGCTGCGATCGAGACCCATGTGGCCGACGCAAGGACCTGCTGCCTTAACCCTGCGACTTCCACGCACAGGCAGCTCACAGAGGAACAGCTTGAAGCTGCCGGAATACCTGCCGGGCTTGTAAGGCTTTCCTGCGGACTTGAGGACAAAGACGACCTGATCGCCGACCTTGAGGGAGCTTTGAACGCCCTGTAAACAATTCATTTCATACTTGTAATTAATTTTAGAGTTTTGTAAAATACAGGTGTGTGTGCTTTTACTTTTCTCTGCTCCTGAAAGGAGTGGAATGAAGAGTAAAAAACTGGTAAGCGTGCTTCTCGCGGTGCTTTTCCTGCTTGTCTTCGGGATCATCTTCGGATCAGATAGAGAGCCTGAGGAACAGGAAGCCTGGGAAGGCAGCGCTGCGGAGAGTGTTTCAGAGACAGATCCTGTGACTGAGACTGAGACCGGGACCGCGGCAGAGACAGATGATCCGTCTGCTCCTGAGTCTGAGACCGAAGAGGAGACGGAAAGGGTCATCTATGTTTATGTCTGCGGGCACGTCGCAGAGGAAAAGGTAGTCGTGCTTCCTGAAGGCGCGAGAGTCTACGAGGCTGTCGAGAAGGCCGGAGGGTTTTCGGAAGACGCCTACACAAGCGTCCTGAATCTTGCCCAGACTCTTAAAGACGGCGACAAGGTCTACGTGCCGGGGGAGGGCGACGAGAAACCCGAAGAGACCGCCGGGATAACATCAGGCGGGATTGACGCGGCTTCTGAGACCGCTTCTGCGGGACAGGGATCCGGGGGGACGGAAAACGCCCTTGTAAACATTAACACCGCGTCTAAGGAAGAGCTCATGGCCCTTCCGGAAATAGGCGAAGTGCGGGCAGAGCGGATAATCGCTTACCGAAAAGAGAACGGAAAGTTCGAGAACATCCAGAGCATAACGAATGTCGAGGGTATCTCGAACAGTATATTTGAGAAGATAAAAGCTCTTATTTGCGCAGAATGAGGGGAGAATTAAATGGCGTACAAGGTACTTGTTGTAGATGACGAGAAGATCATTGTAAAAGGCATAAAGTTCAATCTCGAGCAGGAGGGGATGGAAGTCGACACCGCCTATGACGGAAAGCAGGCGGTCGAGTATGCTTTCAGCAGGAATTATGACATAATCCTTCTGGACATAATGCTTCCTGAATATGACGGATACCAGGTATGCCAGATGATAAGGGAGCGTTCGGACGTTCCGATAATAATGCTCACTGCAAAAGGCGACGACATGGATAAGATCATCGGCCTCGAGACCGGAGCCGACGACTATGTGACCAAGCCCTTCAATATCGTTGAGCTTAAAGCCAGGATAAAGGCCATCATCCGCAGGACACAGAACCGGAGCAAGGCTCAGCCCCAGCAGCAGACCATAACCGCAGGGGACATGACCGTTGAGACCGACAGCAGGAGGGTGTTCATAAAAGGCGCGGAGGTTAATCTGACGGCCAAGGAATTCGACCTGCTTAAGCTTCTCATCCTTAATCCTAACAAGGTCTACAACAGGAGCGACCTCCTTAAATTCGTCTGGGGAGCTGATTATCCCGGCGATGAGAGGACGGTGGACGTGCATGTCAGAAGGCTCCGCGAGAAGATCGAGGAGGACCCCAGCAAGCCTGAATACATTCAGACTAAATGGGGAGTCGGGTACTACTTCCAGGCGGTATAAAGCTAAGTTTGATCAAGATCCGCACGATAAGGCAGACGGCAGGGACCTGCCGTCTGCCTTGATTATTATTACAGGCAAATATTAAGGCATTGAAAAGGAGGCCCCGGAGGGATTCCGGGGATACAGGATATAAAGAAGTTTTTTCACAGTATGTACGGGAGGCTCCTCGTAAGCCTGCTTGCCCTTACCGTCATCCCGGTAATAGTCCTGCAGGTCTTCTACTCGAGCTATCTCATAAGCAATATCAGGAATAACCGTATGCAGCTTGTCCGCGACTACGGAACGCTCCTTATGGAAGACCTGCTAACAAGCGATTACCTCGAGGGGAACACCTCTGAGCTTATAGATACCGAGCTTAGGAACTTTACGGGGCTTTATGACGGGCGTGCGCTCATTATCAATTCGTCTTACCTTGTAAGGTTCGATACCTACGGGATGCTTACCGGGAAATTTATGGTGACGAAAGCCTCGATACTTGCAATGCAGGGAAGCGAGGAGGATTATTATGATCCGCTGACAGACCAGGCCTCGGTGACCTGCGTTATAAAGGATGACAATGAAGAGATTAAAGGCTTCATCCTGTTCTTTGTTTCATGCAGCGACCTTACGAATACCTACAGCAGCTTAAGGAACACCACGATAATCGTCATTTTCGTATTCGTAGCGATCCTTACGCTCCTCAGCTTCGCGCTCGCGAGGACCTTTACACGGCCTTTCGAGCAGCTGGGCGAATCCATCAACCGCATCTCAGAGGGTAATTTCGACGAAAATGTCAACCTCTCCGGATTCACAGAGATCGAGACCATATCCGCTGCCTTCAACAAGATGAAGGGGAGCCTTAAGCATCTCGAGGAGACCAGGCAGGAATTCGTTTCGAACGTGTCCCATGAGCTGAAGACGCCGCTTACCTCGATGAAGGTCCTGGCAGACTCACTGAATACCCAGGATAACGTACCGCTGGAGACTTACAAGGACTTCATGCTGGATATCGGGAGCGAGGTAGACCGCGAAAACCGCATTATAAACGACCTTCTTTCGCTGGTCAAGATGGACCAGGGAGAGTCCCAGCTTAATATTGCCAACCTTACCGTAAATGAGACTCTTGAAGCGGTATTAAAGCCGCTGCGTCCGATCGCGGCGAGAAAAGGCGTGGAGCTGCGGTTCGACAATAACAGGATAGTCCTGGCTGATTACGATGAGGTAAAACTTAACATCGCGATCTCCAACCTTGTTGAGAACGCGATAAAGTATAATATCGCCGGCGGATGGGTTCATCTAAGCCTTGACGCGGACGAGACATATTTCTACATAACCGTAGAGGATTCCGGCATCGGTATCCCCGAGGAATACCAGAGCCGTATCTTTGAGAGGTTCTACAGGGTCGACAAGACCAGGTCGCGCGAGACCGGCGGTACCGGGCTTGGACTTGCGATAACCAAGGAAGTAATAGAGCTTCACCACGGGAACATCAAGGTCTCCAGCAGGGAGGACGAAGGCACCGCGTTTGCGGTCAGGATACCTCTTGTGTACAAACCTGAAGAGGAGAACCGTTCAGGAGGTGACAGGATATGAAGATGATAAAAAAGATCCTGGTCTGCCTGATGGTGATCGCGCTTGTTCTGCCTGTATCAGGCTGCGCGAATATCCGTTCCATTATCGAAAGGATGCGTTCCAGGGACACGGATGATGATACGGCCAGAGGATACTATATATATTACATCGATGAGTCCATGACGCATCTGGTCCCTACAGCTTACCAGTTCACGGCCACCAGCGAGGAAGGGATACTTGCTGAATGCATAGAAGTGCTTCAGACCCAGCCTGAGAAGCAGAGCCTGACAGCGCCCCTTACCTCGGAGCTCGGACTTAAGAACTATGAGTACGACACGGAGTCCAAGATACTCTCGATGTATTTTGACTCAAATTACAACTCATTTGATCCCGGACAGGAGATCCTTGTGAGGGCTGCCATTGTAAAGACCACGACCCAGTTCAAGGGCATCATTGATTATGTCAGGTTCGAGATCGACGGCAGCTGGCTCATGGACAGCGACGGCAGCATAATGCTTATGAAGAGCTCTGACTTTGTTGAATCCGTCAGGAACGATGAAGGAGAGCTGCTTACTGCCAATATAACTTTGTATTATGCTTCTCCGACCGGGCAGGGTCTCAAGGCGCTGAGGATCAAACAGAAGTACAATCCTTCAAGCGCGCTTGAAAACGTGGTGCTGGATGCGCTGATAAGGGGACCGGTCATAGAAGAGTACAGGGCGGTCCTTTCGAAGAATACCCAGATAAGGGAGCTTGAGACCGTGGACGGCGTCTGCTCGATCGACTTCAACAAGGCCTTCCTCGAAAGCGTCAACGGCCAGGATATAATTCTAAACGTATACAGCGTAGTTAATTCGCTGACCTCGCTGCCGGACATCGATTACGTAAGGATAACCGTCAACGGGGAAGAACTTGAAGATCTGGAGGACGGGACCAGGCTTTCGGGGAATCTTGAGTTTAATGCAGGACTTGTTGGAAAATAGGAGGTACTGAAATTGAAGGCATTTACGTACTATTCACCCACTGAAATTGTATTTGGAAAAGGAACCGAGGGAAAGGCCGGAGAGCTTGTAAAAAAGTACGGCGGCAAAAGGGTGCTGCTTATCTACGGCGGCAATTCCGCAGTGAAAAGCGGGCTTAAGGACAGGGTAGAGAAAAGCCTTACAGATGCAGGGCTTGCAGTGCATTCGGAGGGCGGAGTAATCGCTAATCCGCTGCTTTCGAGGGCAGAAGAGATCCTCGCAGCGGGACGCAGTTTTGAAGCTGATTTCGTGCTGCCTGTAGGAGGCGGCAGTGTTATTGATACCGCAAAGAGCGTAGCGCTCGCGATGGCCGATCCCGAGGCTAAGATATGGGATTACTGGGAGAAGAAAAGAGACATGACGGCCTGCCTTCCTCTTGGCTGCGTTCTTACCATATCCGCGGCCGGGAGCGAGACCAGCAACAGCATGGTCCTCACAGATGACCTAAAGGTTCCTCCCACAAAGAGAGCGATCAATAATGACGTATTAAGGTGCAAATTCGCGATCATGGACCCTGACCTCACCATGACGCTTCCTAAATACCAGATCGGCGCAGGTACGGCAGACATATTTATGCACACGGCAGAGAGATACTTTACAAAGATCCTCGGGAACCACATGACCGACGAGATCGCTGAAGGACTCTTCAGGAACATCATTAAATACGGCCCCATCGGCGTGGAAGATCCGCAGGATTATGAGGCAATGAGCGAGATAATGTGGACCGGAAGCGTTTCCCATATCGGGCTTACAGGCCTTGGCGCAAAGGGTGATACTCCCCGCGACGGCGACTGGTCCTGCCACCAGCTCGGAATGGCATTATCCGCGCTCTATAATTCTACCCACGGAGCAACTCTTTCTGCAGTCTGGGCTTCATGGGCAAGGTATGTGAGGGAGACCAATATCGCAAGGTTTGGTCAGTTCGCAAGGAACGTGTTCGGGATCACTGAGCCGGACGATATGAAAGCTTCGGAGCTCGCGATCTGGAAGGTAAATGAATTCTTTACTTCCCTTGGAATGCCTGTAAGCATTACAGAGCTGCTCGGAAGAAGGCCGGACGATGATGAGCTTGTAAAGCTCACGGTCGAGTGCACTTACGACTGCACCAGAACTATAGGGACTTTCCAGGTCCTCGGGTATGACGACATCCTCGAGATCTACAGGAACGCAAGGTAACAGTTACATAATCTGCTTATATGAAAAGACCATTGGTTTGGGCCGGATCCGCATATATCGCGGGAATGGCCCTGGGAGCGGCCGGCTTAGGAATACTGCCGGTGCTTATAGCTGCAGCCGCAGCTGTTATAATTACCAGAAAGACAGGCGGGAACCTCGTACAGAGGCTCCTGCCTGTCTTTTTATTGTCGGGTTTTGCCGTTTTCTGCCGGGCGGAGAAAGAGGCCTGTAAGACGGACATTCTTTTTGAAAATACTAATAAGGTCAGCATCGCATTTGAGGGAAAGATAACCGATATTTCCGAAAAGGAGAATTCATGCGCGGTGACTGTATCATGCACTGTTTTTGTTCCTGAAGACGATCCGAATCAGATCCGCGGCACTGTGGTCCTGATCTGGTATGCGGGAAAAGAGGAGGCAAAATGGTTCAGTGTAGAGGATAAGGTATCAGGGGAGGGTACGGCCTCTCCATTCGAGGAGGCTTCCAATCCCGGGCAGTTTGATGCCGCCTCATATTACAGGGCGGCGGGTATTGACTGCAGGCTTACTCCATCATACAAAAGGATAGAGCATCTTCCGGGGAATTTTAGAAGGCTCCTATGGTCTTTAAGAAATAAATGCAGGTCGGTCTTTTCTGCGATCATGGATCCCGAAGAGGCTGCGATACTTAATGCGATGCTTCTTGGAGACAAAAGCATGGTCTCGGAGGAGACCATTGAGCTCTACCGCAAGATGTCGGTGATACATATCCTGACGGTTTCAGGTCTGCACGTTTCGCTGATAGGAAGGTCGCTGTACCGCATCCTGCGTAAAGCCGGGATCCCGCTTGCGGCAGCTTCTTTCATTTCATCATTTGCGGTGCTGAGCTACGCCGCACTGACCGGAGGAGGTGCTTCCGCAAAGCGTGCAGCGATCATGTTCCTGATAAATATGGGCGCGGAATATTTTGGCAGGACTTACGACATGCTAAGCGCGGTCTTTCTGGCAGCAGGGCTGCAGCTGACCGCGGACCCTTTGTTAATAACCCAGTCGGGAATGCAGTTTTCATATACTGCTGTGACAGCGCTCGTGATCCTTTCTCCGGCATTAAAGGATTGCCTTCCCCGGTATTTCAGGGAAGATCCCGGTGGAGGAAGACTTAAATACAAAAAGCGTCATATTAAAGCTAAAGGAGTAGGGCTTAAGTACTTCTTTACGGAAGGAGAGGGTCATGCGGCTGTGATCAGGGCAGCGGGTTCATTCGTGAGCTGCCTCTCGGTCATCGCAGGAACCCTGCCGCTTGCCGCATATTATTACGGAGAGATCCCCATAACAGGGCTGTTCGTAAACCTTCTCGTGATCCCCGTAGCAGGGCTTATTATTCCAGCAGGACTGGTGACTGCGCTGCTCGGGATGGTATCTGTCTCCGCCGCGGTTTTTACCGGAGGAGGAGTGCATGTACTGATCTTTTTAAATAACCTTGTGTGCAGCGCGGCTGGGAAAATCCCCGGGAGTACTATACTGACCGGGAGCGCTCCTTTCTGGGTGCTGATGATCTATATCTTTGGAATAGTTCTTTTTTATGTTTTCTGGAGGAAGGGGAAGGCCAGGCCGCTGTTTTTGGTGATCTGCCTGATAATAATGATCCCATTCAGAAGGCTCACCAGCTTTTCGGCCTTCATAGATGTGGGGCAGGGCGACTGCGCTTTCATAAGGACGGATAGCGGTGAGACTTTCCTGATAGACGGCGGAAGTTCTGACGTATCGCAGGTCGGAGAGTACAGGATAGAGCCTTTCCTTAGATATTACGGTGAGGACGGCTGCGACTGGGCACTGGTCTCGCATGGGGATGAAGACCACATTTCCGGGATAAGGGAGCTCCTTGAAGACGGTTTTATAAGGAACCTGGTGCTGACTAAGGCTTCTTCCGGGAATGAAAAGTGCGCGGAACTCGCGGAGCTGGCATTACAGGCGGGAACGAAGGTGTGGTATATTTCCACGGGGGATTCGTACAGCTCCGGGAAATGGTCTATTACCTGCCTTTATCCCGAAGAGTCGCTACCCTCTGATACTGAGGGCAACGATACCTCGATGGTGCTCTCGGTGTCCTGCCCCGGAGCCGGATTCCTGTTTACCGGAGATATCACAGAGAATGCCGAGCACCTCATCGCAGAGCAGTACGGGATGCGCCATGATACGGGGGAGAGGATCTATGTGCTTAAATGTCCCCACCACGGCTCAAAGTATTCTAGTTCGGAAGTTTTCCTTGAAACTGTGCATCCGGACCTCACCGTGATTTCCTGCAGCAAATATAACAACTACGGACATCCGTCTCCGGAAGCAGTCTCGAGGATCGCTTCGTCTGGGAGCAGCATGCTTTTCACCATGGATGACGGGGCTGTAACTGTCGGTATTTCAGGGAAAGTGCGGACCTATAAAGGTCATTACGGTTCCAATATAGGACGGTTTGTGTTAAACTTGTTGTGCAGATGAATGCGGATGCCCGGGCACATGATCTGCCCGGGAAATTGCGGAGGTTTTTATGGACAGCACTGCAAACGTGATGGGATCCATTAACAAAGATATAAAAAACGGAAACTATAAAAGGGTATACCTGCTTTACGGCCCGGAGACCTATCTAAGAGACCAGTACTCGGAGAGGATAAGGGAGAATGCCGTAGACAGCTCGGATACCATGAATATTACACGCTTCAGCGGAAAGGATACAGATGAAAAGAAGCTGATAGCTGTGTGCGGGACCGTGCCTTTTTTCGGTGACAGACGGCTGGTCATAGTTAGGGACAGCGGATTTTTTAAGAGCGGCGGACACGATAAACTGGCAGAGTATATTAAAGACATCCCCGAGACAACGGTGCTGGTTTTCATAGAAGATTCCGTTGACGGCAGGAACAAGCTGTTCAAGGCTGTGAAGACAGCAGGCATGGCCGCTGAGTTTGAGACTCCTTCTGAGAAAATGCTGGTAAGATGGCTTTACGGCATGGTGAAGGACTCCGGTAAGAATATCAGGGAATCGACGCTTGTATATTTCATAAGCCAGATGAAACCAGATATGAACTGGATGCACCAGGAGATGGAGAAGCTTATCGCCTACACCGGTGAGCGTGAAGTCATCGAGGATAAAGATGTTGACGCTGTCTGCAGTGTATACATAGAGAACAAAGTATATGATATGGTACTCGCTGCGGCGGAGAAGGACAGGACCAGGGCGCTTAAGCTCTACGGCGACCTTCTCGCGCTCAGGATACAGCCTATGCAGATCCTTCCGAAGCTCAACTACCAGCTTAAGCAGATGTACGAGATAAGGTCCATGATCCCCGGGACCGCGGTATCAGTTATTGCTTCCAGGACAGGGAGCAGGGATTTTGTGGTAAAAAAATACCTCCCGCTCTGCAGGAAGTTCTCGTCCGAAGAAATACTTGAAGCCGTCCGCTACGGAGTAAATATGGAAGAAGATATAAAGAGCGGCAGGATGGGAGACCGGCTCGGCGTAGAAATGATGCTGATAAAAATATCGGCACCACTTCATACATGACGGTATATGAAAGGTGCCGGTAATTTATATGTTATGGGTCTGACAGTGAGATGAACTCACATCTTGTTGACTGCCTGTGAGAGACGGCTGACTTTCCTGGAAGCTGTGTTCTTGTGGAATACGCCCTTGGAAGCAGCTCTGTCGATATCACTTGTTGCAGCGATGAGAGCGCTGTTTGCAGCCTCCTTGTCACCGGATTCAATAGCAGAATAGACTTTCTTGACAGAAGTCTTGACCCCGGATTTAATCATTTTGTTACGAAGAGTCTTTGCCTCGATGACTTTGATCCTCTTCTTAGCAGATTTGATATTTGCCAACTCTTACACCTCCAGACTTTTTAAGAATATGCATGCTGCTCATTAATCCGGACACGGACGTTTAATGTGCGCATACGAAAGTATTTTAGTTTAGATAGAATAATTTGTCAAGGATAATTAAAAAGAATTATGTCATATACAGAAAATTGGTACCGGCTGGATAATGCCGCAAAAATCATACCTTCGACGGCGGTCGGAGCAGATACAAGGGTGTTCCGTATAGCCTGTGAACTTAAGGAAAATGTGGATCCTGATGTGCTTCAGGATGCCCTTGATTCTGTGATGGAAGAATTCCCCTATATGGACTGCTGCCTGCGCAGGGGGGTATTCTGGTATTACCTAGACAGGCTGCACGAGAGGCCGCTGGTCGAGCCTGAGAACAGGCCTGCGCTAAGCGCGATCTATATTCCCGGTCACAAGAGCCACCTTTTCAGAGTCTCGTATTTCCAAAGAAGGATCAATCTCGAGATGTTCCATGTGCTATCCGACGGGACCGGAGGCTTCACATTCCTCAAGCACCTTTTGACCGAATATATTGTTTTGAAATACGGCCTGGAGCGCGAGAAATATGTGGACGATACCTCTTCCGCCTCTGACAAGGAACGGGACGCTTTCAAACAATATGAGAAAAAGCTGAGAACGGTACAGAACCCGGTCAAATGGGTGAAGAAGATCTTTGCTACCTCTGCATACCAGCTGCGGGGAATAAAAGACGAGAACCTTGAACTTCACCTTATAGAGGGCACGGTCCCTGTGGCCGGAATGCTTGAAATAGCCCACAATTACGGAACCACCATAGGAATACTGTCCGTATCATTATTTATAGAATCCGTGATCCGTGAGATGGATCTTAAAGAGCGTAAGAAAAAAATAGTTTTCAGTGTACCTGTAAATCTCAGGCAGTTCTTTGATTCGCCCACGGTGCGCAACTTTTACGCTGTAATGCTGATAAAATACGATCCGCAGATGTATGACGGGAGCTTTCGCAGCATTATCGATACTGTGAGCAGGGTGTTTGACGAGAACCTTAAGGAGGAGAGGGTCCTCTACGAGATGAGCGATTACACTTCCCTTGAGAATAATCTCCTTATCAGGCTCTGTCCTCTGTTCCTTAAGGATATCGGGGTATGGAGGATGAGCTATATGAGGGGCAGGGGCATAACCTCGTCCATATCAAATCTGGGGAAGATAGACATGCCCGATGAAATAGGCTGCCATATCTCGAAATTTGCCGCGTTTATGGCCTGCAAGACCGTGTTTGTGTGCATCTCGACATTTGAAGACAAGATGGTATTCGGGATCACCAGCCCGTTTAGAAAGCATATGCTTGCCCTGAATTTCTTCAGGAACCTTGCGAAAATGGGCATTCAGGCTGAAATAGCCGGAAATGATTACGATGCGGAGGAGAAAGATAATGCAGACATGTCAGAAATGCAAGATATCGGTCAGGGGGAATAAGGCCTGCTGCCCGCTCTGCGAAGGACGTCTTTCCGGCACCCCCGAGGATCCCGCATTTCCGGTGATTCCCCGTTCGCAGATCACCAGGATATCCCTATGGAAGCTCTCCATGTTCCTGTTTATATGTTATGAGATCAGCATGGCTCTGGTATATATCTTTACCTCCAGGAAAGCGGTATGGGTCCCGGTCGCGATGCTGTACGGCTTCTGCGCGATAATCGATATCGCCCTGATCCTTTATGTAAGAAGCAATATCCTGAAAATGCTGAACTTTCAGACATATGCGGCGATTGTTGTCGTGTTTATCGCAGATGTTACGACCGGTTTTTACGGCTGGTCTCTGACCTGGGTGATTCCTGCCCTTTTCGCGGGACTCGGCATAGTCACGCTTTCAATCTCTGCAGGCCTTCATCTCAGGGCAGGAGAGTATATGCTTTATATAATATTTAACGCCGGACTCTCGTTCCTCCAGGTCATATTTATACTGAACGGGATGAACCATTTTAGGATCCCGGCTATCGTAAGCATTGCTTTTTTGCTGGTCCTGCTTTCCTACGGGCTGATCTTCAGGACCAGGGAATTCAGGGATTCTACTTCAAAATTCTTTAACACCTAAAGATATTCTGATTATTTACAGGAGTTTTTATGCTGCCAGTACCTGATAAGGAAAAACATACTGAAGTATCGATAAAAGTAGGAGAAATACTGGAAAGCTTTGCGGACAGGACCATGAAAAAGCACGAGGCCCCTCTTTTAATGGGGTATCCCGAGGCAAAAGTCTGGTACAGTGTCCCCCTGCCTGAAGGGATCTCCGGGGACGGTTCCGAATATCATTTTTACATCAAGAAGGGAACGGAGCCGAATCTCTGTATCTTCCTATCAGGCGGAGGAGTGGCCTGGAACGGTTACACTGCCGCGCGGCCTGTTTCCGGAGGTAAGGTGGCCGCGAAGCTCCCGAATTTCTACTGGAATAACCTGCGCCCGTTCTCCCAGCTGATGAACATCCACACCGGGATAACACAGATCCTTGAGCCAGCGAATCCCGTAAAAGAATGGAATATGGCGGTCATAACTTATTCTACCGGTGATTTTCACGTCGGGAATTCTGAATTTAGATATAAAGACGAAGCAGGAAGAAGGCAGGTGCTTCACTTTCACGGATACCATAATTTCCTTTCCGCGATGCGAACAATAAAAATAATCTTTCCGTCCGCCGAAAAGCTCCTTATAGCCGGTGACAGCGCAGGGGGATTTGCGGTTCCGGCCCTTGCCCCGGAGATCATCAGGGATCATTATCCGGGCTGCGGGGACATCACACTCTTTTCAGACAGCGCTCAGCTTCTTTTCAGCGGGTGGAGGGATACCGCCAGGAATGTATGGAAGAGCCCGGAGCATATCTGGAAGCCTATCCTGAGCGACAATATTACCGTGGACTGGTACCGGAATGTTTACAGCCAGTTCGGTGATGACATACGCTATCTCTATGCAGGTTCCCCAAGGGATTTCCTGCTGAGCGAGTACTATAACGATATCCTCAACGATTCCTTCAGTACAAATCCGAGGATCAGGAACAGGTACTGCCGCGAAATGAAGCGAATGCTTTTTGAATTAAAGGGAATAACAGACAAATTTGGGATTATGGTGTATAATTTCAAGAACTACAGACAAAATCTCGGGGGAACAGTTCATACTGCGGTAAGGCATCCCCGCTTTTATTCAAAGCACACCGGGACCGGCATATCAATGTCGGAATGGCTCGGCGATGCTATAAATGGAAACGTATACGATGCCGGAGGAAAACATTTTGAATATTGATCAGCAGCACGTCAGGTATTTCTGCATAATTGCCCATATAGACCACGGGAAATCCACGCTTGCGGACCGGATCATTGAGAAGACCGGGCTTTTGACGAGCCGTGAGATGCAGGATCAGGTACTTGACAACATGGACCTGGAACGCGAGCGCGGGATCACGATAAAATCCCAGGCGGTCCGCATTATATATAAGGCGGAAAACGGAGAGGAATATTTCTACAATCTGATAGATACCCCGGGGCACGTTGACTTTAACTATGAGGTATCAAGGAGCCTTGCGGCGTGCGAAGGCGCGATCCTAGTGGTCGACGCTGCGCAGGGCGTTGAGGCGCAGACTCTTGCTAATGTCTACCTGGCTATCGATCATGACCTTGATATCGTTCCGGTCATCAACAAGATCGATCTGCCCAGCGCGGATCCTGAGCGCGTGGCTAATGAGATCGAGGACGTTATCGGGATCGAAGCTCTGGACGCTCCGCAGATATCTGCTAAAAACGGTATCAATATCGAAGAAGTGCTTGAGCGGATCATTACAGATGTGAGGCCTCCCGAAGGAGATCCGGAAGCGCCGCTTAAGGCGCTGATATTCGATTCGGTCTATGACGCCTACAGGGGAGTCATAGTATTTTTCCGTGTGTTTGACGGAAAGATAGGCAAGGGCACGAAAGTGCGCATGATGGCTACCGGCGCGGTATTTGAGACCGTTGAGGTCGGATACTTCGGCCCGGGACAGTTCATCCCCTGCGATGAGCTCAGCGCGGGTATGGTCGGCTACATGACCGCGAGCATAAAGAGCCTTAAGGACACCAGGGTGGGCGATACCATCACGGAGGCTGCTTCGCCGTGCGCTGAGGCGCTTCCCGGGTACAGGAAAGTCAATCCGATGGTTTACTGCGGAATGTATCCTGCAGACGGTGCAAAATACCCTGATCTCCGCGATGCGCTCGAGAAACTGCAGCTTAACGATGCTTCGCTTTTCTACGAGCCCGAGACGAGCCAGGCGCTTGGATTCGGATTCCGCTGCGGATTCCTTGGGCTTCTGCACCTCGAGATCATTCAGGAGAGGCTTGAGAGAGAGTATGCGCTTGACCTCGTGACCACGGCTCCCTCGGTAGTTTACAGGATCCACAAGACTAACGGTGAGGTGATCGATATCTCCAATCCTTCGAACCTGCCGGATCCTTCAGAGATCGAATTCATGGAAGAACCCGTGGTCAAAGCAGAGATCATGGTGACTACCGATTATATCGGGACTATCATGGACCTCTGCCAGGAGAGAAGGGGCGTATTCCACGGGATGGACTACATCGAGACCACCAGGGCGATCCTTAAATACACCCTGCCGCTCGGAGAGATAATCTACGATTTCTTTGACGCACTTAAATCAAGGTCAAAAGGCTATGCCTCATTCGACTATGAATTCGAAGGCTATGAGCGCTCCAAGCTTGTTAAGCTGGATATCCTGGTGAACCATGAGACGATAGACGCACTGTCATTTATAGTGTTTGAGGATTCTGCTTACACCAGGGGAAGGAAAATGTGCGAGAAGCTACAGGAGGAGATCCCGAGGCAGCTTTTCGACATCCCGATACAGGCTGCGGTCGGAGGCAGGATAATCGCGCGAGAGACCGTAAAAGCGCTCAGGAAGGACGTGCTTGCTAAGTGCTACGGCGGCGACATAACCAGAAAGAAGAAACTGCTTGAGAAGCAGAAGGAAGGCAAGAAGAGGATGCGCCAGGTCGGAAGCGTGGAGATACCTCAGAAGGCCTTTATGAGCGTTCTTAAGCTGGACGATGAATAATTATGAATAATATCGGATTATATCTGCATTACCCTTTCTGCGTCAGGAAGTGCAGATACTGCGACTTCCTATCAGCTCCCGCGGATGACAGCTTCAGGGCCGCTTACATAAAGCGCCTTGAGGAGGAGATTGCCATGCAGTCGGAGCGTTACGGGAGGAGAGGAGATTCCCGGCGTGCCGTCACGATTTTTATCGGAGGCGGTACGCCGTCTCTTATGTCTGAGAAAGAGATCTCAGGACTGATGGACTGCATTTACCGGAATTTTGAGGTCGCCGAAGATGCTGAGATCAGCATGGAAGTGAATCCGGGCACTGCTGATATCGGGAAGCTCTCCGCAATGAAAAATGCCGGCATCAACCGCCTGAGCTTCGGGCTTCAGTCCATGAATAACGAGGAACTTGAGAGGCTCGGGCGCATACATAATGCAGAGCAGTTCCTTGAAAGCTACGATGCCGCAAGGAATGCGGGATTTACGAATATCAACATCGACCTCATGTCTGCCCTTCCGGGACAGACTGCGGAATCCTTTGGGATAACGCTGCGGAAGGCTGCCCGGCTTTCCCCGGAACACCTGAGCTGCTACAGCCTTATCATCGAGGAAGGCACCCCATTCTGGAGTATTTACGGAGAAGGGAGCCTGCCGGAAGGGATGCCGGAGCTGCCTTCCGAAGATGAAGAGCGTGAGATGTACCGTATGACAAAAGAGATCCTTTCGGAGTACGGTTACTCGCGCTACGAGATCTCTAACTACGCAAAGCCCGGATATGAATGCCGGCACAATATCTCCTACTGGGTAAGGAATGATTATCTGGGATTCGGCCCGGGAGCAGCAAGCCTCATCGGGAACAGAAGGTTTACAAATACAAGAAGTGTAAACCAGTACATGAAGGATTTTGCGTTATCTGAAGATGAGCCTTTAGATGAGCGGGTGAGCATGGCAGAGACCGTATTCCTTGGACTCCGGATGACGGAAGGCGTAGACTGCAAAGCCTTCATAAATGAATTTGGACGCAGCCTTGAGGATGTTTACGGTGATGTAATTGAGAAATACACAGCCACGGGGCATCTTAAGAAGAGCGCTGACGGATCAAGGCTGATGCTTACAGAGGACGGCATTGATGTCAGCAACGTGATAGTGGCAGAGTTCCTTTAAAGGACGGTAAAAGCGTATATCTCGCTCATTTCCCGTGCCTTCAGGAAGATATTCCTGCATTTGACCATGGCCAGCGGGGAGAGAAGCTCCTCCTGGAAAATGTAGGGTATATAATCCCCTGCAGGATAGTAGAAGATCACCTTCATGCTGCGGGGATTTTCAAGCTTAGAACGGTGAAGGTTCAGAAGCACTTTTTTGAAGATCTCCGGAGAAAAAGGATTGAAAAAATAGAAGCAGTTTTCATCAGTAATCTGATATTTCTCTGCTTTGCAGCAAACGAAACTGACCCGGTAAGAGCCGCTCTTTCCCGGGTCGTAGCTTTTCAGGTTAGCCATGCACTCGGAGATCCGGGCGCTGTCAAAGTCCACCCCGACGCATGAGCAACCAATCTCGCGGTTAAGGAAGAAATCGACCCTTCCCTTGCCGCAGCCGAAGTCAACGACCTTGTCGCGGGACTCTATAAGACCTGATCTTTTAAGGTATTTAAGGGCAGAGTAGGGCGTAGGATCATAACCGTAATTATCCCCGTCAAGTAAGGAGTAATCACGCCCTCCGGTGCGTATCTTAAGCTTTAAGTCCCATAAGGGGTCGTTTGGAAGAGTCATATCAGTTTTCCTGCACTCTTTTAATGCTTTCTATAACAGGCTGGTCATTTTTAAGAACTGTGCCGTTCCTGTCGATCACGGGAACATTTTCGCAGATCTTGTCGACTACTTCGATGCCGCTCGTAACATATCCGAATGCGGCATACTGACCATCGAGGTAAGGCGCGTTCTCGTGCATGATAAAGAACTGGGAGCTAGCGCTGTTAGGATCCATTGCGCGGGCCATTGAGATAACCCCGCGTTTATGGGAGATGGGGTTTCTGACGCCGTTTGCGGCGAATTCGCCCTTGATGTTCTCGTCCGATCCGCCCATGCCGTTTCCGAGAGGGTCGCCTCCCTGGATCATGAATCCGCTGATAATGCGGTGAAATGTAAGTCCGTCGTAAAATCCCTGATCGGTCAGCTTAAGGAAGTTGGCAACGGTGATAGGAGCTGCCTCTGCGTCAAGTTCGACCGTTATTGCGCCGTAATCTTTAATATCGATGATCAATTTTGCGTTTTCTGATGAGCTCATGATTTTCCTCCATGGATCATTAGTCTATAGTATCTAATATTATTGCATCAACCGCAGATTTTGTCTATAAATATAAATTTTCAAAATACCCCTGGAAGGTATTTACATAAATGCTTGACATATACCCCCAGGGGGTATATCATTACATACAGATACACCAGAGAAAGGATAATGACCATGTCTGATATAGAGATATTAAATGAAACAGTTCCTGCCGAAGAGGAATGTACCGGCAGCTGCTGCCATGGAATACACGAAAAGACCGACCGGTCGGAGGAGCAGGTCAGGAAACTCCTGAACCGTCTGAACCGTATAGAGGGGCAGATCCGCGGGATACAGAAAATGGTGGAGAATAATGCTTACTGCCCGGACATCCTAGTGCAGGTATCTGCCGCAAGCTGCGCGCTTAACAGCTTCAGCAGGGAGCTTCTTGCCTCGCATATCAGGAACTGCGTCGCAGACGATATCCGCAGCGGTAATGACGAGACGATCGAGGAGCTTGTAAAGCTTACCCAGAAGCTTATGAAGTAGCAGAGGGAGAAGCCATGGATAAATATAAAGTTACAGGCATGAGCTGCGCGGCCTGCCAGGCTCATGTAGAAAAGGCGGTATCCGGCGTTCCCGGGGTAACCTCCTGTAATGTAAGCCTTCTCACCAATTCAATGGCGGTCGAGGGGAACGCTTCAAGCGAGGATATTATAAAGGCAGTTGAAAACGCCGGTTACGGGGCCGAGCCCATGGGCGGAGCAGTTAAGAAAAGCTCTTCCGCAAGCCTTGCAGAGCAGGAGGAAGCGCTGAGGGACACTGAGACCCCGAAGATGGTAAGGCGTCTCATCTCATCGGTAATCGTGCTCCTGATACTCATGTATTTTTCAATGGGGCACATGATGTGGGGCTTCTCTGTGCCGATGATATTCCATAATCACGTCTGCCTCGGGATCCTTGAAATGCTGCTATCGCTGATCGTGCTTTTTATCAACAGGAACTTCTTTATCAAGGGCTTCGGCGCGGTCCTGCATAAGAGCACGAATATGGATACTCTGGTAGCGATGAGCTCAGCGGCGTCATTTGGATACAGCCTCGCGGCGCTTTTTATAATGGCCTACGCTATGGGAAACGGCGACACCCAGACGGTAGATACGATGGCAATGGATCACCTGTGGTTTGAATCCGCCGCAATGATCCCTACGCTGATTACTATAGGAAAGACCCTCGAGTCCTATTCCAAGGGCAGGACCACAGACGCGCTTAAGAGCCTGATGAAGCTTGCGCCTAAGACCGCTGTGATCGAGCGGAACGGGATCGAGACTGAAGTAGCCATAGATGAAGTAGTCCAGGGCGATATATTTGTAGTGCGCCCCGGGGAGAATATTCCTGTTGACGGAGTGATCATAGAGGGCCTTACCGCCGTAAATGAGTCTTCTCTCACGGGAGAGTCGATCCCGGTCGATAAGGCCGAAGGAGACCAGGTATCCGCGGCGACCGTGAACCAGTCCGGCTTTATAAGGGCGAGGGCCACCAGGGTAGGTGAGGACACCACTCTTTCCCAGATAATCAGGATGGTCTCCGACGCAGCCTCCACAAAGGCGCCGATCGCCAGGATCGCGGATAAAGTATCATCTGTATTTGTGCCTGCAGTAATCGTTATTGCCGCGGCAGCATGCATAGGCTGGCTTCTGGCCGGACAGACATTCACATTTGCCTTTACAAGGGCGATATCGGTTCTCGTGATCAGCTGCCCCTGCGCGCTGGGACTTGCGACCCCGGTCGCGATAATGGTCGGGAACGGCGTCGGTGCGAAGAACGGCATTCTTTTCAAGACCGCTGCGTCGCTCGAGGCCTGCGGAAAGACGGCTATAGCAGTGCTTGACAAGACCGGGACGATCACTAAAGGCGAACCGGAGGTCACGGACGTCATAGTTTCTCCCGGAGTCAGCGAGGAAGAACTGCTCTCTGCGGCATATTCTCTGGAGTCCAGAAGCGAGCACCCGCTTGCGAAGGCAGTGACAGCATATGGTGAAAGCTCAGGAATGGTACCTTATCCGGTCACTGACTTTCAGGCGCTTCCCGGCAACGGACTTACCGGAAAAGCAGGAGAGCATATACTCTTTGCAGGCAGCGGGGAGTTCATATCCGGAAAAGTCCCTGTGCCTTCCGAAATGGCTGAAAAATCCAATGAGCTTGCCTCACAGGGCAAGACCCCGCTCTTTTTCAGCAAGGGCGGACGATTTCTCGGTATTATTGCTGTTGCGGATCAGATGAAGGAAGAAAGTCCTTCGGCAATAAAGCAGCTCCGCGGTATGGGCATAAAGGTGGTCATGCTGACCGGCGACAATGAAAGGACCGCGAATGCTGTGGGTAAAGCCGCAGGAGTGGATCTGATAATTGCAGGCGTCCGTCCGGACGGAAAGGAAGCGGTCGTAAGGAAGCTTCAGGAGAGCGGAAAAGTCGCTATGGTAGGGGACGGTATCAACGATGCCCCCGCGCTTACCAGGGCAGATACCGGGATCGCGATCGGAGCCGGCACTGACGTCGCGGTAGACGCTGCGGACGTAGTGCTTGTAAAGAGCCGGCTTGATGACGTTCCGGCAGCAATACGCTTAAGCCGCGCGGTAATAAAGAATATCCACGAGAACCTGTTCTGGGCCTTTTTCTATAATTTGATCTGCATCCCGCTAGCGATAGGGCTCTACCAGAAGCTCTTCGGGCTCAACTTTGAACTGAAGCCGGTCGTAGGGGCAATAGCGATGAGCTTTTCCTCGGTGACGGTCTGCCTCAACGCCCTCAGGCTCAACCTGCTGAACGTACGCGACTCCTCACGTGACAAAAAGCTCAGCGATGCCGCTGAGCTTCCCGATGATTTCTTTAATAATTCTGCAGATGCAGACAAACATACGGAGGTTAATGAAATGACAAAAACTCTTACTATCGAAGGCATGATGTGCCCTCACTGCGAGGCAGCCGTAAAGAAAGCTCTTGAAGCTCTCGATGGAGTTAATGAAGCAGCAGTATCCCACGAGAAGGGTACCGCGGTAGTTACGCTCTCAGCTGATATTGCAGACGAAACGCTTAAAAAAGCCGTAGAAGACAAGGACTACAAGGTCTTAGCGATCGCCTGAGCATACAGGCATTCCCTGATCAGCTCAAGGAGCGCGCCGGTGTCTTCGTCGGAAGTCGCCCAGCTGGTGGCGAACCTTACAAGCTGATGAGTATCATCCCAGAGCTCCATGAAGCTGTATGCAGCTTTTGAAGAGATCCTCTGCAGGAAATCGTTTCCTGCGACAAAAAGGATCTGGTTGGTCGGGGAGTCAAAAGGCATTTCAAAGCCGCAGGATAGAAGGCATCCTTTTATCCTTGCGGCATTTTTTATTGCCGGAATGCCTATACGGCTGTAGAGCCCGTCCTTGAAGAGTACGCCGAACTGGATCCCGAGGAGCCTTCCTTTCGCAAGGACCGCGCCGTGCTGCTTGCAGATGCTGAAAAAGTGCGGGATCAGGCCTTTTTTCGGGAACACGACGGCCTCTCCGAAGAGGAGCCCGCATTTGGTCCCGCCTATGTAAAAGACATCGCTGAGCCTGGCAAGATCGCTGAGCCTGACGTCATTTTCAGGAGCGGCGAGAGCATAGGCAAGCCTGGCCCCGTCAACATAGAGATATACACCTGCCTCCTTGCAGAGGGTACTGATAGAAGTAAGCTCTTCGAGGGAGTAGAGGGTGCCGTACTCTGTAGGCTGTGATATATATACCATCCCTGGCATGACCATGTGATCGCGGTTTTCATCCTTAGTGTAATCCGAAAGGCATCTGCCGATATCCTCAGCGGAAAGCTTTCCCTCGTGCCCTTTTAGTTCAAGGACCTTGTGGCCGCCGGCTTCGATGGCCCCGGCTTCGTGGACGGACACATGCCCTGAGCTTGCAGCGATAACTCCTTCGTAAGAGCGGAGCAGGGAATCGATGATGACTTTGTTTGTCTGGGTCCCGCCGGTAAGGAAATAAACTTCACCTTCTGGGCAGCCGCATTCTTCAAGTATCTCCAGAGCTGCCTTTTGTGAGTATTCATCCTGCCCGTAGCCGGTGGTAGAGATCATATTAGTCTCTGCAAGCGCCTTCATTACTTCCGGGTGCGCGCCTTCCATGTAGTCCGATTCAAAATAAAGCATTCCCATATCCCCTCTCTCCTGATCTTAAAAGCATTTCCTGAAATATATTTCATCTATTATAAAACAATATTTTCCCTTTGACCATATAAGCTCCCTTTAGTATAATAAAAAAGTTAGTGTGATCAATTTTTTCAGCTTTAAGCGAGGTGTTTATAAATGAGGATAGTAGTAGCCGCAGGCGGCACCAGCACAGAACGTGACGTATCCCTTGTCTCGGGTATGGGAATATACAGGGCGCTCCGTTCAAAGGGATATGAATGCATACTTCTGGACGTGTTTTTCGGATATCCCGGGGATGACTGGGAGACCGTATTTGACAAGGATAAGGACTGGGCCGAAAGCATAGAGTATATCAAGGCGAATAATCCCGATATCGAGGCTGTTAAGGCCTTAAGGCCTGATTGGAAGGACAGCTTTTTCGGACCTCATGTCATCGATATCTGCAGGGAGGCAGACCTTGTGTTCATTGCTCTCCACGGCGAGAACGGAGAGAACGGCAAGGTGCAGGCGTGTTTTGACCTCAACGGGATCAATTATACAGGGGCTGACTACAAGAGCTCCGCTTTATGCATGGATAAAGGGCTTACGAAGGATCTGTTCCGTTCGTCCGGTATACCCTGCCCGAAAGGCGTCAGGGTCCACAAGGGCGAGGGAATACCTTCAGATTTCCCGCTGCCATGCATAGTTAAGGCCTGCTGCGGAGGTTCAAGCGTAGGTGTTTCCATCGCGCGCAGCATCGAGGAGTACAAGCCCGCCCTTGATAACGCGTTTAAATACGACGATGAAGTTATCATAGAAGAGTTCATTGCAGGGCGCGAGTTTTCCGTCGGCGTGATCGACGGGAAGGCACTCCCGGTCATTGAGATAGCCCCCAAAGAGGGATTCTACGACTACAAGAATAAATATCAGCCCGGTGCGACCGTAGAGACCTGCCCGGCCGAGCTCTCTCTGGAGCTTACTGAGAAGGTGCAGAAGATCGCCGAGGAGGCCTTCAAGGTGCTCCGCCTCCGGGATTACGTCAGATTTGACTTTATCATGGATCCGGAAGGAAATTTCTACTGTCTTGAAGCGAACACGCTTCCCGGAATGACCCCGGTGTCTCTCCTCCCGCAGGAAGCGAAAGCCATGGGGATAGATTTCGAAGAACTCTGCCAGCTGCTTATAACGATAGCTATGAGAAGGATGGACGGATACATTTTCTGACAGGTCCGGAGGAAATAAATGAAGAATCTTACCATACCTGCTATTGCAGGAATCTGCAAAGGTACCGTGAACGGGGAAGTAACCGCTCCGGCCCGTGAAGCACTTGGTTTTGTGACTGATTCGCGGCAGGTCCTTCCCGGATATGTGTTTATTGCTGCAAAGGGAGAGAATTCTGACGGTCATAACTACATAGCTTCAGCCTTCGAAAAAGGTGCGCTTGCCGTAGTCGCCCAGCACATTCCTGAAGGCATTTCCCCTGAGGGCCCGGTGATCTTAGTGAGGGACAGCTTTGAGGCGCTCAGGGATATCGCAGCGTTCTACCGCAGGCAGCTTGGGATCAAGGTCGTAGGCATTACCGGAAGCGTCGGAAAGACAAGTACAAAGGAGATAATCGCATCAGTGCTGTCTCAGCGCTTCAGGACACATAAGACCGAAGGCAATTATAACAACGAGATAGGTCTTCCGCTTACTGTGCTGCGTATACCTGAAGATGCAGAGCTCGCGGTGCTTGAGATGGGGATAGATGATGTTGGCGAGATGCATATGCTGAGCCGCGTCGCCGCTCCAGATGCCGCAGTGATAACCAACATAGGCGAGTGCCATCTTGAGAAGCTTGGCGACCGCGACGGTGTTCTGCGGGAAAAGACAGGCATCTTTGAATACCTGAGCGAAGACGGTATGGCTTTTCTGAACGGTGATGATGATAAACTTCAGACAGTGAAGGAGGTAAAGGGGAGGAAACCCGTCAGCTTCGGGCTGAGAGAAGCGGACGATGTCTGGGCTGGAAATGTGCAGGACAGAGGGCTTCTCGGGAGCACTTCACTGATACATATCGGCGGCAGGGAAATCCCGGTGCAGGTTAATATACCCGGGATCCAGATGCAGATCAATGCAGCTGCGGCTGCAGCAGTGGGATCGTGGTTCGGGCTCACGGATGAAGAAATCAGGAAGGGCATTGAGGAGGCAAGGACCATAGCCGGCCGCAATAACCTTATTAAGACCGGCAGCCTTGTCATTGACGATGACTGTTACAATGCGAGTCCCTCGGCGGTTCGGGCTGCGCTCGATATGCTTTCCGGAGTTCCGGGAAGGCGGGCCGCGGTGCTCGGCGATATGTTTGAACTGGGTGAGTACGAGGTCCGGCTTCATGAAGAGACCGGAGCATATGCCGCAAAGAGCGGCTGCGAGGTGCTGATCTTTGTAGGTGATCTTGCAAGGCATATGTATGAAGGGGCCAGGGCTCATTCAGAAACATGCAGCCAGGGAGCAGAGGTATATTATTTCCCTGATAAGGCTTCCCTCTCAGAAGCGCTTCCCGGATTATTAAAGAAAGGCGACACCGTCCTTGTAAAAGCCTCGCACGGCATGGGGCTCTCAGAGACGGTAGATTTTCTTCGCGGATTAAAATTGCCGGATTGAAGCGAAAAGTCGTGAATTGCTATTCACATTTCCGGAAAAAGTGTTAAATTAGAATTGATGTTGTATTTGTATTTAGTCAGATACATTCAAGGTATTATAATTCAAGGAGGAACTGAACAATGGCAGATAATCTGCAGGGATTCGGGGCTATGATCGCCAAGCTCAAGGCAGACCCGAAGAAGATCGTTTTTACAGAAGGAACTGATGAGAGGATACTTGAGGCCGCTTCAAGGCTGCTTGCCGGAAATTTCCTTACCCCCATCCTTATCGGAAACGAAGAGGAAGTCCTTGCTGCAGCAGAGAATTCCGGATACAATATCCGCGGCGCAGAGATCATCGATCCCGCTAACTATGACAGGATGGACGAGATGGTAGATCTCTTCTGCGAACTCAGGAAGAGCAAAGGGATCACCAAAGAAGAAAGCTTAAAGACCGTATCAAGAAGCAACTATTTCGGAACCATGCTGGTTAAGATGGGAGTCGCTGACGCACTTCTCGGAGGCGCTACATATTCAACAGCAGATACCGTCCGCCCGGCTCTCCAGGTCGTTAAGACCAAGCCTGGCAACAGCATTGTTTCTTCCTGCTTCATACTGGTGCGTCCTTCTGCATCCGGTGACAATGAAGTCCTCGCAATGGGCGACTGTGCTATCTGCATTAAGCCTACCGCAGAAGAACTCGTAGAGATCGCAGGTGAGACTGCTGAATGCGGCAAGATCTTCGGCATCGATCCCAAGGTAGCTTTCCTCAGCTATTCTACACTCGGCTCAGGCTCAGGTGAAGACGTTGATAAGATGCACAAGGCTGCCGCTATGGCTAAGGAGAAATATCCTAACCTTCCTATCGACGGAGAGCTTCAGTTCGACGCAGCTGTTTCCCCTACAGTCGCTAGGACCAAGGCTAAGGACAGCCCTGTAGCAGGACACGCAAACGTATTTATCTTCCCTGACATCAATGCAGGAAACATTGGCTACAAGATCGCCCAGAGGCTCGGAAACTTTGCAGCATACGGCCCGATCCTTCTCGGACTTAACGCTCCGATCAATGATCTTTCCCGCGGATGCAATGGTGAAGAAGTTTACCGTATGGCGATCATCACCGCAGCACTTGCTTAATTATTGCAATAAATAAAGAGGAGATTATCTATGAACCAGCAGCAGCTTGATCGTATGAAGAACGGCAAAGGGTTTATCGCGGCTCTCGACCAGAGCGGCGGAAGCACCCCTAAGGCGCTTAAGGGATACGGAATCGATGAGAGCGCCTATTCTAATGATACTGAGATGTTTGATCTCATCCATCAGATGCGTACACGTGTAATCACCAGTCCTGCATTCACCAGCGAGCACATTCTTGCAGCGATCCTTTTCCAGAGGACTATGGAGAGCATGGTAGAGGGTAAGCTTACTGCTGATTATCTCTGGGAGAACAAAGGCATCGTTCCGATACTTAAGGTCGACAAGGGCCTTGCTGATCTTGAGAACGGCGTGCAGGTCATGAAACCGATACCTGACCTTGACGAAGTGCTTGCTCTTGCAATCGAACGTCATATTTTCGGGACCAAGATGCGTTCTGTAATTAAGGCAGCTGACCCTGAGGGTATCCGCAGGATCGTTGACCAGCAGTTCGAGATCGGCCTCAGGATCGCGGCAGCAGGACTTGTTCCTATCCTTGAGCCTGAAGTTGATATCAATATCCCTGACAAAGCAGAAGCCGAGGACATGCTGCTCGCAGAGATCGAGAAGCATCTTGCAGCTGTTCCTGAGGATACGCTTCTTATGTTCAAGGTTACCATTCCTACCAAGGCTAATCTCTATCAGGGAATAATGGCTGACCCCAGGGTCGTCCGCGTCGTGGCTCTCTCCGGAGGATATTCCACAGAGTACGCTGACGAGCTTCTCATTCAGAATACCGGACTCATCGCAAGCTTCTCAAGGGCGCTGCTTAACCCGCTCAAGGCTCAGCAGAGCGATGAAGAGTTCAACGAAGCGCTCGGCAATTCGATCGCAGCTATCTATGAGGCATCGATTACCTGACAGCTTTGAATGACCGGCAGCGCATTGCCGGCACGGCGCCTCCGGAACGGATTTTTTCAAATAAAACGGTCCGGAGGCGTTTTGCATGTTTTCAGGGATTTCCCTTTAAATCTGCTTGACAAAGGGATCGTCAAGTGGTAAATTAAATGAGCTGCAAAGGCAGCGGACAACAAAGCAGAGTATTGCTCTCACCTCAGCATCCATTGATGACTCGGGTTCATATTTGAGAAAACGCGTTATTTCTGCGCGATTCTTAGATGGTGAGCATATATTCTGCCCGCCATTATTTTTTATTAATTTTAAAGACGACAGGAGGTGTCAATTATCAGCGACTTAATGATTAACGAACAGATCAGGGACCATGAGGTCAGAGTGATCGGGGAAGATGGGGAGCAGCTTGGTATCATGTCTGCAAGAGAAGCTCTTAACCTTGCCAGAGAGGCCGACCTGGACCTTGTGAAGATCGCTCCGGGTGCAAATCCTCCGGTATGCAAGATCATCGATTACGGCAAGTACAAGTACGAGCAGATCCGCAGAGAGAAGGAAGCCCGCAAGAAGCAGAAGATCATTGAGGTGAAGGAGATCAGGTTCTCACCTAACATCGATACCAATGATCTTAATATCAAGGCTAACCAGGCAAAGAAATTCCTTGCTGACGGCAACAAGGTCAAGGTCTCCGTTAGATTCAGAGGACGCGAGCTTGCCCATACTTCGGTTGGCAAAGATATTCTTGAGCAGTTTGCACAGTCATTGTCAGAGGTCGCAGTAGTTGACAAACCGGCCAAGATGGAAGGCAGGAGCATGGTCATGTTCCTCAGCCAGAAGCGCGGCTGATACATCGTTATTATTTCAAACATACGAAGGGAGGCACGGACATGCCAAAGTTAAAGACTAAAAGAGCAGCAGCTAAACGTTTCACTAAAACAGGCACAGGTCAGCTTAAGAGGATGAAGGCTTACAAGAGCCATATCCTTACCAAGAAGTCAGCGAAGAGGAAGAGGAACCTCAGGAAAGCAACCATCACAGACCAGACCAATGCAAAGGTTATGAAGAAGATACTTCCGTATCTTTAATGCCTGCTGAAACAGAAACGGAGGAACGAGGAAATGGCAAGAATTAAAGGTGGCTTAAACGCCAAGAGAAAACATAATGCTGTTTTAAAGCTCGCCAAGGGTTACAAGGGAGCAAGGTCAAAACAGTACAGAGTAGCTAAGCAGTCCGTTATGAGAGCTCTTACAAGCTCCTACGCAGGCCGTAAAGAGAAGAAGCGTCAGTTCAGACAGCTCTGGATCGCCCGCATCAACGCAGGCGCAAGGATGAACGGCTTATCCTACAGCAAGCTTATCGACGGACTCAAGAAGTCAAATGTTGAGATCAACAGGAAGATGCTCTCCGAGCTCGCTATCAGCGATCCCACCGCATTCACGGAGATCTGCGAGACCGCAAAGAAGGCTCTGTAATATATATTCAGAGAATTAATAAGCCGCGTGGCGGGAACAGTGTGTTCCTGACAAGCGGCTTTTTGTGAATTTCAGATTGTCCCTTGAATAAAACTAATAGGAGGACTGAAATGAATGCAGCTGTAATCACCGGCGCATCAAGCGGACTCGGCTGTGAATTTGCAAGACAGCTTGATAATGAGCCTAACATCGATGAATTCTGGCTCATCGCAAGACGCAGGGAGAAAATGGAAGCTTTTGCTGAGACCTTGAAAAAGCCCTCGCGCATTCTTCCTATAGACCTGACCAAAAGAGAAGAGCTCAGCATTCTTAAAGACGCCCTGCATACAAATAAGCCCGTGATAACTTACCTTATCTGCGCCGCTGGCACCGGCAGGATGGGCAAAAGCATGGATATCCCTCCGGATGACAATGCTATGATGATCGACCTTAACTGCAGGGCCGCGGTCGACGTCACTCAGATGTGCTATCCCTACCTCAGGAAGGGCAGCAGGGTGCTGGAGATCTCCTCTACGGCATCATTCCAGCCACTTCCCAGACTTAACGTGTATTCGGCAAGCAAGGCCTTCCTGACAAGCTATACCAAGATGCTCCATTATGAACTGATCCCGCGCGGGATCAAGGTTACAGCGGTCTGTCCATACTGGATAAAGGATACCGAGTTCATCGGGCAGGCGGAGAAGACTTCCAAGGACTATAGCGGTTACTTCCTGGCATCCAGAACGCAGTCGGTCGTGAAGATGGCGCTTTTCGACAGCAAGATGAACTTCTGGGTCTCGACCCCCGGGCCGGTCTGCTTTGTCCACCGCATAGCCGCAAAATTCATCCCCCATGAGATAATGGTCCCGCTGGTGGACCTTGTAAGGAAATTATAAGGACAAAAAAACTGCAGCACATCATGTGCTGCAGTTTTTATTTTATGCAGTTGGCGGGACTTGAACCCGCACCGAATCGACCGGGAGGTCGCTTATTTACTGGATTTGTCAATTTTGCCGCTGACATTTCCGCTGACAATCTCCGAAAAGTGAGTATTTAGCATGTCTGAGTACTCACTTTTTTTATCGGCCATTGTCCGTCTGTAGACCTGCTTCAGTATGCGATCGTTCTTCCAGCCTCCCCACTCTTGGATGTATGCGTCCGGCACTCCCATGGCGTGGGCGATGGACACAGAATATGCGCGGAGATCGTGGAAACGGAAGTGCGGAAGGCCACAGCGCTTCAGCAGGCGGCTGAAATGGCGGGAGACTTCCTCTGGGTTCATATCTACGAGCCAGCCCTTCCGGCCTTTGAGACGGTCAATAACGAAGTCTGGATAGACGATGGAGCGGAGGCTCGTGTCGTTCTTGGCTGTCTCCCGGACGACGATTCCTTCCGGGCCTCGCACTCTGGTGCGCCGGATCGTGATGATGTTGCCGGAGATGTCGGTGTCCTGGAGGCCGAAGATCTCTCCACGGCGCATCGTGCCGAAGGCGGCGAGGAGCACAGCCTTCTCCAACTCGGTGCCTTTAACATAGTCAATCAGCTTCTTAATATCGTCATCTGTCGGTGTATATAGATCAGGCGCTATGGCCTGGGGAAGTTTCGTTCTTATGATGAGGTTCGGCTCGTACATGGCCAGAGCCGAGACCAGGAGGCCGTGCGCGTTGGCGCAGGTCTTCGGGGAGTGGGTGCGGGCGTACTCATTCACCCACATCTGTATGTCGTTCTGTGTGATTCTCTTTGTAGGGATAGCGGAAACGGTCTTGAAGGCGTTCCGCTCCAGTATCTCGTAGCCTCGCAGAGTGGAGGGCGAGAGCACATTCTTTTTGGCTGTGATGTATGCGTGTATGGCTTCGGCCACAGTCAGTTCTCCGAGCCGGGTTCTGTCCCGGAGCGATGTATACTGCGAGGCGATGAACTCAGCCTCACGCTTGGTTGGAGCGGTGAAGGACTTCATTCGCGTCCGGCGGTGCTTCTTCCCGGCCTCGTCAAAGTAATATTCGTAGTGATCAACGACCTGACAGCGGTATGTCCCTGCCGAGGTCTTTTTTGCTTTCGGCATCAGAATTTCCTGCGGGCCTCAACGACCTTCCCGAGTATGGTTATCGGTGTCTGCTCGATGGCGTCAGCGGTGTATATCATCGGCGGGTATGCCTGATTGAGACTCATTAGCATGATTCCTTCCGGGAGCTTGACGAGCTTCTTGCAGACCGCGTCGTCTCCGTTCACGGCTGCGATAACTATTTCGCCGCTCTCTGCGTCATTCTGGCTGTGGACGATGACGATGTCCTGATCGTGTATATCCGGGAGCATCGAGTCACCGGATATCTGCAGGCCGAAGAACTCGCCCGTCTTGGCAAGGCTGTCGGGGATCTCGACTTCGCCAATGATGTCCTCGGACATGCTGAGGGGAGTCCCGGCGGCAACACGTCCGTATACCGGGATGAGCGTCGAGGTGTACGAGGTCACCGTGCGCTGGAAGAACGGCTCCGGGTCTTCCGCAAGGAGATCAGCAAGGCTGCATCTGAGGACTTCGCAGAGTCTTTGGAGGTCCTTGGCCTTGGGGGTTCCTCGGCCGGACTCCCATGCAGAGACAGTCCGGGGGTTCTTGCCCATGAGCTCGGCAAGATACTGCTGTTCGTAGCCTCGACGGATGCGATAGGTTCTGATATTGTCTTTGATTGCCATAGTAATTCTCCTTTCAAATAGGTGTGCTGCTCTAATTAGATTATAGCACGCTCCTTGCCAAAAGAAAAATAATTTTTTATTAGTTGGCAAAAGATGTTGACAAACTAATAATATTAGTTTACAATAGAATCATCAAGGAAAGTTAATTGGTCTACAGGACACAGGAGGTTTCAAGATGGTTAAGAACAAGCGTGGCAGAAAGTCAAATACGGTATTTGGTTACGCCAACAGAGTCGTTGAGACATGGGCTAAGTACGATGGCGAATGGGTTTATCAGGGCCTGTGTGGCAAGCGCCTGTGTGGGGTTACATCAGATGGCGAATATGACTATTACACAATTAGCTGGCCGCATTCCTTTTCACCCGATAGAGTCGATAGGGAGTATCGGCAGGCAAAATAAGGAGGACAAATGAAGCTGATCGTTGACAAAGGTGGAAGCAAGACATACGAAGGGTCCAAGGGGCTCGGGGTTATCACTCAGAACTTTGGAAATCTGGACAAGGCAGACAAGTGGTCGGCAAGTGTTTCGGTAGATGGCAAGTACAGACAGCTTGCGAGGCGAGTGAACTTCGCCAAGGCTGTCGCAATGATTGAGAGCGAGATTGATTAAGGAGGGCTATTAAGATGACAAAGGAAGACAAAATTCACTGGTTAGAGGAAGCACCGCACGAGGAACTGCTTAGGCAGCTCATATCACTCGAGAGTGGAAATAGCTACGGATGTAACGATGAAGACATCCAGTTAACGAAGGCAGAAATCTTAAAAAGGATGTATAGCTACAGCTAAGGAGGAGGCAGAGAAATGGAACGCAGATACGTGGTGAACATTGAGTACATGAACGGCAGGGAGAATAGCCTTATCGTCTGGGCGGAAACCCCTGAGCAGGCAATCGATAGAGCCTGCAAGGGATGGGGCTACAAAGAGCCAAAGGGCTGGAGGCCGTTATACAAGAAGCTCTACGCAGAGGACATAAACTATTAAGCCGAAACGCCCTCGGGCGTCGAGCAGAGTTGGCCTACTGCTCCTGATGATGGCAGGCCGGAAAGGTTAAGGAGGACAAGAACGATGACGATTATTTCTGAGAGACACGCTGTAGAGGTTATTGAGCGCAGCCATGACTTCACCTATAGAGATGACCCCTATGCAGGGTTTACGTTCGACGTCGATGGAGAAGGCAGGGCAATCATTAACAATAAGGATGCCGAGCGCAACTATGAGTGGTGCCTTGCACATCCCGAACTCGTCGAGGACGAGGGCATCGTTGTTCGTAAGCGTTATTATATAGAGCCTGCGCATGGCCGTTGCTCATGCGGCGAAGAGGTCGAGCTGAATGAGCAGTATCGTGGGGCATGTCAGTGTCCCGGTTGTGGAAGATGGTACAACATTTTCGGGCAGTCGCTGATAGACCCGGAATACTGGGAAGATGACGAGGAGGACTACTAAGATGATTTGGGACGCATGGAAGAAGATCAATCTGACGAACAGTAACAGGCAGGCGGGGTCGCTGGCTTGCTTACACATGAGCGACAAGGCACGGAGCTTCGTTGAGGGCGAGGAGTGCGACAACCTCAAGGTCTGGGAGTACAGGACCGACGTGTATGACGAAGAGTCCGGCGACTGGGTCGACACGCATATCTGGTATGCCTACGACTACCTCGGGCACTTGCGCACCGGGCTGACATTCGAGAAGATGCAGGCCGTCTTTGAGGGGTTTGCGGACTTGCGGGCTGCTTTCGAGGCACTCGCCAACGCTGAGGAGGTGAACTGATGTACACGGTCTATCACATCATCGACAACAGAGGCGATGTCTGGGCATCGGACATTGCGAGCTTCCGGGAGGCAGAGTCAATGCTTGACGATATCCTTTCGGAGCATCCAGAGGCAGAGGCGCTGGAGCCGGAGATCATTGACGAGATAATAGGAGGAGGTGAGGACGTATGAGGAGATACGCAATCAAGGAGGCCCGCATCATGCTGTGCGAGGGCCAGAGGCTGTACAGCGAGGAGCCCGTTAGCACTCCTGCCAAGGCCGTGAAGGTCCTGCAGGCGCTGATGGAACGGCTGGACCGGGAGAATGTCATCGTAGTGACGCTGGACAATAAGCTGAAGCCCATCCACTACCACACGGCGGCTGTTGGCGGTCTGGCTAGTGCACAGGTAGACCTTGCGAACATCTTCAAGGCGGCGATCCTCGACAACGCTCGGAGCATTCTGCTGATGCACAATCACCCGAGCGGAGACCCGACGGCGAGCAGGGAAGACTTCGACCTGACGGAGCGGGTCATCAAGGCCGGGAAGATTCTCGGCATCAGCTGTGTAGACCATGTCATCATTGGAGGGGCGGGAGCATGGACAAGCCTGCAGGAGACAACAAGCCTCTTCAACTGATCTGGGGGCTGAAAATTTTTTCGGGGAAATAGAAAATAATAGTTGACAAACTAATAATATTAGTTTACAATTAGACTATCAAAGAAAGTTAGTTAGTCCCAAGGAGGTCACAGAGATGTTATACAACGAGTTTATCGAGGGCACTGGTTGCAAAGATAATGAGCACAACTACAAAGTGTACAAGGAGCTTGAGATCATTTACATGAACACCGATTGCACGAAGGAGCACATCTACGAGATGGGCAAGAAGCTCGTAGACAATAGCAAGAGTGAGGCAGAGTTGAAGTTCGAGGCGAAGATCAAAGCCGAGATCGAACAGCACAAAAAAGAGATCGCCCGGTACATGAGCTTAATCGAGCATGACAAGCACTACATCGAGTACTGGAAGGCGGCTGTTGACAAAGACATGTATAACATGTACAGGAACTTGCTCAAGTTCAATCGTGATCAGGTCCGTTTCCACAAGAGCGCAATAGCCAAGCTGAAGCTCTGCTTAGCATAAGCCGAAACCCCTTCGGGGGTCTGCAGAGGATTGACCACCCTGCACTGACGATGGCAGGTCGATTATAAGGAGGTTTCACGATGACATACGCAGACATCAACAAGAGGTTCACGGAGACAGTCATGGAGTATATCGGCAAGGGCTACTACTTCAACGTAGCGTCCATGAGCGGGCATCAGGGCGAGGACGGCAAGGTCGACCTTACCAATGGTGAGGAGATCATCAGGGTCATGGTCGGGGACTTCACGGACAACAAGAGCTTGTTCACAGGCTGGCTTGAGGGCAAGGAACTGCTCGTTGGCAGATGCACCGATAAGGTAGCGCCGAACAGCTCTAGTACATGGGGCACGATCTGGACAGACCATCTCGAGGTCATCAGCTCTGAGAAGTTCTATTCGGTGAGCGAAAGGAATCACAGGCAGGAGGCTTGGTACGGGAGCCTCGAGGAAGCAAAGGCCGCTCACGACATGAGGATGTCCAGATACATCAGCTTAGATGAGAGGCGCAATCTCAAGAGCAGGCCTCTTGGCGAGAAGGCTGGGCAGATAGTTCTGGACTACATCAGGAGCCAGAAGGGCTGCAAGAGGGCGAAGGCCTCCGACATCAAGGTCGTAAGGCGTGACAGTGTATCGTTTGACGGCAAGGCAAGGAAGATCGGATACGATGCCATCTACAAGGGCACTGCATACCGCATAGCGTAAGGAGGGAGAGCGATGAAGGACATCAGGAGAGTGGTCTATTGCAAGCAGGGCAACCAGTGGGTGCCGGACCAGTACATTGAGGACGACCCTGGCGAGGTTTACCGCAAGCTGGCAAGGGACATGGTAGCTAAGAAGCTCCATCAGTGCACGTACATCAAGAGCATCAAGGACGCGTGCAACTGCGATGGCACACGGGATATTACAATCACATATGACAATAACGTCCGTGCGGTATACACGGTCGAGGATTAAGGCTAAGGAGGTTACAGCCATGACAACAACAAACATTATCGAAACAGATCAGAATCTCGTGAAGAGGGCTCTGACAGCCGAGAACATTCTGGCAAAGGTATTCCCAGCGCTGATATCCAACGGGAACCTTGAGGCAATGGAGAGGCCTGACGTGGTGTCAGACAGGTTCCTTGACCTGAACATCATCTACAAGGTTGATGTCGAGGTCGGATACATCGTCGTGAATGAGGCGCTGCTTGTGAGTGTAGGGCTTCTCCCGGCGAAGATCAGGGAGGCTGCTATGCGGAACGCGGGCAAGGGAGTGGACATTTTCAGCCTTGGCCTGTTCGGGATTGGAGGCGAGGACGCGGTCGGCTCGGTCGTGGTCACGAAGGAGCTCGGCGGCTACGGGGCAGGCTCAATTCTGGACAAGGACGTGTTGGAGATGGTACGCAAGCGCCTTGGCGGGGACTACTTCATCCTGCCGTCATCGGTGCATGAGGTCATCTGCATGCCGCTCAGCGAGACAGACGATCTGGAGTTCCTGCGGGAAACGGTGGCCATGATCAACAGGAACGAGGTCGCTCCGAATGACAGGCTCTCCGACACCGTGTACTGGTATCGCGACGGGGCTGTACAGATCGCAACAGACGATTAACTTTATGTTGCATTCCAATAATATTAGTGTATAATATGATTAGACAGTAAATCATATTAGTACAGGGAGGTGAAGCGATGGAGAAGATGAGCATAGCCGCATGGCGCAGGGCGAAGGGCCTGAGCCAGGGGACAGTAGCAGATAGGTGCGGGGTCAGCAGAGTGACCCTGCACAAGTGGGAGGCAAGGCCTTCCATGATACCTGCAGGAAAGTTGTTCGTGCTGTTGGACGCAATCGGCGTTCCGATCAGTGCCGTGGATTTCCGGGAGGGACAGCAATGAGTACAGGAACAGTCCGGGAGGTTCTGTTCGGGACAGCGGTCAGGCCAGTCCGGCTGGCGGAGCTGACAAGGCGGACTGGCATCCCGGAGAGGACATTGAGCAGATGGCGAAGAGACCCCACGCAGATGCCCTTCGAGGGCGCTGTGATGATCGCCCGGGCCTTGAAGCTCCCGGACGAGGAGTGGGCTAAGCTGAGGAGGTAGGACATGCGAGCAAGATACAGCGGCTCCGAGCCGGAGGAGATCTTCTTCCCGGAGTACAACGGAGCGATTAAGTGGATGCAGCCGTATAGGTTCTTCCGGGAGCCGTGGGCATACATGGCGACGATGGAGGCCGACAACGGCAAGGAGTACGACATAGTGATCGGGACAAGGCGTCCAGAGGTCAGGTGCACATTGATAGAGGAGGGTAACAGATATGCAGGAATGCAGTAGGAAGTATTTCAGCGTGGTCGGTGTAGCGGCCATGGGGGTTCTGGCGCTGGCCGGAGCGAGCTGGTATCTTACGACAGATACGCTGGCAGGGGCGATCATCTCATTCGCCTGCTGTGCGGTGGTGCTGGTCGGAGCGTTGCTTGAGGGTTTGGAAAACGAAAAGGCCGCCGAGCAGGAAAGACATAGAGTAGCTCAGCGGCCGGAGTGGAGCCATTACAACATAGACCTCTCCAGAGGTCAGTATATCACAAGCGAGGAGGACTGACAATGAAACTTGAGACAATTATGGCTGAGGGAACCCGCATTACGAAGGCGAGAACCGGGACGCGCCGCAAGGGACAGAGCTACGATGTATCCGTGACACAGACGAACAGCGGATACACGATCATCATCCGCAATGGGCGGGTGAAGATCATCCTCGGGTCGCTCGAGGGCGGCTCGATAGGCATCATCGGATTCGG
Source organism: Lachnospiraceae bacterium (assembly GCA_024685315.1). Classification (GTDB taxonomy): domain Bacteria; phylum Bacillota; class Clostridia; order Lachnospirales; family Lachnospiraceae; genus UBA2912. The sequence goes on from JAIKVW010000016.1 coordinate 53,593, forward strand.
CGACAGGCTGTACTTCCAGCGTGGCGGTATAGAGGACTACACCTGCAAGCCGAACAAGAAGAAGGGTTTGCCTACTACGGTCTATATCCAGCTCAGGCCGGACGTGGCTCTGCCGATAGATACGTTCCTCGGCGACTACAGGCTGAAGTTCGACACCGAATGTAATCTGGCCTATGTCGATAGGACGACACGCAAGAACGTTCCGGCCCTGCTCCCGAAGGAGGAGCCCGTGCAGATGATGCTGGAGGTCGATGACAATGCTGTGTAAAGATGATTTCGAGCGTATTCTGCTCGACCAGTGGCACGAGGACGAGCCGATAGATGAGGACAACCGTCCGTATATCCCGTACTGGGCGATAGCGGATGCGGACGAGGAGCCCGAGGTCGGGCCGTATTGCAAGGGAATGAGCATTTTCGATTATCCACAAGTGGAGGGAGGTTTCTGACATGATAGAGTTTAAGAAGATCGAAGAGGTCAACGAGAGGCTGAAGCCCGTCGATATTAAGGGCCGAAAATATAATACGGTGAATCAGAGGGTCTTGGGATTCCGGGAGGTATGCCCGAATGGGTCCATTACCACAGAGATTCTGAGCCTTGAGAACGGCATCTGCGTGATGCAGGCGAAGGTCTATGACGGCGATGACCTGCTGGCTACCGGGACGGCGTATGAGCGTGAGGACAGCTCGTACATCAACAAGACGAGCTACATTGAGAACTGCGAGACAAGTGCTGTCGGCAGGGCGCTCGGGTTCGTGGGCATCGGTGCTGTGGATTCCATAGCCACAGCCGAGGAAGTCAAGAACGCGCAGGAACAGCAGAGCCGATTCGCTCCAATCAGCAAGAAGGAGCAGAAGGCGCTGATAGATCTCCTGCAGGCGAAGAACAAGAGCATCACGGGCTTTGCGGATATAACCCACAACGCACAGTCGTGGGGGCAGATCACGGCGGAGATGTACGCCAAGATCATGCAGCGCCTCAATGGTGAGGAAACTGAGGCTGAGTTCACGAAAGAATCGTAACACGCCCGGAGAGGCGCGAATTTTGCCCCAAAATGGCGTTCTGCGCATTTCGTTGATAAAATACCCAATAAAATTAGTGCAGGCGTTCTTGGGCGAAATAATGCGCTTAGAGTGAATTAGCTGTCTGAGGCAGACATGCCTTAACATATCACAATATTGTTACCGTTGGCATTGCTTGAGGGGAGCCGTGGAGACTCCACGGCTCCCGGGGAGGTTTACTTGTTATCATTCACGATCGGGGTCACTCCGAGGACAAAGAAGAACAGTGTCAGGGTCTATCAGGGAGCGAGGCATCCTGTGGTGCTTCCGTCCGAGGCCTATGTCAAGTACGAGAGAGACGCAGGCTGGTTCATGCCGAGGCTGGACGAGCCGATTGAGCGTCCTGTTAATGTTGAGGCGCTGTTCTATATGGACACGGCGAGGAAGGTAGATCTCGTCAATCTGCAGGAGGCTCTGCTCGATGTGCTGGTGCGCTACCGGGTGCTGGCAGACGACAACAGCAGAATAGTGGTGTCGATGGATGGGAGCAGGGTTCTTCTGGACAGAAGCAATCCACGGACAGAGGTGCGAATCACAGAGGTCTATAGCGATGGAGAAGAATAGCATCTTGTTTTACACGCAGTGGGCTCCGGGGGTCCTTGCGATATCTGACGAGGCTGCAGGGCAATTGTTTAAGGCGATTTTTTCGGGGGAGGCTCCGGCATTGCCAGAAGCTGTGGCTCTGTATGCGGTGATCAGGCCAGTTATCGACAAGGACACTGAGAAGTACCGGGCGAAATGTGAGCAGAACAGGCTTAACAGGGCTGCGCGGACGATGAGGACGGTTGACGATGGCACTACGGGTGCTAACGATGGTCAACGGTCGTTAACGGTCGTTAACGATGGTCAACGGTCGGGCAGTGATAATGATAATGATAATGATAATGAATCTCATAAGAGAGAGATTAAAGAGAGAGAAGCACCCCCAAAGCCTGTAAAGAGATTCGTTAAGCCGACACTTGACGAGGTCAGGACATATGCCAACGACAAGGGTCTGGTTATGGATTGCGAGCGCTTCTGGGACTTCTATGAGGCCAAGGGCTGGAAAGTTGGTTCCACGCCCATGAAGGACTGGAAGGCGGCGGTGCGGAACTGGGCGCGGGAGGACAAGAGCCGGAAGGCGGCTATCCCGGCGAAGAACAGGTTCCAGAACTTCACACCGAGGTCTGAGGAGTCGGGGCCATCGGCTCTGGAGCTTCAACTCTTGCGGATGAGGAGGTGATCAGGAGTGTTCGGACTTTTCGGAGGTGCCGGAGGGAGGAGGATCTTCCGGCAGAATCGCTACCACGACCTGCTGGTCACCGCAAGCTCTACCAACTATGGCAAGGCAGACCGCTCGCTCGCTATCACTCCCGACATGATAGAGCGCATCCGGGACGGCTTGTCTATTGGACAGGCTGTCCGGGTCTCGGACGTGAGCATGGAGGGCATGCAGGACGCGACAATCTACAAGCACAAGCGAGGCGTGGTCGCTGGCAAGTACAGGCACGGCTTTTTAGTACAGACCGGGCCCACACGAATCTTCTTTACTTATCTGGAGCTGGCCAGACACGACCATGTCTGGCTGATTAAGGAGGATATATACGATGATCAAGGCAATATCGCTAATTCTGGCGACGATGATGATAGGCGAGGCAGGCTGGACGATACAGGTGACGTCTCCGGCGTGTTCGGAGATTAACTGGCCGTCTAAGGCGGTCGAGGCCGAGGTGGAAGAAGTACAGGCCGAATATGTTTCCTGGGAATCTCTGGCGGTCTACGAGCCGGAGACGGAGGCTTACGAGGAGACCGAAGCTGCAAGTTCTACAGACGGCGAGTGGACATACTTAGGCTGCGTCCGGGTGACAGGCTACACATGGACAGGCAACACTTGTGCCAATGGGAACTATCCGACATCCGGCTACACGGTCGCTTGCAACGATCTGCCGATCGGCACGGTGGTCTACATCGAGGGCGTTGGCTACCGTACGGTCGAGGATCGCGGAGGCATGACACGCGGCACATATTGGATGGACGTGTATTTTGACACGATGCAGGAGTGCTATGCGGTGACCGGGTATTACGACGTCTATCTGGTGGAGGAGTGAGCATGAGTGGTCTGATCGGGTTAGCGGTCGGGCTCTTTATCGGAGCCGGAGCCGGAGTGGTAATCACAGCGGTACTGGTAGCGGCGAGGGACGTATGCGAGTACGAGAAGCATGAGGCAGGAATGCCGGAGGAGGAGAAGAATGGTGGAACTACTGAGTCTTGATGATGCCGTGATAGTAGTGCGACAACTTATTGATAACGAGGTTGACGATGTCAAGCTAATCCGTAAGGAACTGATGCAGAAATGCTGGATACCGCCACGACCGAGCCAAGCGGCTGAGGAGCTTTCCGGCCTTATATGCGATATAAACCCAGCGGAAATATGTGCTCAGATTGAGGGCGACAATCTCAGAGGCTGGTGCAAAAACATGATAATGCTGATGAGCATGGCGATGATACAGTTACCATGCTGGGCGGAGGAGAGAGATGGAGCTGGTAGATAGGCAAGCGGTGATCGATGCGATCCTTAGTCATCTCTGCGATGACGGCGACAAGGACAAGTGGGCGCACATAATCGAGGACATCTGGCTAAAGGACGTTCCGACTGTGACAGACCTGTCCGGCTATTCCGACAAGCTGTGGGCGAAGGCTGTCGAGTACGGCAGGGCGCAGGAGCGCAAGACGGGACGGTGGACGGACAATAACGCTTGTCCATTCTGCGGATTTCAGCCGTGGTATGAGCGTGATATACACACGCTGTCATTCTGCCCGAACTGCGGAGCGAAGATGGAGAAATGAGCATGGATGATGTAATCAGCAGACAGGCGGCGATAGATGCGATAGAGCGAAACGCATATAGGCATACATATCTTGACCAGATTATTGACATTATAAGTGATTTGCCATCCGCACAGCCAGAACCGATAAAAATAGAACTGACACCTGATGAACTTGAAAGATTACGCAAGACAATGGCGGACGCACCGATAATGGTATTGCCCTCCGCAGAACGCAAGACGGGACGGTGGATAGTCACACCTTCGCCTGATACATATCACTGTGGTCTTGTCAAATGCCCATACTGTCAAGAAGAACTGATAGCTGAACCGACCGAATATCATTACTGCCCGAACTGCGGTGCGGAGATGTCGAACCCTTGAGAAATTGATCTTAAGGAGTTTTATGGTATGAAAGGGGAGGAAATATGAAAAAATTAATGTTCGACGCAGGGAAACTCAGAGAGCTCATCCGAATTAATGGCAAGACTTACGTAGCGCAGGCTAAGGAAGCAGGCCTCTCGAGGTCTTCTTTTCTTGGGATTGCATCAGGACAAATGACCCCTAAACTGGAGACTATCTCATTGCTTGCAGACTATTACGGAGTTGAGCCACTCGCTTTGATATGGGAGGACGAAAGATGACGATAGACGAGGCGATTGAGACACTGGTGCAGGCTTATCTCGCCGCTCAAGGGCAAGACTGGATCGGTGACCCGGTGGCGTGGGCTCTGAATAAGGTCTGGAAGGAGGCCGAAGAGCAAAGGAGGGAGAACGATGCGAAGAGGTGACTGGGTCGGCAAGCGATATGGTAGGCTCGTTGTGAAGGAGGTTCTGCCGTGTGAGCATTACCAAGGCGTCTGGCAACAGACACGTGCGCTCTGCCAGTGTGACTGCGGAGAGGAGGTCATCGTGACCACGAACAATCTGCGGTCGGGAAATACGAGGTCGTGCGGGTGTCTGCGGAGGGGGGTGAGTCCATGATCAACAAGAATAAGGACACGCGGTCACCTGTGGAACGGCTGACAGGTATCCAGAGCCCGTGCTCACGCATGGAGACGTGTAAACGGCAGACGGACCACTGGGAGTGTTTGTCGTGCCACTGCAAGGAGTTCGATGAGTATTTTGTCGCGGCGTGGGAGGCGATATGCGGGTTACTTCGGTAACTCGCATTTGCATTGAATGACAAAATAGCGTATCATGTAGGCGAAACTAATAAAATTAGTGCGAAGGAGGAGACAATGCCTAACGATGTTTCAATTAAGACCATATCAATTGACGAGCTGAAGCCTTACGATAAGAACCCGAGAAAGAACGACGAGGCGGTGAAGTATGTTGCGAACAGCATTAAGGAGTTCGGATTCAAGGTGCCGATAATCGTTGACAAGGACAATGTCATCGTGGCCGGGCACACGAGGTATAAGGCGGCGAAAGAGCTAGGGCTTACAGAGGTGCCGTGTATAGTGGCTGACGACCTGACGCCGAAGCAGATCAAGGCTTTCCGGCTTGCGGATAATAAGGTCTCCGAGTTTGCACAGTGGGACTTCGACCTGTTAGGCGAAGAGCTCGGGGAGCTCGAGCTGGACATGACTGAGTTCGGCTTCGAGGACTTTACCGAGGGGCTGGATGAGCTGGATGTTGACGGCGGGAGCAGGTATTCACGCAAGGTAAAAATCCCGCAGTATGAGCCAACTGGCGAGTATGTGACCTTTGACCAGTGCGTTGACCTCGGCAAGACGAACGAGCTTATCGAAGAGATCGAGGCTGCTGACATTGACGAGGCCACGAAGGACTTCCTCAAGGAGGCAGCGCACAGGCACAGCGTCTTCAACTACAGGAACATAGCTGAATTCTATGCCAATGCTTCGCCGGAGGTCCAGCGGCTGATGGAGAGATCTGCGCTTGTGATAATTGACATTGATGATGCCATAGCCAATGGCTATGTGAAGCTTACAAAGACGATACAGGACATTATGGACGAGGATGCTGACAATGAATAGGTTCGCAATCTTTATTCTGAGCCACGGCAGGGCTGATACGATATCCACTTATGATGCTCTGCGCAAGAGCGGATACACTGGGGACATGTATGTCGTTATCGATAATGAGGACGACCAGGAGGGGCTATACCGGGAGAAGTTCGGGAGCGAGATCATACAGTTCGATAAGCGGGATTATGTGGCTATAACAGATGTTGCTGACCTTGATGAGGGACGCAAAATAGGCGTTTTCGCCCGGAACTTCATTCAGGACAAGGCAAAAGAGATGGGCTACCAGTTCCATCTCCAGCTCGATGACGATATCCACGGCTTTGGCTATCGATACATTGACGATAAGGGGAAATTGAGGACGAGGCCGATTCACGGCATGGATAGAGTACTTGAGGCCATGTGCGACTATATGGCAAGCGCACCTATCACATCGCTGTCTTTCGGCCTCCAGATATATTATGTCGGCGGGGTCGAGAGCGGTTCATGGCAACAGCAGATGATTCCCAAGACGATGACTACGTTCCTTATGCGGGCCGACGATGTGCGGTACTTCAACATGAGGATGAACGACGATATTACTACCTCTGCTCTGAACGTGTCGAGAGGGTCTCTGTATTACACGTACATGCCAGTTATGGTGGAGATAGACGGTACTCAGGAGCAGAAGGGCGGCATGACGGAGATTTATCAGGACAGTGGGACGTATCGAAAGAGCTTCTATTCTGTGATGGCGTTGCCTTCCTGTGCGAAGGTCTCGCAGATGGGCATTACTGACATGAGGGTCCATCATGAGATTCACTGGGGGAACTGTGCGCCGAAGCTATTAGACGAGAGGTTCCGAAGGGTATAAGGATATGGCGAAAACAGGACGACCACGAAAAGAGATCAAAAAAGACACATTCGAGAAGCTGTGCGGAATGATGTGCACCGAGGAGGAGGTCTGCGGATTCTTCGGCGTGACAGACAAGACGCTCACGAAGTGGTGCAGGGAGAACTATGACGGCCTAACTTTCTCCGAGGTCTATAAAGTTGTCTCGATGGATGGAAAAATCTCGCTGAGGAGGGCGCAGTTCAAGCTGGCGGAGAAGTCAGCGGCGATGGCGATCTTCCTCGGCAAGAACTATCTGGGCCAGAAGGAGATGCCGGAAGATCTGGAGGACATTTACGAGAAGCTGGACGAGCTGGCTGCTAAGATCGGCGGGGTCGAGTGATGCCTTTCTCCCGGAAACAGCGTGAATATTTCGACCATGCAGACAAGCGCTGGAACTTCAAGGTCGGCGCTACGAGGTCCGGCAAGACATATGCGGACTATTTCATGATCATGAAGAGGATTCGGGCAAGGATGGACAAGGCCGGGCTGGTCGTGATTCTGGGCGTGTCACAGGCGACTATCGAGCGAAACGTGCTGGCTCCTATGCGGGAGATGTACGGCGAGCGGTGTATCGGCAGAATCGGGCCGGGGAATAGGTGCAACATGTTCGGCGAGAAGGTCTACTGCCTCGGAGCTGAGAAGCGGAATCAGGTCGCGAAACTGCGGGGCACGTCGATCAAGTATGCGTATGGAGACGAGGTCGCGGAGTGGAGTCAGGAGGTCTTCGAGCTTCTGAAGTCGAGGCTCGACAGGGAGTACTCGTGCTTTGATGGGTCGCTGAACCCGAAGAGCCCGACGCACTGGCTGAAGGGATTCCTCGAGAACGCTGACAACGCATACGTCCAGCACTACACGATATTCGACAACCCGTTTTTACCGCGGAGTTTCGTCGATGACCTCTGCAGGGAGTATGCAGGGACAGTCTATTACAAGCGCTACATACTCGGCGAGTGGGCGCTGGCCGAGGGCCTCGTATATCCGATGTATCTGGATGCGGTCTTACCGACGGATTTCGGCGACCTCAGGGACGAGTTCAAGGACTACGTATTGAGTATAGACTATGGCACGCTGAACGCATTCTCGGCGGAGCTATGGGGCTATCACGAGGGCGTCTGGTATTTGTTCGACGAGTACTATTATTCTGGCCGGGATTCCGGCGACCAGAAGACGGACGAGGACTATGGCAACGATATGGACGAGTTCACGAAGGACATCAAGACGAACGGCAAGATACGGACGATAGTCGACCCATCGGCGGCGTCGTTCATTACACTGCTCCAGAAGCGGGGGCGGTATAAGGTCCTCAAGGCCGACAATGCTGTCGAGGACGGAATCAGGGAGACGGCGACGGCTCTCAAGACAGGCAGAATAAAGGTCTACCCGACGTGCAAGGCGTGGCAGAGGGAGGCCGCTGGCTATGTCTGGGAGGACTCCGAGGGGGCAGACAAGCCAGTGAAGATCAACGACCATGCAATGGACGCTATGCGGTACTTCGTCAAGACGATGAGGATTGCGAAGCCGAAGCGTGCGAATAATAACCCGTACACAGTGATGTACGCATAATGGAGGATATACACAGACAATGACCTATTTTAATCCTGAGTATTACGACCCGAAGTATCTCGACGACCACGACCAGACCGAGCTCAGATTCTGGACGAGCATGCTGGAGGCGGCTATCTACCAGACCGAGGAAGACTACCACATTGACGCTATATACGACGGAGCGGACGCTACAGACCCTCTGCTCAGTATCCGGGAGGATATGGCTAAGTCGGTGCTTGCGAGGCTCCGGGACAACTTCGACCTGCAGGCGGGCGATTTTGTTGTGAGCTGTATCGATGGCTATGACGAGGAGGAGTACAACAAGCGGAAGGCGGCGGCTGACGCCAAGGAGGACAATGAAGGGGTGTCTTGATGGAGCGTGAGTATAAGAGCTTTTACAAGGCTGTCGGAGGCAACGAAGGCGGCAAGTGTCACTATGCAACGAGGCTTGACACATATGGGTGCGGATGCCAGCACGACTGTTCCTACTGTTATGCCAAGAGCTTATTGGAGTTCCGGCATAACTGGCACTGTATGGAGCCATCTATCGCAGACAGTAAAAAGATAGCGAGGAAAGTCAAAACGCTTAGGCGGGGGGATTTCGTACGGCTGGGCGGTATGACGGACTGCTTCATGCCAATGGAGCTTAGGCACAGGGTCACATATAACACGATTAAGGCCCTGAACGATCAGGGGGTCAGTTACCTCATCGTCACTAAGAGCGACATCGTGGCACGGGATGACTACGTCGATGTCCTTGACAAGGACCTTGCACATATCCAAATCAGCCTGACCTGTACAGATGACGGGCTATATCGTGCACTCGGAATCGAGAGGGCTGTACCGCCGAGCAGAAGAGTGGCCGCGGCGGAGAAGCTGTCGGCGCTTGGCTATGATACACAGGTACGGCTCAGCCCGTATATACCGCAGTTTATCGATGTTGAACGGCTGGCGCAGATCAACTGCGACAAAATACTCATAGAATTTCTCAGGGTCAACAGCTGGGTGAAGCGTTGGCTCGATATTGATTATTCGGAGTATACAGTGAAGCAGAGCGGATATCAGCACATGCCGCTTGAGCGGAAACTGGACTACATAGGGAGAGTGAGGGGATTCGAGCGGGTAACCGTTTGTGAGGACGAGACCGAGGCTTACGAATACTGGCAGAAGCATTTCAACCCTAACCCAAATGACTGTTGTGACTTACGAAAGAAGGAGCCAAAAAAATGAAAACATATCAGGACTTACTCGAGGTAGGCGAGAACGAGCAGGCGCGGATGTCGTTCGTCCGGGGGGCGATCAGCACGCATATGACGACAGAGGTGTGGAAGACGGCTGTGTATGCCGAGGAGTATTTCTGCCGGAGGAACGTGACCATCAATGCCTACCAGAAGATTCTCTACACAATAACCGGGCAGGCCGTGCCGGACAACTACTCTGCGAACTGGAAGATGGCAAGCGGATTCTTCCGCAGATTCGTGACGCAGGAGGTACAGTATCTGCTGGCCAACGGCGTGATGTGGCAGGAGGACAGCACAGGGGACGCTCTCGGCAAGGGCTTCGATACAACGCTGCAGGAGGCAGCGAAGGAGGCTCTTAAGGGCGGTGTGTCGTTCGGCTTCTGGAATCTCGACCATCTGGAGGTGTTCAGCGTCCGGGAGTTCGTGCCTCTGTATGACGAGGAGAACTCGGCACTCATGGCCGGGATTAGATTCTGGCAGATAGACAGCTCCAAGCCTCTCAGAGCCACGCTGTACGAGATAGACGGATACACTGACTATATCTGGCGTGAGGGTGAGGACGGCGCAGTGTTGAAGGAGAAGCGGCCGTATGTCGTGAAGCTCCGCACATCGGAGGTGGACGGCACCGAGATCTACGACTTCGAGAACTATCCCAGCTTTCCGATCGTGCCGCTGTGGGGGAATGAATCACACCAGAGCGAGCTGGTCGGACTTCGGGAGCAGATCGACTGCTACGACCTGATCAAGTCCGGCTTTGCTAACGATATTGATGATGCCTCGCTGATCTACTGGACGATACAGAACGGCGGAGGCATGGACGATGTCGACCTTGCCAAGTTCGTGGAGCGCATGCACGTGCTGAAGGCGGCGGTCGTGGAGGATTCGGGAGCCACAGCAGAAGCGCACACGATGGACATTCCCTACGCATCAAGGGAGGCTCTGCTCGACAGGCTGTCGAAAGACCTGTACCGGGATGCGATGGCGCTCGACACGTCCGCTATTGCCGGGGGAGCGGTCACGGCCACAGAGATCGAGGCGGCATACGAGCCGCTCAACAGCAAGTGTGACGACTTCGAGTACTGTGTGCATAAGTTCCTCGACAAGATTCTGGTGCTGGCCGGGATAGAGAACGAGAACGCGACTTTCACCCGCTCGAAGATAGTCAATGCTCAGGAGGAACTGCAGTCCGTGGTATCGGCGGCTCCGTATCTCGACGAGGAGTACGTGACGAAGAAGGTGCTCCATCTGCTCGGTGACGGCGATCAGGCGGGCGCTGTTCTGGATGCTATGTACGAGGCTGAGCGGGAGCGCACCGATTTCGGCTCAAATTCTGGCGAAACAGAACAGGCTGGGGAATCTTCCGGCGAGGAGGAGAACGCGCAGGAGGGCTAAATAAATGGCTGATCAGGGACACGACGAGACCGACAAGAAGCTGAAGGCCCTCGAACGCAAGCTGAAGAAGACATACAAGCAGGCTGCTGAAGAGACGGAGCAGAAGCTGAACGACTATCTGTCCGCATTCGCGTCTAAGGACGTCAAGAAACGGCTCGAGCTTGCCGCTGGTGAGATAACGCAGGCCGAGTACAACAAGTGGCGCACAGGCCAAATAATGATGTCTCAGCGGTGGGCTGAGATGAGGGACACGCTGGCGCAGGACATGACCAACGTCAACGAGAAGGCGCTCAGCATGGTGAATGGCTATCTGCCGGATGTGTATGCGCTGAATCATGACTATGCGACATTCCAGATAGAGCAGGCCTCTCTTATGAACACGTCCTACACGCTGTATGACCGGGACACGGTCGAGCGCATCGTGAAGGAGAACCCGAAGCTCATCCCGAAGCCGAAGCTCAAGCAGAACCTCGACGTGCGGTGGAACAAGCAGAACTTCCAGAGCGGCATACTGCAGGGCATCTTGCAGGGCGAGAGCATTGAGCATCTGGCGAGCCGGGTAGCGCTGGGCGTCTCCACAAAGGACTACAATGCGGCGGTCAGGAACGCCCGGACAGCTACGACCTCAGCGGAGAACGCCGGGAGGCTGGAGGCAATGAAGCGTGCCCAGAGCATGGGCATCAAACAGCAGAAGGAATGGATGGCGGCGCTCGATGACAGGACCCGAGAGAGTCACAGATACGTGGACGGCGAGAAGGTCGACATCGACAAGAAGTTCTCCAACGGCCTTATGTATCCCGGAGACCCATCTGGCCCGGCGAGGGAGGTCTGGAACTGTCGGTGCACTATGGTGACCGCTGTCGTCGGTGTGGACGAGGACGCGAACTGGCGGGAGGACGTTGATCTCGGCGGTATGACCTATGGCGAGTGGCGGCATTCCCGGGCATACTCCAAGCACTACGGAGAGTCTAAAGCGGCATACAAAAAACGCATAGAAAATGAAATACAGAGAAAAGCCACTATAGCTGCAGGAGGAAAAGAGAGCGGCGCTATTAGCGGCGCAAAAAAGACGGAAAAAGAGCAAAATCAACACGCAAAACTATACTATGAAGAGGTTAGAAATCGCAAGCCGTATGCTGATGCAAAGAGGATTGCCGGAAATGTTGAAGGGTTTACAGTTGACGAGATCGAAGAGATCCGTCAGCATCTTTTTATAAGAGAACAGCCAAGGGATGGAGGGCTAAAACGCTTTGAAGAGGATTATGAGCAGGCACAGGCATGGCAAAGGCTTGTGGAAGGCAAGAACATCTGGAACAGCGACATAGTACTCTTAGAGCATGAAAGGTATGAATTGACAATAATGCGAAAATACGGATACACTTATGAAAAAGCGCATGATTTGACCGAAAGGCTTTATAATTATGTTGAGGCATTAGATCGTGACCTACGGGAGAGGGAAAAGAAATGAGATGGCGTTTTAGATTTGTTGAATACATCGACGGAATATACAGATATGCTTATTCAATGGACAGCGATGAGCTCGACGGAGAAATTATCTACAATGTCAGCAAGGATGTTATTGAGGTTTCAAAGCCTTCAAAAAATGATCATAGCGAGTTTTTACAATCTCGAACTAGAAGGCATTTCCTTACGATTGTAGAAGAAGCCTTTCCAAAAGAAAGGGCTATTTGCGCGGGTTAGAAGCTATGGCAGATAACAGCAATATGGTTTCTGTGATGCTCACAGACAATACCGTGCTCATGAAGGGCGCGAAATGCGAGGAGTATATCGAATATATTCCCGGAATAGTGGACTGAGGTGAGCCTATGGCAGACAAGGGACCTATCCAGCTCACAGTAGCTGACAACTCCGAGGTCTTCAAGGCGGCGTCGAGGATGGCGATCGCTGTTGCTCTGGAGGATATCGGGAGCCGGGCGGAGGCCTATGCTAAGCGCGAGCTGACGAAAAGCAAGGCCGTCGACACCGGGCGGCTCAGAAACTCCGTCACGCATGCTACGAGCAATTACTCCGGGCAAGGGCACTACACAGACAACTACAAGAACATATACACGGACGCGACGGCTCGGCAGGCCGTGGAGGGGCAGGCGGTCTTCGTCGGGACGAACGCGGAATATGCTGCGTATGTTGAGATGGGCACAGGTGACCTCGGCACAGGCACAGGCAAGAAGTGGGTGTATCGAGATGGGCACGGCAACTATCATGCAACGTCCGGCATGGCGGCGAGGCCGTATATCAAGCCTGCCATCGCTGACCATCTGCAGGAGTACAGAGCGGTCATCAAGCAATGGCTGGAGAATGCTCCAGACGATGGCGCCTCTGCGGTCAAGACTGTGACGAAGACAATAATTAAGTGATTTTAGGGAGGGCTCTCGGGGGCTCTCCTTTTGATGTTTTGAGAGGGGGAGGACATGGACGATATAGCAATAGCAATGGGCGACAGCATGGTCATTCTGGACGAGGACGAGGGCTCGGTCGAGATAGCCGGGCAGACTATCTACTACCGGGAGGGCGTCTGGTGCGAGAAGGATGAGGGGGGGGGAGTATATGCCGGACTGGGGGCTGACATGGTTCTACACTGACCCTGACAACCCTGAGGCATACCTCTACTATGAGCAGGACGACCCGGAGGTGTCGATACACAACCTGCGGAATATCCTTTTTTCTTGCCTTGATGACTAATATTCTTAGTGCAGACTTGACAACAATCCAATATCGTTGGTATATTCCAGACGTGGACACAAATATAATCTACGCGCCGAGTGACAGGCGCTCCGAGTGATAGGAGGATTACATGGCACTTACGAAGAATCTGCTGGTATCTATGGGAATCGAGCCGGAGAAGATCTCCACGATTCTTGACGAGCACGAGGCATCAATGAAAAATCTGCGGACAGACCGGGACGCCTACAAGGAGAAGGCTGAGAAGTTCGATGCGGCCCAGAGTGAATTGGACACGCTGAAGGCTAGCACTTCTGTGGACTACAAGACCAAGTTCGAGAATCTGCAGGCCGAGTACGACAAGTACAAGACCGAACAGAAGAACAAGGAAACTGCGACCAAGGTCCGGGAAGGCTATAAGCAGATGCTTAAGGATATCGGGGTATCGGATAAGCGGATCGAGTCTGTGCTGAAGGTCACCGACCTGTCTGGAGTGAAGTTAGACAAGGACGGAGGCCTCGTGAACAAAGAGGAGCTGGAGACATCTGCTAAGACGGAGTGGGCTGATTTCATCGCTACTGAGTCAAAGGCCGGAGCGACCACGACCACACCGCCAGCAACAGGCAAGGCGAAGATGTCGAAAGCAGACATTATGGCGATCAAGGACACAGGCGAACGGCAGAGGGCGATAGCCCAGAATCATGAGCTGTTCGGGTTCTGATCAACACAAACAAAAGGAGTAAGACTATGGCAAATGTTGTTACTACTGCCGAAACTAATCTTATTGGCGCACAGCAGATGGCTCGCGCCCGTGAAGTTGATCTTGTATATCAGTTCACGCATACCTCGCTCAACAAGCTGATAGAGGTGCTTGGTGTAACCCGCAAGGTTCCGATGATGGAAGGGACTACCATGTACGTTTATACCACTTCTGGGACTCTCCAGAGCGGTGCGGTTCCCGAGGGCGAGATCATTCCGCTGTCTCAGTACGCAAGGACTAAGACCGCTGTCGGCGAGATCACTCTGAAGAAATGGCGCAAGGCCACCTCTGCTGAGGCGATTAAGAAATCCGGCTATAACGAGGCTGTCCGTGAGACCGACGCGGCTCTTGTCAGGGGTGTACAGGCTGGAATCAGGACTGACTTCTTCAGCTTCCTGAACGGCACTATCACCGGGTCGACTGCGGCTACTGGCGTAGGCCTTCAGGCAGCACTTGCGGACGCATGGGGCAAACTGCAGGTAGCGTTCGAGGACGATACTGCTGAGGCTGTATATTTTGTCAACCCGACCGACCTTGCAACCTATCTCGGCTCTGCGACAATTACCATGCAGACCGCGTTCGGTCTCAACTATATCGAGAATTTCCTTGGCCTCGGTACCGTGGTCCTTACAAGCAGGGTGACCGCAGGAACGTTCGTCGCTACGGCTAAGGAGAACATTATCATGTACTACCTTACCATGAACGGAGATATCGCTCAGGCTTTCAGCCTTACTACTGATGAGCTTGGGTACATCGGAATCAAGTCCGGCTACCAGAACGAGGAGAGAGCTCAGATCGAGTCTCTCGTAATGGATGGCATCCAGTTCCTTGTAGAGTATGCCGCTGGCGTAATCAAGGGAACGATCACCGCATCCGCATAAGGAGGGCTGAAGGATGGACATTACTGACCTTTGCGAGGAGCTCCGCAACTGGTTCGATCAGGCCAGATACTTCGACACATTCACGGTCGAGGATGGGGAGATCGATCTCTCGGAGCTTGTCGCTGACGAGTCTATCGTCGAGGGCCAGTACTTCCGCATCGTAGGCTCCGCCATGAACGATGGTGTGTATCAGTATCCCGCATCAGGCCTCATAGATGAGGAGTTCGAGGGCGCGGTCTGGACTATGGCCGTGCCCAAGGCCGTTCTCCGGCTGCTGGACGACATACAGGCGTGGGTCGATGCCTACGGGAGCAATGAGGCTGTTCTCAGCCCGTTCCAGAGCGAGTCTTTTGGGGGGTATTCCTACACTAAGGTGAGCTCTAACTCCTCGTCGCTGACGTCCGGGTCTGCTGACTACGGCACATGGCAGTCTCAGTTCCGTTCGAGGCTGAACAGATGGAGGAAGATAAGGGCGGTATGAGTCTACTGAGCGAAGCAATGACGTCCTGCACGCTCCTTACGGAGACGCGCACAGCGGACGGATATGGCGGCTATACGGCGTCATGGACTGACGGCGATGGATTTAGTGCTGCAATCGTTCTCGACAGTTCTGGGGCAGATTCCCGGGCTCAGGCGGCGGCTGTAGTGAATAAGTACACCGTGACGACGAGCAAGGCTGTGACGCTGAGCTTCCACGATGTCTTCCGGCGGGAGTCTGATGAGAAGATCTTCCGGGTCATATCCGATGGAGACGACAAGCACACTCCGGCAAGTGCTGGCCTCGACATGAGGCAGGTGCAGGCCGAGGAATGGAGGATTCCAGACGATGACTAAGGATGAGGCAATCCAGACCTTCTGGTCAGGCTATGAGCTGAACGCCTACGACGAGCTCTCGCTCCCAGACAACGTGACCCTGCCGTATATTACCTATTCCGTGGTGACGGACGCCTTCGAGAATGTTGTGTCGCTCCTTGGGTCGCTCTGGTATCACAGCAACTCATGGGAAGCTATCTGTGACAAGAAGGACGAGATCTCCGAGGACATCGGCATGGGCGGCAAGCTACTGCCGATAGACGGGGGCTATCTCTGGATAACACGCGGGAGTCCGTTCGCGCAGAGGATGCAGGACCCTTCAGACGATAAGGTTAAGCGTATGTATATCAACTGTCAGGCCGAGTTCCTCTCGGCTGATTAAGGAGGCAAATAGATGAGCAGCAATTATACTGTTATTCCCGAGTCGACATTTGACAATTTGCAGCTCAATGCAGGCATTCTGCTGAGCTCTTTCGACCCTTCGACCGGGACCGTGACAGATACGAATATCATAACCGCCACTACTGGCGGCATCACTGTATCGTGCAAGCCGTCCTTCTCCGACCTCGGTGAGGACGTGGACAACTGCCCGAACAACATGATGGAACTGAAGATGCTCGAGAACTGGGATTGCTCGATGGCGTTCACCGCCCTCAACACATCTCCGGCGGCTATCAAGATCGCGCTCGGCTGTGCTACTGTCAATAGCTCCGACAGCACAAGGGTAGACCTTGACGCTCCGGGAGCCGTAGCAACGGCGAGGTTCTCGACAATCTGGTGGGTCGGCGAGAAGGCTGACGGCGGCTATGTAGCTGTCGAGCTCCAGAATGCGCTGAGCACCGAAGGATTCCAGCTCAAGACCACGAAGAATGGCAAGGGCCAGGTTTCCGTGACGATCACCGGGCATGTGAGCATCAACGCTCAGGATACCATGCCGATGACGTTCTACAGCATAGACGCATAGTAAGTGATATAAGGCAGAGGAGGTAGAGAGGCAATGAAGTTATCGAGTTATAAGGGCGAAGACGCGATAGAGCTCACGGCAGACCTGATGGAGCCTGTCGGGGAGATCATCGGCGACCCGGATGTAAAGGAAGCGTGGTCGGTCGATAAGGACCGCATGAAGGGCATCAAGCTTGCCCTCAAGAATCACAAGAAGGCCGTGCTGAAGGTGCTGGCAATCCTTGACGGTGTTCCCGCCGAGGACGAGGTGGGCATCAAGGCATACGGCCAGAAGGTGAGCGTGTTCACGCTCCCGGCAAAGCTCGTAGAGCTGACCAATGACGAGGACTTCACAAGCCTTTTTATCTCGCAGGGTCGGGAGACGGAAGAGACGTCTACTGGCTCTGCTATGCCGAATATCGAGGTAAACGAGAATTAAGGCCATTTCTGCGGTATGTTGCCGCTCGGCTCCGGGAGCGGACGAGCGAGGTGGCATACCGCTATTACATTACTGATGGCATCAAGGCACTCCTTGACAGCCTGTCGAATCAGTTCGGCGGGGCGAGCCTTGTGGAGAGATACGCAGACCTCGTCAATAAACCTGCGAAGCCGGAAGACCCGCGCACAGCGGAGGAGATCATCAGCGACATTACGAGTGGCCTTGCAAGATTAAGGAAGGAGGACAGCGAAGACAATGCTGAACGTATTTGACCTTCAAGCCGTCCTTACACTCATAACAACTGACTACGACAAGGGCATCAGCGATGCCCAGACGAAGTTCGAGAAGTTTGGCTCGACGCTCTCGACGATAGGCGGGACGCTGACCAAGACCGTGACGCTGCCTCTGGTGGCGATAGGCACGGCGGCGGCAACGGTAGCGGCTAACTTCGAGACGGCGTTTGCGAAGCTCCAGACCATAGCAGATACCACGGAGGTATCTGTCGGAGATCTGCAGAGCGGCATCAAGAGCCTCTCGGACCAGACCGGGATAAGCATGTCGGACGTGGCTGAGGCCGCATACAATGCTATCTCAGCAGGACAGGACACAGCAGATGTCCTGTCCTTCGTCGAATATTCGGCGAAGCTGGCGATGGGCGGATTCACTGACCTATCCACAGCCACAGACGTGCTGACCACGGCCCTCAACGCCTACGGGCTGTCTGCCGATCAGGTCTCGCATGTCTCTGATGTGCTGATAGAGACGCAGAACGAAGGTAAGACGACCGTTGACGAGCTGGCGTCTTCCATGGGCCGAGTCATACCTACCGCATCGGCTGCGGGTGTCGGGATAGAGGACCTCGCCTCTCAGTATGTTGCCCTTACCAAGAACGGTATCGGAACAGCAGAAGCTACGACCTATATCAACGGCATGCTGAACGAGCTGTCTAAGAGCGGTTCTACGGCATTTGAAGCCTTCGAAGAAGCCACAGGCCAGACATTCCCGGACTATATCGCCGCAGGGCACAGCACGGCTGAGGCAATGGCGGAGCTGTCCTCGTACATGGAGAGCACCGGGCTGAAGGTCTCTGATGCCTTCGGTTCGTCCGAGGCGGCGAAGGCGGCGAACGTGCTGGTACAGCATGCTGAAGACTCGACCACAGCTCTGGAGAACATGAAGAACATGTCGGGCCAGACGGAGGACGCATTCGGCACGATGTCGGAGACAACGGCGAACAAGCTGAAGAAGCTGAAGACCTCGCTACAGAACCTCGGCATCGTGATAGGCGAGTCGATTCTCCCGGTCGTGACACCGATTATCGAGAAGATCACCGAAGGCCTGCGGAAGGTCTCCGAGTGGTGGGACACGCTGTCTCCGCAGACACAGGACATGATCGTGAAGGTCGCCATGATAGCGGCGGCGATCGGGCCTGTGCTCGTCATTGTGGGGAAGGCAATCCTCATCATCGGCAAGCTAAGGACGGTGTTCTACTACCTCAGGATGGCGATGGCGGTGATGGGAGGGCCAATTACGCTCATCATCGCGGCGATAGCGGCTCTGGTCGCAGGGTTCATCTACTTATGGAACACAAGCGAGGGATTCCGCAACTTCTGGATCGGTCTCTGGGAGAACCTCAAGGAGATCGTCTCGGCTGTAGTGACCGCAATAGTCACAGCCTTCTCCGACACATGGGAGGACATCAAGGCTATCTGGGGCGCAGTCTCCGGCTTCTTCTCCGGCGTCTGGGAAGGTGTGAAGGGGATCTTTGCAGGCGTGAAGGAATGGTTCAGCGAGAAGTTCTCGGCGGCATGGAGTGCTATCGTTTCTGAGTTCTCGGCTATTGGGCAATGGTTCTCGGATAGATGGGACGACATCACCGAGGTATTCCATGAGGTGGCTGACTGGTTCTCGGAGAAGTTCGAGGACGCAAGAGACAGTGTGCACGAGGCATTCAAGGACATCGGAAGCTGGTTCAGCGATCGCTACAACGACATCAAGACCGTGTTCGCCAACGTCAAGAGCTGGTTCTCGGAGAAGTTCAATGGAGCCAAGGACAAGGTGCATGCTGCGTTCCAAGGCATCGGGAGCTGGTTCAAGGAGCGATATGCGGACATCAAGGCCGTGTATATCGGCGTCGAGGGCTGGTTCTCGGAGAAGTTCTTGGCGGCGTATGGAGCCGTTCAGAGTGCCTTCAATGGCATCGGGAGCTGGTTCAAGGAGCGCTGGAACGACATCGTCAATGCGCTGTCCGCTGTGGACACATGGTTCACCGATCACTTCGGTGATGCCTATACGAGCATCAAGGATGCGTTCTTCGGTATCGGTGAGTTCTTCGCCGGGGTCTGGGAAGACATAACCGGGGCGTTCCCGAATCTCTATGACTTCTTCTCCGAACTGTTCGGGGATGCGGTGCAGGCCATCAAGGACAGGCTCGGGCCGCTCGGCGATTGGATAGCAGGGCTGTTCGGGGGGTCTGGCATAGATGTCAGCGTGAACGTTCCAGACGTGTCGAAGATCAAGGCCTATGCAATGGATTCCGGCGGTATCGTCACACAGCCTACTCTGGCTGTCGTAGGCGAGCGCAGGCCGGAGTTCGTGGGTGCTCTCGATGACCTAAGGACGATGATTCGGGAGGAGGCCAACGGCACGACAACAATCAATGTATACGGCGCTCAGGGGCAGGACGTCTCTGCGCTTGCAGATAAGGTGGCTGAGCGGATTAAGCAAGCCACAGACAGAAGGAGAAGGAGTTTCGCATGAGCAACATTATGACGTTTACCTACAACGGAGTGAATAGCGGAGACTTCGGCCTGTTTATATCTAATCATCAGCAGAGACACGCGCAGCGCAAGATCTCTCGCGTTGCGGTTCCGGGGAGAAATGGCGACGTCATCTTCCCGCAAGAAGCATACGAGAATGTCGTGGAGCGGTATGATGTATATCTCATCGACCACGTTGACAAGGAAGTTCCCGACAGGCTGGGCGAGATCATGACTTGGCTGACCGGGGACGGCGATTATCATCCGCTCACGGACGATTATTCCGCGACGACCTATCGCGAGGCGGTGCTCGTGGAGTCTGCGGACTTTGAAGATCGCTTCAAGACGCTTGGCAAGGGCACGCTGAAGTTCGACTGTAAGCCACAGAGGTTTCTTGTGGACGATGCTCCGATCACGCTGACCGGGACTCAGGGGCCAACGTTCCTCGCGTATTCTGACCTCAATACCGAGGGGCAGGCTTTTGCGGACAGATATAGCTATCAGGATGATCTGTTCATCCAACTGGATCTGGGAGCAGTGGGGTACTGGTATGTCGTATTTGACAACGCTGACCCATATTGCTATGTATCGATAAGCTCGAATGACTTCACGGGTTCAACAAGCAGCCAAGCAGCGACGCAACAGGCCAATCTTCCTTTCGTGACAGGACTACGGCGGTACATCCTCGTTCCGTGGAGGTTCTTCCCGTCCGGGAAGTACTACTCAACTACGATCAGTGGGATTAGCGATATTGACTGGACGAGCGAGGCGGAGTTCTTCACGCCTACCGCGCAGATATCCAATCCATATATGCCGAGCAGACCTCTGGTGCAGCTTATCCGGCGCGGGTCATCGTCCTCTTACGGCGATAACTTCATCTTGGGACTCAACGGACGGCTGATCTACATCAACGATATCTTCACGTCCTTGGATGGGTTTTTCGTCGACCTTGAGACGGGGGATATCTATCAGGAGTATCCGATATCCTCAGATGGGGATGTGGTCAAAAAGTCGAGGTCGACCGATGTTCTGCACGTCCAGACGGACATCATTCTCCCGACCGGGAACATCGATATCTATCTGGGTAAATATTATCAGCTTATGATCTGGCCGAGGAGGTGGATGCTGTAATGCGTGACACTCCGAGGCTTTTCAAATCGACGGATAATGATTTTACAGGGGCAGGGCTCGGCTATCTTACCGAGCTTACCTCTGCCAAGATCACAGAAGAGCTTAACGGCTCGTACACTCTGGAGGCGTCCTATCCGTTCTCTGGTGCTCTGGCTCGGAACCTTGTTCCGGGTGTGCTGATCGTCGCAAAACCGAATCTATTCGATGCTCCGCAAGCGTTCCGCGTTACTCAGGTTCTGAAGAACCTTGATGGTACACTCAACCTCCTTGCTGACCATATAAGCTATGACCTCTGCCACATATACCTCTCTCCTTTCAGCGCGAGTTCGCTTGCCGGAGCAATTACTGCCTTAGCTGACGGGGCTCCGAGTAACGACTTCTCGTTCTCCACGGACATTTCGAGTGCTGCTTCTATCGACATGTCCGCGCCCGTCAGCGTTCGGAGTGCTCTTGGGGGAGTGGAGGGGTCACTCATTGACACTTACGGGGGCGAGCTGCGGTGGAATAACTGGCGTGTCCATCTCCTCAAGGCGAGGGGGTCAGACCGGGGCGTAACGATACAGTACGCCCATAACCTCACGGCCTTGGAGCAGAAGAGGAGCATCGAGAGCTCGTATGACTGCGTGTTCCCGTTTGCGACAGTGGACGATGTCGTCTACTACCTCACGGATACGACAGTTGCCGCTGACGCTCCGCTGGTCTATGCGGACACATCGGACTATACGCTGTATGACTATCCGAGGGCATATCTGTTAGATCTGAGCGAGAATTTCGAGGTCGGAGACGTGCCGACGCAGGCACAGCTTAAGAGTTACGCGGAGACCTACATAGCAGGCAACAAGCTGCCAGAAGAGACGCTGACAGCGACAGTAAGTTTTATCGACTTGCAGACGATTGGCGGAGGCTCGCTCCCGATCATGCTGGGAGATACCGTCCGGGTGGACTGTCCGAACCTCGATATCTTTGGTCTGGAGACGGAAGTCAATAAGACTGTCTACAACGTGCTTCTCGACCGCTACGATTCGATTGACGTAGGGCAGAGGAGGGTTTCCTTGTCTGATGATCTTGCGGCCTTAGAAGGGGCTTCTGTTGGCTCTGCGGGTGTCTCTGCCGGGGGAGCAGTCAAGGAGTCTGACGCGATGAGCGCGGCGGTGACGCTGGCCACAGGCACATGGGCGACCTATTCGGGCGACAGCAACATGCCGAGCCTGACGCTCTCGCCGGGGTCGTGGGTGATCTCGTGCAAGGCGATCTTCTCAGCAAACACGTCCGGGTGCAGGATTCTTGGCATTGATTCGAGCGACGACCACACGACTATCGACATTAGGATAGCTCCGTCTCCGTCGGCGACAACGCAGGTGACCTATTCTAAGGTCGTCCGGCACACATCGGACACGACCTATTACCTTTCGGCCTTCCAGAACTCCGGCTCGAGTCTCACGCTGAGTGCGAGCTCGTTCCTCAAGGCCGTGCGGATTGGGGGATAGCCCATGACAGAAGCAATAATCGTGGCGATCATCACGGCTGGCGCGAGCATCGTATGTCAGCTGATCATCGCCAATAAGGGCAAGAAGGAACGCATCGCCGAGGAGGCGAAGAAGGATCAGGAGCTTAAAGACAAGCTGAAGGCCATAGAGGACAAGCTCGATGTTCACAACGGCTATGCGGCTAAGCTCTCAGCCATCTCCGAGGCGATAGTCGCGCTCCAGAAGGACATCGAGTGGATTCGGGAGGGCGCAAGATGATTTATCTCAATATTTTCGCAAAAATCTATGATGAGTGGAGGTGCTGGCGATGAACAGCAAGACATTCGACATACTCAGATACATCTCTGAGGTGGTTATTCAGGCGTTGGTCGTGTTCTTGGGGGTCGTGTTTGCTAACATCCCTGTGGCGCATTCAGAGGCTATTCTGGCCATCGTAGCGGCGGTCGGCGTATTTATCGGCTCGCTCGTAAACGGCTGGAGGAAGGCTTACAACGCGCAGGATGACGGGGAGGCAGAAGGATGATACGCGGCACGACTCCGACTCATATATTCCAGACCGGGGTCGACCTCAGCACCGTCTCAACGCTCTGGCTTACCTACAGACAGCGGTACAAGGTCGTGACCAAGACACTGGACGATGTCACGATAGACGAGAACGATACGACCCAGTTCTCTGTGACGCTGACCCAGAAGGAGACTCTGCTGTTCGAGCCGGGCATAGCATATATTCAGTGCCGGGCGTTGACAGCGAGCGGAACGGCTCTGGCCTCGCCTTCGATAAGCCTGATGATAGCTGACATTCAGAAGGACGGTGAGATCTCATGAGTGCGACTGCGGAGACTGGGATTTTTTCTTTTGAGATGTCGGGCGATGTGGAGACTATGTCTCTCAGCCTGACGGGCAATGTGGAGACTATGTCTCTCAGCCTGACGGAAGGAATGGTCATCATCTCCGAGGCTGACTACTATACCGGGGAGACAGAGGTCACTCCGTCCTCGGAGACACAGACACTTGAGACTTCCGGCAAGGTCATGCCGGATAACGTCATTATAAATCCAATCCCTTCCAACTATGGCTTAATCACCTGGAACGGAAGCACACTTACTGTATCATAGGAGGCTTTTTATGGCTCAAAATGTTGTTATCAATGGCGTAACCTATCAAAGCGTTCCCGAAGTTGACATTCCGCTTTCGGGTGGAGGCACTGCTGAATTTTACGACACATCAGATGCGACTCTTTCAAACGGCGGCCAGATGTTGAGCGGATATACCGCATACGCAGGCGGAACGAAATACACAGGTACAATCGCCACAAAAACATCTTCCAATCTGACCGCAAGCGGAGCGACAGTCACAGCTCCGGCAGGCTATTATGCTTCGGCGGCATCGAAATCAATCGCAAGCGGTTCAGCAAAGACACCTGCTACCACGATTACGGCGACACCGACTATCACAGTAGGCGATGATGGTCTTATCACTGCAAGTGTATCTGCTTCGCAAAGTGTAACACCGACTGTCAGCGCAGGATATGTGTCCAGCGGGACAGCAGGCACAATAACAGTCAGCGGTTCTGACACCGAACAGCTTACTACACAGGCGGCGCAGACGATCACGCCGGGGACATCTAATCAAACGATTGCAGCAGGCACGTATCTGACAGGAGCGCAGACCATTGCAGGAGACTCCAATCTTCAGAGTGCATACATCAAGAGCGGTGTGTCTATCTTTGGTGTAGCAGGCAGCTTAACATCGGTAGCGGTATCACAGGATTCAACCACAAAAGTATTATCCATCTCATAAGGAGGTGGGTTTATGGCAAAAAATGTAACTGTAGCAGGGGTATCCTATACCGATGTCCCTGCGGTCGAACTTCCGCTTACCGCTGGCGGCACGGCTGAGTTCTATGATCTGTCCGATGCAGAGGGCGAAGTCGTATCGTCCGGGTCGCTCGTGTCTCAGGGGGTCTCGACTTACACGTCCAATGGCACATATGACACGACCACGATAAGCAGTGTCACGGTCAATGTCAGCGGAGGCGGTGGGAGCGACTATTGGTACGGCGTGGTCAACAATACGATATCCGAGGCGATTGATAGCGCTGGGAGCTTTACGAGTATTGGGGATTATGCTTTCGCATATTGCTCAAGTCTCACAACAGCGAGTTTCCCGGCGGTGACAGGCATTGGGGGTTCTGCGTTCCTTAGCTGTACCCGCCTTACTACTGTGAGCTTCCCTGTGGTGACGAATATCGAGAATAATGCGTTCCAAAGCTGTACCCGCCTTACTACTGTGAGCTTCCCTATGGCGACAAGTATCGGGAGTTTTGCGTTCCAAAGATGTACCAACCTTACGACAGCAAGCTTCCCTATGGCGACAAGTATCGGGGCCTCCGAGTTCGTAGGTTGTTATGCTCTAAGCACTGCAATTTTTTCCAAATCGATAGCGACCACAGGGAGTATATTCTCGTATGCTTTCCGAAGCTGCTATAACTTGCTCAGCTTATATCTGCTCGGGCGGTCGATGTATCAACTGCCTAATTATTCGACTCCGTTTGGGTCGACTCCAATCAGCAATTACACGACCTCAACAGGTGGTGTCTACGGGAGCATATTCGTTCCGGCAAGTCTTTATTCGACTTACCTTGCTTCTGCTAACTGGGCACGCTTCTCTGCTCGCTTCGTTTCGCTCACGGACGAAGAGGTGCAAAACGTACTGGACTATGGCGGTCACGACTTAACATCATAAGGAGGAGAGAGGCAAAAATGAGGTTGCAAATTCTAATCCCGCATTATCGGGAGAGCGAGGAGGTTCTGAAGCCCTTGCTGGACAGCATCGCTATCCAGCAGAATGTCGATTTTAGCGAGGTCGGCGTTGTCATCTGTCACGATGGGGAGGAGGCTCGCGACCTTGACCTTGGCGATGGCTATCCGTTCCTGATCGAGCAGATTCGTCAGGAGCACAGGGGAGTCTCGGCGGCGAGGAACTCTTGCCTTGACCACGCTGTCGCTGACTATGTCATGTTCTGCGATGCGGACGATATGTTCTTCAATGCTTGCGGCATCTGGATTCTGTTCCGGGAGATGGCGAACGGCGGCTTCGACAGCCTCGTGTCGAATTTTGTCGAGGAATCGCGTCTGCCGAACACAGGCGAAGTCGTGTATATCAATCACGAGATGGACTCGACCTTCGTGCATGGCAAGGTACACAGGCGGGACTATCTCATCGAGAAGGGCATCCGCTGGGACGAACGTCTGACTATCCACGAGGACAGCTACTTCAACATCCAGTGCCAGAACCTGAGCACGAATGTGAAGTACTGCCAGACTCCGTTCTACCTGTGGCGGTGGCGCGACGAGTCTGTCTGCCGCCATGACCCGAAGTACATCCTCAAGACCTATCGCAATATGCTGGACAGCAACGATGCGCTGATAGACCAGTTCCTTCGGCGCGGTGTCCGGGACAAGGCGATGTTCTTTACGGTGTTCATGATCTTCGACAGCTATTACACAATGAACAAGCCGGAGTGGGTCAATCAGGACAATAAGGATTACCGGGACAGCACTGAGAAGCGGTTCGCGGCCTATTTCGCCAAGCACAAGCCGCTCTGGGATGCGGTCTCGTCAAATGACAAGATGGTCATCTCCAATCAGGTGCGGGCGCGTAACGTGATGGAAGGCATGCAGATGGAGGCGGTCACGATAGATGGCTGGCTCCAGCACATACAGGCGATGATTTGAAGGAGGGTTAGAGCATGACAGAATCTGAGATCATCAAAAAGCTGCTCTCAACGGCAGAGGCCTACAAGGGAGCAGTGCAGGGAGACTCCCAGCACAAAGAACTCATCAACTACTGGAACAAGATGTCTGGCATTCCGGGCAAGGCCGGGTACACGACCGCGTGGTGTGCTATCTATGTCTCGGTGGTATTCGCAAAGGCTGGCCTCGGCAAGCTGATGGAGCCCGAATGGAACGTCGCTCAGATCAGGAACAACTATATCAAGCTGGGAAGATGGCAGGAGAACGAGAACATTGTGCCGGAACCGGGCTGGGTCGTTGTCTACAACTGGGACGATGGCACGAACTATGCGACCACAGACAACAAGGGCTCGGCAGACCATGTCGGCATCGTCTATTCGGTGTCCTCGACCAAGAAGACATTCAACGTTATCGAGGGCAATTATGGCTCAAATCACGTCTGCGGGGTTCGCCGGATGAATGTTAACGGACGATATCTCCGGGGCTTCTGCAAGCCGAATTTCGCGTCTCTGGCTACGTCTGGGGCAAGCACGTCCTCGGGCACGACCTATGACAAGAACGGCATCGCCTATGCGCAGTCATATCTGAAGAGCCTTGCCGGGACGTACAAGGTCACAGCGAAGAACGGGCTGAATCTCCGCAATGCTCCGGGCACCGGGCAGTACAACGGGACACAGACTAAGATCTTGAAGGCGATGCCTTACCAGAGTTCTGTCACATGCTATGGCTATTATACAGTCGTGAGCGGGCTGAAGTGGCTACTTGTCAAGTATGGCTCGCTGACAGGCTACTGCTCGTCGGGGTACCTTACAAAAAAGTGAACAAAAACGTGAACAATTAGTCAGCGGATATGGCGATTTCAAGTCATATCTGGCAAAATTCAGCCACATCAAAAACAGCGGAAATACAGAAGCGGCAAGACCTCGGGAGCTCTTGCCGCTTTGTTATTGATCAGGTGTAAATTATGCAGTTGGCGGGACTTGAACCCGCACCCAGTTATCCCGGACTAGATCCTTAGTCTAGCGCGTATGCCAATTCCGCCACAACTGCATGCTGCCTGACCTTTCGACCCGACGCGTTATATATTAGCACTAGAAAAATCAGTTGTCAACTTGATTTTTCAAGAAAAAAGGAAAATGTAAGCGAATCATGAACACCGGCTCAATATGTGATATACTATATAAGTTATGTATGAACGGATAAAGATTTCTGCAGCGGGAGGGAGCCGGACGGTTGAAGAAGAAAGATTTTATACTGATAGCTGTCATCCTGGCGCTCGCGCTGGCCGGATTGTTTTTTATCAGGACCCGTAAGCACGAAGAAGGCAGATACGCGGTCGTATATATTGACGGAGAGGAGTTCGGGAAGTACGACCTCGAGGTCCCTCAGGAGATCGTTATAGAGACTGACCGCGGCTACAATAAGATCGTGATCGAAAATGGCGCAGTCAGGATGGAAGAGGCCGACTGTCCGGACCTAATCTGCGTTCACCATAAAAGCATAAGCTATGACAAGGAAAGCATTATCTGCCTTCCGCACAGACTTGTGGTCGAAGTGACCGGAGGAGAAGAGTCCGGGATAGACGCGGTGACATACTGATCTCTGTGGAGCCAGGATAAGCTTCAGAAAAGTATTTATGACTAGGAAAATTACAATTACGGCTCTCTTCGTTGCTCTTGCGATGGTCCTGAGCTATGTAGAGGCTCTGATACCCTTTAATTTCGGTATTCCGGGGGTGAAGCTCGGACTCGCGAACCTTGTGGTCGTGACCGCCCTCTATGTGCTTGACGCGAAGACAGCATTTGCGGTATCGGTGATCCGGATAATCCTGATCTCGGTTACCTTCGGAAATATTGCCGCGCTCGTGTACAGTCTCGCGGGAGGGATCCTTAGCTATTTTGTGATGCTGGCGATTTCCCGGATAAAGGGCTTCAGCCCTGTAGGAGTGAGCGTCGCAGGAGGAGTTTCGCATAATCTCGGGCAGCTGATCGCCGCGATGCTGGTGATAGAGAGCCTTAGCCTGTCGTATTATCTGCCGGTGCTTATGATCGCCGGGGTCATTACGGGGCTCCTGATAGGGCTTGTTGCAAAGCCCGTGATCGCCGCAATGAGCGAATACATGGGCAGGGAAAAATAATAGGCAGCTGACAGGCCCGCTATTTTAGTAAGAAACATCATTAATGAGAGGTATATAAATCATGGAAAACAAGATCAGGACAAGATTTGCTCCGAGCCCTACAGGGAAAATGCATGTCGGGAATCTCCGGACAGCGCTGTACGCTTATCTGATAGCCAGGCATGCCGGCGGAGACTTTATCCTGCGTATAGAAGACACCGACCAGGAAAGGGAAATGGAAGGCGCTGTAGACATTATTTACAGGACCATGGAACAGACCGGTCTCGATTATGACGAGGGACCCGACAAGGACGGCGGAGTTGGCCCTTATATCCAGAGCGAGCGCCAGGCGAAAGGGATCTACCTTGAATACGCGAAGAAGCTTGTCGAGAAAGGCGAGGCATATTACTGCTTCTGCGGAGAGGAGAGGCTTAAAGGGCTTCACGTCAACGTGGGCGGCAAGGAAATATTCCACTACGACAAGCACTGCCTGCATCTCAGTAAGGAAGAGATCGAGGCTAAGCTTGCAGCGGGAGAGCCTTACGTAATAAGGCAGAATAACCCCGTTGAGGGCGAGACCACATTCCACGACGAGATCTACGGGGACATAACCGTTCCGAACATAGAGCTTGACGATATGGTGCTCATTAAGTCAGACGGCTTCCCTACCTACAACTTCGCAAATGTTGTTGATGACCATCTGATGGGGATCACACACGTTGTGCGCGGCCAGGAATATCTCTCTTCCGCGCCGAAATACAACCGCCTTTACGATGCTTTCGGCTGGGACATCCCGGTATATGTGCACTGCCCGCCGATCACCAATGAAGAGCATAAGAAGCTCAGCAAGAGGAGCGGACACGCCTCATTCGAGGACATTATCGACCAGGGCTTCCTTAAAGAAGCAGTGGTGAATTACGTTGCGCTTCTGGGATGGAGCCCGAAGGGGACCGAAGAGATATTCTCCCTTCAGGATCTCGTGAAGGAATTTGATTACAGGAATATCGGCAAGGCACCCGCAGTATTTGACATCAAGAAGCTTCGCTGGATGAACGGCGAATATATCAAGAAGATGGATCCGGAGGAATTCCGTCAGGCGGCAGTTCCTTACCTTCAGAAGTTTATCCCTGAAGGAGCTGATCTGGACCTCCTCGCCTCGATGCTGCAGAGCCGTATCGAGATCTTCCCGGACATGGAAGAGCAGGCTGACTTTATCGTAAAAGTGCCGGATTATCCGCTGGATCTTTACGTGAATAAGAAGAACAAGGTCGATCTGGACTCCTCCCTGGAGATCCTGAACGCGGTACTTGCGGTCCTTGAAGAGCAGGCAGAGTTTAAGAACGATCCTCTTTTTGCGGCTTTGAAGGCTTTTGCCGAGGAAAAAGGCTGGAAAGTCGGGAAACTTATGTGGCCCGTCAGAGTCGCTCTTTCCGGGAAAGCAGCGACTCCGGGAGGAGCGACCGAGCTTATGCAGGTCCTTGGTAAAGATGAGTCTCTTGCCAGGATCCGCACCGCTATAGAAAGGCTTTCAAATGGAGTTTAATGAAGCCCAGAAGACTGCGATATCGCATCTGGCCGGGCCGATGATGGTGATTGCCGGGCCGGGTTCCGGAAAGACCGCCGTCATAACCGAGCGCCTGCTCATGCTTACAGGCGAAAAAGGGATAGATCCTTCCCACATACTTGTCGTAACATTTACAAGGGCTGCCGCAGATGAAATGCGGCAGCGCTTTTATAAGGAGGCAGGAAGGAAGCTCCCTGTAAGCTTCGGGACCTTTCACTCAGTTTTCTTTAACATACTTAAATACGCATATAATTACACCTCAGGAAATATCGTCAGCGCGGAGGAGAAATTCTCGATGATCCGCGGGATCATTGAAGACAGCGGCGCGGAATATGACAGCATAGGGGACTTCTCGGCAGAGATCCTCGCAGAGATCGGCAAAGTCAAGAGCTCGATGATAGATGTGAGGAATTATTATTCATCGTCCTGCGCCGATGAAAAGTTCAAATACATCTACAATGCCTACAACAAAGCTCTTGCTGACAACCGGAAGCTTGATTTTGAGGATATGATCTCCGATACCTATGAACTCCTGAGCCAGCGTCACGACATACTTGCAGCATGGCAGAAAAAGTTCACTTATATTGAGGTAGACGAATTCCAGGACATCAGTCCCCTGCAGTACCGGATCCTGAAGATGCTGGCAGAGCCCGAGAACAATCTCTTTATCGTAGGGGACGATGACCAGTCCATCTATGCGTTCAGGGGAGCAAGCCCCGAGATGATGAGGATCTTTGGGAAGGATTTTTCTGACGCTGCCAGAGTGACCCTGGGGGCTAATTACCGCTGCAGCGCGAGGATCAGCCGGCTTTCCGCGAAGCTTATTTCACTTAACACGCACAGATTTGACAAGAAACTCACCAGCTGCGCGAAGGAAGGCCCGCCGGTCGATATCAGGGAGTTTGCCTCGCCGAAGGAAGAGAATGCGAAGATAGTAAGCGAAATCAGGGAGCTTCATGCCGAAGGTCTCTCTTACAGCGAGATAGCGGTGATCTACAGGACGAATACTCTTTCAAGGCTCCTGGTAGAGAACCTTATGAACTATAACATTCCTTTCCTCATAAAAGATGAGCTTCCTAATATCTTTAACCACTGGATCGCCCGTGACCTTATTGCTTATATGGACATAGCTGCCGGGAGCAGGGCAAGGAGCGATTATCTCAGGATAATCAACAGGCCGAACAGGTATGTCAGCAGGCAGGCTTTTTCCGGGCGTGAGACCAGCGTCGCTGAGCTGATCATGCGCTGCGGGGGAAAGAGCTGGATACAGGAAAGGCTCAGTAAACTGGAATACGACCTTACAATGATAAAAGGTATGGACCCTTATGCCGCGATATCCTATATCAGCCACGCGGTCGGATATGAGGATTATCTGATCAGCTACGCCGCCGAAAAAAGACTCGACGCGGATGAGCTCCTCGGAGTTGTGGAGGAACTTAAAGAAAGCGCGAAGCCCTACAAGAATCTGGCCGGGTGGAAGAAACATATCGAAGATTACGGCAGGGAGCTCCTGGAGAAAAGGGAGTCGCTTAAGAAAAGCGGTGACGAAGCGGTCACGGTCTGCACCATGCACCATGCAAAGGGACTTGAGTTTGACACAGTCTTTATCGCAGATGCAAATGAGAGGATAACTCCTCACAGGAAAGCGCTTCTGGACGACGATATCGAGGAGGAGCGAAGGATGTTCTACGTGGCCATGACACGCTCCCGCAGCGGCCTCCATATCTATTATCTGAAAGAGAGATACGGCCGGGAGATGGAGCGCTCAAGGTTCATAGATGAGATAATGAGATAATCAAGAGTAAATGCATAAGGGCTGCCCTTCTGGGGGCAGCCCTTGATTTGTTTAGCTGAAGTATTTTACTCCGGATTCGAAGATCTTCTGATCTTTTTCTCCGACGATGTTCAGGGAGACTCCGTCGCCGCGGCGCTCCGAATGGCCCATCTTTCCGAGGATCCTGCCGTCGGGGCTCGTGATGCCCTCTATTGCGGCGTAGGAACCGTTCGGGTTAAAGTCCTCATCCATTGTCGGATCACCGTTCAGGTCGACATACTGAGTTGCCACGCAGCCAGTCTCGAAGAGCTTCCTTATCTGCTCCTCCCCGGCCACGAACCTGCCTTCACCGTGGGATATCGGAATGGAATAGACACCGCCGTTCTCCGCAAGCGCAAGCCAGGGTGATTTGTTGGATACGACCTTGGTATAAGCCACTTTGGAGATATGTCTTCCGATATGGTTGGTGGTAAGGGTAGGAGAGTCAGCCGCCTGCGGCCTGATCTCGCCGTAAGGCACGAGCCCCAGCTTTATCAGAACCTGGAAACCGTTGCAGATGCCGAGTACAAGGCCATCGCGCTCATTGATCAGCTTCATGACGGCTTCCTTCAGCCTTTCATTCCTGAATGCAGCCGCAATGAATTTTCCGGAACCGTCAGGCTCGTCGCCGGCAGAGAAGCCGCCGGGGAACATGAGGATCTGAGAGTCGGAGAGCGCTTTAATAAATGCGTCAGTAGACTCAGAGATCGCGGAGCTTGTGAGGTTCCTGAATACCATGGTCTCGGCCCTTGCGCCGGCTCTCACAAATGCCTTTGCGGTATCGTATTCGCAGTTGGTTCCGGCGAATACCGGGATAAATACCTTCGGCGCGCCGATTTTGTGAGTGCATACTGCGATGCTTCCTTTAGTATATACAGGGAAGGAAACTTCCTGAGGTTCAACACCTGATCTTGTAGGATAAACGCTTTCAAGGGTCCCGGTCCATGCGGAGAGCGCTTCTTCAATATCTATTTCCGTGCTGCCGTATCTGAATGTCCCGTCGTCCGTTACTTCACCGATGATCGAGAAGCAGTCTGTGAAATCGCCGGTGCTGTCGGCGAGCATCTCGACCTGCCAGAGATCATTGTCGGAAATCTCGGCGATGATGTCTCCGTAGAGCGAGTCGGAGAAGAAGTCCGCGCTGTCAACCTTGTCGTAAACCTTGAAACCGAGCTTATTTCCGAATGCCATTTTGGAGAGGGCAGCGGCTATGCCGCCTTTTCCGAGGGTGTAGGCGGAAACTATCACGTGCTCGCCGGTGAGTTTATGGATAACGCTGTAAAGAGCTTTTGCATTCTCATAATCAGGCATTCCGAATTCGTCGTGCTTCATTCTGAAACGTACGATCACATTTCTAGCTTCCTTAAGTTCGGGAGTCACCACCTCGTTCTTGTCTCCGACAGCGACCGCGAAGGATACAAGGGTCGGGGGCACATGGATCTCATTGAAGGACCCGGACATGGAATCCTTGCCGCCGATGGAAGCAAGCCCGAGGCCTTTCTGAGCGGCATAGGAGCCGAGCAGAGCCTGGAAGGGATCGCCCCAGCCTGCGGGGTCCTCGGTCATCCTCTTAAAATACTCCTGGAAGGTGAAGTGAATCCTGCTGTAGTCGCCGCCGGCAGCAGTGATCTTTGCGACAGAATCAATTACTGCGTAAGCTGCGCCGTGGTAGGGGCTCCAGCTTGAAAGGTAAGGATCGAATCCGTATGACATATAGGTGACCGTATCGGTCTCGCCGTTAAGGACGGGTACCTTTGCAGCCATTGCCAGAGCAGGCGTAAGCTGGTACTTTCCGCCGAAGGGCATAAGAACGCTGGAGGCCCCGATGCTGGAGTCGAACATCTCGACAAGACCCTTCTGCGAACATACGTTAAGATCCTTAAGGGTCTCAAGCCACTTAGTCTTTACGCCGTATTTTACGGGCTTGTTCTCAAGGTAACTGTTTTCATTTGATGCGGAGATGACCTTGACGTCAGTTTCCTGGTGGGCTCCGTTCGTGTCAAGGAAAGCTCTGGAAATATTAACGATCTCTTTGCCGCGCCAGGTCATTACAAGGCGCGGAGACTCGGTCACGGTCGCGACTATAGTGGCTTCAAGGTTTTCTTCATCGGCATAGCGCATGAATTCTTCGGCGTCTTCAGGAGCAACTACGACCGCCATTCTTTCCTGTGATTCGGAGATCGCGAGTTCGGTGCCGTCAAGTCCGGCATATTTCTTCGGGACCTTGTCGAGGTCGATCATGAGACCGTCCGCAAGCTCGCCAATCGCTACGGAAACTCCGCCAGCGCCGAAATCGTTGCACTTGCGGATGAGGGAGCTTGCCTCAGGCCTTCTGAAAAGCCTCTGAAGCTTTCTCTCAGTGGGAGGGTTGCCCTTCTGGACCTCAGCGCCGCAGGTCTCTATGGATTCTGTATTATGTGCCTTGGAGGAACCGGTAGCACCGCCGCAGCCGTCGCGTCCGGTGCGCCCGCCGAGGAGGATGATTATATCGCCGGGATCGGAAGTAAGCCTGACAACGTTTTTTCTCGGAGCGGCAGCAATTACCGCGCCGATCTCCATTCTCTTGGCGACGTAATCCGGATGATAGATCTCGCTGACATGACCGGTAGCCAGACCGATCTGGTTGCCATAGGAACTGTATCCGTGAGCGGCCTCAGTGACAAGCTTACGCTGAGGGAGCTTCCCGGAAAGGGTCTTGTCCAGCGGAAGGGTAGGGTCTGCGGCTCCCGTAACGCGCATTGCCTGGTATACATAAGTCCTTCCGGAAAGAGGGTCGCGGATAGCGCCGCCGAGACAGGTGGCAGCGCCGCCGAAAGGCTCGATCTCGGTAGGATGGTTGTGGGTCTCGTTCTTAAAATTGATAAGCCATTCTTCTTTCTGGCCGTTTACGTCTACAGGTACAATGATGCTGCAGGCGTTGATCTCATCGGTCTCTTCCTGATCGGTCAGGAGGCCGTCTCTTTTAAGCTTCCTTGCGCCCATGGTAGCAATGTCCATGAGGCAGACGAATTTATCGTCCCTTCCGGCATAGACTTCCTTAAAGTCAGCAAGATATTCCATGAAGGTCTTCTCGATAGCGGCCTTATAATCGCCCTCTGCGAATTCGATATTCTTAAGCTCCGTCTGGAAGGTGGTGTGGCGGCAGTGGTCGGACCAGTAGGTGTCGAGGACGCGGATCTCAGTCATAGAAGGATCGCGGTCTTCAACTGCGCTGTAATGGTCCCTTATGAACAGGAAATCCTTGTAGGTCATGGCAAGAGAGAGAGAATCATAGAGCGCTCTGAACTCATCCTCGGGCATTGTCCTGAAACCGTCAAAAATGATGACGTCAGGCGGAGCGGGATAGTCGGAGAGAAGAGTTTCGGGCTTTTCGAAAGAGTCTTCTTTGGAGTCCACCGGGTTGATGCAGAATGATTTGATCCTGGCGAGTTCTTCCTCAGAGAGGCTTCCCCTGATGACATAGATATCCGCGCTTCTTACTGCAGCTTCCTCGTTCTCGTTAAGAAGCCTTACGCACTGCTCAGCAGAGTCGGCCCTCTGGTCGAACTGGCCGGGAAGGGCGCTGACCGCGAATGCAGTTTCATTCTCGGAAATAGGGAAGCTTTCCTCATAGAGGAAGTCGGTCGGAGGCTCTGAAAAAATGGTCACAAGAGCCCCTTCGTAGGTTTTCTCGGAAATGTTCTCAATGTCGTAGCGTATAAGCACCCTGGCACCGGTGACACCGGAGATCCCCAGGTATCCTCGTATATTCTGAAGCAGTTCTCTTTCTGCAACCGCAAAATCAGGTTTTTTCTCAACATAGATTCTTCTGACAGTTCCCATTTTTTACCGCCTTTCAGCAAAATTTGATCCTGTATTTAATATAGCACGCGGCGGTATATTAATTAAATTAATATTAGTTAAGTTCTGAATGCATCATGCTTATTAATTCGGGTACAAGGGTATAATTGTTATTGTTGCCATTTATTAGCCAGTGTGATATATTATAGAAGTATATTTATTAATTCGCTGTTTAATCAGGAATCAGGGCTGAGGTGGCCAGATGGATATTAATTATGAACTCTATAAAGTTTTCTATTATGTGGCGAAATCTTTAAGCTTTTCAGATGCTTCCAAGAAACTGTACATATCGCAGTCTGCGGTCAGCCAGTCGGTAAAATCGCTTGAGAAGAAGCTTAACAGGCCGCTGTTTATCAGGAGCACCAAGAAAGTCCGCCTGACCCCGGAAGGCGAAGTGCTTTTCCAGCATATTGAGCCTGCCATGAATCTGATCATGAAGGGGGAGAGCCAGATCCTTGAGGCAAATACCCTGAACGGGGGGCAGCTGAGGATCGGTGCCAGCGACACGATCTGCAGGTATTATCTGGTGAACTACATAGAGCAGTTCCACGAGCATTTTCCGAGGGTGCACATCAAAGTGACCAACGGGACTTCGAGGACGGTAGTCGACTACCTTGAGAACGGCCAGGTAGATATAGTTGTGACAAATTATCCGAACAGGAGAGTGCTGAACAGCATTGCCGAGACCCGGATCATCAAGCCTTTCCGCGATATATTTGTGGCGAGCAGCCACAAGTTCGGGGAGCTCCGGGGAAAGCGGGTGAGCCTGGAAGAACTGCTGAGGTATCCGATACTTATGCTCGGCAAGGACAGCACCACCAGCGAGTTCCTGCACAGCATCTGCCAGGAGAGGAACCTTGAGCTTGCGCCCGAAGTTGAGCTCGCCAGCAACGACCTTCTTATAGATCTCGCGAGGATAGGGCTCGGGGCCGCATTTGTTCCGGACTTCTGTATTGCCGGAAATGATCCCGACCTTTTCAGGATAGAGGTCAATGAGTCATTCCCCGAAAGATATCTGGCTGTCGGTTACAGCAAGGCGGTACCTGTTTCTGAAGCTGCCAGGTATTTCATTGACATCCTTAATTAGCATATCCTTGAATAGAATTATAGATACTGGCTTATAAAAATTGGGAGAAGACCTGATGGGAGATCAGGATATAATTGTTCGGCTTATTAAACCGAAAAAGAAATTCGCAAATTGCTTAGGGTGTTGATATTCAATAGGTTCTGGTCATAGTAGTACTTATGCTGCTTCAGATCATGCTGCATCTTGTTTTCTTTGCGTGGTTCTCGCTGTACCTTCCGTTTTTTGAGGCCGTACAGGCAGTATTACACATGGAAAGGTCTGGCTAAGGCGATTGCGGGCTGCCTTTACACCTTTATCGATAAAACAGCGACGGCGGCAAAGAAAAAGCGACAGATCATCAGAAAAATCAAAGATCAGAGTGTAGCTCTTTATCCGCTGATGCCTAACAAAATGACGGTTGACGGAGATGAATCCGGTCAACTGTATTACCAATACATGCGCTATGCGGATGAAGTTGGCGGTAATAACGAAACGGTCATACTGAAACCATCGGATTTACTCCATATTACCGGACTCGGTTTTGATGGTCTCGTCGGCTACAGCCCGATTGAAATGGCCAAAAATGCTATCGCTCTTGCCAGCGCCACCGAGGAATAAGGTGCTAA
Source organism: Lachnospiraceae bacterium (assembly GCA_024685315.1). GTDB lineage: Bacteria > Bacillota > Clostridia > Lachnospirales > Lachnospiraceae > UBA2912. The sequence continues at coordinate 91,166 of JAIKVW010000016.1, forward strand.
GTTTTTTGCCAACGGTGCAGCTCCTTCCGGTGTATTGGGACACCCCGGAACCATTAAGGACCCGCAGCGTGTTCGGGAGGCGTGGCAGTCTCAATTTGGCGGTTTCCAGAACAGCGGCAAGATCGCCGTGCTGGAGGAAGGCATGAAATATACGCCTATCTCCATCTCACCGGAACAAGCGCAGTTCCTTGAGACACGAAAGTTCCAGATAAATGAAATCGCTCGAATTTTCAGAGTACCGCCACATATGGTCGGCGATCTTGAGAATGTGAACCACGCATTTTGATAATTTGGGTGTGAAGGAAGAATGTAAGAATGCAGAATGTCTCGTAAAACACTCATACTACTTCTTGCGGCAGTCATGGTCTTTGCACTGGCGGCCTGCGGGAACTCTTCTTCACAGGAAGAAAACAATCAGTCAACTGACAATGCGTCCACACAGGAACAGACCGAGACGACAGATACGACAAGCACAGATGTATCTACAGAAGCCACATCAACTATCGGCACCGCTCTCAATACGCTGGCAGAGGATGAGGACACGCTCATTGCCACCTATGCTGATAAGTTTGAGCAGAAGACGTATACCGATTCTGAGAGCGGTCTTTCCATCACCTATAACCTTTATCTGCCGGAGGGTTAAGATGCATCTGCCTCCTATCCGCCGGCAATATGAAATCCTTTTTGTCAAAAGGAGGCAAATGCGATGTGAATGTGTGTGATTTATTGCGGAGAGCCCTGTGATTCCTATCAGGATTGTAAACACGTAAATTACTTGGATATTGCTAAAATGATTCGGCAGTAACCTATCGAATGGATAAATATCTAGTACATTACCTACTTGATTGCCCGGTATCGAAAAAGGAAAGAGACAGTGAAAATGATTCTGATTTTTCACTGTCCCTTTTTCAGCTATAAAAGTTTTTCGAGGCCGTATTCCCGGCTTTTTGTTCAGGACGAAAAAGCCCGGACGGCGTTTAGCCTTTCATTCCGGTCTCGCCGCCGATCCCGTTGATGAACCATTTCTGAGTGAAGGCAAACAGGATCAGGAGAGGAATGACGACCACTGCAGAGGCTGCCATGACAAGCGCCCACTCTGTGCCGTAAGCTCCGTCGCGGACAAAGAATGCGCGCAGTCCCTGTGATACCAGGAAGTAATCGCTCGTCTTTGTGATCAGAGACGGCCACATGTAATTGTTATACGTGCCTATGAAGTTCATCAGCCCGAAGGTGATGAAACTGGATTTCGTCATCGGGCAGACGATCTCCCACAGCGCCCTCCAGTGGCTTGCTCCGTCCATGCGGGCGGCTTCCACGAGTCCTTTGGGGATCTGCATGAAACCCTGCCGTAGAAGGAAGATGCCGAAGATACTGACCGTACTTGAGACGATAAGTCCCAGGAAGCTGTCAAGAATCCCCCAGTTTGCCAGAATGATATAGCTGGGGATGTATGTTGCGGCTACCGGAAGCATGTAGGTGGCCATGACGATCGCGAACAGGATCTTTCTCGTACGGAATTTCAGAAAGACCAGCGCGTATGCCAGCATAGCGCCCGAGACGATCTGCAGAGCAACGATCACAAGCGAGACCCAGGCAGAGTTTAATATATACTTCGGGATCGGCGAATTAAAGAGGATTCCGGTGATATTCCCCCATTGCGGTTCCGAAGGGAAGAAGATATCCGTGTTCAGGATATCGGCTTTCGTTTTCAGGGAAGAGACTACCATCCAGACAAACGGAAACGCGGTAAATACGCTTGCGGCAGCGAGGATCAGGATCTTTCCCACGATGCCGGGAATACGTAAATATAAAGGACTTTTATCGCTGTAACGTGTGTTCATCAGTGCACCCCCTTAGTAATGGACCCATTTTTCACTGGCCTTGAACTGGATCACGGAAAGCCCTACCGTGAGCAGTATCATTACAACCGCGACGGCAGTAGCCTGGCCCATGTTGAATTCCTGGAAGCCCAGCTGATAATACATGTACAGCAGGGTCCTGGTACTTCCGGAAGGTCCGCCCTGCGTAAGCACCTGGATCTGGTCGTAGGCCTGCAGTGAGTTGACCATCGTGATGATCATCAGGAAAAATGTCGTGGGTGAGATGCATGGAAGTGTAATATCGAAAAACGTCCTCCATTTGCTGGCTCCGTCGAGCGCGACGGCTTCATAGAGCTCTCCGGGAACTCTTTCCAGAGCGGACAGATAGAAGATCATTGCGTATCCAAGTGATTTCCACACCGTCACGATGATCACGCTGAGCATCGCGGTGTCTGATGAGGAGATCCATTTCAGCGGAGATGCACCAAGCGCAGTCAGTATCGTGTTTGCGATACCGCCGTCAGTCTTGTAGATCCATGTCCAGACGATGGATATCGCGACTGTAGGTGTGATCCATGGCGAGAACAGGATGAATTTCAATATGCCGCTTCCGTGGAAATTCCTCACCAGGAGAAGCGCGAGCACGAGTCCCAGAACGATCGTAGGGATGAGAGTCCCTGCCGTGAACACGACCGTGTGCCCAAGCGCCTCAAAGAAACGAGGATTTCTGAACAGCGAAATATAATTTTTTAGACCGACTATCTTGTAGGTCGGAGAGATGAAGTCCCAGTTGGTAAAACTGAGATAGACCGATCTGCAGATCGGATAGATCCAGAAGACGATCAGCGGGATCAATGCCGGCAGTACAAAAAGAAGCACCGTCGGCAGTTTATCATACCGCCGTTTGAACTTTCTTTTGACTTTTGGCGTAGACATCAGTTCGTAACCGTCCTTTCTGTCTCCGGATCAAAAACATGCACCTTGTCCGCAATGACGGACAGGGCGATCTTATCTCCGTGCTCGTATACCTGCACCTGTGAGGTGTTCATGACTATCATGCCCGCCTCGGTCTCAACGTAAATGATTGCGTTGCTTCCAAGCAGCTCAAAAACATTGACTTTACCGCTGAATACGGTGTTTTCTCCATCCTGGCTCAGGATGACATGTTCCGGACGGATGCCTCCGGTCACTTTCTTTCCGATCCAGCCGCCTTCCCTTAGCTTCGCTGCCTTCGCATCGTTCATGACGATCCGGCCGGCTACCGTCTTCAGGACGACAAGGCCGTTTTCCTCAGCGCATTCCGCCTCGAAGAAATTCATTGTCGGAGTTCCGATAAAGCCTGCAACAAATTTGTTGACCGGGTAACTGAAGAGGTTAGTCGGATTGTCGATCTGCTGGATCTCGCCGTCTTTCATGACGACGATCTTTGTTCCGAGGGTCATTGCCTCGGTCTGGTCGTGAGTAACGTAAATGAACGTCGTGTTAAGCCTCTGATACAGATCCGCGATCTCAACTCTCATCTGCCCGCGCAGCTTAGCGTCGAGGTTTGAGAGAGGCTCGTCCATCAGGAAAGCCTTGGGATGACGGATGATCGCGCGGCCCATGGCGACACGCTGCTTCTGGCCGCCGGAAAGCTGGCCAGGTTTGCGGTCCAGGAGCTCCTCAAGCCCCAAAGACTTAGCTACTTCATGTACGCGCTGGTCAATCTCGCTCTTCGGGATTTTTTTGATCTTCAGGCTGTATGCGATATTCTGGTAGACAGACATATGCGGATACAGCGCGTAGTTCTGAAAGACCATCGCGATATCCCTGTGCTGCGGAGCGACATCATTCATGCGTTCGCCGTCTATAAAAAGATCTCCGTCACTTATGTCTTCAAGGCCGGCGATCATTCGCAGCGTCGTTGATTTTCCACATCCGGAAGGCCCGACAAGAATTACGAATTCGTTGTCTTTGATATCCAGGCTGACGTTCTTGACCGCCTGAAAACCGTTCTCATATTCCTTTGTTATGTTTTTAAGGATTATTTCTGCCATATGATTCCCTTTCCGCAGCAGGAACGGCGGCCGCGGTGTCTGTCCGCAGCCGCCTCCCGAAAATGATCTTAGTTGGATAATGCTTCGTCCAGAGCAATCTGGGCATTTGCCTGTGCTTCGTCCAAAGCTTCCTGAGCGGACTTGCCTTCAAGCTCGACTGCCTGAGCGGCGATATTCAGCTCGTCGAGGATCTTGCCGCCGGTAGGGTCTACAGGGTAGGAGGAAACGTGCTCGGCCTGTTTAAGAAGGACGCCTGCTACAGGATTTTCCTCAAGAAACTGCTGGTATTCAGGTACTTCTACGACCTTCTTGTTTGCTGCGGGATAGGTCGTCAGCATAGTGTATGCGGCCTGGTTCTCAGGGTTAGTAAGGAATTTGATGAATTCATAAGCGCCCTGCTGTTTCTCGTCGCCGTTGCCGTCAGGCATAACGAGCATGAGTGTCTGGGCCCAGGGCCTGGATTCATTGTCATTCCATCCAAACTGCTCCAGAGGCTGGATTACATTGAAATCGAAGTCTACGGAGTCGACAGGCGAGCCGGTGTAGCCGGCGGATCTGCCTTCGATCACGTCGTCGATGGTGTCGTACCAGTATGCCCAGTCATCAAGGCCGTTCCACTTGGTCTCCATGATCTCGTCGTCATGGATCCAGCCGCGGAAAGCTTCCCAGACCTCTACCCATTCAGAAGTGTTAATCGTAACGGTCTTACCGTCATCGGAGAGGATCTTGGCCCCGTTAGCGAATGCTGCGTCGATCAGATTCTTGGAATCTCCGCCCATAGGCTCCCAGACTCTGTCATAGCCTGCAGCCTTGAATTCGTCTGCATGAGAGACAAGATCCTGCCAGGACGAAATGCTCTCGGGATCGACACCTGCTTTTTCGAAGGCTTCGACGCTGTAGTAAGCGATCTGGATGGTGCCGTACCAGGGACGTGCAAATGTAGTATCACCGTCAATACCGTTAGCGGCGAAATCTTCATAGAAGTCATCTGCGTTGAATTCGGGATCTGCTTCCTGGAACGCGTCAAATGTTACCAGAGCCCCTTTTTCATACAGCTGTCTTGCGGGAGCGGTGTCCAGAAGAGCGACGTCGGGAGCCGTTTTGCCGGCGATAGCTGCCTGAAGGTTGGAGAAGGTTTTAACGTAGTTCTCCTGCTGGATCGCGGTAACATGATATTTGTCCTGCGAATTGTTGAAACTCTCGATCTCTTCATTTACGAGATCCATGACATTATTGCCCTGGGCGAGCCAGAACTCGATCTCGATCTTCTCGCCGGAAGCCTCTGAGCTCTCCTGAGAAGAGGAGCTGCTGGGCGCAGTACTGCTGCTACTGCAAGCAGCAAGGCCAAGGGCCATCACAGCTGCCAGACCAAATGCAATCAACTTTTTCATGTTTTTTCCTCCTTATTTGCTGTTGCTTTTTCTGTATCTTCACGCAGCACTTTTACAAGGCTGATGCAGATCATGATTATAATGATCCCGATGGGAAACGCGGCTATTATCGAAACTGACTGCAGCGAATAGATCGAGTTTTCCGAGGAGATCAGGGCTATGGGGAAAAGGATAAAAACGATGGACCAGAAGACGCGGATCCTCTTGCCCGGCTCCTGTCCCGGAGCGAGTGTCTTGTATGAATAATACGAGATGACCATGGCCAGTGAATCGAAGGTCGTCGCGTAGAAAAGAATCATGGTAAGCACCAGCAGGATTAGTCCCAGGACAGGAAGCGGGAGCGCGTCAAAGATCTTGATTATCGCGTCGGCATATTTCCCGGTCGCGGCGATCTCATCGCTGATAGCCATGCCGTGCTTCATCTGCTGAGCCAGGCCGTAATTTCCCAGTATGATGAAGGTAGTGAAGGTGCCCGCTAGACCCCAGAAGTATCCGCCGAATACCATGTTGCGTACAGAGCGGCCCTTGCTGATAGTTCCGATAAAGAAAGGAGTTGCCACGCACCATACCATCCAGTATGCCCAGTAATAGACCGTCCAGTTCTGAGGGAAGCGGGTCTCACGCAGCGGGTCGAGCCATGTCGCCATGCCGACGAAGTTCTGGACCAGATTTCCGAGTGCTGAAAAGCCGGTCTCGAGGATATACCTCGTCTCACCGCCGAAGAAGAGAACGTATCCCATTAGGCCGAAGAACAGGACGATACAGATCAGAGCCAGGTTGGAGATCGCCTTCATGCCAAACCACAGTACAAGGGTGTAAATGACTGCGATCGCGATCAGTATATAGATGGCCAGCAGTACGGAATCCGGTATATGCAGGACCTTGGATACGGCTGAAGAGAGTAGAGGAGTGGTGACCGAAAATGTCGTGGACGTTCCGGCGATCAGGGAAAAGATTGCGATCAGATCGATGATCTTTCCAGGAGCCTTGTCAACCCTGCTGCCAAGGAGAGGGCGGCAGGCTTCCGAGAACTTCTGCTTCCAGGTGCCGCGCACGTGGAAGAGATAACCGAAGGCCACTGCGAGGGCTATGTAGAAACTCCAGGCGATCGGTCCCCAGTGGAACAGAGGGTAGGTTGAAGCCCATTTCTGGACCCCGCCTGGCTGCTGGATGATATAAGGCTCACTTGCGTAGAGAGACCATTCCGTGAGGGAATAGAAGAGGATATCGGCTGCCATCGTTGAAGTGAAGATGAGCGAACCCCAGCGGAAATCCGAGTACTCCGGCTTCTCAAGGCTGCCAAAGCGGATTCTCCCGTATTTGGAAAACCCGAGGTACAGCGTGAAAATGAGAACAGCTAGTCCGATTGCGGCAAAGTAAATGCTGCAGGAATCTCCGACGAAATAGCGCATGGACTGCAGGACCGCGGTGGAGCCCGCCGGGTTTACAAAGAATGCTATGCACAGCAGAACCACGACGCTTAGCGGCACCAGGATAGAAAACCAGTCCATATTTTTAATGCTGCCTTTATCCATCATCTGATGTCTCCTTTATATAAAAAATAGCTAAAATTATTTTACTATCCCGGCAATGTTTTAGTCAAGATTGATATTTGCCCGAATAGATGATAAAACAGAGGTGGTGAAGAAAACAGTTTTATTATGAGCGCCGTATGCTTAACGGCTGCAGCTTGCGCATTTGAAAAAAATGAATATTTTTTGATATCATATCTCCACAATGTGTGGAATACAAACTGAGTAAATCCGGTTGCATGCCGCACATTTTTTTGCAACTGATGTGATTCCACTGGAACAGGAAACGAATCGGTTTTGTGATGAAGATCATCGTGCGCTGATGTAGCTGGTCTTGTTCAAAAGCATAAAAAGGGAACAGCCCCGGAAAGCATTTCTGCTTTCCGGGGCTGTTCCCGGTCAGGCGACCGTTAGAAGCGGTCATTCCTTATTCCGGAAGCTCGTCGTCTTCTTCGAAGAGTGAATTGAACTCGTCGGTGTCAAGCATTTCATCAAAGTAATCCGACACCTTTTCATACTCTTCATCATCAGGGATGTTGTCAAGAACGACTTCTTCGTCATTCTCGCTCTCGAAACGGTAGAGCCAGATCTCAGCATCTTCATCGACGCCGCCTTCTTCATTGAAAGGAAGAAGCGCGATGTAATTCCGCTCATAGCAGCTGAACTGTGAAATAACAAGGCATTCTACTGTTCCAAGGTCATCGAGTTCAAGCACTATGGTGTCTCTTCCGTTGAAATCAAAACTCTTATCTTCGTTCTGTCCCATTTGAAACCTCCTGTGGATCCCGGGTATAGGTTATTCTGCGTCAGGAACTGCCTCATATTCAGGAAGCACTGATGTGCAGTTCGGGCACTTTGTAGCAGCAATGGCGATCTGGCTCTTGCAGAAAGGACATTCCTTGGTCTCAGGAGCTGCAGGTGCCTCTGCGGGCTTGCGGAGCTTGTTGACAGTCCTTACCAGGAAGAATACTACAAGCGCAAGCAGTATGAAGTTAATGACGTTCTGGATAAATGATCCGTATGCAAATACTGAAGCGCCGGCTTCTTGTGCAGCGGCAAGGCTCTCGTATTTATTACCGTCGAGCGCGATAAAAAGATTTGCAAAATCCGTTCCGCCGATGAACATGCCTACTACCGGCATGATGATATCGCTTACGAGTGAATTGATAATGGTGCTGAAAGCGCCGCCGATTATGATGCCGACTGCCATGTCGAACATGTTGCCCTTAAGAGCAAACTCCTTAAATTCCTTCCACATAGAAAACACTCCTCTCTCAGTAATTATGGAATTTTCATGTATAAATACTACCGCTTGTGGATTTTTATGTCAACTAAACTCATACCGGGAATTATCTCCAGGTATAAACGCTGATGAAATGGATCAGCAGCAGGTGCAGGGGGTATGCGGCGTAAAAAAGGTACTGGAGGGGCTTCCCCCCGTATCCGCGCCTGCCCGAATAGAAGAGAAGCGGTATCAGCCCAAGGAAAGCCAGCCACTCAATGCTGCCCATGGCTATAAAAATGAGTTCTGCACCGATAAGAGCAATATAAAGGCGGTCTCTGAACATGTAGAAAATGAATATTACTATCACCCCGTATGCCCCGTAATCCGAGTCCAGCCCCCAGGCGGCCAGACAGGCAATGATCCCTGCTGCAGCACCTCTTAAATATACAGGTATCCCCGACAAGGCGGCAGGCGGTTTCTCGGTCAGCCATATTGCGGCTATTCCGAGACCGAGGGTAAAGAAGACATTCTGATAGTCCGGATAATAAAGCCGTCCAAAGAAAGCAAGGTCGAAGACCGGTTCTGACATTGCGGCGAAAATGAAAATTCTCAGGAGATATTTTCCGATGTTCCGGCTGTGCAAAGCACCTTCGGCTGCAAGAAAAGCGTATATCGGGAAGGCGATCCGCCCGATGATCCGGAGGACGATCAGGTGCGGGAAAACGATATAGCCTATATGGTCCACGATCATTGTAACAAGCGCAATTGTTTTCAGCGTCAGACCGTTCAGCTTTATATGATCGAATGTAAAACCAGATGTATTTCCCATACCTAACCTCCAACGGGTATTATATCACAGCAGGGCTAAAAAAATCTTGAAATGCGTATTTTTAACTGTTATCATATAGTACGTTGTAAAAATATAAGTAGAAAAACGGATGAGAACAGAAGAGGTGCAATTTTAATGAATATTAAGCGCGAGGACATCAGAAATGTCGCTATCATCGCCCACGTAGACCACGGCAAGACTACACTTGTCGATAATCTCCTGAGGCAGAGCGGCGTATTCAGGACCAACCAGGTAGTCCAGGAACGCGTTATGGATTCCAATGATATAGAGAGGGAGAGAGGCATAACCATTCTCTCGAAGAACACCGCGGTAGAGTACAACGGGATCAAGATAAATATTGTCGACACTCCCGGCCATGCGGACTTCGGCGGCGAGGTCGAGCGTGTGCTCAAGATGGTCGACGGAGTTATCCTTGTGGTCGATGCTTTTGAGGGGCCGATGCCCCAGACCAGGTTCGTGCTCCGCAAAGCCCTTGAGCTTGATCTTGCGGTGGTCGTATGCGTCAACAAGATCGATCGTCCCGAGGCAAGGCCGGAGGAAGTGGTCGACGAGGTGCTTGAGCTGCTGATCGACCTTGACGCCAGCGACGAGCAGATCGACTGCCCCTTCATATTTGCCTCCGCCAAGGAAGGCTATGCGACTGAAGACCCCAACGTAAAGGGAACAGACATGAAGCCGCTTTTTGAGGCGATAATCAGCAGCATTCCCGCACCTGAAGGCGATCCAGAGAGAGGCTTCCAGGTCCTTATAAGCACGATCGATTACAATGAATATGTTGGCAGGATAGGCGTCGGCAAGGTCTCAAACGGAAGCTTCAAGGTGAATGATGAAGCCGTGATCGTGAACGCCCATGAGCCCGACAAATCAAAGAAGGTCAAGATCAGCAAGCTTTACGAGTTCGAGGGGCTGAAGAAGGTCGAGGTGCAGGAGGCCCATATGGGCTCAATAGTCGCTATTTCCGGAATAGCTGATATCCATATCGGAGATACGCTCTGCGCGCCGGACGCTCCGGATCCGATCCCCTTCCAGAAGATCTCTGAGCCTACCATTTCGATGAATTTCCTTGTAAATGACAGTCCGCTTGCGGGCCGTGAAGGCAAATATGTCACTTCAAGGCATCTTCGCAACAGGCTCTTCAGGGAGCTTAATACAGACGTCTCCCTCAGGGTCGAGGAGACCGACAGCACAGACTGCTTCAAGGTCTCGGGACGCGGAGAGCTCCACCTCTCGGTCCTTATCGAGAATATGCGCCGCGAGGGGTATGAATTTGCAGTAAGCAAGGCAGAAGTTATCTATAAGACCGATGAGCAGGGCAAGCTCCTTGAACCTATGGAGCAGGCGTTTATCGACGTTCCGGAAGACTTCTCCGGGGTCGTGATCGAGAAGCTTTCTTTCCGAAAGGGCGAGCTCATGAATATGACCACCTCGAAGGGCAGCATAGTAAGGCTTGAATTCCTTATTCCTTCCAGAGGTCTCATCGGATACCGCGACGAATTCCTTACAGATACCAAGGGAAACGGAGTAATCAATACTCTTTTCGCGGGATACGGCCCTTACAAGGGAGACATCGCATACAGGCAGGTCGGATCACTTGTTGCTTTTGAAGCCGGAGAGACCGTGACCTACGGCCTGTTTAATGCACAGGAGAGGGGACTTCTCTTCCTGGGCCCCGGCGAGCAGGTCTACCAGGGAATGGTAGTCGGCGAGAATCCCAAGGGCGGAGACATAGAGATCAATGTCTGCAAGAAAAAGCAGATGACGAATACCCGTGCTTCAGGGTCGGACGAAGCGCTGAAGCTCGTTCCGCATAAGGAGCTCAGTCTCGAACAGGCGCTTGACTTCATAGAGGCCGACGAGCTTGTCGAGGTAACCCCGAAGCATATTAGAATGAGAAAGAAGATACTTGATCCCAAACAGAGAATGCGCGCTAATAAGAAGTGAGGTGGCTTTCTATGGCAGCTGGATTTGCGGCTTATGCCGGTTCGTATACAAGAGGCGGCGGAGGAGGGATATACGTGCTTGACGTTGATCCCGCCGAGGCTTCCTACAGGCTCAGATCAGTATATCCTATAGAGAACCCGATCTTTCTTGCGCCTTCTGCTGACGGCAGGTTCCTCTACAGCACCTGCGATGAGGGGACCGCTGCTTTTTCGATAGCAGAAGACGGCGCGCTTACCCTCCTTAACAAGGCAGGGGTCAACGGGCTGCGTCCTTCATATCTGTCGGTCACCAGGAAAAATAAGTTCCTCGTGAGCGGCGGATACCACGACGGCAAGCTCACCGTACAGCGGCTGAATAAAGACGGAAGCATTGGCAGTATTTGTGACGAGATCTTCCACGAGGGCCTCGGGAACGTGGTCAGCAAGCATTACAACAGCCATATCAGCTGCGCGGTGCTCACACCTGACGAGCGCTATGTTCTCGCGGTGGACGTGGGGGTAGACCAGGTAAGGATCTATCATTTTGACCACAGGAACGGGAAGCTCGAGCTCTCGGATATCCTGAGGTGTCCCCTGGAATCAGGGCCGAGGGATCTTGCGTTCTCGCCTGACGGCAGGACGGCTTATATCACATTTGAGAGCCTGAGCCAGATCGCGGTATACCGCTTCGATCCTGAATCCGCGGCTTTTACAGAGCTTGGCAGGGTGAGCACACTTACCGGAAAGCAGAATCTCTCAAATATATCATATGCGGTAAGGGTGAGCGAGGACGGAAAGCATGTTCTTGTGACTAATTCCGGTGAGAATTCGGTCGCGGTATATAATGTTGCAGAGGATGGGAAACTCGATACCAAATGCGTTCTCCCGGTAAGCGGCGAGTTCCCGATCGACCTCCTGCTGATGCCCGGCGGAAAGATGTTCTCCACCGTTAATCAGGAGGGAGACACAGTTACTTCATTTAATGTAAATTATGACAAGGGCTATTTCCTGATGAAGCGGAAACCCCTTAAGCTTAAGGACCCGACCTGCATCAGGCTGGTAAGGCTTCCTGAGTAAGTCGGCAAGATAAGCGGCAGCTGTACGATTCACAGCTGCCGCTTATTTTTGTGGTTTGCGCGCCATGGGCGCGCTCTAACGGGTGAAAGTCCCGAGTACGCGTAGGCAACGACGAAGTACATAGCTGAACAGCAAGGGTGTCCATCGCGAGGTGGGATCTGAAGGAAGCTGTAGGCAAACCCTTGGCCTGACGAACAGGAATCACATATAAGGCTGGGAAATACGGATAAGTCGGCCACAAACGATGAAGTCCAAAAGTTGCTGGAAGTACCAGTAGATGTGGCAGGTAGATGAGGGGAAAGAGCGCGCACCTTAAGCGTGGAGGTCTCACAGGCGGTTCCATCAGCCGTAGTAACAACGAACTGTGAGAAGTCAGCAGAGGCCATAGTAGTGAGGAAGTCCCTGTAATGGGGATGGAGCGAAGGGGCGAACAATCAATCAGTTGAAGTACGTTCCACTTCGTAGCCGGAGCAACGTCTGTCGACAACATCAGAATCGGAAGCATGAAAGGGCTGTGCGAGCGTCTGGACAGTAACATCAGATACCGTTTGAGGATGTGTATCTGGAAACACTGGAAAACACCGAAGAACAGAGCGGCGAACTTGATTAAACTCGGTATCAGTCGAAAGTATGCATGGTCTACGGCGTACAGTGGTGCAAGGATTGCATTTGTATGCCAGCGTGGCGCCATGAATGTGGCCGTTTCAAAAGAAAGACTAACCCGCTTTGGATTAGTCTCAATGGTTGACTACTACACCGAAAGGTGTGTCACTTGTTAAGTTGATTGAACCGCCGTGTACCGAACGGTACGCACGGTGGTGTGAGAGGTCGGCGGCCTCATGGCCGCCTCCTACTCGATTTTTGTCGAAACCCGGACCATCCTGCCGGAAAGCTGCCGGAAAATGCCGTAACAGCGCGAAGTATGGCGGAATTTGGCATACGAATACGTCTCAAAAAGAGTTTTGCATATGCTAAGTTTTGATTGTACAGGGGGCACAGAAAAAACTGCCTCCCGGACCGCTGATAAATTATATAACAGGAGATTCTGCTGGGATGGAAAAAGAGACTATTGAGATGCCCGAAAACACGAAAAACTACGCAAGGATGCAGGGGACGGTGTGCCTTCCCTTCATCTATGAGAACACCCGCTTCGGGGAGAGATTTTACTATTCGGAAATGAAAGTGCAGCGATTAAGCGGGAGAATGGACCGGATACCCTTCGTGGTCTCCGAGAGACTGACAGACACTAGAGTGGACCTTACCGAACAGCGCATAAGCATATGCGGACAGTTCAGGTCCTATAACGTTCCTGATGCGGACGGGATCCATCTGGTGCTGCGGATATTTGTGACAGAATTCGAGCTTTCTGAATCAGAAAGGAAAACGGAAAAGAACGATCTGTTTATCGACGGCTTCCTCTGCAAGAAGCCTTTTTATCATGTTACTCCCAGGGGCAAGGAGGTCGCGAACCTTATGGTAGCGGTCAACCGGCCTACGCGCTCAAGCGATTATATCCCTTGCGTATGCTGGGGGAGGAACGCGCGCTATGCGGCAGGCCTTGATATAGGAACCAGACTGAAGCTTTGGGGGAGCCTTCAGAGCAGGGAATACGTCAAGAGGGACGCAGAGAGCCGGAAGATAAAGAAGACCGCTTATGAATTTTCTGCCTCAGGGTATGAGCTTGTGGTCTGAAGAAGCCTTAAACCGACGCCAAATCTTGACCTTTTTATACCGATATGTTACAAATAATCCAAATAACTTCATGAAATGGTCAGGAATGCCAATATCTATAAGGAGGCGGATAATATGGCAATTTTTAAAGGCGCGGGCGTTGCGATAGTCACACCCATGAATGCTGACTGCAGCGTAAATTATGACAAGCTCGCAGAACTTATTGATTATCAGATCGACAAGGGCACCGACTGCATCGTTATATGCGGGACTACAGGTGAATCCTCGACTCTTTCTGAGGAAGAGCATATTGAAGTAATAAAAGCGGCCGTCTCCTTCGTCAAGGGCCGGATCCCTGTTGTCGCCGGAACAGGATCCAACGCAACGGACACGGCGGTCTATCTTACAAAGGAAGCTGAGAAAGCCGGAGCTGACGGCGCGCTTCTGGTAACACCTTATTACAACAAGACCACGCAGAAGGGCCTCAAGGCGCACTACAGCGCGATCGCTGCGTCTACCGACCTTCCGCTCATCGTTTATAACGTTCCCAGCCGTACCGGCGTCAACGTTGAGGCTGCCACTATGGCGGATCTTTTCAAGAGCTGTGATAACATCGTCGGCATCAAGGAAGCCAGCGGGAACATCACGCAGATCGCCGACCTCATGGATCTCACCAACGGGGAGCTTGAGCTTTACTCCGGAAATGACGACCAGGTCATCCCGCTGCTTTCACTTGGAGGGATCGGGGTCATTTCCGTGCTCTCGAATATCTGCCCTGCAGACGTGCATGAGCTTGTAACAAGTTATCTGGCAGGAGACCATGCGAGGGGTCTTGCGATCCAGCTCAGGGCCATGAAGCTCATCAAGGCTCTTTTCTGCGAAGTCAACCCTATACCGGTAAAGACCGCCATGAACCTGCTCGGTTACGAGGTCGGCCCCTTAAGGCTTCCTCTTACCGATATGACGGAGCAGCACATTGAACTTCTTAAGGCAGAGATGAAGAATTACGGGGTCGTGAGATAATGCTTTCTGTTATCGTTCCCTCGTATAACGAGGAAGAGGCCCTCGCACATTCCGCCGAGGTCATAAAGGATGTGCTCGATAAGGAAGGAATTCCTTTTGAGCTTATCTTCGTTGATGACGGATCTTCAGACAAGACCTGGGATATTATTTGCGGAAAGCAGAAGGAAGATCCCCGGATCAAGGGACTGTCATTCTCAAGGCATTTCGGCAAGGAAGCCGGGATCACCGCGGGACTTAAGGCTGCGGAAGGGGAGTGCTGCGCGGTCATGGACTGCGATCTGCAGCATCCCCCGGCAGTGCTCGTGGAAATGTACAGGCTCTGGGAGCAGGGCTATGAAGTTATTGAGGGCGTGAAGAGGACCCGCGGGAAAGAGAATCCGCTCTATGCTTTCGCGGCCAGGACCTTCTACAGCCTAATAAGCAAAGCTTCCGGATCCGATATGTCCAGGGCTTCGGACTTTAAGCTCCTCGACCGCAAGGCTGTTGACGCGGTGCTTGCCATCCCTGAAAAGAAAGCTTTCTTCAGAGCTCTGTCCGGCTGGGTCGGATTTAAGAGCACATCCGTTGAATTTGACGTAGCAGAGAGGGAAGGCGGCGGATCCAGATGGTCGACCTTCGGACTCGTTAAATACGCGGTTTCAAATATAGCTTCATTCTCATATGCCCCTGTTTTCGCGGTCGCTGCCGCAGGTATATTTATCGGGGCTGTTTCGTGTGTCTCCGCGATAAGTACTGCTGTGAAAAAGCTTTTCGGCAGGACGGTGAAGGACGGCGCAGGTCTTTTCGCCTGGATAGGCTTTATCGGCGCTGCGATCCTGATCGGTATTGGGATCATCGGATTCTACATCGCGCAGATATATGATGAGGTCAGGGACCGCCCGAGATACATAATCAGCGGGACCGCTGGGATTGAAGACGCAGATAAATGATCACCATAGAAAGGTAATAAAAAATGCTCAGGATAATTCTTCACGGATGCTGCGGGGCCATGGGAAAAGTGGTCACACGGGTCGCTGCAGACTCTGATGATATAATAATAGCAGCCGGTATTGACAGGCAGGGGACTGCTGAGTATCCGGTCTACAGATCATGCTCTGAGTGCAGGGAGGAAGCCGACGTCATAGTTGACTTTTCGACTGCAGCAGCTGTTGATGAGCTTATCGAATACGCAGGAGAACGCGGGATCCCGCTTGTGCTCTGCACAACGGGGCTTTCCGAGGAGCAGCTCGGGAAGGTTAATGAACTTTCCCTGAAAAGCGCTGTGCTTCGCTCCGCCAATATGTCCCTCGGTATCAATCTGCTCCTTAAGCTTGCCGCGCAGGCCGCACAGGTGCTTGCCGCAAACGGCTTCGATATTGAGATAACCGAGAAGCACCACCACAGGAAGCTTGACGCGCCCTCCGGGACCGCCATTGCGATAGCAGATGAGATCAATAGCGCCCTCGGCGGTGAATATTATTACAAATACGACCGCTCGCAGCAGCACGCAGCGAGAGACCCCAGGGAGATCGGGATTCAGTCTCTTCGCGGCGGAAACATAGTAGGCGAACATGACGTATACTTCTGCGGGCAGGACGAGATAATTGAGATAAAACACACTGCATATTCCCGCGAGATATTTGCGAACGGCGCGATCGCCGCTGCAAGATTCCTCGCAGGAAAGGGACCCGGACTTTACAGCATGGCTGATGTTATAGGATAAAATTTTTTCAAGGAGAAAGATGAAAATGGACAGTGCAAATGGTACAAACATTCGCTATCTTACACTGCTGTCAGAAAAGTATCCAACGATAGCGGCTGCATCTACCGAGATTATCAACCTTAAAGCTATCCTGAACCTTCCCAAGGGGACGGAGCATGTCCTGTCGGATATTCACGGGGAGGCGGAGCAGTTCCTGCATATCCTGAAGAACGGCTCCGGAGCTGTAAGAGGCAAGATCGATGACGCATTCGGCAACAGTATCAGCATCAGGGAAAGACGGCAGCTGGCCACGATCATTTATTATCCTGAAGAGAAACTCAACCTTATCGAAGAGTCGGGAGAGGACATGGACGCGTTCTACCGCACCCTTTTCAACCGGCTTCTCGCTGTCTGCAGGAAAGCTCAGACTAAATATACCAGGTCCAAAGTCCGTAAGGCCATGCCTGACGATTACAGATATATTCTTGAGGAACTTATCTATGAGCAGGCTGACGTTGCTAATAAGGAAGCCTACTACAACGAGATCGTAAATACCATTATCAGGCTCGGGCGGGCGAAGGATTTTACCGTAGCGCTCTGCGAGCTTATACAGAGGCTGGTCATCGACCATCTTCATATAGTCGGTGACATCTATGACCGTGGTCCGGGGCCCGTGACCATCATGGACAGGCTGATGAGCTACCATTCGGTGGACATTCAGTGGGGGAACCACGATGCTCTCTGGATGGGGGCTGCAGCCGGAAACCCCTGCAGCATCGCGAATGTTGTCAGGATAAGCACCAGATACAGCAATCTCGATGTCCTCGAGGATGAGTACGGTATCAACCTCATGCCGCTCGCGAACTTTGCCGCAAGCGCCTATGCTGACGATCCCTGCTCGGAGTTCAATATCAAGCATGTAGAACGTGAAGAAGTGACTGTCAGCCAGGTCGAGGAGCGTCTTGAGGAAAAGATGCACAAAGCCATTTCCATCATCCAGTTCAAGGTGGAAGGACAGGCAGTCCTGCGCCACCCCGAATTCAATATGGACAACAGGCTCCTGCTAGACAAGATCGATTACGAGAAGGGAACTATCAATATTGACGGGAAGGTCTATGAGCTTACCGACAAGAATTTCCCTACAATTGATCCGAAGGATCCCTATAAACTCACCGAAGAAGAGAAATATGTTGTCGACCATCTTATTAAGGGCTTCAAGAACTGCGAGAAGCTGCAGCAGCACATTGGCTTCCTTTTCAAGAACGGCAGCATTTACCTTTGTTACAATAACAACCTCTATTACCATGGCTGCATACCGCTTAACGCAGACGGCACTTTCAGGGATGTGGTCCTGAACGGTAAGACCATGCACGGTAAAGCCCTCTATGATTTCCTTGAGGAAATGGCGAGGAAGGGTTATTACCGTACAGAGGGCTCATTTGAGAAGCAGTACGGGCTCGACATACTCTGGTATATCTGGAGTAGTCCGGATTCACCGCTTTTCGGCAAGGACAAGATGACGACCTTCGAGCGTTACTTTATCGCCGAAGAGGAGACGCATGTTGAGGTGAAAGATCCTTATTACAAGCTTATTGATAAGGAGGAGACCTGCGACATGATCCTCCGCGAATTCAACCTCGATCCGAAGCATTCGCACATTGTTAACGGGCATATGCCGGTCAAGGTAAAGAAGGGCGAGAACCCTATAAAGGGCAATGGAAAGCTGTTCATCATCGACGGAGGATTCTCCAAAGCATACCAGAAGACAACGGGAATAGCGGGATACACCCTTATCTACAATTCCTACGGTCTTAAGCTCGTAACGCATAAGCCTTTCAGGAGCCTTGAGGCAGCCATAAAGGAAGAGACGGATATTCATTCAGACATTAACGTGGTGCAGCTTGCGCACGAAAGGAAGCTGGTCGCTAATACCGACCAGGGCATGAAGATCAAGCAGCAGATAGAAGATCTAGAAGCACTGCTTGAGGCATACAGGAACGGCGAGATCAGAGAGAAGATCTGAGAAAGGCTTTAATTAGACCCGGAGGCATATCATAAATGTATGACGGTTTTCTGAAGGTCGCTTCCGCCACTCCGGATATAGTGGTCGGAGACCCTTTATATAATGCGGATTCAGTTATAAAGGAAATGGACATGGCCTGCGAAGCGGGCTGTGGTGTTGTCGTGTTTCCGGAGCTGTGCCTTACCGGATATACCTGCTCTGACCTTTTTCTGCAGGAAGCTCTGCTTGATCAGGCGGAGGAAGGGCTGTTTGCGGTCGCGGAGCATTCGCGCGGGCAGAATATGCTCACTGTTGCAGGGCTCCCGATCCTGAAGGACGGGCTGCTGTACAATGCCGCAGCTGTAATATTTGAAGGGGAGATACTTGGGTTCGTCACGAAATCCAATATTCCTAACTATGCTGAATTCTATGAGGCAAGGCATTTTCATAAAGGCCCTGCGCTTTCGGCTGTGACCGTTCGCGGAAAGGAATACCCTTTCGGAAGGAACATCCTTTTCCAGTGCAGGGAGATGCCGGAATTTGTCCTTGGAATCGAAATCTGCGAAGATCTCTGGGTAGCAGGCCCTCCTTCAGTAAGCCATGCGCTTGCAGGGGCTACGGTCATCGCAAATCTCTCCGCCAGCAACGAGTCTGCCGGAAAGAGCATCTACCGTCATGATCTTGTAAAGGGCCAGTCTGGAAGGCTGATGTGCTGTTATATCTATTCGGATGCCGGCGAAGGGGAATCCACTACTGACCTGGTATTCTCCGGGGATAATATGATCTGCGAGAACGGTTCTGTGCTTGCCTGCGCCGACAGGTTTAAGAACAGCATCATAATGGCCGGGACCGACCTTAAAAAACTGCTTGCAGAGCGCCGCAGGATCAGTATCTGGGAGAGCGCTGCAGAGGAGGATCACCTCAGGGTCATGTTCAGCATGAAGCTGCATGAAACAGACCTCGACAGGAAATTTGATCCCTGCCCCTTCGTGCCCGACGATCCTTCGGATAAAGCCGGAAGATGTGAAGAGATACTGATGATGCAGAAGATGGGCCTTAAGAAGAGGCTCGTCCATACCGGGTGCAGGAATGCGGTCATCGGGGTCTCAGGGGGGCTTGATTCCACCCTTGCCCTGCTTGTTACTGCAGGCGCGTTTGATCTTGCAGGTATTCCGCGCTCCGGCATTACCGCAGTTACCATGCCTTGTTTCGGGACCACCGGAAGGACTCACGGAAACGCGGTGCTACTCGCTGAAAGCCTTGGGACCGAGCTCAAGGAAGTCGATATAAGAGAATCCGTAATGCTTCATTTCAGAGACATTGGCCAGGATCCCTCCGTTACAGACGTTACCTATGAAAATTCACAGGCGAGGGAGAGAACGCAGGTCCTCATGGATATTGCGAATAAGACCGGCGGTCTTGTGGTGGGTACCGGGGACCTCTCGGAGCTTGCGCTCGGATGGGCTACCTACAACGGTGACCATATGTCGATGTACGGAGTTAACGCATCCGTTCCCAAGACACTTGTGCGCCATCTGGTCAGATATATTGCGGATACATCGGAGGATGCTTCAATAAAGGCAACGCTCCTTGATATTCTTGATACACCGGTGAGCCCTGAGCTCATACCTCCCGTAGACGGAGATATTTCACAGAAAACCGAGGACATCGTGGGACCTTATGAGCTTCACGATTTCTTTCTGTACCATATGCTCAGGACCGCAGCACATCCGAAAAAGATTTTCAGGATGGCGAAAAACGCATTCGGCGGAATATATTCCGATGAAATCATACTTAAATGGATGAAGATCTTTTACAGGAGATTTTTCTCTCAGCAGTTCAAACGCTCGTGCGTGCCTGACGGGCCTAAGGTAGGTTCCGTCGCGCTTTCACCGAGAGGGGATCTCAGGATGCCGAGCGATGCAAGCAGCGCAGTGTGGCTCAGAGAACTAGAGGAGATCTGTCTTTAGAGCTTAAAAGAAGGGTTGTTATATGTCATTACAGCTTATACTTGGCTCAAGCGGCAGCGGCAAGTCAAGTGAACTTATAAGGATGGCTTTAGAAAGGAGCGCCGCGGAGCCAGACCGTGACGCTTTAATTATCGTGCCGGAGCAGTACACCATGCAGACCCAGAAGCGTGTTGTATCTATGCATCCGGCACATGCTGTTATAAATATAGATATCTTAAGTTTTAATCGTCTGGCATACAGGGTCTTCGATGAAGTGGGGGAGGACCCTTCGGAACTTCTCGGCGACGTCGGAAAAGAGATGATAGTACGGCGCCTGCTTATTGAGCACAGAGATGAGCTTACGGTGTTCAAAGGCAACAGTGTGAGCCAGGGCTTCGCCGCGCAGACTGTTTCGGTCATATCCGAGCTGATGCAGTACGGTATTTCTCCTGAAAAGCTGATGTCTGAGAGCGGAAGGCCCTCGCTTGACGCCCGCCTGGCCGGGAAGATCCGTGATATCGCCTGCATATATAAGGCTTTCACGGAATATATCAGCGAGAGGTATCTCACAGCTGAAGAGATCCCCGACAGGCTCCTTAAAGTTGCGGACAGTTCAAATCTGCTTAAGGGCGCCTCAGTTTTCATGGACAATTTTACAGGCTTCACCCCGGTACAGTACCGTCTGATCGCGAAGATGCTTCAGATGGGCTGCAGGATAGTTATGACGCTTCCTGCCGACATCTCCCGGGATCCTTATGAACTTAAGGATAAGACCGAGCTTTTTTACATCACCAAGGAGACGATATCAAAGCTAGAGAAGATCTGCTCGGAGCAAGGAGTTGAGCGGATCAAAGATATTCTGCTTTCTGATAATGCTCGGCTTTGCGTCTCCGGAATCGATTCCATGGGCGACCTGGCTGCCCTTGAGAGGAATATTTTCAGAGACTGGATCAGGGTATACCATGAGGTCCCTGAACATATTTCCCTCGCAGCACTGCCGGATCCGGATTCGGAAATGCGTTTCATCGCTATGAAGATCCGCGAATATATTAAGAGCGGCATGTACAGGTATAATGACATAGCCGTGGTGACTTCCGATATGGAAGGCTGCCGCCAAAGCGCGGAGTACTGGTTCGCAAAATACGATATTCCTGTATTCTTCGACGAAGTCAGGAAGATCAGCGGCAACATGCTTTCAATGTACATTTCCCAGCTTCTCAGGATGCTTACCGGGAAATTCAGCATACCGGCAGTATGTTCCTTCCTTAAATCGGGGCTTTCCGGTTTCTCAAAAGAGGAATCAGACCTCCTTGAAAACTATATTCTGGCTTTCGGCGTAAGGAATTATTCCAGATGGAAAAAGGTCTGGACCTACGGAGCTTCGGAGAAAAGGCGTGGCGACTATGGAGATGCCTGGGACATGAAAAGGCTTAACTCCCTTAGAGAAAAGTTCATTTCCGTTACAGAGGGGATCTACAAGGCTTCCGCTAAAAAGAAGGTCTCGGTCGGGGATATGACCCAGGAGATCATCCTTCTCATGGAGAATACCGGGATCGAGGAACTGCTAAATGAGAAGAGCAGCTATTATGTATCCCAGGGGGATGCTGCGAAAGCACTGGAGTATGAGAGTATTTACGGCGCCCTGACAGATTTCCTCAATAAGACCGTGGAAGTCCTCGGCGACGAGAAAATGCCGCTCCTTGAATATGCCGGAATAATAAGTTCAGGACTTGAGAATGCGGGAATAGGGATCGTTCCTCCCGGAATAGACCAGGTAACCATCGGTAACCTCAGAAGGACCAGGCTTGACAGCATTAAGTTGCTTTTCTTTGCGGGGATGACGGAAGACGCTGTGCCGGCAAAGCCTGCCGGGAAAGGCCTTATTACGGACAGGGAGAGGGAGCTGCTGCGCGAGGATGATCTCTTCCTCGCGCCGACCGATAAGGAGAACCTTTTTACGGAGAGATTCTACCTTTACTCAGTTCTGACGAAGCCCTCCGAAAAGCTGGTGATCACATGGCCGGTCTCAAAAGAAAATGACGAGGTGCAGCCGTCTTCGGTCATAAAGAACATAAAGGCAATATTCCCTGAGCTCAGGGAAATAAAAAATGACAGGATCAGGGAGGAGTCGTCTCTTAGCAAGGTGACCGCCAGATCCATGCTTACAGAGGGTTTCTTTGACCTCAGAGAGGGCAGGGAACCTGAGAGCGGTTTCTATCCGGTCTACAGATGGATGAGGAGATCCCGCGAGAATTCCGCCTATACGCAGAGGCTCGCATCCTCGGCCCTTTACGGTCATACAGAAGAGAGACTGTCAGGAGGGACCGCAGCAGCACTATATCCGGACGGGATCAGAGGCGGCGTTACCATGCTTGAAAGGTACGCAAGATGTCCTTTTGCGCATTTCCTTACATACGGGCTCAGCATCGATGAGAGAAAGGTCTACCGCATAGATTATCCGGATTTCGGAAATATCCTGCATCAGTCTCTTGAGGAATTCTCAAAGAGGCTTATTGCGCGCGGATACAGCTGGAAGACCGTATCGGATTCCGACCGGATAAAATTATCCGATGAGAGCGTTGATACCGTTGCCTCTAAATACAGGCACAGCCTCCTTACGGATAATTACCGTTATGCCTACCTGACCGAAAAGATCAGGAGGATGATGAGGCGCACTACCGGGATCATTACCGCGCAGGTTCGGAAGGGAGAGTTCTTACCCTCGGATTATGAATCCCGCATAGAGCTTGATCTAAGCAAGGCTTCAATCAGAGGACGGCTCGACAGACTGGATAAATGCGTTACCGACGACAGCATTTATGTGAGGGTAATTGACTATAAGACCCGGGATACGGATATCGATTACTCAGGGCTGTATTACGGGACCCAGCTGCAGCTCTTCATCTACATGGGCGCCGCGATTGATAATGAAAAGAAAAACGAAGCTTTATCCGGCAGTACCAGGTATGTAAGGCCGGCAGGAGCATTCTACTATTACATCAATGACCCGCTTATTTCCAATGACGACCATGATCTGGTCCTGAGTACGGAGGGGGCACAGAGCGGCGAGATCTCTTCGGCGCTTGCGCTAAAGGGACTTGCGGTGGACGATGACCTCACCATAAGCCTCATGGATGCGGATCTTGAAAGTGAGCCAAAGATACTTCCTCTTTCCCGCAAGCGTGACGGCTCACTGACTGCGAGGTCCAAGGCGGTGAGTGAGGAAGATTTTGTGATGCTTAAAGACTATGCCTATCTAAAGGCAGAGGAGTTTACAGATAAGATCATGAAGGGCGAGATAAACGCGAGGCCGGCGCTTCTTAAAGGCGTATCCTCGTGCTCTTACTGCGCCCTCAGGTCTGTGTGCGGATTTGATCCCGGAATACCCGGTTTCAGGTACAGGAGCCTTAGATCACTTAACAGAGAGAGCTGTATCCAGCTGATCCATGACGAGATGAACGAAGGCAGCACGGGAGGGACCGAGAATGTCTGAGACGAAGTGGACGTATGATCAGAAGAGGGCTATCGAGTCAAGAGGCCGGGACGTTCTGGTAGCGGCGGCTGCCGGATCAGGGAAAACCGCGGTCCTCACAGGGAGGATAGTAGAGCTTCTTACCGACAGCAAAGACCCGATTGATGTTGACAGGATACTTGTCGTAACCTTTACAAAGGCTGCCGCGGCAGAGATGCGTGACAGGATATCTGCGGGAATAGAAAGCAAACTTGAAGTGCTTCCAGGAGAC
Source organism: Lachnospiraceae bacterium (assembly GCA_024685315.1). Classification (GTDB taxonomy): domain Bacteria; phylum Bacillota; class Clostridia; order Lachnospirales; family Lachnospiraceae; genus UBA2912. The sequence continues at coordinate 115,085 of JAIKVW010000016.1, forward strand.
CCTTTTCTTACGAAACAGAAGCTGCTGCTGAATTATGCGGATATTTCCACCATAGACAGTTTCTGTATGAGATTTATCAGGGAACACTTCGAGGATCTGGGAATAGACCCGGGCTCCCGAGTAGGAGAAGAAGGTGAGATCAATCTCCTTAAAAGAGAAACAGCTGATGAAGTACTTGAGGAGTACTATGCCCAGGGAGACCCGGATTTCCTCGAATTCGTAGAGAAATATGCCGGCGGGAGAGACGACAGTTCCCTCTCGGAGCTGATACTTGACCTTTATGATCACTCCACCGGAAATCCCTGGCCTGATAAATGGCTGGACAAATGCCTCGAGGCGTATGTGAATTTCGATCACAGCAGCGCGAAGCAGAGAATGGAAGAGCTGTACATGCAGATATTCAGGTCGCAGGCTTCGGAAGGACTCTCACAGGCGCAGTATGCCTTATCGCTCTGCAATAAGAGCGGCGGCCCCTCGTGGTATCTGAACGGGTTTTCCGCGGATCAGGACATTTTCCGGTTCCTGCTGGAAGCAAAGGATATTGCCGAGGCGGCCGCTAAGCTTAAAGACCTGAAGTTCGGTAAGATCGGCAGCAAACCTTCGGGAGTTCCCGAACCCTCAGATTCCACTCTTGTTAAGAAGATCAGGGAAGGATATAAGAATAATATAAAAGATCTTCAGAAGATGCAGATGTTCTCCGAGACTGACACGATCGCTGAAGAGATGAAATATCTTGCGCCTTCGGTGAGCGTCCTTATATCACTCGTAAAGTCATTTTCCGCGAGATTTGCAGAGGTGAAAAAGGAGCGCTGCCTGATAGATTTTGACGATCTGGAGCATTTTACCCTCAGCCTTCTCGGCAGGCCTTCGGATGACGGGAGCGAGACTTTTCCGACAGAGCTCGCGGACAAGGCGGCTGCAGGTTTCGACGCAGTGATCGTCGATGAGTATCAGGACTGCAACATGGTCCAGGAACTCATTATGGATATGCTGAGCGGGGGACGCGCGGGGAAGCACGACCGTTTTATGGTCGGAGATATGAAGCAGAGCATCTATATGTTCCGCCAGGCAGACGCGAAAATATTTGCGGATAAATACGAAAAATACGCTGTCAGCGATACGGCCCTGAAGATAGACCTTAACAGCAATTTCAGGAGCCGCAGCCAGGTGCTGGAGAGCGTTAACTATATTTTTGAAAGGCTTATGACCAGGGAGACCAGCGGCATAGAATATGATAACGCCGCAAGGCTGGTACCGGGAAGGCAGTTCCCGGAAAACCCTGACAAAGCTCAGGAAAGCGAAGAGGATGATCCCTACAGGACCGAGATACTTCTGGCAGATTATGACAGGGAGAGCATTGCGGTATCTGAGCACAATATGAGCGCTATGGAGCTCGAGGCCATAATGGCAGCGCAGAAGATCCGGGAACTGACTGATCCTGTGAAAGGACTGCAGATCTACGACAAGGATCTCGGCGCGTACAGGGTCTGCAGCTTTGGCGACATAGCGGTGCTCGTCAGAAAGAAAAAAGGCTGGTCGGATACCTTCTTCAGAGTTCTGTCAAAACAAGGCATACCGGTCATTTCACAGGCCGGCGGGGGCTTCTTTGACACTATGGAGATAGAGCTTCTGACGGCTATGCTGAAGAGTATAGACAATCCTCAGCAGGATATCTTCTTTACGGCTTTCATGCACAGCCCGATGGAAGGTTTTTCATCCGAAGAGCTTGCCCTTATGAGAAGCGAGCGCCGGGGAGGGAGCATCTATGATGCTGCGCATTCCTATGCGGAAAATCATCCGGATCATGAAAAGCTTATTCGTTTTCTCAGATTCTTTGATGAGATGCGGGTATATTCGGAAGGCGCAGAGGTGCCGGCATTCATAAGGAAACTCTGCGATGAAAGCGGATTTACTGAGTATATCAGCGTGCTTCCGCAGGGCAAGGGGCGCTGGGAAAATGTAATGCGTTTTTCAGACCTTGCAAGGGGATTTGCGGCCGGAGGAAAACACGATCTTTACAGTTTTATCCAGTATATTGATTCACTGAAAGAGAACGGATATGATCCCGGAGAGGCTTCAGGAGGCTCTGCGGAAAACTGTGTCCAGGTCATGAGCGTGCATAAGAGCAAGGGCCTTCAGTTCCCGGTGGTCCTGCTTTCGGGGACCGGCCAGAATTTTAACATCAGGGACGAAAAGGCTGCCTTTCTGTTCCATCCTGAATTAGGAGCCGGGCTTAATATCGTTAACCTTAGATCCAGGATGAAGTCTTCGAGCCAGTATAAAGACTTTATTTCAGAGATAAAGCAGCGTGAAAACTCCGGAGAGGAAATGCGTATTCTCTACGTTGCGATGACAAGGGCGGAGGAGAAGCTCATTATTACCGGGACGGTCGAAGGTGCAGAAAGCAGATCTGAAATATGGAGACAGTCCTTTAAGCCCGGAAGTGCCCTCATGAATCCGGCCATGGTCTTCAATGCGAAGAATTTTTTTGACTGGATAATGCCTATTGTGATCCGGGATCTTGAACGACCCAGCCCTTCCGGGTTCTTTTCACTGCGTGTAAAGGATTCTTCCGGGATAGCGATGGGAGAGACCGCCGAGAAGATGAGATGGGACAGCCGCAGGAAAGAGATCATCAACATCCTGGAGCAGAAGAATCTTAGCGACGCAGATGACGAGAATACCGCCAGACTTCTTGACGAAGACGAGGACTTTGAGTACGGATATAAGGATATAATGAAGCTGAAGGGCAAATACAGCGTATCGGCCCTGACTCATAATTTCAGCAGTATAGAGGAAGACTTTGAAAGCACCAGGCTCTTCGCGGCTCCATCAGAACCCGGCAAGACCGGCGCCGGTGCTCAAGAGAAAGGTACCGCATTCCACAGAGTGCTCGAAAAGCTTGATTTTCGAAATGTACCGGATACTGCCTGCAGCGGGGATGCAGAAGACAAGTTAAGAGCTTTCGCTGAATCCGAGCTTTCCCGCATGGAAAACAGCAGGTTTATTACCGACGAACAGCGGGGGGAAATAGACCTCAACATGCTGGTGCGTTTCCTTTCCTCGCCGCTCTGCGCAAGGCTGAAGAAAGCCGCGGCCTGCGGAAAGCTTAGAAGAGAATCGCGCTTCGTTATGCAGGTCCCGGCTTCGGAAATAGATCCTTCGGTAAAGAGCAGTGAGCCGGTGCTGGTGCAGGGCGTGATCGATGCCTGGTTTACCGAAAAAAGCGGCGAAGATGCGGACAAAGAGCAGATCGTGCTTGTAGATTACAAGACCGACCGTGTTCCTCTTTCAAGAGCGGCTTATGTGCTTAAAAAGCGTTATGCAAGGCAGCTTGCCATGTACAGCAGTGCGGTCTCGCGCTCTTACGGCCTTGAGACCGGAGAGTGTCTCATATATTCGTTGTTTGCCGGAATCGAGATCCGTATCGATCCGGAACAGGATACGGTTAATAATTGATTGGGGGACGGAGTATTGAAACCTGCAAGGATAATATCGTTAATCGTAATTGTGGTCATCGGTATAGCAGTGGGAAGATTTGCTTTCGAGAAATACTACTATGAAGAGCCGGAGAAAAGCTTCAGCGAGGCTTTTGAAGCACTCAAAAGCAATAATAAAGAAGAGGCCAAGAAATATATCGACTACAATGCATTCAGATCTGATGCCGGCAGTGAAGAAGTCTACGAGGCGCTGATGACTGATTTTGAATACACTCTCGACAGCATTGTGAGGGACGAGTCAGACCGAAAATCAGCTACAGCGCACGTTACTGTCAGCAACCGCGATTTCAAGAAGATCTACGGAGAATTCGTGGTAAAGGCATACCAGAAAGCCATCAATAATACTTATGCCGAGGATCCGCTAAGCGACGACGAGCTAAAGGTCGAACTGGACGCGCTCCTTCTGGAGATGCTTGAAACTTCCGATACGGACCCGGTCATAGCTGAGCTTGAGTTCAAAATGAACAGGACAGAGCGCATCTGGCATATCGAGGTCAGCGAAAACGATATAGACTTGATATTCGGCAGGATAATGACTGCAAGAAGAAATGCTGAGATCATCCTGGGCGATATGAGCAGCGAGGCCCTGGCTACTATCGAGACCGCCTACAAGGAAGAACTGAACGACTCCGTTACAATGATCCGCAACAGCGCCCATTTCATAGTTGATGATGTCTGGAACAACTGCCTCAGGCACATAATCAGCTGTATTGATGCCGGTACAGATGCGGAAGGCAGAGAGTACGACCTTTCAGAAGGAATGGCCCAGCTCGATGTTCTGAGGACTGAGCTTATCAGGTTCCACATTAATATCAGCAGTCTTGATGGTGAGGAATACTCCTCTATCAGGTCTGCATGGAACAGTTATATGAATGAATTTGAAAGCCTGTACACTGAGATCGTAGAGGCTGATCCGGAACCCGAGGACTACGACTATGAACCGGATACCGCAGCCCTTATATCCGCTATGCAGCTGTTCTCTGATCTTGCCTATGGCCAGCCCGGAAGCTGAGCAACTTTATTCTTGCGGATATCTCATTGATAATGTAGAATGATTTTTAGCGTTAAAAACAAGGAGCTTACTTATGAAACTTATTAAAACACCGGTCAAGGGAATGGCCGATATGCTTCCGTCTGATATGAGGCTGAGGAACCTTGTCCTAGCCAGGATCAGGAAGAATTACTCATCGCGCGGATTTATGGAGATCGAGACTCCAGCGATGGAGCATATCGAAAACCTTACTTCCAAGCAGGGCGGGGACAATGAAAAGCTTATATTCAAGGTCCTGAAGCGCGGCGCTGAACTTCGGCGGGCTATTGACGCAGGTAATGAAGAATTTGCCGACAGCGGACTGAGGTATGACCTTACGGTACCCCTCGTGCGTTACTATTCTAATAATAAAGAGAAGCTTCCGGTTCCTTTTAAGGCGCTCCAGATCGGAAACGTATGGCGCGCTGACAATCCTCAGAAAGGGCGTTTCCGCCAGTTCACCCAGTGCGATATCGATATTCTCGGGGATGAGACCGACTTGGCCGAGATCGAGCTTATTTCAGCTACAGCCGGGACACTTACGGATCTATTTGAGGGAACCGATATTACAGGATTTACGGTGCACATAAATGACCGGAGGATACTTGCGGCAGCAGCGGTAAAGGCAGGATTCCGGGAAGAAGATCTGGAGAGCGTGCTGATCTCGCTCGACAAATATGACAAGATCGGAAAAGACGGCGTCAGGGCTGAGCTTATCGAGAACGGTTTCAGCGCGGAAGCTGCAGATAACTATCTTGGACTTTATGATGGCGGGGATGTTTCCTGCGAAGAGTTCTGCGATAAGATCGGTGAGGAACTCCTTCCGGTTTCCGTAAAGGACTGGCTGCTCGAGATAATGGAGTGCGCCGCGGCCGAGACCGGCGATAATGTGACCCTCAAATTTGATCCCTCGCTTGTAAGAGGCATGGGATACTACACCGGGACGATCTTCGAGGTAACTGTCGACGGATATGGATTTTCAATTGCCGGCGGCGGAAGATATGACAGGATGGTAGGCAAGTTTACCGGGCAGGAGACCTGCGCATGCGGTTTCTCCATAGGCTTTGAGCGCATTATTACCATACTTAAGGACAAGCTTCAGGATACCGTTAAACTGCCTGAGGGCAGCACGGCCATCCTCATTGACAAAAAGGTAAATGCAGAGAAGAAACTTGCGGCCCTGCACCAGGCGGCAGAGCTCAGGGAACAGGGGCTGACGGTCATCGTCGAACCCATGCGCAAGAACATGAAGCAGCAGATAGCTCTTCTTGAGGATGAAGGATACACCGAGTTCCTGAAGATATACAATGATTAAAATATTAGCAGAAAACTGCTTTATTATTTGAAAGGAGCCTTTGAAATGGCAGAGTCACTGGGCGGTATGAAACGTTCACACCGCTGCACAGAAGTCAGCAGTTCCAATCTCGGCGAGACAGTTACCGTGATGGGCTGGGTACAGAAGAACCGCAATAAGGGAGGTCTGATTTTCGTTGATCTCCGTGACAGGACCGGGATCCTCCAGATCATCTTCGAAGAATCACAGTGCGGAAGTGAAGTTTTCGAGAAGGCAGGGAAGCTGCGCGCAGAGTTTACCATTGCCGTAAAAGGCGTTGTGGCAAAGCGCGCCGGCGCGGTAAATGAGAACCTTGCTACCGGAGATATTGAGGTCATCGCAAAAGAACTCAAGATCCTGGCTGAAGCTGAGACGCCTCCTTTCCACATCGAGGAAAACAGCAAGACGAGGGATGAAATCAGGCTGAAGTACAGATATCTTGACCTTAGAAGGCCTGACCTTCAGAGAGTTATCATGATGAGGAGCGAGATCTGCCGCGTCGTGAGGAATTTCCTTGCCGAGGAAGGTTTTATCGAGATCGAGACTCCTATGCTTACCAAGAGCACCCCGGAAGGAGCGCGCGACTATCTGGTGCCGAGCCGTATTCATAAGGGCAGCTTTTACGCCCTTCCGCAGTCACCCCAGCTTTTTAAACAGCTCCTGATGGTAGCGGGCTACGACCGCTATTATCAGCTGGCAAGGTGCTTCCGCGATGAGGACCTCAGAGCGCACAGACAGCCCGAGTTCACCCAGATCGACATGGAGCTCTCATTCGTTGACCAGGAAGACGTTATCGATGTAAATGAGAGACTTATGAAGACCCTGTTCAAGGAGATCCTTGACATTGATATCGATACTCCGCTTCGCAGGATGACCTGGCATGAAGCTATGGAGCGATTCGGTTCCGATAAGCCTGACACAAGGTTCGGCATGGAGCTTAAGAACGTATCTGAAGTCGTAAAGGACTGCGGGTTCGGAGTTTTCTCCGGAGCAGTCGCTGCCGGCGGGAGCGTTCGAGGCATCAATGCTAAAGGCCAGGCAGGAATGCCCAGAAAAAAAATAGACGCGCTTACGGAATTCGTTAAAGGATACGGCGCAAAGGGTATTGCTTACATACAGATTCACGAAGACGGATCGATCAAATCTTCATTTTCAAAGTTCATGTCAGACGATGAGATGAAGGCTCTTATCGGCGCGCTCGAAGGCGAGCCCGGCGACCTTCTCCTTCTTGTGGCAGATAAGAACAAGATAGTATTCTCGGCTCTCGGGGGGCTCCGCCTTGAGCTTGGAGAGCAGATGGGACTTATTGACAAGGACCGCTACGATTTCCTGTGGATCACGGATTTCCCTCTTCTTGAATGGTCAGAAGAAGAGAACAGGTTCATGGCCGAGCATCATCCCTTCACAATGCCGAAGGAAGAAGACTGGGAATACATCGACAGCGATCCAGGCAGGGTCCGCGCCCAGGCCTATGACATCGTCCTTAACGGAAATGAGATCGGCGGCGGTTCTGTGAGGATACACCGCAGCGATATCCAGGAAAAGATGTTTGAAGTCCTTGGCTTCACCCCTGAAAGGGCGCAGGAACAGTTCGGATTCCTGCTCACCGCTTTCAAGTACGGTGTTCCGCCTCACGCAGGACTTGCATACGGTCTTGACAGACTGGTCATGCTTATGGCAAAAGTAGATACCATCAGGGACGTAATAGCATTCCCGAAGGTAAAGGATGCTTCCTGCCTCATGACCGAGGCTCCTGGCAGGGTAGACGCACAGCAGCTTGAAGAACTTGGTATTTCAATTACAGAGGATAAGGAGGAAGAGAATGTTCAGCTTTAAAGAGATCGAAGCAGTTGACCGCGAGATAGCAGAGGCTATACAGCTTGAGGCCGGAAGGCAGAATCAGAACATTGAGCTTATTGCATCTGAGAACTTCACCAGCAAGGCCGTTATGGCTGCAATGGGCAGCCCCCTTACCAACAAATATGCTGAAGGCTATCCCGGAAAGCGCTATTACGGCGGATGCCAGTATGTGGACATCGTTGAGAACCTCGCTATCGATCGTGTAAAAGAACTCTACGGCGCTGCATACGCAAATGTACAGCCTCATTCGGGAGCTCAGGCCAATATGGCTGTTTTCATGGCCCTTCTTAAGCCCGGCGATACCTATATGGGAATGAGTCTTGACCACGGCGGGCACCTTACCCACGGAAGCCCTGCCAATTTCTCCGGAAAGATCTATCATGTTGTGCCTTACGGAGTCGATGACAACGGTTTCATCGATTATGACAAAGTAAGGGAGATCGCCATTGAGTGCAGGCCCAAAATGATAATCGCAGGGGCAAGCGCATACTGCAGGACCATCGATTTCAAGAGGTTCCGCGAGATCGCAGATGAAGTTGGGGCTTATCTTATGGTTGACATGGCCCATATCGCTGGTCTTGTCGCTGCAGGGCTTCATCCGAGCCCGGTTCCCTACGCGCATGTGGTCACCTCGACTACACACAAGACTCTCAGGGGGCCGAGAGGCGGAATAATCATCTGCGGCACCGATGAGTTCTCAAAGAAGCTTAACTCCGCAATATTCCCCGGTACCCAGGGCGGACCGCTTGAGCATATCATTGCAGCCAAGGCAGTCGCTTTCAAAGAGGCTCTGAGCCCGGAATTCAAGGAATACCAGCAGAGGATCCTGGATAACGCGCAGGCTCTCTGCAAGGGTCTTCAGGCACGCGGGGCAGTGATCGTTTCCGGAGGTACGGACAACCACCTTATGCTTATGGATGTAAGAGGATTCGGACTCACCGGAAAGCAGGCTGAAAAGATGCTCGACGAAGTGCATATTACCTGCAATAAGAACACCATTCCGAATGATCCTGAGTCGCCCTTCGTTACCAGCGGGCTGAGGCTTGGGACTCCTGCAGCCACCACCAGGGGCTTCAATACCGAAGATATGGATAAGGTCGCCGAAGCGATCGTCCTTACGCTTACTGATTTTGAGGCCAATAAGGAGAAAGCTGCAGCAATTGTTAAAGAGCTTACAGACAGGTATCCGCTCTATAGATAAGATGCCTTAAAGGCAAAAACAGGGAGCTCCTGGCGCCGGGGATAAGACCGGTCTCAGGAGCGCCTTGTTTTTATGGGGGTCATAATTAATAAGACCCGTTATATAAGACCATAATGGATCAGTGCGTTTTTGATACCGTCATTTTCAACAGTGTCTGTCACATACTCCGCAAAGTCCTCGAGTGCAGGCGCGTGAACCCCCATGGCAATTCCATGCCCCGCTGCTTTCAGCATCGGAAGGTCATTAGCCGCATCGCCGAAAGCATAGCTGTCCGACTCGGGGATCCCGAGCTTTTCGGCAAGGATTCGCATCCCCCTAGCCTTGGAGTTGCCTTTACGGAGGATCTCGTAGATCCTTCCGCCGTAGTCGATTTCTTCGGCGACAGGCCTGATCTCTTTAAGGAAAGCGTCAATGTTTTCGTCGTCTGAATGGTCACGCGAGGGGAAGATTATGAATTTGTAAAAGTCAAAATTTCTGTCATCCGTATATCCGGATGCAAAAAGTCCTTTCTTCCTGAAGCTTTCGGCAATATTGATCAGAGGGCCGTGCAGATATTTGTCCGGTCTCATGTATACATCGTCAGGGCCTTCTATAAACGAGGGAATATTGTATTTAATTATGCCGTCGATGATAAGAGAGGCTTCTTCTGGCCGGAAGAGGTCAGAATATATTGTTTCGCCCTGGTAGATGATCTGAGCGCCGCAGCAGCATATGAAGCCGTCAAAAGGAAAGTCCCTGATTATGGAAGGCATTGTGCGGGTAGTGCGTCCGGTATTTACAAATGCAAGGTGCCCGTTCTCCCTTGCTTTAAGGATCGCTTCCTTTGCACTCTCAGGGAAAATCTCGGTTTCCTGGGTTATGAGTGTGCCGTCTATATCGAATAAAAGCATGCTCCTGTTCATTGTGTAAGTGCTCCGTATACTGTTTCTGCAGGATGAAACGATTTACTCACGATTATACCATGTTTGTCCGGGATGTGTAAAAGTGGTATAATCTGTAATGATTCAGCACCCAGCCTCAGATCGGAAAAACTGGTCATTAAGCTTGCTTAAAAGCCAGGTTTTCCAATCTGAGGCCGGGCGGCCAAGAGGCGAAGCCTCTCTGGACGCCCACAGCGAGGAATGCGAAGCATTACGAGCCTGGGTGCTTGTGAGACAATCATCACAAAGGGCAAGAGGCGAAGCCTCTCTGGATGCCCACAGCGAGGAATGCGAAGCATTACGAGCTGTGGGCGGAATAGATAATTATTTATAAAACTTACAGTCATCGGAGAGGAGAGACCGTGGCAAAATATCTCTTTATCGCCGAAAAACCAAGCGTTGCCCAGGAATTTGCAAAAGTGCTTAAGGTCCGGGGCTCGGCGGGGAACGGCTACCTCGAATCAGAAAACTACATAGTGACGTGGTGCGTCGGGCATCTGGTGACTATGAGTTATCCGGAAGCCTACGATCCGAAATACAAGAAATGGTCTCTTGATACTCTTCCTTTTATCCCTGAAGAATTCAGATATGAAGTTATCGGAAATGTAAAGAAGCAGTTCAACATTGTTTCCGGACTTTTAAAAAGAGATGATGTTGAGCGGATCTACGTTTGCACCGACTCGGGACGCGAGGGCGAATACATTTACCGTCTCGTTGATCAGATGGCCGGGATTGGCAATAAGGACAAACGCCGTGTGTGGATCGATTCCCAGACGGAAGAGGAGATAAACCGGGGGATCCGGGAGGCAAAGCCGCTGTCCGAGTATGATAACCTCGCATCATCCGCTTATCTTAGAGCCAAGGAAGATTACCTCATGGGGATCAATTTTTCCAGGCTCCTCACATTAAAGTATGGAAGGTCGATGTCCGCTTTCCTGCATACAAAGTATTCTGTGGTATCGGTAGGCCGCGTTATGACCTGCGTGCTGGGTATGGTCGTAAGGCGCGAGCGCGAGATAAGGGATTTCGTGAAGACCCCGTTCTACAGAGTGATCGCGGAGCTGAAACTCCCGGGATCCGAGAGCACGATAAGCGCGGAATGGAAGGCGGTCCCGGGTTCTGCCGCCTACGGAAAGAGCATTCTTTATAAAGACAATGGCTTCAAAAATAAAGAGGACGCTGCCAAGCTCATAGAGTACCTTAAAAAGGCAGATCCGCAGACCGCAGAGGTAATTAAGAACGAAAAGAAGACCGAGAAAAAGAACGCGCCCCTGCTGTTTAACCTCGCGGAACTGCAGAATTACTGTTCCAGGACTTTAAAGATCGACCCTGACCAGACTCTGAAGATCGCTCAGGAACTTTACGAAAAGAAGCTTACAACTTATCCTCGTACCGATGCGAGGGTTCTGAGCAGTGCGGTCGCAAAGGAGATCGGAAGGAATATTTCCGGGCTTCAGGGCCTTCCCCAGTACGCGAAATACGCCCAGGAAATCCTTTCCGGAGACGCATATAAGAAGATCGGAAGGTCCAGATACACAAATGACAGCCAGATAACCGATCATTATGCGATAATTCCCACTGGACAGGGGCTTTCCGCGGTCGGAAAGCTCGGCCCGTCCTCCGCTAAAGTCTATGATGCGATAGTAAGAAGGTTCCTCAGCATTTTCTATCCCCCTGCCGAGTACCGGAAGCTTTCGATCGAATTCAGGATCCGGACAGAGAGTTTCTTCGCTAACGTCAGGAATCTTGTAAAGCCGGGTTACCTTGAAGTGGCCGGGATACCAAAAAATGATCCGGGTCAGAATGAAAGCATCACCGGCCCGGAAGAGGCTGCTGCCCTCGAGAAGCTCAGGAAGGGAAGCACTCTTGGCGTTAAGGGATACAGCATCAAGGATGGTGAGACCAGCCCGCCTAAACGCTACAGCTCGGGCTCGCTGATCCTTGCAATGGAAAATGCCGGACAGCTTATAGAAGATGAGGAGCTGCGCGCCCAGATAAAAGGCTCCGGGATCGGGACCAGCGCAACAAGGGCCGAGATCCTCAAAAAGCTTGTAACCATCAAATACCTGAATCTGAACAGCAAGACCCAGATCATTACACCGGCCCTCATGGGCGAGATGGTATATGATGTTGTGGACGCTTCCTTAAGGTCGCTGCTTAATCCGGAGCTTACCGCGAGCTGGGAAAAAGGGCTTTCATATGTATCCGAGGGCAAGGTCAGCTCCGAAGAATATATGCAGAAGCTCGATGATTATATACGAAAGCGCACTTATGCCGTGTCCGCGCTGAACAACCAGCAGGCAATGTTCAGTAAATACGAGGCTGCCGCGAAGAACTACAGCCGGAGTCAGCCGCAGGGGAAAAAGACCCGCTCTAAAAAAGCAGAAGGCCAGGCCGCGGAATAATATAATAATACTTTACTTAATAAAACAAAAATGCGAAAATAACAGCATACGGACGGATTAGTTCCGCAAGCAGGAAAGGATGGGTGTGATGAAGGCATATCTTGAAATTGAAGAAGTAATCGGACGCGAGATAATCGATTCCAGAGGGAACCCTACTGTTGAAGCTGAAGTTATACTGAGCGACGGTACCGTCGGACGCGGCACTGCTCCCAGCGGCGCTTCCACCGGTGAATTTGAAGCTCTTGAGCTCCGCGACCAGGATGCGTCACGTTTCGGTGGGAAGGGCGTTTCCAAGGCTGCAGAGAATATTAATACCGTTATAAGAGATGCAATTATCGGCATGGATCCTCGCGATATCTATGCAATTGACGGCGCGATGCTTGACGCGGACGGCACTAAGGATAAGTCAAACCTTGGCGCGAATGCGATACTCGCTGTATCAATTGCCTGCGCAAGGGCTTCGGCAGAGTTCCTTTGCGAGCCTCTTTACAGGTTCCTCGGCGGTGTTAACGGAAACCGTCTCCCTGTACCGATGATGAACATACTTAACGGCGGTGCGCATGCCGCAAATAATATCGACGTTCAGGAATTCATGATCATGCCGGTCGGCGCTCCTACATTCAGGGAAGGGCTCCGCTGGTGTACAGAAGTTTTCCATTCACTCCAGAAGAACCTCAAGGGCAAGGGCCTCAGCACCGGAGTCGGCGATGAAGGCGGATTTGCTCCCGATCTTGACAGCGATGACGAAGCTTTCGGCATGCTCATGGAAGCGGTTAAAGACGCAGGCTACGAGCCCGGGAAAGATTTTGTCTTTGCAATGGACGCTGCTGCAAGCGAGTGGAAGGGCAGCTGCAAGGGCGAATATGTTCTCCCGAAGTCCGGTCAGAAATATACTTCAGCAGAGCTCGTTGAGCACTGGAAGCAGCTTACATCCAAGTATCCGATCATCTCACTTGAGGACGGTCTCGATGAGGAGGACTGGGAAGGCTGGCAGCTTCTTACCCGTGAACTCGGCGGCAGGGTACAGCTGGTCGGAGACGATCTTTTCGTAACAAATACCGAAAGGCTTGCGAAGGGCATCGAGCTCGGCTGTGCTAATTCGATCCTCATCAAGCTCAACCAGATCGGTTCCGTATCAGAGACTCTTGAAGCTATCAAGATGGCTCACAAGGCCGGATATACTGCAGTTGTATCGCACAGGTCAGGCGAGACCGAAGACACCACTATCGCAGATCTTGCGGTTGCGCTTAATACCTGCCAGATCAAGACCGGTGCTCCTAGCAGAAGCGAGAGAGTTGCCAAGTACAACCAGCTCATCCGTATCGAAGAAGAGCTCGGAGAGGCAGCCGTATATCCCGGAAAGAGGGCATTCAACCTGTAGACTGAGGCATCAGGCATGAATTGCAGGAACAGATCCAATTAGTCAAAAATAAGGGCAGCCGGTCATTCGGCTGCCCTTTATGGGATCATGGAGATATATCAGATACCGTTTATTCCGTGATCAAGTTCTTCGTGAGTGAACGGTTCGCCGTCTTCGTCAACAACAGTATAATAGCTGCTGTGTGATTCAACTATGCCCAGGGTCTCGCTGATCTCCTTGTTGTCTTTGAGAACTCCGTATATTGGATTAGCGATCTTGCATTCATAAAAGCAGATCCCTGTCCCGTCATCGAAGACGATGGTATAGTAGTCGTAGTCATTTTCAGGAATGGAAACGAAAAAACTGTGAATATTCTCATAGGAGGTCTCCTGAAATTCGGATTTAGAGATCTCAGTATAAGCATAATTGTCTTCAACTGTTTCGGTTCCGAGTGAATAAGTATTGCCGGCACCATACTGGGAAGGGCCGGTCTCGCAGGCAGAGAGCGCAAAAGCCGCAGCAGCAGTAAGCGCCAGACATAAGAGCTTTCGCGAAATTGATAACAGCTTTTTCATTTGTTCACCTCCTTAAAAGTTCAGGATTATATTTTACAGAGAATAATACATGATTGTCAATTTGTAATTGCCTAGCACCCCGTCTCAAAGACAAAAATTGATCATTAAGCTAGCTTAGATGTCAAGTTTTCGTCTCTGAGGCGGGGCGGCCAGGAGGCGAAGCCTCTCTGGCCGTCCACAGCAGGGAATGCGAAGCATTCCCCGCTGCACTCCTGAATAATTATGTAAATTTTTTATATATTTTTTGACGTATCCTCGATAATGAGTTATTATAAGGCAACGATTTGCAGAAGGAGGAACAGGAGACTTTGAGGAAAAAATATCTTGATACCAGCACTGAAGATCTGCTTAGAATAAGAGAGTCTCTCCAGGAAAAATACGAAGCCTACAAGGCTGAAGGCCTTGATCTTAATATGTCGCGCGGCAAGCCGAACGCAGAACAGCTCCACCTTTCGATGGGAATGATGGACGTGTTCCATCTTGAGTCTGACCTTAAGGCCGAGGACGGCACGGATTGCCGGAATTACGGGAACCTTGAGGGCATTCCCGAGGCGAAGAGGCTTCTGGCATCTATTGCCGAGGTCGAACCTGAGAATATAATCCTGTTCGGAAACTCAAGCCTGAATACCATGTTCGACATGGTCTCAATGGCCTTCTGCCACGGTGTGCTTGGAAATGAGCCTTGGTGCAGGCAGGGAGAGATCAAATTCCTCTGCCCGGTTCCCGGATATGACAGGCATTTCAGGATCACTGAGCTTTTCGGGTTCAAGATGATCAATATCCCGATGGACCAGGACGGCCCGGATATGGATATGGTGGAGCAGTATGTCAATAATGATCCGACTGTTAAAGGCATCTGGTGCGTCCCGAAATACTCAAATCCCCAGGGTTATTCGTATTCCGACGAGACCGTAAGGCGGTTCGCTGCTCTTAACCCTGCTGCGCCGGATTTCAGGATATTCTGGGACAATGCCTACAGCGTGCACCATCTCTATTATGCCCGCTATGATGTGATCCTCGAGATCCTTGCGGAGTGCCGCAAGGCCGGACATCCTGACATGGTCTACAAGTTCACTTCCACTTCAAAGATCAGTTTTCCTGGAGCAGGGATCGCAGCAATTGCTTCCTCGAAGGCGAACCTTGATGAGATCCGTGAGTATACCGGGGTCCAGACGATCGGGCACAACAAGATCAATCAGCTGAGGCACGTAAGGTATTTCCGCGATATTTACGGAATACAGGCCCAGATGAGAAGGCACGCGGATATAATCAGGCCGAAGTTCGAACTTGTCGAGAGCGTGCTTGATGACGATCTCGGAGGTCTTGGAATAGGTACCTGGACTAATCCGCGCGGAGGCTATTTCATTTCATTTGACTCAATGGAAGGCTGCGCGAAGGCTATAGTTGCAAGGGCTCAGGAAGCAGGGCTCACTCTGACGCCTGCCGGTGCGACCTACCCCTACGGCTACGACCCTATGGACAGCAATATCAGGATAGCGCCTACCTACCCTTCGATGGAAGAGCTGTACATCGCGATAGACCTGTTTACTGTATGTGTGAGATTAGTAAGTATTGAGAAGATACTTGAGGAGCGCTTTGAAGCTTATCATCTGGGATGATGGAAATGGATGCTCAGAACAAGTCATTTAAATGGCATAATACTGCATTCTGCCTTATTATGCTTGTTATTATCGGACATATAGCCGATCATTACAGCGGGAGTTACGGCTGGGCGAAGTATCTGTTCGTGCTCACCTATGCGGTGGATTATCCCCTGCTGTTCTTTATAACAGGCCTCGGTTCAAAAGATATAGTGTCTTCGGAGAGACTCGATTTCGGAAAGATCTTTCCGTGGTTTGCTGCCAGTGCGGTACTTGACCTGTTCAGGTTCATTGTTCAGGCTGCCGGGGGAAGTGATGTTTCCTTTAAGCTTTTTGATCAGAGAAATGTGTCCTGGCTTTTCCTTGCGTTTTTTGTGATAATGCTTGCTGCCTGGGCCGTGCACCGTATAAATCCATGGTATGTGATGGCGATATCGGTGATACTGGCTCTTGCCGCTGGGTATGACACCACTGTAGGTGCAGGATATGCTCTTTCCAGGATACTTGTGTATTTCCCGGTATTCTATCTGGGATACCTGACAGACGCGGATTATCTTGAAGAGCTGATGGAGAAGAAGACTGCTAAGATCGTTTCCTTTATAATACTGGTCTTTTATGCAGTATGCTCCTATTTTAATCTTTCGTGGATGTATAAATACCGCAGCCTTTTTACTTCCAATAAGTCTTACGGAATGTTTGAGGGAAAAGATTTTCTATGGGGCATGCAGTACCGGGCTATGTACCTCTGCATTCTTCTCATAGTGGGAGCGGCATTGATCTGCATCGTTCCCGGCAAAAAGATCCGTTTTCTCTCAGATATTGGGAGCCGATGGAAAACAGTCTATTTCTGGCATCTGCCTTTCCTGACCCTGCTGATGACAAAGACTCCGCTCGGAAATGTATTTTTCTCACACGGAGGAGCGAGAGCCGTTATCTGCTCAGTTCTGGTCGCGATAGTCTTTTGTCTTATCTTCTCGCTGAAGCCTTTTAAGGCGGTGACCGATCTTCTTTTCGGTCTGCCGCTTAAGACCCAGGGTGAGCAGGGAGGTACGGATGAAGACTGAGAGGGTATATAAGTGGGATAACGTTAAATTCATTCTTATCCTTCTTGTTATAGCAGGGCACTTTGCGGATAACCTTTATGGTTACAGCTGGTGCAAGACTATTTTCCTGGCAGTATACCTGTTCCACATGCCGGCGTTTTTCTTCATAGCAGGCCTGTTTTCAAAGAAGACAGTTAATGCGGACAGGCTTGACCCGCTGAAGATAGTTCCATTCTTCCTTACAGGAATACTTGTTAATTTCCTTTCATACTATGTCAGGCTTCTTACTTCGGGTTCTGCGACCTTCTATTTTATATGGAGGAATCAGATAGGCTGGTACCTGTTTGCTTACGCGGTCATGTATATTCTTACGTGGCTTCTTCGAAAAGTAAGGCATTCGTATGTGCTGGTCGTTTCGCTGTTCCTGATGCTTTTCGCCGGGCTTGATGAAACTGTCGGGTCATTTCTTGCTGTATCCAGGATAATCACCTTTTTCCCAGTGTTCTATGCCGGATATATACTTGAGGAAGATAAGGCGAGATCCTTCCTTGACCGGGCGGCGGTAAAAATATGCTCGGTCGGGATTCTTGCGGCATACTGTGTTTTCGTATATTTAAAGACGGACCTTCTCGCGCAGTACAGGGGCATAATTACCGGAAACATTAATTATGTTGATGTGCTTGGAGAAAGATATCTTTCCGGGATACCCGCCAGGATAATATTCTATATTATTATGATACTTGTGATCGCGGCGCTCTGCTCCGTGATGCCTTCGCGGAAGATACCATTCATCTCATATGGCGGATCAAATACGATGCCGGTCTATTTCTTCCATCTTCCCTGCGTCAGGGTCCTGCTCCTTATCGAACCATTCAGGCAGCTCCTTTCACATGGTGGGAAGACAGGGATCATAGTGGTGCTTGTGTCGTCACTGATAATGATATTTGTGTTCACGCTTCCGCCTTTCGTGAAGTTCATGGATCTCATCATGAGGCCGAGACCCGCGGTGCCGGTCTCACAAACTTCAGAAAATAAGAAAAAGCTGTGGGTCTGTCATTGACTTTTATACTGCATATTGATAAAATTGGCTTTAATCGTTTTACAGTTTCGAATTAATGCGTTAAAGCGCGGATTTCCGGATATTTATACTATATAAAAAGGAACGGAGTGTATCATGCAGGATTCACGTGAACATAGAAAGATACTGATGATGCTCGTCGAGAATAATTACGGCGTTACCAGCCGTATCTCGGGAGTTTTTTCCAGAAGAGGTTTTAATATAGACAGCTATACCGGCTGCGATACTCTTGATCCCAGGTATTCCAGGATCACAGTTGTAGTCAGGGGCGATGACCGTTCGCTTGAGCAGATCGAGAAGCAGGTAAGCAAGATAGAGGACGTTCTCTACATAACAGACCTTGCGAAGAGTGATTCGGTCACCAGGGAGCTGATGCTGATAAAGCTCAGGGTAATGCCTGAAAGCCGTTCCAACATCATGGCTATCAGCAATATCTTTCACGGGAAGGTCGTAGACGTTACCCGCGATTCCATGATAATAGAAGTTTCGGGCAGGCCCGAGAAGCTCCAGTCCCTTGTTGATCTTCTTCAGGATTATGAGATCCTTGAGGTCGCAAACACCGGAATGGTAGGGCTTGAACGCGGATCCGAGACGGTCCGCAGGCCGGATGACATGGTTACAGCTTCAGGCAGAAAAGCCTGAGAAAATATTTAAAACGATTCTACAATACGGGAGGATTTCAAATGCTTAAGATCTTTTATGAACAGGACTGCAATCTGTCTCTGCTTGACGGCAAGACAATCGCCATTATCGGTTACGGCAGCCAGGGACACGCACATGCAAAGAACCTCAGGGATTCCGGATGCAACGTAATCATCGGCCTTTATGAAGGTTCCAGTTCCTGGGCAAAGGCTGAGGCTGACGGATTTAAGGTATATACTTCAGGCGAAGCTACCAGGCTTGCCGACATCATCATGATCCTCATCAACGACGAGAAGCAGGCTGCTCTTTTCACCAATGAGATCGAGCCGAATCTCGAAGAAGGCAATATGCTTATGTTCGCTCACGGCTTCAACATCCATTTCGGAACGATCAAGCCTCCGAAGTTTGTAGACGTTACCATGATCGCGCCTAAGGCTCCCGGTCACACCGTTAGAAGCGAGTATGTAGCAGGAAAGGGCACTCCCTGCCTTATCGCAGTAGAGCAGGATTACACCGGCAAGGCACAGGATATGGCGCTTGCATATGCCCTCGGCATCGGCGGAGCAAGGGCAGGCGTACTTGAGACCACCTTCAGGATCGAGACCGAGACCGACCTCTTCGGAGAGCAGGCAGTTCTTTGCGGCGGCGTATGCGCACTTATGCAGGCAGGTTTCGATACCCTTGTTGAGGCAGGCTATGATCCCAGGAACGCATACTTTGAGTGCATCCATGAGATGAAGCTCATCGTTGACCTCATCTACCAGAGCGGTTTCGCAGGAATGAGATATTCTATCTCCAATACTGCTGAGTACGGCGATTATGTCACCGGACCCAAGCTTATCACCGAAGAGACCAGGAAGACCATGAAGAAGATCCTTGCAGACATCCAGGACGGTACCTTTGCAAAGGAATTCCTTCTTGACATGTCAGATGCAGGCAAACAGGTTCATTTCCAGGCTATGAGGAAGAAGGCAGCTGAGCATCCTTCGGAGCAGATCGGAAAAGAGATCCGCAGGCTCTACAGCTGGAACGACGAAGGAAAGCTCATCGATAACTAAATCGCTGCGGAAAGCGGCGAAGCTTTCAACATGGGACCGCAGCATTTACAGCAAATTGCTGCGGTCCACGTATATTAAAACAGACAGGAAATTATCTTTCAGGAGGTGCGTGCAATGGGCATGACAATGACACAGAAGATCCTTGCTCATGCAGCAGGACTTGATTCGGTCAGCGCCGGTCAGCTTATCATGGCGGATCTTGACATGGTCCTTGCCAACGATATCACAGGTCCTGTTTCGATCCAGGAAATGGATCATTTTGACAAGGAGGGCGTTTTTGATAAAGACAAGATCGCCCTTATACCGGATCATTTTTCCCCGAACAAGGACATCAAATCCGCCCACAACTGCAAGTACATGCGTGATTTCGCCCACAAATATGACATAACTCATTTTTATGAGGTAGGGCAGATGGGGATAGAGCACGCGCTTCTTCCCGAAAAAGGACTTGTTGTCGCAGGTGATACCGTGATCGGAGCCGATTCGCACACCTGTACCTATGGAGCTCTCGGAGCTTTCTCGACCGGCGTGGGATCGACCGACGCGGCTGTTGGAATGTCCTCAGGAAAGGCCTGGTTCAAGGTCCCTTCCGCGATCAGGTTCATTCTTACCGGGAAACCGGCCCCCTATATCAGCGGAAAAGATGTGATCCTTCACATAATCGGCATGATCGGCGTTGACGGTGCTCTCTACAGGTCCATGGAATTTACCGGAGACGGATTAAAACATCTTTCAATGGATGACCGCTTCACAATTGCCAATATGGCTATCGAGGCTGGCGCTAAGAACGGTATATTCCCGGTAGACGAGAAGACCGTGGAATATCTTGACAGCCACCTTTCGGATGCAAAGAAGGCTGAGAAGGAGAAGACCGGCAAGGCTCCTTATACGATATATGAAGCAGATGAGGATGCGGTATATGAAGAGACTTATACTATTGATCTTGGCACGCTCCGTCCTACCGTATCATTCCCTCATCTTCCCGAGAATACAAAGACAGTTGACGAGATCCATGATCTGGCAATAGACCAGGTAGTTATCGGTTCCTGCACTAACGGCAGGATAAGCGATCTCGCGGCAGCAGCGGCGATACTTAAGGGCAGGAAGGTTGCTGACGGGCTCAGGGTGATCATTATCCCTGCTACCCAGGAGGTATATCTGGAAGCTCTTAAGGCCGGATATATCACTACATTCATTGAGGCCGGAGCGATCGTAAGCACACCTACCTGCGGACCCTGCCTTGGAGGTTATATGGGAATACTTGCAGAAGGCGAGAAATGTGTATCAACTACGAACCGCAATTTCGTCGGACGCATGGGCCATACGAGTTCAGAAGTCTATCTTGCAAGTCCCGCAGTTGCGGCGTCAAGTGCGGTGACAGGCATGATAACCGACCCTGCAGCATTACCGGAGGTATGAGATCATGAAGGCAGAAGGAAGAGTATTCAAGTACGGTGATAATGTAGACACCGACGTTATTATTCCTGCAAGGCATCTTGCGATCACTGACCCTAAGGGTCTTGCGCAGCACTGCATGGAAGATATAGATGCTGAGTTTGTAAACAACGTAAAAGACGGCGATATTATCGTTGCCCGGAAGAATTTCGGCTGCGGTTCCTCGAGGGAGCATGCGCCGATTGCGATAAAGGCTTCCGGGATCAGCTGCGTTATAGCTGACACGTTTGCCCGGATTTTCTACAGGAACGCCATAAATATCGGGCTTCCGATAATCGAGTGCCCTGAGGCTGCCGAGGCAATTGAGGCCGGAGATATCGTGTCTATAGATTTCGATACCGGCATCATTACTGACGAGACCAAAGGGACCACATACAGCGGACAGGCTTTCCCGCCGTTCATGCAGGAGATAATTTCTTCGGGCGGGCTTGTAAACTATATTAATAAAACTTCGGGTGAATAAAAATTGGATTTTAACATAGCTGTTATTAAAGGCGACGGGATCGGCCCCGAGATAGTGGATGAGGCCATAAAAGTCCTTGATAAGGTCGCCAAGGTATACGGACATAAGTTTAATTATACAAGGGTGCTCATGGGCGGGGAATCGATCGATGCCTGCGGAAGCCCGCTTACCGATGAAGCCATAGCCACGGCTAAAGCAAATGACGCCGTCCTTATGGGTTCTATCGGCGGAAATACCAAGACTTCACCCTGGTACCAGCTTCCTCCGCAGCTGAGGCCTGAAGCAGGGCTTCTGAAGTTAAGGAAAGAGCTTGGCCTCTTTGCGAATATCCGGCCGGCATGGCTCTATGATGAGCTAAAGGAAGCCTGCCCTCTGAAAAAAGAAATCGCGGATCAGGGTTTTGACCTTGTCATCATGCGCGAGCTTACCGGAGGTCTGTATTTCGGCGTCCGCGGGACCAACGGAGAAGCCGGAGAGCGAAAAGCCTTTGATACCTGCGAGTACAGCGAGGCTGAGATCAGGAGGATCGCTGTCAAGGGATTCGATATTGCTATGAAGCGCGGACGTAAGCTTACCTGTGTCGATAAGGCGAACGTTCTCGATACTTCCAGGCTCTGGAGAAAAGTAGTAGAGGAAGTTGCGAAGGAATACCCCGAGGTCGAATATGACTTCATGCTTGTGGACAACGCAGCAATGCAGCTTGTAAGGGCACCCGGGCAGTTCGACGTCATCCTTACGGAGAACATGTTCGGCGACATCCTTTCTGATGAAGCCAGCGAGATAACAGGTTCCATCGGAATGCTTCCTTCAGCCAGCCTCAAGGAGACAAGCTTCGGGCTTTACGAGCCCAGTCACGGTTCCGCTCCCGACATAGCGGGCACGGGCAAGGCGAACCCGCTTGCTACGATCCTTTCCGCAGCTATGCTTTTAAGGTATTCTCTTAACCTTGACAAAGAAGCTGATGCGGTAGAAAATGCTGTAAAGGAGGTCCTGAAGAAGGGGCTCCGCACAGTTGATATCATGTCTGAAGGCTGCAGCTGCCTTACATGTTCCGAAATGGGAAGCGCAGTCGCTTCAGAAATATAATGATTATGCAGGGTGTACGAAATGAAAAGTGATAATGTAAAGAGCGGTATGCAGCAGGCTCCGAGCCGTTCACTATTTAATGCGCTCGGATTCACCCGGGAAGAAATGAAGAAACCTCTTGTAGGCATCGTAAGCTCCTACAATGAGATCGTTCCCGGCCATATGAATATTGATAAGATCGTTGAAGCAGTCAAGCTCGGAGTCGCTATGGCAGGCGGCACGCCGGTAGTTTTTCCCGCGATCGCGGTCTGCGACGGCATAGCTATGGGTCATGTCGGAATGAAGTATTCACTGGTAACAAGGGACCTGATCGCGGATTCCACAGAAGCTATGGCAATTGCCCACCAGTTTGATGCGCTTGTTATGGTGCCTAACTGCGATAAGAACGTTCCTGGACTCCTGATGGCAGCAGCCAGGGTCAACGTTCCTACCGTATTTGTCAGCGGCGGCCCTATGCTTGCCGGACATGTTAAAGGCCGGAAGACCAGCCTTTCAAGCATGTTTGAAGCGGTAGGATCCTATGCCGCAGGCACAATGACAGAAGAAGACGTGCGGGATTTTGAAGAGCATGCATGCCCTACCTGCGGTTCCTGCTCAGGCATGTACACCGCAAACAGCATGAACTGCCTTACGGAAGCTATAGGAATGGGGCTTAAGGGTAACGGAACTATTCCTGCGGTCTATTCTGACAGGATAAGGCTCGCAAAGCACGCCGGGATGAAGGTCATGGAGCTTCTTGAGAAGGACATCAGGCCCCGCGACATCCTTACTGAAAAGGCTTTTATGAACGCCCTTACGGTAGATATGGCCCTTGGCTGCTCTACAAATACGATGCTTCACATTCCCGCGATCGCGCATGAGGCTGGAGTTGAACTGAATCTGGATATCGCGAATGAGATCTCCATGAGGACTCCGAACCTCTGCCACCTGGCTCCTGCAGGGCATACCTATATTGAGGAGCTTAACGAAGCCGGCGGAGTATATGCGGTAATGAATGAGCTCAGCAAGAAAGGGCTTCTTGACACTTCCCTCATAACCGCTACAGGCAAGACCGTAGGCGAGAACATCAAGGGGTGCGAGATCAAGGATACAGGCGTTATAAGACCGATCACCGATCCTTACAGCGAGACCGGCGGACTTGCGATCCTTAAAGGAAATATTGCCGTAAAGGGAAGCGTTGTAAAGCGCTCCGCTGTCGCTGAAGAGATGATGGTCCATGAAGGCCCTGCAAGGGTATTTGACTCTGAGGACGATGCGATAGCTGCGATCAAGGGCGGAAAGATCGTACCCGGAGACGTTGTCGTCATCAGATACGAAGGACCTAAAGGCGGTCCCGGAATGCGCGAGATGCTTAACCCTACCTCCGCGATCATCGGAATGGGCCTCGGTTCAACGGTTGCACTAATAACTGACGGCCGTTTTTCCGGAGCATCCAGAGGCGCTGCAATCGGACACGTAGCTCCCGAAGCTGCTCTTGGCGGGAATATTGCTCTGATAGAAGAGGGCGACACAATAAAGATCAATATTCCGGAATATTCAATAAATGTAGATATTACGGATGAGGAACTGGAAAGAAGAAGGCAGAACTGGAAGCCCAGGGAGCCTAAGATCACAACAGGATACCTCGCAAGATACGCGGCTCTTGTTACGGATTCCAGCCGCGGTGCTGTACTGGAAGTTCCGAAAAGCTGAAATAGGAGGAGATAGTCATGCTTCTTAGCGGAGCAGAAATAGTAGTTGAATGCTTGAAAGAACAGGGGGTAGATACGGTATTCGGATACCCGGGCGGAGCTATCCTAAATATTTACGATGCTCTTTACAAGCAGAGCGACATCAAGCACTACCTTACTTCTCATGAGCAGGGAGCTTCACATGCCGCAGACGGATATGCGCGCGCAACAGGAAGGACTGGCGTCTGCTTTGCAACGTCGGGTCCTGGGGCGACCAATATCGTAACCGGAATTGCTACGGCTTACATGGATTCGGTGCCGGTGGTCGCGATCACCTGCAACGTTACCACAGACCTTCTGGGTAAAGATTCTTTCCAGGAGATCGATATTGCCGGCATCACAATGCCTGTTACAAAGCATAATTTCATTGTAAAGGATGTTTCCAGGCTGGCCGATACGATCCGGAAGGCTTTCAGGATCGCGCAGACAGGAAGGAAAGGCCCTGTCCTGATCGATATTACCAAGGATGTCACGGCCAATAAGTATGAATATGAATTCACGAAGCCTGAACTGATAAAGAGAAAGACTGCTCTTATTGATGAAGCCGAGGTTGACAGCGTTATTGAACTCATCAAACTGTCCCAGAAGCCCTTCATACTTGTCGGCGGCGGCGTGATCCGCTCCGGAGCTTCAGGGGAGCTAAGGAGCTTTGCGAAGAAGCTTGACGCCCCGGTAGCCGACACACTTATGGGCAAGGGCGCATTCCCCGGGAACAGTGATTCCTATACCGGAATGGTCGGAATGCACGGCACCAAGACTTCAAATTTCGGGATCACCGAGAGCGATCTGCTGATAGCGATCGGCACACGTTTTTCGGACAGGGTGCTTGGAAACGTTAATACTTTTGCAAGGCATGCGGATATCGTCCATATTGACGTAGATGCGGCAGAAATAGACAAGAACGTAGAGGTCAACCACCAGATCATTGGCGACGCCAAGGTCGTCCTGCAGATGCTCTGCGACAAGCTTGAGGATCAGCATCATCCGGAGTGGATGGCCCATATCCGCGAGATGAAGAGCCGCTATCCGCTGGTATACGATAAAGACGTGCTGACAGGCCCCGGTATCGTAGAGACAGTCTATGAGATGACCAACGGAAGGGCAACAATATGCGCGGAAGTCGGACAGCACCAGATGTGGGCGGCCCAGTTCTATAAGTATTCCGAACCCGGACAGTTCATTACTTCCGGCGGGCTCGGAACGATGGGATTCGGTATTGGCGCCTCGATGGGCATAAAGCTCGGCTGTCCGGATAAGACCGTCATCAACATGGCCGGAGACGGATGTTTCAGGATGAATATGAATGAACTTGCGACTGCAGGGAGATACTGCATTCCGTTCATCGAGATCATATTCAATAACCATGTCCTTGGAATGGTCCATCAGTGGCAGGGGCTTTTCTACGGAAAGCGCTATTCTAGCACGATAATCGACGACAAGGTAGATTTTGTAAAGGTATCTGAGGGACTGGGAGTTAAGGCACGGAGCGCGTCAACGCCTGAAGAATTCAGGGAGGCATTCGCCTGGGCGCTTACTCTTGATGAACCCGTGGTGATCAATTGTGAGATAGATCCGGAAGAGAACGTCTGGCCGATGGTCCCTCCGGGCGCATCTATATCCGATGCCTTTAACAAGCAGGACCTTGAGAAGAAAAATATTCTTGAATAATAATTTTTTTAAATCATATTTTTTAGGAGGATTTTATTTAATGGGCAGAGTTTATAACTTTTCAGCAGGGCCGGCAGTCCTTCCGGTCGAGGTACTTCAGGAAGCAGCAGACGAGATGCTTGATTACAGGGGTTCCGGCCAGTCCGTAATGGAGATGAGCCACCGCTCAAAAGTGTATGACAACATCATTAAGGAAGCAGAAGCGGACCTTAGGAAGCTCCTCGCAGTTCCTGACAATTATAAGATCCTCTTCCTGCAGGGCGGGGCATCGCAGCAGTTCGCGGCTATTCCCATGAACCTTATGAAGAACCGCAAGGCAGGCTATGTGCTTACCGGTCAGTGGGCAAAGAAGGCTTTTTCCGAGGCGAAGATCTACGGAGAAGCTGTCGAGCTTGCTTCTTCTGCTGACAAGACTTTCAGCTATATTCCTGACTGCAGCGACCTTCCGATAACCGACGACATGGATTACGTATATATCTGCGAGAACAATACCATTTACGGTACCAAGTACTGGCAGCTCCCTGACACAAAAGGAAAGCTCCTCGTAGCCGACCAGTCTTCCTGCTTCCTGTCAGAGCCTGTTGACGTATTGAAGTACGGCCTCATCATGGCAGGAGTTCAGAAGAATGTCGGACCCGCAGGCGTCGTTATCGTTATCGTGCGCGAAGACCTGATCACTGACGACGTGCTTCCCGGCACACCTACCATGCTTAAATATAAGACCCAGGCAGACAATGATTCCCTTTACAATACTCCTCCTTGCTATGGTATTTACATTTGTGGAAAAGTTTTCAAGTGGATCATGAAGAACGGCGGTCTTGAAGGCATGCAGAAGATCAATCAGGAGAAGGCAGCCATCCTCTATGATTTCCTTGATTCCAGCAAGATGTTCCACGGAACTGTCGTAAAGGAAGACCGCTCACTTATGAATGTTCCTTTCGTAACTGACAGTGAAGAGCTCAATGCGAAATTCATCGCAGAGGCGACCGCTGCTGGATTTGTCAATCTCAAAGGCCACAGGAGCGTAGGAGGAATGAGAGCAAGCATCTACAACGCTATGCCGATAGAAGGCGTAAAGAAACTTGTCGAGTTCATGGACAAGTTCGAAAAGGAAAATTCCTGATAACTAAATGATACAGAAAAGCCCCGGCCTGGTGCCGGGGCTTTTAAACTGTTTGAAGGATTCAATTATTTGTTGTCGATCACGTTTACATTCATTGCCTCGTAAGGATATACAAGCTTCTTGTCATCAAATGCATGCTTTACATCCTCGAGCAGGGTATTGGTTGCAGGCCAGTAGTCCTCGCATTTGACCCAGATCCTTACAGCTGCCTCGGCGCCGCTTGCGCCGAACTTATTGATCAGTACGCAGGGAGCAGGATCTTTAAGAGCGTATGCGTTGGCATTTGCGACCTCGAGAAGGACTTTCTCTGCCTCGTCAAAATTCTGAGTGTAAGCAAGGTTGACAGTGTAGTCGCATCTGCGGGTGCCGTTAGCAGTGATGTTCCTGATAGTGGTGTTAGCGAGTGCTCCATTAGGGATCGTGATCTCGTGGTTATCACCGGTAGTCAGATATGTGTAGATCATGCTGATCGCCTTTACGGTACCTTCATTGGTGCCGTCGCTGATATAATCGCCTACCTTGAAGGGCTTGGTGATTAGGAGCAGAAGTCCGCCGGCGAAGTTGGCGAGGCATCCCTGAAGGGCAAGGCCAACAGCAAGGGCGCCGCTAGTAAAGAGTGCGATGACGGAGGTCATGTCTACGCCGAGTTTGGAGAGGATCATCATCACGAGGAGCACTCTCAGCACGATCTTGATAAGTTTGTTGAGGAATGTGACAACGGTCTTGTCAAGTTTGGACTTCTCAAGAAGCTTTGCGATCACGTTGCAGACAGCATTGACTACGATCCACCCGATAATTAAGATTACGAGTGCTCCGACAGCCTGTTTTGCAAAATTAATTAATGTCGATGTTACCTGTTCCATTCTGTTTACCGGCAGTCCGTTTCAGGACCGCCTTCTCCTTTCCCTTTTATTTTTTTAATAAATTATTTTATATGCTGCGAGGTGCGCTTGCGGATAGATACCGCTCCTCAGTCAGGATGGCCTCTTCCATAGCGCTTTTCCCCGGAGAACCTGCGGTAATACGGCTTTCAACTACGGTCTCAAGCGAGATTGCCTTATATATGTTTTCTTCGAACGCGGGGCATACCTCTTTGTATTCGGAAAGAGGAAGCTCATCTAGTGAAACGCCCCTGTCAATGCACTTTAGCACAAGAGTGCCAATGATCCCGTGCGCGTCGCGGAAAGGGACTCCCTTTCGCACCAGGTAATCAGCAGCGTCTGTCGCATTGGTAAAACCATTTCTGGCGCTTTGTGCCATGGCCTTCTCATTAAACTTTACAGTAGAGATCATGCCAGTGAAAAGGGCAACGCACTCTTTAGCAGTATCCATGGCGTCGAAGGAGACTTCCTTGTCTTCCTGCAGGTCTTTATTATAAGCCAGCGGGATGCCTTTCATAACAGTCAGGAGAGCCATCAGCGCCCCGTAGACCCTTCCGGTCTTGCCGCGTATCAGCTCAGCGATATCAGGGTTCTTTTTCTGCGGCATTATAGAGCTTCCGGTGGAGTAGCCGTCATCCATCTCGATGAACCTGTATTCATTTGAATTCCAGGCGATCAGCTCCTCGCAGAAGCGGCTGAGATGCATCATGACGATGGAGAGGGCTCCAAGGTACTCGATAATGTAGTCCCTGTCAGATACGGAATCCATGCTGTTGACCGTAGGTGAGTCGAAGCCAAGCAGCTGCGCGGTCATTTCCCTGGCGAGCGGATAGGTGGTCCCGGCGAGGGCTCCGGATCCAAGCGGGCAGGTGTTCATGCGCGAGCGTATGTCAGTCAGCCTGGACCGGTCGCGCTTAAACATTTCAAAATATGCCCCCAGATGATGGGAGAGTGTTACCGGCTGGGCTTTCTGCATATGTGTGAACCCGGGCATATAAGTGCCGGTATTATTTTTCATGAGTCCCAGCAGAACGCATAGAAGATCGTAAAGCAGCCTGTCGGTCTCATCTATATCGTCACGGACGTAGAGCTTCATATCCAGCGCTACCTGGTCATTCCTGCTCCGCCCGGTGTGAAGCTTCTTTCCGGTGTCTCCGGTCCTGCGTATGAGTTCGGATTCAACGAAGGAGTGGATGTCCTCATACTCGTCACTTATAATAAGTTCTCCGGAATCTATTTCAGAGAGGATCTCGTCAAGCGCTTTCAGGATAATGTCACGTTCCTGTTCGGAAATGACCTGCACTTTGCAGAGCATTTTCACATGAGCCTCAGAACCCAGGATGTCCTGCCTGTAAAGACGCTTGTCAAATGATATTGAGGAGTTAAAACTATCGGCAGCCTTATTCTCTTCTTTAATAAATCTTCCGCCCCAGAGCTTCAATCCGTCACCTCCTCGTAATGCTGTTAAAAGAATTGCCTATTTTCTGAGTTTTTATACATAAATTGTATACTTTTAAGGCCATTATTGCAAGAAGAATAAGGGTTTACGGAGGCCTTTTTATCGAAATATGTAAAATGGCCTTAAGCTAAAAAAGATGTTTACAAGGTCCCGGCCCTGTGATAAAATATTGTGGCAACCTGTGCCGGGAGCCTGGAATCTCCGACCGGCCCTCAGCACCAGGCAATTTTATTTTATGGAGGAATTTGCATCATGATTAGCAAGGAAATGAAGCAGGAACTCGTCGAGAAGTACGGCAAGACACCTGAAGACACCGGTTCACCCGAGGTCCAGATCGCCATCCTTTCAGCGAGGATCGCAACTCTCACCGAACACCTTAAGACACATCAGAAGGATCACCATTCAAGGCGCGGACTTCTGAAGATGGTCGGACAGAGAAGAGGCCTTCTTGATTACCTCAAGAAGACGGACATCGAGAGATACAGAAGTATCGTTGAGAAACTTGGTCTTAGAAAGTAATTATTGTTATAAAGGGGCGGAATTGGATATTTCGCCCCTTCTTGCGTGCATTGCAATTTGAGTTCGTTTAAAGAAGAAGAAGGAGACGAAAGTGGCAAAAGAATTTAAAAGATTTGAAATGGAACTCGCAGGAAGGACGCTTCGCATCGATGTTGGCAGGGTAGCAGCCCAGGCTAACGGCGCGGTCCTGATCCAGTACGGTGATACCGTTATCCTTTCAACGGCAACCGCATCTGAGAAGCCCAGGGACGGGATCGATTTCTTCCCGTTAAGCGTTGATTTTGAAGAGAAGATGTATTCTGTCGGGAAGATCCCCGGCGGATTCAACAAGCGCGAAGGCAAGCCGAGCGAGAATTCGGTACTCACCTGCAGGGTAATCGACAGGCCCATGAGACCTCTTTTCCCTAAGGATTACAGGAACGATGTCTACCTTGACAACCTGGTGCTTTGTGTTGATCAGGATGCAAGCCCTGAACTTACCGCTATGCTTGGCAGCGCGATCTCGACCTGCATTTCCGATATTCCCTTTGCAGGCCCCTGCGCTATGACCCAGGTCGGACTTATTGACGGAGAGTTCATCATCAACCCTACGAACGCCCAGAAAGAGGTTTCCAGGCTTGCGCTTACGGTTGCGTCAACCCGCGAGAAGGTCATCATGATCGAGGCCGGCGCGAAGGAAATTCCTGAAGCGCAGATGATCGACGCGATCTACAAGGCCCATGATGTAAACCAGGAGATAATCGCGTTCTTTGACAAGATCATCGCTGAATGCGGCAAGGAAAAGAAAGAGTACGAGCATTATACCGTTCCCGAGGAGCTCAATCAGAAGATGTACGAGCTTGTTCCTGCCGAGGCAATGGAAGAGGCTGTATTTACAGACGACAAGCAGACCAGGGACGCTAATATCCGCGAGATCAAGGATAAGCTCGAGGAAGCATTCGCAGAGAACGAAGAGTGGCTTCCTTTCATAGACGACGCTGTTTACCAGTATCAGAAGAAGACCGTGCGCAAGATGATCCTGAAGGATCATAAGCGTCCTGACGGACGTGCGATCAACCAGATCCGCCCGCTTGCAGCTGAGGTCGACCTTCTTCCCAGAGCTCACGGCTCCGCAATGTTCACACGTGGACAGACCCAGATCTGCACCGTCACGACACTTGCGCCTGCTTCTGACGCTCAGAGAGTAGAGGGACTGAATGAGTTTGTTACCTCCAAGAGGTACATGCACCATTACAATTTCCCTTCATATTCGGTAGGAGAGACCAAACCTTCAAGAGGACCGGGAAGGCGTGAGATCGGACACGGCGCGCTTGCGGAGCGAGCCCTTCTTCCCGTGCTTCCGAGCATTGAGGATTTCCCTTACGCTATCCGTGCGGTCTCCGAGACTTTCGAGTCCAACGGTTCCACTTCGCAGGCCAGCGTGTGCGCATCCACCATGTCCCTTATGGCTGCAGGCGTTCCTATCAGCAAGCACGTTGCAGGTATTTCCTGCGGACTGGTTACCGGCGAGACCGATGACGACTATATCGTCCTTACCGATATCCAGGGTCTCGAGGACTTCTTCGGAGACATGGATTTCAAGGTAGCCGGCACCCATGACGGTATCACCGCCATCCAGATGGATATCAAGATCCACGGTCTCACAAGACCTATTGTTGAGGAAGCGATCGCAAGGACCAAGGAAGCGAGAGAGTATATCATCAACGAAGTTATCGCTCCGGTAATCCCCGAGCCCAGAAAAGAGCTTTCCATTTACGCTCCGAAGATCAAGATGATCCAGATTGATCCCGATAAGATCGGCGACGTTGTCGGAAAGCAGGGCAAGGTCATCAACCAGATCATTGTCGACACAGGCACCAGGATCGACATCCAGGAAGACGGACGCGTATCTATTTGCGGCACCGATCCCGAAGGAATCCAGAAGGCTATCGATACCGTGACCATGATCGTATCCGATTTCGAAGAGGGCAGGATATACACCGGTAAGGTCGTATCCATCAAGGAGTTCGGTGCGTTCCTCGAGTTCGCTCCCGGCAAGGAAGGCCTGGTCCACATTTCCAAGCTTGACAAGAAGAGGGTGAACCGCGTTGAAGATGTCCTTACTCTCGGCGATGTCATCAAGGTAAAATGCCTTGGAAAAGACAAGATGGGCCGCGTAAGCTTCTCCAAGAAAGACGCTTAAAACATAAAAAACAACTATAAAACCATTACAGGATCAGAATATGGTCCCGTAATGGTTTTTTTCTTGTGCGATATTGATAAAAAGTGTACAGGTTTATTGACGATTGTTGGTGAATGTTATAAAATTATCATGTATGATTTTGTGTTTTAAAAACAATCAAGAAGATTGCTGAATTAACCGAAAGGAGATTTATCATGGCAAAGGTAATGAAAACTATGGACGGTAATACCGCGGTTGCCTGGACTTCGTATGCATTTACCGAAGTTGCAGGTATTTTCCCGATTACCCCGTCCTCGCCCATGGCTGAGGTTACTGACGACTGGGCCGCAAATGGAAGAAAGAACATTTTCGGAAACACGGTCAAGGTAGTTGAAATGCAGTCCGAGGGCGGCGCATCAGGAACTGTTCACGGTTCCCTTCAGGCCGGCGCGCTTACGACCACCTATACGGCATCTCAGGGACTTCTCCTGATGATCCCGAATATGTACAAGATCGCCGGCGAACTTCTTCCCACTGTTTTCCATGTAAGTGCCAGAGCTCTTGCATATCATGCACTTAACATTTTCGGAGATCATTCGGATGTTATGGCATGCCGTCAGACCGGATTTGCAATGCTTTGCTCCAATTCAGTCCAGGAGGCTATGGACCTTACCGCAGTAGCACATCTTTCAGCAATCAAGGCCAGGGTTCCTTTCCTTCATTTCTTTGATGGATTCAGGACTTCCCACGAGATACAGAAGATAGAATGTACAGATTATGACGAGCTTGCAAAGCTTGTTGATTATGACGCTCTGAACGAGTTCAGAAAGAACGCTCTCAACCCCGATCATCCCGTTATCAGAGGTACAGCTCAGAACGCTGACATCTACTTCCAGGGACGTGAGGCAAGCAACAAGTTCTACGATGCAGTTCCCGCGATCGTCGACGAGTACATGGAGAAAGTCAGCGCCATGACCGGCCGCGACTACAAGGCTTTCAACTATTACGGCGCTCCTGACGCAGAGAACATTGTTATCGCAATGGGCTCGATGTGCGAGGCATTCGAAGAAGTTATCGATTACCTTACCGCACAGGGCGAGAAGGTCGGTATCGTTAAGGTCCATCTCTACAGGCCTTTCTCAGCTGAGAAGCTTTTCGCAGCTGTTCCTGAGACCGTTAAGAAGATCACCGTTATCGACAGGGTAAAGGAAGTTACCGGATACGGCGAGCCTCTCTATGTTGACGTATGCGCAGCAGCATATAAGGAAGGCAAGCATTATGAGATCTACGGCGGACGTGCAGGTCTTGGATCCAAGGATATCACTCCCGGATCTATCCTTTCCGTATATGACAACATGAAGGCTGAGAATCCGAAGAACGACTTCGCACTCGGTGTAAATGACGATGTCACCGGACGCTGCATCCCTGCACACGAAGAGGTCGACGTTGCTCCTGAAGGCACCAAGAGCTGCATCTTCTGGGGACTCGGAGCAGACGGTACCGTCGGCGCGAACAAGAACTCCATCAAGATCATCGGCGACCATACCGATATGTATGCTCAGGCATATTTCTTCTATGATTCCAAGAAGTCCGGCGGACTTACCCAGTCCCACCTCCGCTTCGGCAAGACACCTATCAAGTCCACATACCTGATCAGGAAGGCTGACTTTATCGCATGCCACAACCAGGCATACCTTAAGATGTACAAGAACATCGCCCGCGACCTTAAGGACAACGGCACATTCCTTCTTAATACCGTATGGACTCCCGAGGAGCTTGAAAAGAATCTTCCGGCATATGTTAAGAGGGCTCTTGCCAAGAGGCATGCAAACTTCTACATCATCAATGCTACCGCAGTCGATGAGGAGCTGAAGCTCAACGGAAAGACCAATGCAGTCCTCCAGGCAGCATTCTTCAAGCTGGCTGACATCATTCCTATCGACACTGCCGTTAAGTACATGAAGGACATGATCGTTCATTCCTACGGCAAGAAGGGCGAGGCTGTTGTAAACAAGAACTTCGCAGCTGTTGACGCAGGCCTTGAGAAGATCGTGAAGGTCGAAGTTCCCGAGAACTGGGCTGACTGTGCTGACGAGCCTGAAGCAGAGAGGAATATCCCTGATTTCATCAAGAACATTGTTGAGCCTGTTAACGGACAGGACGGCGACGCTCTTCCGGTATCTGCATTCAACGGATTCGAAGACGGCACATTCCCTTCAGGAACATCTGCATATGAGAAGCGCGGAGTTGCTGCTCACGTTCCTGTATGGGACGGCGCAAAGTGCATACAGTGCAACCAGTGCTCATTTGTATGTCCTCATGCAACCATCAGGCCTATCATCCTTGACGAAGAGACCGCAAAGACCGCTCCCGAGGGATTCGGAGCAGTTCCCGGAAAAGCTCAGCTTAAGGACAAGTATCAGTACAAGATGCAGATCTCCCCGCTTGACTGTATGGGATGCGGATCCTGCGCAAATATCTGCCCTGCAAAGGCACTCACTATGGTTCCGCTGGACAGCCAGAGAAGCGAAGCTTCCAACTGGGAGTTCGCTGTTAAGATCAACGGCAGCGTAAATCCTCTGGACAAGTTCTCTGTAAAGGGATCACAGTTCGAGCAGCCGCTCCTTGAGTTCTCAGGAGCATGCGCAGGCTGCGGCGAGACACCTTATGTAAAACTTATCACCCAGCTCTTCGGCGACAGGATGATGGTTGCGAACGCTACCGGATGTACATCCATCTGGGGCGGCTCTGCTCCTTCAATGCCTTACACCAAGAATGCTGAAGGCCACGGACCTGCATGGGCTAACTCCCTCTTCGAGGACAACGCAGAGTTCGGTCTTGGTATGGAAGTAGGACAGAAGTACCGCAGGGATGTCCTTGCTGCATCTGTCAAGGGCCTTGTTGATAAGGGCTATGCTGCTGAGGAAGCAAGTGCATGGCTTGACACAATGAACGAAGGCGAAGCTTCAAAGGTTTCCGCAAAGGCTCTCCTTGCAGCAGCTAAGGCTTATGAAGGAGATGACGCTGAGGTCAAAGCTATCTGCGACGGTATCGTTAACGGGGCAGACCTCCTCGTCAAGAAGTCACAGTGGATCTTCGGCGGTGACGGCTGGGCATATGATATCGGCTACGGCGGACTTGATCATGCACTTGCATCCAACGAAGACATCAACATCTTCGTAGTTGACACTGAGGTTTACTCAAATACCGGCGGACAGGCTTCCAAGTCTACTCCTGTTGCAGCAGTTGCTAAATTCGCTGCATCCGGAAAGAAGACCAAGAAGAAGGATCTCGGTATGATGGCAGCTTCCTACGGTTATGTTTACGTAGCACAGGTAGCAATGACAGCTGACAATAACCAGCTCGTAAAAGTCATGAAGGAAGCAGAAGCTTATCACGGACCTTCGCTCGTTATCGCTTACGCACCTTGCATTAACCACGGAATTAAGGGCGGAATGCAGTATTCACAGAGCAGGATCAAGAAAGCCGTTGAGTGTGGCTATTGGACCTGCTGGCATTTCAACCCTGAACTCAAGAAGGAAGGCAAGAATCCGTTCGTCCTTGATACCAAGAAGGCTCCTAATTGGGATCTCTTCAGAGAGTATCTGATGGATGAGGTTCGTTACTCCTCACTTCAGAGAGGATTCCCGGAGACTGCTGAGGAACTCTACACCAAGACCCAGGAAGATGCCAAGGATAGGTACGAGGGTTATGTAGCAAGGGCTAATCAGGCATAATTCGGCCGGAGCTCTAAAACTGAATACTTAAAATGGACTGCTCTTCGGATTCTTCTGGAGAGCAGTTTTTTTTCTTCAAAGGACTTGAACTTTCCAGTGATTGTACTATAATTAATACAGAAACTGTACTTATATAAATGCAATTTTGAATTTCCAAGGAGGTTATGCAGTCATGGATGTAAAATTCAAAGAAGAGTATGGGTTGTTTATTAACGGCGAGTGGCGTCCGGCTTCAGATGGCGGAACTTTCAATGCTTACAACCCTGCAAATGGCGAGTTTCTTGCTAAATGCGCACAGGCTACAAAGGAAGATCTGGACCTTGCAGTTGATTCCGCATGGAAAGCTTTTAAGACCTGGAAGCATACCACAACTATGGAGAGAGCCGCTATCTTAAATAAGATAGCTGACGTTATTGATGAAAATAAAGAATACCTTGCAATGGTCGAGACACTGGATAACGGCAAGCCTATCCGTGAGACTATGGCTATCGACGTTCCAATGTCAGCCGATCACTTCCGGTATTTTGCAGGATGCATCATGGCAGAGGAGGGCAGCGCAAATGTCCTTCAGGGAACTTTCCTCAGCCTGATTTTAAGAGAGCCTATCGGAGTTGTAGGACAGATCGTTCCCTGGAACTTCCCGTTCCTGATGGCAGCCTGGAAACTTGCTCCTGTTCTTGCAAGCGGATGCTGCACGGTATTTAAGCCTTCGAGCACTACCTCGCTCTCAGTTCTGGAATTTGCAAGACTTATTCAGGATATCCTTCCTCCCGGAGTGTTTAACGTAATTACCGGCTCAGGCTCAGGCGTTGGCAATGAAATGCTTAAGCATCCAGGATTCAGGAAGCTTGCTTTCACTGGATCCACCGAAGTCGGAAGAGACGTTGCGCTTGCAGCGGCTGAAAAGCTTATCCCCGCTACACTCGAACTTGGAGGAAAGTCAGCAAATATATTCTTTGATGACTGCAAGCTTGATATGGCTATTGACGGAGCACAGCTTGGCATCCTGTTCAACCAGGGCCAGGTATGCTGCGCAGGCTCCAGGATATTCGTACAGGATACCTTCTATGACACCTTCGTTCCGAAGCTGGTAGAAGCTTTCAACAAGGTAAAGGTCGGAGATCCTACAGATCCTAACACCCAGATGGGCGCACAGATCAATGAAGGTCAGCTGAAGAAGATCCTCTCCTATGTAGAGATTGCTAAGCAGGAAGGCGCTACGATCGCATGCGGCGGCGAGAGAGTAACTGAGGGCGAACTTGCTAAGGGATGCTTCATGAGGCCTACCCTTATTACCAATGTTACCAACAATATGCGTGTAGCTCAGGAAGAGATCTTCGGACCTGTTGCTGTAGTCATCAAGTTCCATGATGAGCAGGAAGTCATCGATATGGCTAATGACAGCACCTACGGACTTGGCGGTGCAGTATGGACCAGAGATATCAACAAGGCTATCCGTGTAGCAAGAGGCGTTGAGACCGGACGTATGTGGGTCAACACCTACAACCAGATCCCTGAAGGCGCGCCTTTCGGAGGATACAAGGAGTCCGGTATCGGCCGTGAGACCCATAAGGTAATGCTTGAACATTACACTCAGATGAAGAACATCATGATAAATCTTTCTGAGTCGCCATCAGGCTTCTATCCGGAGTAATTGACAGTTATGAATTCAGCTAATGATAAAAGGAATTGTTATGTGTTTCTATGCAGCAGGTTCCCTTCATGCGCGCATGCAGTTTCGTGCTGTGCGCTAGACCCTGACAGGCTGGCCGATTCGATCAAAGAAGAAGAGTGTTATAATTTTGAGGACCGGCCTTTGTACGAGGAGAAGCCTAAACGGGTAAGATACGGTCTTTAGCTGAAAGAATTAACAAAAAAATGAGGGTGCCCGGGAACCCTGTTTTACAGGATCCTGAGGCACCCTCTCTTTATATTGCTGCATTATGTGAAAGGCAGTCTGAACTATAGTAATTCTGTCATTACAACGCCTTCGATCTCACTTATCGTCTCGAGAAGCGTTGTCGGATTCAGAATGCTTCCGCCGATATTTAAATACAATATGGCGCATGACACAGCCTCAGAGCTGTCCTTAGCCTGGGTGATCTCAAGGTTCTCGATAAGCACATGCTCACTGCGGAGCTTTAGAAGGAGTTTTTCAATCGTATGCTTTGAGCTGTACTCAACATAGACAGCAGGCTGGGGGGATGATTCCAGGAGTCTGTATTCCAGCTTTGCAAAAAGCAGCTCAGCTACTTCGGTAAGCGCGGTAGTGATCACGGCAGCCTCAAAGTAACCGGCTCCCAGACAGAGCCCGACGATGCCTGAGGTCCACAGTCCAGCCGCGGTCGTTAAGCCTTTTATCCTGGACCCTCTCTTAAGGATAGTTCCTGCACCGATAAAACCTATACCCGCAATGACCTGTGCCCCGAGCCTCGCCATATCGGTATAATAATGCATATAAACCGCAAGATATTCACTTATGAGCGTTGTAATAGCCGCGCCGATGCAGATAAGAATGTGGGTCCTGAAGCCCGCAGGGCGGCGTTTGTATTCTCTCTCGAGCCCGATGATCCCTCCGCAGGCCATGGCCAGCAGAAGCTTGGTAAGGATAGCGAGGAAGGAGAGTTCACGAAGCGGATCAAAAAACGACAGCATAATTATTCCTCCTTCCTTACAGCTCTAGTACGGTAATAACTTTATCGATCGTGGATACGGAAGCCATGATCTCTGAATGTGTACGCGAATCAACTATTTTAGTATAGAAGACTGCGCTGGGGAACACACCCTGCTTGAAAGTGCCTCTCTCTATATCAACATTATAGATCTGTATCCCCATCTTTTTCATATCTGTGATGATTCGTCCGACTGCTTCCAGCGATTCGAATTCCACATACACATTCATGTTAGGGGAGCGCTTGATGATCGAGATCTCGGCTTTTGCAAGGAAACGTATCGTTATTATGATTAGTATAATAGAGATGAATGCGCACTCATAGAAGCCGCAACCAACTGCCAGGCCCATGCAGGCTGAGGCCCAAAGGCAGGCAGCAGTTGTAAGCCCTTTTACCTCAGAGCGCGCGGTTACGATGATCGTTCCGGCGCCAAGGAAACCGATACCGCTGATTACCATGGCAGAAAGCCTGGAAAAATCGAGCTTGTAACCGTAGGCAGCAGCTTCTTCAGCCCACGGCCCCCTTAACATTTCGGTGATGTACTGGCTGAGTATCATAGTAAGTGCCGCGCCAAGGCAGACCACTATATATGTACGGAATCCGGCGGGAAGTCTTTTCCTGCCGCGCTCGAGTCCCAGCATGCCGCCGCATATCAATGCGAGTACCAGCCTGAACACGAGGCTTCCCATAGAAAACTCGCGAAGAGGATCAAGTGCCTGAATCATAGTATAAACCTCTTAATATATGATAAAATATTATATCATACATTTATTTCATTGTCAGGAAATTAACGATGAAGATCACTATATTATGTGTTGGCAGGATTAAGGAAAAATTCTACAGCGAAGCGGTAAATGAATATGTAAAAAGGCTGGGAAGGTACTGCAGGCCGGAGATCATCGAAACAGCCGACGAGAAGACCCCCGATGAGGCATCTGAGAAAGAGAACCGCATGATAAAGGAAAAGGAAGGCGGCAGGATCTTAAAGGAGCTGCCCGCAGACAGCTACGTTATCGCCCTTGACATAAAAGGGAAGAAAGCGTCCTCGGAGCAGCTGGCTTCAAATCTCGAAGGGCTTTTTATCAACGGCAGGAGCCATATCTGCTTCATCATAGGAGGGTCTCTTGGCCTCTCGGATGAAGTGCTTCAGAAGGCGGACGAAAGGCTCAGCTTTTCAGATATGACATTTCCCCACCAGCTGATGAGGGTCATATTGCTTGAGCAGATATACAGGGCCTTTAAAATAATCAGAAAAGAGCCCTATCACAAGTAGCTTGTTATTTGATTCATCTGTGTTATAATGCATATAACAAAAAACGAGCTGTTTTTGAAATGGAGCGTCTTATATGATTCTGGAAATCGATTTTAACAGTGATGAAGCCATATATATGCAGCTGCGCAATCAGATCATAGCGGCGATCGCCTGCGCAGAGCTTTGTTCGGGAGATATGCTTCCCTCTGTCAGAAGCCTTGCGGATTCCGTTGGGATCAATATGCATACGGTGAATAAGACTTACACCCTTCTGAAGCAGGAAGGGTATGTTAAGCTTGACCGCCGGAAGGGCGCGGTGATCGCTGTAGATTTAAGGCGCGAGGCCGACAGGGAACTGATCTACGGCGACCTTTGCAGGATACTGGCCGGAGCCCTCTGCAAAGGCTTTAAACGTGATGAGATCCACGCTATGGTCGACAAGATATTTGATAATTATGAGAATCCGGATAAAGAGGTCTGAGATGCTTCAAGGAGGAATTAGCAATGCTCTGTGATATATGCCGCAGGAACGAAGCTATACTTAGCTATACCGAGATAATAGGCGGAGTTAAGCGCGAGATGCATCTCTGCAGGGAATGCGCTGCCGGGCGTACCAACAAAGCTTTTGAAAGCCTGACATCACCTTCTTCCATACTGAGCAACCTCCTTGCCAGCATGCTTGGAGAATCGCCTGACAGCAAAGACCCTGAAGAAGATCTTTCGAAAACTAATGTAGTATGTCCGATATGCGGAATGACATATAATGAATTTATGAAGAACGGTTATTTCGGCTGTCCGGAATGCTACCGCACATTCAATTTCCTTATCGACGGGTATTTTAAGAAGATCCACGGCAACGCTCAGCATACCGGAAGACATCCCATAAGCCACGGGGAGACCTTCCACATAGAGAGCCCTGAAGAGGCTTCTGCTGTGAAGGAGGGTGGAGAGGATTCTGGCAGCGGAAATGATCCGAATAAGATCGTTTATACCATAGATGAGGGGTCTACCGAGGATGAACTCAGAGCCGCAATAAAGAGGGCGGTAGCAAGAGAGGAATATGAAGAGGCGGCACGCCTGAGAGATATAATCAGGTCCATGAAGGAAGGTGGAGTCAATGAATAAATGGTATGATTCCGATTCCTGCAATACAGGCACAGTAATAGGCGGCCAGCTCTGCCTGGTAAGGAATACTGCAAAGTACCCTTTCGAAGAAAAGATGGACGAAAGGCAGCAGGAAAAGCTCATCGAAGAAGTAGAAGATGCAGTCAGCTCTTCAGATTTTCTTAGGAGCATGAACCTGTCCTGCAGGAGGATCGAGCCTTCCGGGAGAGAGACAGAGGTCCTGGTAGCGCATCTATGCATTCCTCCGCTTTTCATGAGGGATGGGGGCAGCCCTGCGGTATTTATTACCCCTGACGAATCGCTTACCATATATGTGAACGGGACCGAGCAGATCTGCATACAGGTATCCGTCCCCGGAAGGAGCATTTCCCGCGCCGCCGAGCTTGCTGACATGGTTGACAGGGAGCTTAATAAGAGCCTGGTATACGCATTCAGCAATAAGTACGGCTACCTCACCGCGAGCCCTCTCTTTGCCGGGACCGGGCTTTCGGCCTCTGTACTGATGCACCTGCCGT
Source organism: Lachnospiraceae bacterium (assembly GCA_024685315.1). Taxonomy (GTDB): domain Bacteria; phylum Bacillota; class Clostridia; order Lachnospirales; family Lachnospiraceae; genus UBA2912. The sequence continues at coordinate 156,537 of JAIKVW010000016.1, forward strand.
ATATTGAGAAGAAGCAGCTCACCGGCAAATATGCCAGGGAACTCGGGCAGTTCGGTTTCTCACTTAATGCCCAGTTCAAGGGAAGCATGCCGGCGCCCGGCAGTATATACAGGATCAGGAACCGGAAGACGCTTGGACTTTCGGAGGGAGAACTGATCTCGGCGCTTGAACATTTCTCTTTGATGATGGAGTCCCGTGAAAAGGACGCCAGGGCGAGTTACCTCTCGGAGAACAGGCTTATTGAGGAAAACTGGGTCTACAGGGCATACGGAGTGCTGCGCTACGCCAGGTATCTAAGCCAGGAGGAAGCACTTACATGTCTAAGCGCTTCAAGGACAGGGGATCTTGAGCACATGTGGAATTCGGACCGTCCGGTAAGCGCTTTCGGAGCGATGGTCAGGAGCTGCGACTGTGAATATGACCCTTCCGGTTATTCCGAGGATGACGTAGGCCAGGCAGTAGGCATGCAGAGAGCTGCCGATATCCAGTCAGAACTGCCGGAAATTGCGATGTCTGCAAATTTTTAATACAGGAGCTTACAGATGTACAGATTTACACAGATGGCTGCAAATGCTCTGGAGTATGCCGGAGAAGCAGCCAAAGAGCATAATCACAATTTTATAGGCACGGAACACCTTCTTCTGGGACTGCTCCGCGAGCGGGAAGGCCTTGCCTGCCAGGTACTTGAGGATAACGGAGTCACCTATGATAAGGTTTCCGGAATTATAGACCAGCTTATTCAGAACGGCAGCACCGGAGTTGCCGAGCCGGAAGGATATACACCCAGATGCCGCAGGATAATTGACCGCAGCAACCGTGAGGCAGTTGCATTTAAGGCATCTGCTATCGGGACCGAGCATCTCCTCATCGCGATGCTTCGGGAGACCGACTGCGTTGCGGCCCAGATCCTCGGGACACTTAAGGTGCCTTTCCAGAAATTATACCAGGACATCCTGATGGGGACGGGGATAGATTCTTCAGGCAGCCAGAAGGCCCATCCGGCCCAGAAGGGCAGGAAGAATCCTCAGGAAAGCATACTTGACCAGTACAGCAGGGATCTTACCGATTACGCCAGAAAAGGGAAACTCGATCCTGTCGTTGGCAGAAATACCGAGATCAGGCGCGTCATCCAGATCCTTTCCAGAAGGACCAAGAACAACCCCTGCCTTATAGGTGAAGCCGGGGTCGGAAAGACTGCGATCGCAGAGGGACTGGCCCAGAGGATCGTAGAAGGAAATGTCCCGGATACCGTAAAGGACAAGAGGGTAGTGACTCTTGACGTCTCTGGCATGGTAGCCGGCTCAAAATACCGCGGAGAATTCGAGGAGCGCATCAAGAAGATAATCAATGAAGTGCGCGATGACGGCGGTATACTTCTTTTTATCGATGAGATCCATACGATCATCGGCGCTGGCGGCGCAGAGGGAGCGATAGATGCTTCAAGCATACTGAAACCTTTTCTTGCAAGAGGAGAGCTCCAGGTCATTGGCGCGACAACTACCGAAGAGTATAGAAAGCACATCGAAAAGGATGCTGCCCTTGAGAGACGTTTCCAGCCTGTTGTCGTCGAAGAACCTTCTGAAGATGAAGCAGTCGGTATCCTTAAGGGCCTCAGGGAGAAATATGAGGAACATCATCACGTTGTGATCACTGATGCAGCTATAGAGGCGGCAGTGCACCTTTCCGCCAGGTATATAAATGACCGTTTCCTTCCCGATAAGGCCATTGACCTTATTGACGAAGCTTCTTCTAAGGTGAGGCTTGGAAATTTCACGGTATCACCTGAGGCTGCAGCGCTTAAGCAGCAGGTCGCAGCCCTTGAGAAGAAGAAGGAGGAAGCCATCATCGGTGAAGCCTATGAAGAGGCTTCGCGCATCAAGCAGGAACAGCTTAAGCTAAAAGAAAGGATTTCTGAGTTAAGCCTTCCCGCAGTTATTGATACTGATAGGCAGGACCTTAAAGTTACTGAGGATGAAATAGCTTCGGTCGTGTCTGACTGGACCAGGATCCCCGTGACTAAACTTGAAGAGGAAGAGACCCAGAGACTCAACAACCTGGAAGACGCCCTTCATAAGAGGGTAATAGGCCAGACAGAGGCAGTAGGTGCAGTCGCAAAAGCTATCCGCAGAGGACGCGTCGGCCTTAAAGACCCGAACAGGCCGATAGGTTCCTTCCTTTTCCTCGGACCGACCGGCGTAGGCAAGACAGAGCTCTCCAAGGCGCTGGCTCAGTCAATGTTCGGGCGTGACGATGCCATGATAAGGGTGGACATGTCGGAGTACATGGAAAAGCACAGCGTATCCAAGCTTATCGGATCGCCTCCCGGATATGTCGGGTACGACGAAGGCGGGCAGCTCTCGGAGCAGGTAAGGAAGCACCCTTATTCAGTTATCCTTTTTGACGAGATCGAGAAGGCTCATCCGGATGTGTTCAACATTCTCCTTCAGGTACTTGACGACGGTCATATAACCGATTCCCAGGGCCGGAAGGCTGACTTTAAGAATACGATAATCATAATGACCTCGAACTCGGGGGCATCGGGGATCGTTTCTCCCCATAAGCTTGGCTTTGTTACAGGCGATACCTCGAAAGCCGATTACGAGAAGATGAAATCGACCGTTATGGATGAGGTCAAAAAAATCTTTAAGCCGGAATTCATCAACAGGATCGACGATATTATCGTATTCCATCCGCTGACCAAGGAAGAAGTCCAGAGCATTGCAGACCTTATGCTCCAGACCATAACAAAGCGTGTCAGGGAACAGCTTAATATTACTCTGAATGTCGATGATGAGACCAGGCAGTATCTAGCTTCAAAAGGTTATAATGAGAACTATGGGGCAAGGCCTCTCAGGAGGACTATCCAGAATGAGATCGAGGATCTGCTTGCGGAGAGCTTCCTCTCCGGAACTATCAAAAGCGGCGACACTATAGATATTGTGCTTAGAGACGGTAAACCCGCAGCTCTTGTTAACAGCTGACATATAAAATAAATATTCCTGGAGGGAACAAAAGTGGCTGAAGAACTTATCAGGGCATCTGACAGCAAGCTGAATTTTGGAGATTATACTCTCGAAGTAAAGGCTAAACAGTCCGGATTCGATTTTAACGGAGGCGTATACAAAGTAAAGACCTGCAAGGAGATCACCAAGCTTGAGAGGAACGAGCTTTTTGTCTATGAGTCCGTGCCCGGCACTAAGGTGGAGGAATTTGATCTCGGAGACACCAGCGTTGAGTTCTCCGTGAAGGGTTTCACTGATACTCAGATAACCCTGGAAATGGAAGAAGAGCAGGAATACGAAGTCATTATTGACGGAAATTCAACTGGAACCATGAAGACCAATCTCGGGGGCAAGCTTAGCTTTAGCGTTGACCTTTCCGAGGCAGAGAAGAAAGTACTTATTAAAAAGCAGTCATGAAGAATAAGAGCCTGTATTTCTGCAGCGAATGCGGATTTGAATCCGCCAAATGGATGGGGAAATGCCCTGCCTGCGGGAGCTGGAATACTTTTTCGGAAGAGCCTGTAATTAAGGCTTCGTCTGATTCCCGGAAAAAGGGACCAGGCAGTTCGAATGCTGCCGTTCCTACACCATTATCCGGCGTTGAAGTAGCGGAAGAGGCGCGGATCTCTTCAGGGATAGGTGAACTTGACAGGGTCCTCGGCGGGGGAATAGTTCCGGGTTCGCTTATACTCGTAGGCGGAGACCCGGGCATAGGCAAATCAACGCTCCTGCTCCAGGTCTCAAGGAATCTGGCAAATTCAGGAAGAAAGATGCTTTATGTCTCAGGGGAGGAGTCCATGAGGCAGATCCGCATGAGGGCAGACAGATTAGGAGGCTTTTCGGAGGAAATATTCCTGCTGAGCGAAACCGATCTGGAGACCGTCCGGGAGACCATCATAAAGTATCATCCCGAAGCAGTGGTCATTGATTCGATCCAGACCATGTACAGCGATGATGTAAGCTCGGGCGCGGGAAGCGTCAGCCAGGTAAGGGAAGCTACAAACATCTTCATGCAGCTCGCAAAGAAGGAAGGCGTAGCGATATTTATCGTCGGCCACGTGACAAAAGAAGGTGTAGTAGCCGGTCCGCGCGTGCTTGAGCATATGGTGGATACCGTCCTCTATTTTGAAGGGGACAGACATGCCCAGTACAGGATACTCCGTGCAGTGAAGAACCGCTTCGGATCGACAAACGAGATCGGAGTCTTTGAGATGGCTGGATCCGGCCTTAGCGAGGTCCTGAACCCTTCACAGTACATGATAGAAGGCAGGCAGGAAGACGCACCGGGATCCGTAGTTACATGCGCGATAGAAGGGACCAGACCGATAATGCTTGAAGTCCAGGCCCTTGTCGCCTATTCGAATTTCCAGATACCGAGAAGGACCGCCGCCGGAACCGATTATAATAAGATAAATATCATTATGGCGGTGCTGGAGAAAAGGCTCGGCCTGAAGACAGGCAGCTGTGATGCTTATATTAACCTTGCAGGAGGAATGCGCCTTTCCGAACCGGCTATTGACCTTGCGATAGCCGGGGCTGTAATATCGAGCTTTTCAGGGAAACCTGTCAGTCCTTCAGCAGTTCTTTTTGGAGAAGTAGGCCTTACGGGAGAAGTCCGCGCGGTCAATCAGGCTGAGAGCAGGGTAAAAGAAGCCCAGAAGCTTGGGTTCACTGAATGCCTGGTACCTGAGGCAAACACAAGGAACCTGAAAGGGATCACCGGAATAAAGATCATTCCCGTCAGGTCGTTAAGAGATCTTTATTCATATATTACCGGATAAGGAAGCGCCTTTTGAGAAGCAGGTGTCACGGAGAAAAGTGATCCTTTCATTAAGGTAGATCAAAAGGCGCCGCAGAGTATTATCAGCATCAAAAAAAACTATTAAAAAATAGGCTTTTTTGCTTGACAAATAATTGAGCCTTTGATAGGATATTCAATGCGCCCGATAAAACGGGAGCCAAAAGCACATTGACAATTCAATAATAGAATGATCTCGAAATTCCTAAAACGAGCATGAGGGAGGAGAGGCGAAAGCCTTTTCTAACTTATGAAAAACGAATGAACAAACCTAACAAAAACAGTAAAACGGTAAGGTGAGCGAGCA
>JAIKVW010000018.1 GCA_024685315.1 Lachnospiraceae bacterium
GATGAGCAGCAAGATCTAAAGGCTGAAGTGGAAGCCTTACGGCAGGAAATCGAAACACAGGAACAGCAGAACCAGAATCTCGAACAGTTTATTCAGAAGGTCAGAAAGTACGCAGAACTGACGGAATTAACGCCGTACGCAGCTCATGAACTGATAAAGGCGATTTTTGTCGGGGCACCTGATAAAAGCAGCGGAAAAAGCCGTCAGAGCATCCATATCTGCTATGATCTAATCGGGTTCATCCCGCTGAGTGAACTGATGACACAGGAAATGGCATGACCCGAAGATCATGCCATTTCCAGAAAACTGTAAAACTGTCTTATGCGCCCCGGCCGTCCGGGCGGTGCCTTTTTTATTCTCCTGGTCGGATATATGGATCACTCTCCGTCACTGAAGTAGTGGAATGACGGATAGTACATGAATACGACTTTTGCAAGGATGTCCTCCCTGGGGACAAAGGTATTCTCCCAGTATCTGGAATCCTTGGATACCGCACGGTTATCTCCAAGCATGAAATATGAATCCTCGGGGACCTCATACGGTCCGAAGTCTCCGTAGACCTCCTGTGTGATGTAATCCTCTTCAAGAGGCTCTTCGCTGTCATTAATATATACGAGCCCGTCCCTTATGGTGACCGTCTCGCCCGGAAGCCCGATTATCCTCTTCAGGAAATCGACTTCGCGGTCATCCGGATAACGGAAAATAACTATATCCCCGCGCTCAGGCTCCGAAAACTTGTAACTGAGCCTGAAGCCGATCATCCTGGCTCCCGCAGGCACCGTCTCTTCCATTGATCCCGAAGGCACTTTGACATTCGCGATCACGAAGGAATCCACAGCCCAGGCTATTATCACGGCAGCAGCTATCACCTTGACCCAGCTCAGGACCTCCCTGGCGATCTTCCGGGACTTTTTCTCAATAGCATTGTCTTTAGATCTGGTGTTCCCGTCCTCTGCCATAACCTCACTCCTCACGATTTCCAGATTAGGATAACATCTGCAGAAATGAATTTCAATTGAACTTTAAAGTTTTTTGCACCCTTTTTTGTGCGCACAGCGTTTTTTATGATATACTTGCAGAAACACTTTCGTTTGACGCCGCGGCGCAGTCGTGAAAGCGCCGGGACAATCAGCTATAGAAGGAACAGATAAGATGGAAAGAGAACAAATGCAGATGAAGTTCATCAGGAAGCTGCCGATCCCCATGGAGATCAAGAAGAGCTACCCGCTTCCCGATGAATTTGTGGAAAAGAAACACGCCCGCGACGAAGAGATCAGGAAAATATTTACCGGCGAGTCCGACAAATTCCTTCTGGTTATCGGCCCCTGCTCCGCGGACAGCGAGGAGCCCGTCATGGAATATGTGCGCAGGCTTGCGCGCCTTCAGGAGGAGGTTGCTGACAAAATCCTGATGATCCCGCGCATTTATACCAACAAGCCCCGCACCACCGGAAAAGGCTACAAAGGAATGCTTCACCAGCCTGATCCTGAGGCGGATCCCGACCTTCTGGAAGGACTTATCGCGATAAGGAAGCTCCACACAAGGGTCATCACCGAGACCGGTTTCACCTGCGCGGACGAGATGCTCTATCCTGAGAATCACAGATATCTATCCGACCTGCTGAGCTACGTAGCTGTCGGGGCAAGGTCCGTGGAGGACCAGATCCACAGGATAACCGCCAGCGGGATCGGCATCCCCTGCGGTATGAAAAATCCTACCAGCGGTGACATTTCGGTCATGCTGAATTCCATCGAAGCCGCTCAGAGCCCGCAGATGTTCGTTTACCGCGGCTGGGAGGTCAAGACGGAGGGAAATCCCTTTGCTCACGCGATCATGCGCGGGCGCGTAAATAACTACGGGACCAGCATCCCCAACTACCATTACGAAGACCTTAATAATCTCTATGATATGTACACGAAACGGGGCTGCGCAAATCTGGCCTGCATGATAGATACCAACCACTCCAATTCGGGCAAGCAGTATCTGGAGCAGATCAGGATCGCCCAGGAAGTGCTGCACAGCATGAAGCTTTCAGAACATATCCGCAAGATGGTCAAAGGCCTTATGATCGAGAGCTATCTGGAGGACGGCGCACAGAAGATAGGCGAGCACGTCTTCGGCAAATCGATCACTGATCCCTGCCTCGGATGGGACAAGACCGAGAAGCTGGTGCTCAGGATAGCGGATCAGCTCTAATGGTACAACATACCCCTTCCACAGAAACAAACTGTCGTTAATCGTTTCTTGCGGAAGGGACTGCCCCCTCTGCCTGTATGATCCGCGTTTGAACGGAAATATAAAAAAAGAGATCCCGCGGACCGAAGTCCGCGGGATCTTTCCGTTAAAAAATATTTATGCAAGATTTGTCCGTTTTATATTAACGAGCTTGCCGATTATTCGCGCTCAACGACTGTAGCACATCCCATACCGCCGCCGATGCAAAGGGTAGCGAGACCTCTCTTGGCGTCTCTCTTCTGCATCTCATGAAGCAGGGTAACAAGGATACGGCATCCGGAACCACCGATCGGGTGTCCAAGGGCGATAGCGCCGCCGTTTACGTTAACCTTGTCCATGTCGAAGTTGAGGTCTCTTGCAACTGCGATAGACTGAGCTGCAAATGCCTCGTTTGCTTCTACAAGGTCAATGTCTTCGATAGTAAGGCCAAGCTTGTTGAAAACTTTCCTGGTAGCTGCGACAGGGCCAACACCCATGATGGAAGGATCAACGCCTGCAAGAGCTCCGCCTACCCATGTTGCCATAGGGGTAACGCCGAGTTCCTTAGCCTTCTCTTCGCTCATAACAACGACTGCTGCTGCGCCGTCATTGATTCCTGAAGAGTTGCCGGCAGTAACGATACCGTCTTTCTTGAAAGCGGGTTTAAGCTTTGCAAGACCTTCAACGGTGGTGCCGCCACGAGGACCTTCATCAGTATCAACTACAACTGTTCCCTTCTTGGTCTTGATCTCAACGGGAACGATCTCATCCTTAAACCTTCCGTCTGCGATAGCCTGAGCTGCAAGGTTCTGTGACCTTGCTGCGAAGGTGTCGAGCTCTTCTCTGGTGATTCCCCACTGCTCTGCAACGTTCTCAGCGGTGATTCCCATATGGTAGTTGTTGTAAACATCCCAAAGGCCATCATTTACCATAACGTCGATAAGCTTTCCGTCGAAAAGCCTGTATCCGAAACGAGCGTTCTTAAGAGCATAAGGAGCCAAAGACATGTTCTCGGTACCGCCTGCAACAACGATGTCAGCGTCGCCTGCAAGAATGAGGTCAGCTGCCATGTTTACGCAGTTAAGGCCGGATCCGCATACTACGTTGATAGTAACCGCGGGAACCTCAATGGGGATACCAGCCTTAAGTGAGCACTGACGAGCTACGTTCTGGCCCTGAGCTGCCTGAAGGACGCATCCCATAAGGACTTCGTCCACCTGCTCGGGAGCAACGCCTGCACGATTAAGAGCTTCCTTAATAACGGTAGCGCCAAGTTCCGGTGCGGGTACTGTGCTGAGCCCACCGCCCATCTTGCCAATAGCTGTACGGCAAGCTCCTGCTATTACAATTTTCTTTGCCATTTTAAGTACCTCCTTTGGTAAATAGCATAAATACAATAATACTATATCACAACGGTGCATTAATATTAATACATATTTTTAAATTTTTTTGTGTTTTTTACGTCATTCTTTTAACGATCTTATGGTGATTGACCGGAACCTTTACGATGTGTAAAATAGTTTTATAAAGGAGTGACCACATATGGATAACGCACAGGAAATCTTTAATCAGAGAATAAATGCAAGCCTTATCGAGAATAAGCGCGTGAAGCTTGGCATTGTTAACAGGTTTGAAAAGGCAGTCAATGATTGCGGCATGGTCTCGGATAATGACAGGGTCCTGATCCCGATCGGCAATAATGCGGATTCGGTGCTCCTCGCACTGCTCTTCCGCCGCCTAAAAGGAACCGGCGGAATCGATTTTGAACCGGTCTTTGTAAGTGAAAATGATATCAAAGTCAGGCCTGATTCCAGATTTACCGCGGATTACGCGGCTTTCCTCGGAGTCCCTGCTCCGGAAGAAGCCGGGATCCCTGCAATAGTTGCCGCTGCCCGCAATAGGGGCTGCAATAAGGCCGCTCTCTGCGATCATTACAGCGACAGAGTAGTCACTGCGCCGAAGGAGACCGTTCCCGGCGAGCCTGCCCTGCAGCTCATCCGTCCGATGCGCCTTGTCCGCAAAGAGGATATTGAGTTCTGGAATTCCTTCACCGGGCTGAACCTTCCTCTGGCCGATTGATATCTTATTATCATACCAGACACAAAAACCCCTCCTGCCCTTAAGCAGGAGGGATTCTTTTATTGTTTGATCGTATCGGTCCTGAAATTATTCGATGATCTCAGTGATCTTTCCGGAACCAACAGTGTGGCCGCCTTCACGGATAGCGAAACGAAGTCCCTGCTCCATAGCGATGGGGTGGATCAGTTCGCATTCCATTGTTACGTGGTCACCAGGCATGCACATATCAACTGCTGCATGCTTCTCGGAATCCTCAAGGTTCATAACGGTACCGGTGATATCGGTTGTTCTGAAGTAGAACTGAGGACGATAGTTGGGGAAGAAAGGAGTATGGCGGCCGCCCTCATCCTTGGTAAGGACGTAAACCTCACCCTTGAAGTGCTTATGAGGGTTTACTGAACCGGGCTTAGCAATGACCTGTCCTCTTTCGATCTCGTCCCTGTTAACGCCGCGAAGAAGGCATCCGATGTTGTCGCCCGCCTCAGCGTAGTCGAGCATCTTGTGGAACATCTCGATACCGGTAACAACGACTGTTCTCTTCTCTTCCTTAACGCCTACGATCTCGATCTGCTCGTTGAGCTTAAGCTGTCCTCTCTCTACACGGCCGGTAGCAACGGTTCCACGTCCGGTGATGGTGAAAACGTCCTCGACAGGCATAAGGAAAGGCTTGTCTGCTTCGTGAACGGGCTCAGGAATGTAGCTGTCAACTGCTTCAAGGAGCTCCATAACGCTGTCGCCGTACTTTCCGTCGGGGTCATTGAGTGCCTGAAGAGCGGATCCGCGAATGATCGGGATGTCGTCGCCGGGGAACTCGTACTCGTTGAGGAGTTCTCTGATCTCCATCTCCTCGAGTTCAAGAAGCTCGTCGTCTTCCATAGCGTCGCACTTGTTAAGGTAAACAACGATTGAAGGAACGCCTACCTGGCGGGCAAGGAGGATGTGCTCCCTTGTCTGTGCCATAACACCGTCGGTAGCTGCAACAACGAGGATAGCGCCGTCCATCTGAGCTGCGCCAGTGATCATGTTCTTGATATAGTCAGCGTGGCCGGGGCAGTCAACGTGTGCATAGTGGCGGCCCTTAAGCTCTGTGCCTTCATAATCGCCGTACATACCGGTGCGGTCGAAAGTCTCATACTCAACGTGAGCGGTGTTGATGGTGATTCCACGCTCTCTCTCTTCAGGAGCCTTATCAATATTTGCAAAGTCAACGATCTTGTTGGTATCGCTCGGGCACCTCTTTGCAAGTACGAGAGTGATAGCAGCGGTAAGAGTGGTCTTGCCGTGATCGACGTGGCCGATCGTTCCGATGTTGCAATGCGGTTTGGTACGTTCAAATTTAGCCTTTGCCATTTTTTAAATCCTCCTAAAAATATGGGGTCCTCCCTGCATCGGGAGAAAAAAGTTCTTAAACGCGGTTGCTTGAATTATATTTCATTTACAGCACTTTAGCAAGATTTTTCTCAAATCTTGTGCTGGTTCAGGATCTTTTCCTGAATGTTCTTCGGAACCGGATCATAACGCTCGAAGAACATTGAGAAGTTTCCTCTTCCCTGTGTCCTGGAACGAAGATCGGTAGCATAGCCGAACATGGATGAGAGCGGTACGAAAGCCTTGACCATCTTGCCGCCGCCGATATCTTCCATTCCTTCGATCCTGCCCCTGCGTGAGTTAAGGTCGCCGATGATGTCGCCCATGTACTCCTCAGGCATAGATACCTCGACCTTCATGATAGGCTCAAGAAGAACGGGATCTGCCTTCTCCATAGCTTCCTTGAAAGCCATGGAACCAGCAATATGGAACGCCATCTCACTGGAATCGACCTCATGGTAGGAACCATCGTATACTGTAGCATGGACACCAAGCACGGGATATCCGCCGAGTATGCCGGCTTTTGCTGCCTCTTCGATACCTTCGCCGATAGCGGGGATGTATTCTTTCGGAATAGCGCCGCCGACAACGGTGGAATCGAACTTGAAGAGCTCTTCGCCGTTAGCGTCCATAGGTTCGAAGTGGACCTTGCAATCGCCGTACTGGCCGCGTCCGCCGGACTGCTTGACGTATTTGCCCTGAACGTCAACAGCCTTGGTGAAGCCTTCCTTGTATGCGACCTGAGGTGCTCCGACATTGGCCTCTACCTTGAACTCACGAAGGAGACGGTCAACAATGATCTCGAGATGGAGCTCGCCCATTCCCGCGATGATGGTCTGTCCGGTCTCTTTGTCTGTGTGGGCCCTGAAGGTAGGATCCTCTTCAGCAAGCTTTGCAAGGGCGTCAGCCATCTTGCCCTGGCCTGCCTTGGTCTTAGGCTCGATCGCGAGCTCGATAACGGGCTCGGGGAACTCCATGGACTCAAGGATTACCGGGTGCTGCTCGTCACAGATCGTATCGCCGGTGGATGTGAACTTGAAGCCCACGATAGCCGCGATATCACCTGAGTAGAGCTTGTCGATCTCCGTCCTCTTGTTCGCATGCATCTGAAGTATACGTCCTACACGCTCTTTCTTGCCCTTGGTGGCATTCATGATGTAGGATCCGGAGTTAAGCGTACCGGAATATACTCTGACGAAGGCGAGCCTTCCTACGAAGGGATCGGTCATGATCTTGAATGCGAGAGCTGAGAACGGCTCATCGTCTGAGGAATGACGCGTGATCTCAGCGCCGTCAGGATCAACGCCCGTGATGTCGGGAACGTCTGTCGGTGCAGGCATGAACTCAACGATACCGTCAAGAAGCTTCTGGATGCCCTTGTTCTGATGAGCCGATCCGCAGAATACCGGGACTCCTTCATTGGCTATGGTAGCCTTGCGGAGCGCCTTCTTCATGTCCTCGGCTGAGGGCTCCTCGCCGTCGAGGTACTGCATCAGCAGATCATCGTCGAACTCGCAGATCTGCTCTACAAGCCTGTCATGGTACTCTTCTGCCTGATCCTTCATGTCTTCGGGGATGTCTGTTATCGAGATATCCTCGCCCTTTGCATCATTGTAGATGTAGGCTTTCATCTCGAATAGATCAATGAGCCCCTTAAAGTAATCCTCCTTCCCTATAGGAAGCTGGACTACTACTGCGTTCTTGCCGAGCTTTGTTCCGATCTCATTTACTGTATTGAAGAAATCGGCTCCCATGATGTCCATCTTGTTAACGAAGGCCATACGGGGAACATTGTAGGTATCTGCCTGGCGCCATACGTTCTCGGACTGGGGCTCTACCCCGCCCTTTGCGTCAAATACGCCGACAGCACCGTCGAGCACTCGGAGAGAACGCTCTACTTCAACGGTAAAGTCCACATGTCCAGGTGTGTCGATAATATTGATGCGGTGCTCAAGCGCACCGTCCTTCGGTTTATTATGTTCCTGTAATGTCCAGTGACAGGTCGTAGCCGCAGAAGTAATCGTGATACCTCTTTCCTGTTCCTGAGCCATCCAGTCCATCGTAGCGGTACCCTCGTAGGTCTCACCGATTTTGTAGTTAACGCCGGTGTAGTAGAGGATACGCTCTGTGAGGGTAGTCTTACCGGCATCGATGTGGGCCATGATACCGATATTCCTGGTCCGCTCAAGCGGGTATTGTCTTTCTGCCAAGGATTTTTCCTCCTAATTCACTGGATATTACCACCTGTAATGAGCAAAAGCCTTGTTGGACTCTGCCATTCTGTGCATTTCTTCTTTTCTCTTTACTGCTGCGCCCGTTCCGTTTGCAGCATCCATGATCTCATTTGCCAGCCTCTCGACCTGGGTCCTCTCACTCCTCTTACGGGAGAAATTGGTGAGCCAGCGGAGCGCGAGCGCCTGCCTTCTGTCGGGGCGGACCTCAACGGGTACCTGGTAGGTAGCGCCGCCGATACGCCTTGCCTTGACTTCGAGCTGGGGCTGGATATTATTCATGGCTTCTTCAAATACTTCGAGCGCGTCCTTGCCGGTCTTTTCGGCAATCTGCTCGAATGCGCCGTAAACTATCTTCTGAGCAATGCCCTTCTTGCCATCAAGCATGATGTTGTTGATGAGCTTTGTTACGACCTTGCTGTTGTAGATAGGATCGGCCAAAACATCTCTTTTCTGGATATGTCCTTTTCTAGGCACGTCTCTTCCCTCCTGCGAGAATCATAATGATTCCGGGTACTCACATGTCACTATGTGTGCGCGCTTATATATGGTGAGGATAAAAAAGTTCCAACACTTGCGCAGTATAGTATAAGTCAGCGGTACACGGATTACTTCTTCGGTCTCTTGGCACCGTACTTTGAACGGGCCTGTCTCCTGTTAGCTACACCTGCTGTATCAAGGGTGCCCCTGATGATATGGTATCTGGTACCAGGGAGATCCTTAACACGTCCGCCCCTTATAAGGACAACGCTGTGCTCCTGAAGGTTGTGTCCTTCACCGGGAATATAGCTGGTCACCTCGATTCCGTTTGAGAGACGGACCCTGGCGATCTTCCTGAGGGCTGAGTTAGGCTTCTTGGGGGTAGCAGTCTTGACCGCGGTGCACACGCCTCTCTTCTGGGGAGAAGATACGTCAAGGGCTTTCTTGTGAAGAGAGTTGAAACCCTTCTGCAGAGCAGGGGCTGTTGACTTCTTCTCAACGGTTTGCCTTCCCTTCCTTACTAACTGGTTAAATGTCGGCATTACTTTTTCACCTCCTGTTTAAAGAATTTTCCGCATCCGGGGACATCCCGGATGCATTTCGCTGGTGTGCCGCAAGGGCGCACTACGCCCAGAGCGCACACTTGAGAAGTATACCAAAATTACTTTTTGTTGTCAACTGCGGACAATGTATTTCTTCGCGTTCGGCAGGCTTAAGAGCCGGGATTTTCCGGCTCCCGGGAGCCCCCTGCCCGGTCGTCCATCCTGAGGAATATACTGGCAAGGATCGCGCCGGAAATATTGTGCCACACTGAGAATATCGCTCCGGGGACCGCTGCCATGGGAAGCCCCGGGAAAGAGCCGGCGGCTAACGTGGCTGCAAGCCCGGAATTCTGCATCCCTATCTCGATCGCCACGGCTTTCCTCCTGGGCAGATCCATCCTGAATATGACTCCGATAATAAACCCGCACAGGTACCCCAGCAGGTTGTGCAGGATCACGATGACAAATACCGTCAGGCCTGTTGAAAGGATCTTCCTGCTGTTATGCGATACCACCGCCGCAACGATCAGGCATATGGCAGCGACCGACACCGCAGGCAGGATATGCACTATTTTCTGCGTGTATTCACCGAAGAACCTGTTGATCAGCAGCCCGAGCCCGATAGGGATTATCACGACGCGGACGATGGAGAAGAACATCAACAGAACGTCCACGCTGACAGTGGTCTTCAGATAAAAATACGTAAGCGCAGGCGTGACCAACGGAGCCAGGAGGGTATTGATGCCCGTCATCCCCACAGAGAGCGCGGTATCGCCCTTCGACAGATAAGTTATGACATTGCTTGCGGTCCCTCCGGGGCAGGTCCCCACAAGGATTATCCCGACCAGAAGCTCATCGCTCACGCCGAAGGCCTTTCCCAGCAGGAATGCCAGCAGAGGCATTACTGCAAACTGCGCGATGCAGCCGATGATAATATCTCTGGGCCTCGTGAAAACTATCGCCAGGTCGGACAGCTTCAGGGTGAGCCCCATTCCGAACATCACGACCATCAGGAGGTAGTTTACCCAGCCGGTCTGTATCCATAAACATGTTCCCGGGAGAAACAGCGCCAATGCCGCTATGGCCAGAACAATAAGCGCCATATATTTCCCCAGGACACCGCTGATCCTTTTCATTATGCACTTCCAATTCGTCAAAAAGCTCCTGGAGCCGGGACATTTGATAATATTCTCAAAGTCCCGGCTCCAGGAGCGATCCTGTTTAAGATCAATACTGCCGGAAGATCAGTAGAAATATACGAGGTCTTCTGCCGGCTTATCTGCCGAAGCGATGTGCTCTGCATAGAGCACCGGCCCTACCCCGCCGTACTCCCGCATCCTGCGGTATTTGATAACTGCTGTTACATATATCCACTGCCCGTGAGTCAGCCTGTCGATGTACTTGCTCTTGCAGAGGAATCCTATGAACCTGATATCGGCCGCGCAGCAGGTCATGGCGTTGCGTCCGGGAACGAAATATCCGTCCGGGAGCTTTCTGCCCTTCATCACCTTTGCCCTGAAATGCACTCTCTTGCCGTCGTACCTGTCCTTGTCGTCCGCGGCGTCCATGTACCAGATACCGAAGTCCTCATCCGCGATCTCTATCGGATCGGCGCTGAGGTCATAGGGCGGAATGTCCTTGCCGAGCTCGATCATCCGGCCGTCCTTATGCTCGAACATGAGCTGGATCTGGTTGTTCACGGCCTTGACCGTCCTTCTGAACGAGGCAAGATCCAGTTCCTCCGAGCAGCGGTTGAATATCAGGAGCTCCGAGCACTTGATCATATTTCCGATGATCGAGCGCATATTCTGGAGGTATACCTGGAAAGTGGACGCGTCTATCAGCATGATGACCTGGTAGATCTCCCAGTTCGCGGGAAGGTCCGCGCTGAATACAGTGTCGGGGTCCCACATGCCGTTGTACTCAATGAATATCCTCTGCGGATGGTACTTTTCGTCGATGCCCTTCAGGTATTCTGCCGTGAAAGCGCTTTCGTCTTCAACATATTCCTGGGCCATCCCGCATTTTGCCGCGGAGGCCGGGGAGATCGCGACTTCGCCCTCCTCGCAGGAAATGATCACGCCGGTATCTCCGTCCTGGAACTCCTCGCCTGAGAGGATCTCCTCCAGGAAGGTCGATTTGCCGCTCTCAAGAAGCCCCATAACAAGATATACGGGGACCATATTGTCTTCATTCATCAGCTGTCACCGCCTTCTTAGTATTACTTATTCCGCTCATTGCCCGGCCGCCGCTTAAAGGGCCGCCGTGCCGGCATCACAGCATGAAGAGCTCTGCAAGCTTGTCTTCATGAAGCTCCGAACCGATAACGCAGATACGTCCGGTGTACTCGGGAGCGCCTTCCCTGAGCTCGTACTCTTCCGGGACCATGTCGAAATAGATCCATGTGCCGTCCTGCGCGGGGACCATTCCCTTGGATCTCAGGATGATGCCGTAATCATTTGTCTCCGAAAGGGTCTTAAGGATAGCCTCGACCTCTTCCTTCGTGTACTTGCGGGGAGTCTCCACGCCCCAGCTTGTAAATACTTCATCGGCGTCATGGCCGTGATGATGGTGATGGTGGTGATGATGGTGGTCATGATCATGGTGGTGATGTTCATGCCCATGGTCGTGATCGTGGTCGCCATCATCGTCATCGTCGTCGTGATGGTGGTGGTGATGCTCGTGTTCGTCGTCATCATCATCGTCATCATCATGATGGTGGTGGTGATGATGCTCATGCTCGTGGTCATCATCATCGTCATGATCATGGTGATGATGCTCGTGGCCGCACTCGCACTCATCGTCGTCGTCATCATCTTCCATCTCGGACATTACGAGCTCGGCAAGCGATACCGGCTTCTCCATCGCTGCGAGGATCTGCTCCCCGGTAAGGGAATCCCAGGAGGTGGTGATGACCGCTGCGTCCTTATTATGCTCCCTTATGAGGGCAACGCACTCCGCTAGCTTCTCGTCGCTGACATTCTGGGTCCTGGAGAGGACGATGGTGCCAGCGCTCTCGATCTGGTTATTGTAGAACTCGCCGAAGTTCTTCATGTACATTTTGCACTTGTTCGCGTCGGCGACCGTTACCATGCTGTTGATCGTAAGACCGGCCTCGTCGGCGACCTTAAGCACGGCCTTCGCTACGTCCGAAAGCTTTCCGACGCCTGAAGGCTCGATAATGATCCTGTCGGGATTATACTGATTGACGACTTCCTTGAGGGCGGTCCCGAAATCGCCCACGAGCGAGCAGCAGATGCATCCCGAATTCATCTCAGTGATGTTGATGCCTGCGTCTTTGAGGAACCCGCCGTCAATGCCGATCTCTCCGAATTCATTTTCAATGAGGACCACCTGCTGCCCCTGGAGAGCTTCCTTGAGAAGCTTCCTGATGAGCGTGGTCTTGCCGGCTCCGAGGAAACCGGAAATAATATCTACTCTTGCCATATGGCATTCCTCCTTTAATATAAAACAACTGAACGGGGCATTTCCTGCCTGTCCGTGAAATATCCGTAACTGAATAATTGTATACCAAACGGCCCCGCAAGTCAATTTCTGACCTGCCAGGCCGTGATTTAAATCGTCTATTCTTCCCAGCTTCCGGCGCGCTCTACAGCTCTGTGCCATCCGCGGATCAGCTTTTCGCGCTTTTCATCGCTCATGCAGGGCTCGAATGTCCTTGACAGAGCCCAGTTGCTCCTGATGTCCTCGCGGTCTTTCCAGTATCCGACCGCCAGCCCTGCAAGGTAAGCCGCGCCGAGAGCGGTGGTCTCGATGCACTGAGGCCTCAGCACTTTCTCATTGATGAGGTCCGCCTGGAACTGCATCAGGAAATTATTGGCGCACGCGCCGCCGTCGACGCGGAGCCCGGTATTCTCCATCTCGGCGTCCTTCTCCATCGCCGTCAGGAGATCGTAGACCTGGTAGGCCAGCGACTCGACCGTCGCGCGCACCAGATGAGCCCTCGTGAAGCCGCGGGTAATTCCCACGATAGCGCCTCTCGCATACTGATCCCAGTAGGGAGCCCCGAGCCCTGTGAACGCAGGGACCACATACGCTCCCTCCGTGTCGGGCACGCTCATCGCGTACTCTTCCGACTGCGGGGAATTATCAATCACCTTAAGCCCGTCGCGGAGCCACTGGATCGCCGCGCCGCCTACGAAAACGCTCCCCTCGAGGGCGTATTCCACGTTTTCATCGAGGCTGGCAGCAATCGTCGTGACCAGCCCGTTCTTTGACTCGATCGCGTCGTGCCCGGTGTTCATCAGCAGGAAACAGCCGGTGCCGTAGGTGTTTTTCACGGATCCGGGCTCAAAGCAGCACTGCCCGAACAGCGCGCACTGCTGGTCTCCCGCTGCCCCGGCGATCGGTATCCTCCCGCCCGCTACATCGGGATCGGTGTAACCGTAAATGCAGCTTGAGGGCTTTACCTCGGGCAGCATCCCGCGCGGAATGTCAAGTATCCCGAGGAGCTTCTCGTCCCAGGCAAGCTTATGTATGTCAAACAGCATGGTCCTCGAGGCGTTCGTGTAGTCGGTGACATGTATCCTGCCTCCGGAAAGCTTCCAGATAAGCCAGGTATCGATCGTCCCGAAAATCAGCTCGCCGGCCTCTGCTCTTTCCCTAGCCCCGCTGACATTGTCAAGTATCCATTTTATCTTGGTCCCCGAAAAATATGCGTCAGGCACCAGCCCGGTCACCTTGCGGATATAGTCCGAGTACCCATTCGCCTTCAGCTCCTCCACTACCGGAGAGGTCCGCCTGCACTGCCAGACGATCGCATTGAACACTGGCTTCCCGGTATTCCTGTCCCAGACCACCGTAGTCTCACGCTGGTTGGTGATGCCGATCCCGGCGATGTCCTCCGGAGCGGCTCCGGCCTTCTCCATGGCTTTCTTCATCATCCGGATGGTCGTATCCCAGATAATCTCCGGGTCATGCTCTACCCATCCCGGGTTCGGAAATATCTGCGGGAACTCCTCCTGGGCGCTGCTCACGGTATTGCCCTCATGATCAAACAGGATGCACCTCGAACTCGTAGTCCCCTGGTCAAGCGCGATTACATACTTTTCCATCTCATATTCTCCCTGAATAACCAGACAAATCACTTTCAACCGTAAGTATAACTTCTCTGCGTCCAAATGTAAATCCGGCCGCGGCGCCTACTGGGTGTAGCTCTTGAAACCTTCTCCGAGTACCGCGGTGGTCTCCCCTACTATCACGAAAGCATGAGGATCGGTCTGCATAACGAGGTCCCTGATCTTTCCGTATTCCTGCCTTCTGACCACGCACATCAGCACGTCCTGCTGATTTCCGGTATAGCCGCCGTAACCTTTGAGGAAGGTGACGCCCCTGTCCATTTCGTGCAGGATCCTGTCGCCGATCTCGTGGCTCTTTTCGGATACCACGGTCATCATCGTTCCCTTGTCGAGACCGTAAAGGATGGAGTCGATCGAGCGCGTCGAGCAGAAAATAGCTATGACCGCGTAAAGGCCCGACTTCAGCTCGCCGAAGACAAATATCGACGAGAACACGATTATGCCGTCCGCCACGAGCATGATCTTGCCGACCGGGAGGCTGGGGAAGAAGTGTTTGATGACAAATGAAATAATGTCCGTCCCGCCGGTGGTCGATCCCCTCATGAAAATGATGACGAGGCCGGCTCCCATAAGAATGCCTCCGAATATCGCGCTCAGCAGGATATCCGCCTCTATGTGAAAGATCGGATAGTTCTCCATAATATAAAGGATCGCGCTGCTGATGATGATGGACTTTATGGACTTGACCGTAAAGCTTCTTCCCATGGTCGTGAGCGCCATTATCATTATTGGTATATTAAGGCAGAGCGTGGTTATGCCTATCCCCCAGCCGAAGATGTAGTTCAGCATGATGGCGATACCCGTGACCCCGCCCGGGGCAAGGTTCGCAGGAGTGAAAAGGTACACGATCCCGATGCCGTACAGAATAGATCCAACGATATCCGAGAGTATGTCAAGGATGAATTCTCTGGCATTATACTTATTTTTCATCAGAATCTTCCTCTCAGAAAAAAGTATTCCCCGGCTTTACTATCCTGATAAACCGGTGAACTGTTAGCATAATAAAGTATCCCTTAACCTAATTAGAGGCAGTATGCCCGGACAGACCTTCTGCCCTGCATACTGCCTCTATATTAGTTTTTCAGTGTAACGGAAAGAGTTTACTCCTCCGTTCCCTCTTCAGAAAAATCTTCTGTTTCGTAGCCTTCTGCTGCGGTCACTTCCGCCTCAGGGCTGTCTGTAAACTCTTCTTCCTGGATCTGCGGCTCATAACCTGTCCCGGAGAACTCGTCCTCGGAGACCTCGTCCCTCTGAGGAACAAAGTCGTCGGTGGAAAGCCTGGTCGCGCGGTAGCGGCGCATGCCTGTGCCCGCAGGAATAAGCTTGCCAAGGATTACATTCTCCTTCAGGCCGATAAGCGGATCGACCTTGCCCTTTATGGCTGCCTCAGTGAGGACCTTGGTGGTCTCCTGGAAGGAAGCTGCCGACAGGAAAGATCCGGTCGCGAGCGATGCCTTGGTGATACCGAGCATGATGCGGGTTCCCTTTGCAGGCTCCTCACCGTCCTCCTCGAGGTACTCATTAAGCTCCTCGAAATCAAGGACGTCAACAAGCTGGCCGGGAAGATACTCGGTAGCTCCGCTTTCCTCGATGCGGACCTTCTTCAGCATCTGGCGGACGATGACCTCAACGTGCTTGTCATTGATCTCAACACCCTGGAGCCTGTATACGCGCTGCACTTCGCGGATCATATAATCCTGAGCCGCGCGAACGCCCTTGATCCTGAGAATGTCGTTGGGGTTAACGCTTCCGTCTGTCAGCTGGTCAGCCGCGCTCACCTGGTCGCCGTCGAATACCTTGAGCTGCTTGTTCCAGGGGATGGTGACCGTCTTGCTGTCGCCGTCCTCGGAAGTAATCGTAACTTCACGCTTCTTCTTGGTCTCGTGAATGGCAACGGTCCCGGCGATCTCAGCAATGATCGCTTCGCCCTTAGGCTTCCTTGCCTCGAAAAGCTCCTCGACACGAGGAAGACCCTGTGTGATATCGCCGCCGGCAACACCGCCGGTATGGAAGGTACGCATTGTAAGCTGTGTACCGGGCTCACCGATTGACTGAGCGGCTATTATACCTACAGCCTCGCCGACCTGCACGGGCTGGCCTGTAGCAAGGTTCTGGCCGTAGCACTTAGCGCAGATACCAACGTGAGACCTGCAGGAAAGCGCGGTACGCACCTTGACGCCGGTGATGCCTGCTGCAGCGATCATCTTCGCCCTCTTAGGGGTGATCATATGATCGGCCTTTACAATGATCTCCTGGGTATTGGGATCGCAGACATCTTCTGCGGCATATCTGCCTGAGATACGCTCTTCAAGGCTCTCTATGAGTTCCTTGCCGTCCATCAGGGCGCTGACTTCCATTCCGGGGATGCGGTCCATTCCTTCACAGCAGTCCTGCTCGCGGATAATGAGATCCTGCGATACATCGACAAGCCTTCTGGTCAGGTAACCGGAATCGGCGGTACGGAGCGCGGTATCTGAAAGTCCTTTCCTCGCGCCGTGCGCGGAGATGAAGTACTCCAGAACGTCAAGACCTTCACGGAAGTTCGACTTGATGGGGAGCTCGATGGTGTGTCCCTGTGTATCCGCCATCAGTCCGCGCATGCCTGCGAGCTGCTTGATCTGCTGGTTGGAACCACGGGCTCCTGAGTCGGCCATCATGAATATATTGTTGTATTTGTCAAGTCCCGAGAGAAGCGCGTCCCTGACCTTGTCATCGCAGTCGTTCCAGGTCTGGATAACGTCCCTGTAACGCTCCGCGTCGGTCGAAAGACCTCTGTGGTAGTTACGCGTGATCTTCTCGATCTTTGCCTCGGCTTCCTTGATGTATTGCTGCTTCTGCGCGGGAACGGTCATGTCGGAGACGGAAACCGAGATCGCGCTGATGGTAGAGTACTTGTATCCGGTAGCCTTTATGTAGTCCAGGACCTCCGCGGTGCGGGTAAGTCCGTGGATATTGATGCATCTGTCAATGATGTCCTTGAGCTGCTTCTTCTTGACCAGGAAATCGATCTCGGGAAGGATAACCTTCTCCGGATCGGTACGGTCAACGTATCCCAGATCCTGCGGCAGTCCTTCGTTGAAGAGCAGACGTCCGAGAGTAGTCTCGATCATCTGGCTCCTGGTCTCCCCGTTCACCTCGCCGGTCATCCTGACCTTGATAGGCGCCTGCAGGGTGATGAGCTTGTTCTCGTATGCAAGGAGAGCTTCGTTGGTGCTCCTGAAAGCCTTTCCGGCTCCCTTGTCATCCGGCTTAAGCAGGGTCAGATAGTAGATACCGAGGACCATATCCTGGGTAGGAACCGCTACCGGGCCTCCGTCTGAAGGCTTGAGGAGGTTGTTCGGCGAGAGCAGGATGAATCTGCACTCTGCCTGTGCCTCTACGAACAGCGGTACGTGCACTGCCATCTGGTCTCCGTCGAAGTCGGCGTTGAATGCCATACATACGAGCGGGTGGAGCTTTATAGCCTTGCCTTCTACAAGCACCGGCTCAAACGCCTGGATGCCGAGCCTGTGAAGTGTAGGCGCGCGGTTAAGCATTACAGGATGCTCTTTGATAACATCCTCGAGAACGTCCCAGACCTCATTCTGGAGCCTGTCGACCATCTTCTTCGCGGACTTGATATTATTTGCCTTGCCCCTCTGGGTAAGCTCCTTCATAACGAAGGGCTTGAAAAGCTCGATGGCCATCTCCTTGGGGAGACCGCACTGGTAGATCTTGAGCTCGGGTCCGACAACGATAACTGAACGTCCGGAGTAGTCGACACGCTTTCCAAGGAGGTTCTGCCTGAAACGCCCCTGCTTGCCCTTAAGCATATCGGAGAGGGACTTCAGCGCGCGGTTTCCGGGACCGGTAACGGGACGTCCGTGGCGTCCGTTGTCGATCAGCGCGTCTACCGCTTCCTGGAGCATACGCTTCTCGTTCTTGATGATAATGTTAGGCGTCCTCTGCTCAAGCAGCTTCTTCAGACGGTTGTTCCTGTTGATGATCCTCCTGTAGAGGTCATTCAGGTCGCTGGTAGCGAACCTTCCGCCGTCCAGCTGCACCATGGGACGGATGTCCGGAGGAATTACAGGAATAACGTTGAGGACCATCCATTCGGGCCTGTTTCCGGAAGCCCTGAATGCCTCGACGACTTCGAGGCGCTTGATGATCTTCGCACGCTTCTGGCCGGTGGATTCCTCAAGCTCTTTTGCAAGTGAAGCCGCGGTCTCGTCCAGATCGATAGCCTTCAGGAGTTCCTGAATAGCCTCGGCTCCCATTCCTGCCTTAAATGAATCCTCGCCGTACTCCTTTACCGCCTTCTGATACTCATTCTCGCTGAGGGTATCGTTAAGGTGCAGAGGGGTATTGCCCGGATCCGTTACTATATACGAAGCAAAATAGAGCACGCTCTCAAGCTTCTTTACCGGAATGTCAAGGATGAGTCCCATCCTGCAAGGAACTCCCTTGAAATACCAGATGTGAGCTATAGGGGTCGCAAGCTCGATATGGCCCATGCGCTCACGGCGCACGCTTGCCTTGGTGACCTCGACTCCGCAGCGGTCGCAGACAACGCCGCGATAGCGGATCTTCTTATATTTGCCGCAGTGGCACTCCCAGTCCTTGCTGGGTCCGAAGATCTTCTCGCAGTAGAGTCCGTCCTTCTCGGGCTTTAATGTCCTGTAGTTTATTGTCTCCGGTTTTTTGACTTCGCCGTGAGACCATTGCCTGATCTTCTCGGGAGAAGCAAGCCCGATCTTTATGGCATCAAATGTAACCGGCTGGTAAGGCTCGTTATAAACATTTTCCGGCATGCATGGATCTCCTTTCAATCAATCGTCTTCGGAATCGTCCTCGGCGTAATAATCGTCGTCATCATCCGGATCTTCGTCAACATTTTCAAACTCGCCGTCTTTTATTTCCTGCTCGGTGAATCCGTAGTCTCCCATGGATCCCTCAGAGTCGAAATTAAAACCGGAACCGCTGTTCATGAGCGCTGTGTAGTCGCCGGTCTCGTAATCGACCGACTCTCCGATCTCGACTTCCGTCTGGTCGTCGCGCAGAAGCCTGATATCAAGAGCGAGCGACTGGAGCTCTTTTAAGAGCACCTTGAAGGACTCCGGAATACCAGCTTCGTTCATATTTTCGCCCTTAATGATAGCTTCATAAGCCTTCATACGGCCTGTGACGTCATCCGACTTGAATGTAAGGATCTCCTGCAGGGTATATGCAGCGCCGTACGCCTCGAGGGCCCATACCTCCATCTCTCCGAAACGCTGTCCGCCGAACTGGGCCTTGCCGCCGAGAGGCTGCTGGGTGACCAGGGCATACGGACCCGTCGAACGGGCATGGATCTTGTCGTCTACCAGGTGATGGAGCTTAAGGTAATGCATGAAACCGATGGTAACAGGCTGGTCAAAAAGCTCTCCGGACCTTCCGTCCCTCAGCTGCACCTTACCGGTGGTGCTGATCGGAACGCCGGCCCAGGCTGCCCTGTGGTCCTTATGCTCGTCAAGGTAATCGTATGTAGCCTTGTAAAGGCGCTTTTTCCATTTAGCGGTGAACTCTTCCCAGGAAGTGTTCACGTAATCATTTGCAAGCTCGAGTGTCTCAGTGATATCGCTCTCGACCGCGCCGTTAAAGATAGGTGTCTCGACCTTGATGCCGAGCACTTCCGCAGCGAGGCCCAGATGGATCTCGAGCACCTGCCCGATATTCATACGTGAAGGCACGCCGAGAGGGTTGAGCACGATATCAAGCGGACGTCCGTTCGGAAGGAAAGGCATGTCTTCAACAGGAAGGATCCTGGAAACGACACCCTTGTTTCCGTGGCGGCCTGCCATCTTATCGCCGACGGAGATCTTACGCTTCTGGGCAATGTAGACCCTTACGCACTCGTTTACTCCGGGCGAAAGCTCGTCCCCGTTCTCGCGGGTAAATATCTTCGCGTCGAGCACTATGCCGTATTCGCCGTGAGGAACTTTAAGGGAGGTATCCCTGACTTCCCTTGCCTTCTCGCCGAAGATCGCGCGGAGAAGCCTCTCCTCAGCGGTAAGCTCGGTCTCTCCCTTAGGAGTGACCTTGCCGACAAGGATATCGCCGGTCCTTACCTCAGCGCCGATGCGGATGATCCCGCGCTCGTCGAGGTTCTTCAGAGCATCGTCTCCGACGCCCGGAACGTCCCTGGTGATCTCCTCGCGGCCGAGCTTGGTATCCCTTGCCTCTGCCTCATATTCGGAAATATGGATAGATGTATATACGTCGTTCTGGACAAGGCGCTCCGAAAGGAGTACCGCATCCTCGTAGTTGTAGCCTTCCCAGGTCATGAACCCGATGAGAGGGTTCTTGCCCAGAGCCAGCTCGCCGTTGCTGGTCGAAGGACCGTCGGCAATGACGTCCCCGGCCTTCACGCGCTCGCCGCGCTCCACGATGGGACGCTGATTGTAGCATGCCCCCTGGTTGCTGGCTTCAAACTTCTGAAGTTTGTAGATGTCCCTGTCTCCGTTGTCGGCCACGATAACGATCTCATTGGAAGCAGAGCGCTCTACAGTACCCGCGCGCTTCGCGATAACGCAAACGCCTGAGTCGACCGCTGCCTTCTGCTCCATGCCGGTCCCGACCACAGGAGAATCCGTGATCATGAGCGGAACCGCCTGACGCTGCATGTTGGAGCCCATCAGCGCACGGTTCGCGTCATCGTTCTGGAGGAAAGGAACCATGGAAGTAGCGACCGAGAACACCATTCTCGGAGAAACGTCCATCAGGTCAACTTCGTTCTTGCGGAAAGAAGTCGTGTCCTCCCTGAAACGTCCGGAAATATTGTTATTGATAAAGTAACCCTTGTCATCGAGAGGCTCATTCGCCTGGGCTACCCTGTACCTGTCCTCTTCATCCGCTGCCAGATAAACGACCTCGTCGGTTACCCTGGGGTTCGAAGGATCGCTCTTGTCAAGGAGCCTGTAAGGAGCCTCGATGAAACCGTAGCGGTTTATGCGGGCATAGCTGGCCAGGGAGTTGATAAGTCCGATGTTCGGTCCTTCAGGGGTCTCGATCGGGCACATCCTGCCGTAGTGAGTATAATGTACGTCTCGCACTTCGAATCCTGCGCGGTCTCTGGAAAGTCCGCCGGGACCGAGCGCGGAAAGACGCCTCTTGTGGGTCAGCTCTGAGAGCGGGTTATTCTGGTCCATGAACTGCGACAGCTGTGAAGAACCGAAGAACTCCTTAACTGCTGCGGTTATGGGCTTGATGTTGATGAGCGACTGCGCAGAGATCTCTTCCTGATCCTGGGTGGTCATTCTCTCGCGGACAACTCTCTCCATCCTGGAAAGGCCGATCCTGAACTGGTTCTGGAGAAGCTCTCCGACGGCCCTGATCCGGCGGTTGCCGAGGTGGTCGATGTCGTCGCTGTTGCCGATACCGTACTCAAGATGGATCGCGTAGTTGATCGAGGCAAATATATCTTCCCTTGTAATATGCATAGGGATGAGGTCGGAGATGTCCCTCTTAATGGCTGATTTGAGCTCCTCGGGATCCTCATTCTCCTCCAGCATCTTGCTGAGCACGGGATAATAAGCGAACTCTTCGGTTAGGCCGAGCTCTTCCAGATCGAAATCCTCGGGAAGGTAGCACTTTGGCTCTACCATCATATTAGAAAGCACCTTGACCCTGGTGCCGTCCTCGGCCTCGATAAGCACTGACGGAATGGCAGCGTTCTGCACTGCCTGGGCGGTCTCTTCACTGAGGACTGAGCCTGCCTCTGCAATGATCTCGCCGGTATTAAGGTCTACCGCGTCCTCCGCAAGGACATGCCCAGTGAGCCTGTTCCTGAAAGCAAGCTTCTTGTTGAACTTGTACCTTCCGACCCTTGCAAGATCATATCTCCTGGGGTCGAAGAACATGCCGCCGATAAGGCTCTCAGCGTTGTCCTCTGCGAAAGGCTCGCCCGGACGAAGCTTCTTGTAGAGCTCCCTCAGGCCGTCAACATGATTTGTGCATTCCTTGTCCTTCTCTAGGGTCGCAAGTATCTTCGGGTCATTTCCGAATGCGTCGATGATCTCCTGGTTGGTGCCGGTATCCTGGCTGATAGCGCGGATAAGCACGGTCACAGGGACCTTGCGGTTCCTGTCAACATGTACATAGAAGATATCGTTAGAATCGGTCTCGTACTCCAGCCATGCGCCCCTGTTTGGGATAACGGTAGAGGTAAAGATCTTCTTCCCGTTCTTGTCGTGGTCTATTCCGTAATATATACCGGGGGAGCGGACAAGCTGGCTGACGATAACACGCTCAGCACCGTTGATCACGAATGTTCCGGTATCGGTCATAAGCGGGAGATCGCCCATGAAAATAGGGTGCTCGGTAAAGGGCTTATCATCAGAGCTTTCGCCGTCCGCCTGTTTCTCGCGAAGGCGCACTGTGACCTTGAGAGGCGCAGAATAAGTCGCGTCCCTCGCCTTGCACTCCTCTATCGTATATTTTGCATCTTCTGTGCATAGTTTGTAGTCGGTGAACTCAAGACTCAGATGACCGTTGTAGTCCTCTATAGGAGAAATATCCCTGAATACCTCCTTGAGTCCTTCGTCCAGGAACCATTTGTACGAATCTCTCTGGACTTCGATAAGATTGGGCATCTCGAGAACTTCACGCTGGCGCGCGTAGCTCATTCGGATGCCCTTCCCAGATTTGACAGGTTTGATTCTGCACTTGCTCATAAACGTTGTATCACTCCCCGAAAATGGTGGTAAATAAGTTACAAAGCTTTGAAAGCTGGCATCGCCGTTAGGGCATAGTAACCCTAAGGTAAAATGCAGTAATCTATAATACCACTCAAAAGCAATATTGTCAAACCTTTTATTAAATTATTTAATATAACTTCTGATATTATTTCTGAAGGAAGCTGATGAGCCCGTCCATCCCTTCTCCGGTGATCGGGCTCACATAAAAAATCGGATCGGCCCCGGCGAGCTCGAGGCGCTCTGCGGCATCCCTGATCTCCTGCTCCGAGGCGATATCGATCTTTGTCACTACGCCTGCGACAGGCACCGAAAAGGCCCCGGCCTGCCCCGGCGAGAAATAAAAGAGGTCGCGGCTGGCATCCTGCACGAACAGGACCTGGTCTGCCTCGCAGCTGGTGACCATAAGAGAACCGAAATAGGCCCTGTTCTCCAGATACTCTCCGGGAGTATCTATCGTGTCATTCACGAATTCCAGGGCCTGTGTTTTGATATACTCTATCTTCTGATGATTGATGTACTGGGTAAGGGTGGTCTTCCCGCAGGAGACGTTCCCGATTAGGATTATTTTCTTCATGGACTATGACTTCGTGATCGGGGCCGGCGCAAAATGAAGGGTCTCCGAAAGCATCTCCTGTACGGCCTTCACTCCGGTCTCAACCGCGGATACCTTCCCGCTGATGATGAGCGACCCGTTGAACCTGTCCACGAAAACTATCTCCACGTCCGCCGCCTTGACCGCAACGTCCGCACCGATTATCGCCCCTTCGCTCGGAGTAATGGTCATGATCCCAAGGGCGCCTTCGTGCTCCCCGATCACACCAAGTTTCTTATATATACCCTTGTCGGGATTTGCGATCACATGCGCAAGCGTGACCTGCTTGCCCGGAACGAACTCCTGTATGATGCGCTGCTTGCCGGCGTCTGAGGCTTCTGTCCCTGCCGGAACTACCGGCTTTCCTTCAGGATCTGTGAACATCTGCTATCTCCTTCTTTAAAGAAGCTTTGCCTTTACATCAGGCATGATGCTGCCGGGCTTTTTAGCGCTGCCTTCAGCTGAGGAAGCTGCCTTCTCTGCTTCCCTCTCGACCTCTATGGAATCGATTATTCCGACAATTACGGCGTCCACAGGAGCGGTCTCGCCCTTGAATACTCTTCTCGCGGTACTGCCGCTTACCGTAATGACTTCCTCGCCAATGCCGGCGCCGACTACGTCCGCGGCTACAAAAGGATCCCCCAGGGGATTTCCCGCAGAGTCTACCTGCTGAACTACCATTAGTTTGAGTCCCTCAAGGTTCTCTTCCTTCTTTGTGGCCCAGATATGGCCCGTTACCTTGCATATAAGCATACGCGTACCTCAACTTTCCGCCGGCGGCGTGAGATCAGAACAAAATTATTTCTTATAATATACCATAAAAGCCTGCGGATGTATCGCCCTGCCGCAAATTCTTCAAGTGCTTACCTTAAGCCCCCGTGATACGGTCGATCCGGGCAAATATCTGCTGCAGGTCAACGGTGCATTTCCCGCCATATATAGACACCGGAACGCTGTCGTGCTCGCCGTATATGGCCGGCGGCGCTTCGTTCTCAAAATCATATACCACGGCTTTCCTCTCCCCGGGATAAATGATCCAGTACTCTCTGACCCCTGCGTTATGATACTTATAATACTTGATCCCGGTGTCCTTCTTCCTGGTGGACCTTGAAAGGATCTCCACTACCAGATCCGGGGCTCCGAACACGATTCCATCCTTGAATTTCGATCTGTCACACAGTATAAGCACGTCCGGCTCCACCATCGTCCTGTTATCACAGTCAAGCTGCACGTCAAGCGGTGAGATCAGAGGCTCGCAGTCGCCCCCATTCTCCATGACGAAATTCAGGAACCTTGCATGAATCATACCTGCGATGATCTGGTGTATATAATTAGGGGAGTTCATATAGAAAAAAACTCCGTCGATCAGCTCTACGCGGACGTCGTCCGGAAGGTTGTAATAATCCTCTACGGTAAACTCTCCCTGCTTCTTATCCGTCCCTGCAGGCAGGAAGAACTGCCCGTCACTCATCTCCGGACCGTATGCGGGTATGGCCTCCTCTATCATCCCGGCCAAGCTCGCGGCTTCCGGCCTGCGATCCGATTCGGCAAAAACTCTCTCCAGAGCCACCAGCGTATCATACCTGGGAGCCTTGGTGACCCCGCTCAGTATCTTCTGCACAGTCCCGAGCGGCAGGTGCGCCAGCTCCGCAAGTTTCTTATATGAATAGCCATACTCTATCTTCTTCTTCCTGATGTCTTCAACCGTCATGGCAGATCCTCACAAATACAAGTTAAGCATCCCTGATCAAGTTCACTCTTGAATTATAACACTATTTAAACCGTTATTCAACCTCTTTTTGTCCTTTTTGATTTTTTAAAGGCATTATTACGGACACAAAATGTCGCTTTGTATACAGTATATAGTAAAAGGTCCTCGTTTGTTTTTTCTGCTTTTTTGTATAAAAAAGGCCGGGAATGATGCTGCATCAGTGTCACTCCCGACCGGGATCGCTTTCAGCTTTCTTTTCGCGAAGTTTGGCAAGAACAGAGGCGCGGTCAGTTTTCCTTTGCATCCTGGCGGCAATCTCATCTGCATTCGATTCTTTCGTAACGCCCGGGTAGTCCTGTTCAAATTGGATCAGAAGTGCCTTCGTCTCCTCCTCTCCGGCTGCCGTCTGTTCATACAGTTCTTCAAAATCCCCGTTCGCCATAACATTTTCTATAAACGCCTGTGATGCTTCGGAAAGCGCTTCCCAGCCGCCATAGAGATCTGCAACAGCTTTTCGAATCTGATCCATCGAAATAGGAACCCCTCGTTTTTCGTGCTCCGCAAGAATACCCAGCACATCCGATAAATCACTCTTGTACTGCCTCCCGGAGCGAAGCTTCATCGCAATCAGGTATTCTGCCGCGACTGTACGGATCTTCACAATGTTGGAATAGGTTTTGTAGTATACCGAAAACTGAGGCAGCTTTTCTGAATACGAATCCGTATTCTTAAAGTCCGCATTCAGCCAGCCATTTGGCAGATCATATCTGTCTCCGACACGGTTAATAACATCCTTCATTGCGGATGCCGCCTGGATTAGCGCATCGATATCCGTGGTCATATTACGAAAGCCATAATTGATGAGGACGGATGCCCCGCCGATCAACGTAAGCTCAGCGGGCACGCCTTCTCCCACCTGCCTGCGATATTCTTTTGCCACCGCTTTCAGGTAGGTGTCAATGTTTTCTTTCGTGAACTCAAATTGTTTTTTATATGACATTTCTTACCTCGTTTTCAATGATGTTGAACCGTTTGAATTCCGGGATTGCCATCATAAATGCATTACGAAGCACCGAAGAGTCTTTGGATATGGCCAGGACCGCCCGTATGCCGGCCGGATAGACCGGTTTTTCCAGTTTGCAGCGGCGAAGGTCATCGTATTCTTCACAAAGCGGAATGTCATTCTCTCTGCTGATATAGTCCAGCATGGCAAGCAGATACAGACTTTCCGGATACCACTCCCGGTCATAGTAGATGCGGATCTCCTGACTTTCCAGCGTATCCATGATAAAGTCCAAGTCTCCCAGCTCTTTTACCCGATGGCAGACTGTACTCTTGAAATTCTCAAAACTGCTGCGCTTTAAGAAGCATGGAGCAAGCAGTTCTTCCATAGACACATCCAGCGTGTGTGCAAGGCGGTAGATCGTCTCGGCAGTACATTTTTCCAGCCGCGCTTTGCCATTGCAAATATCGTTTACCGTAGCATAGGGAACTTTGCTTGCTTTAGCAAGCCGGTATATGCTCATATTCTTTTCTTTTAACGCATTTTGTATTGTCATGGTTTATTACCTGCCTTTTTCAATATTATAACGGTTCACCGTTATATCGTCAACAATACAAGTACCACGTCGAGCTGATCCGGTAAGATATTTGCATTCCGGTCAATAAAAAAGCTCTTCAGCAGCTGCAAAAACATGCAGGAAGCTGAAGAGCTTTTTCTGTATTCTGTTTCTCAGTACTTCTCCACCACTTCTGCGCACACGTCCGGGAAGTTCCCGATGATCCCGTCGACCCCGAGCCCGGCGAGGTACTCCATATGCTCGCGCTCATTCACGGTCCAGGTGTTGATCTTCAGCCCGCGCTCATGGCAGTCCTTCACGTAGTCCGCGTCGATGACCGTGAGTATCGGATGCACCGCGTCCGCGCCGTGCCTCTGGGTGTACTCCGGGAAACCGATCACCCAGCTCTCCTCGAGGAAGCCGTAGACCATGTCGGGAGCCATCTCCTTCATCCTCAGCACCGAGTAATGGTTAAAGGAAGAAATGATTATCCTGTCACGCAGCCCGAACTCATCGATGAGGCCAAGCACCTTCTCTTCTATTCCCGGGTAAGTAAATATCCCGGTCTTCAGCTCAATATTTGTTATGAGGCGCGTGGGCTTCATGAATTCAAGGAATTCCCTAAGCGTCGGGATCTCATTCTTTCCGTAAACTCCCTTAAATCCCGCGGATGCGTCGAGCGCTTTTAATTCAGCAAGGGTGTAGTCTTTCACCCAGCCCTTTCCGTCTGTCGTCCTGTCCACCAGCTCGTCGTGAATAATAACGACCTCTCCGTCTTTTGTAAGGTGAACGTCGAGCTCCACTCCGTCAGCCCCGGCTTCTTCTGCTTTGCGGAAAGCAAGCATCGTGTTCTCCGGGTATTTTCCCGAGAAGCCTCTGTGTCCGAAATTAAGCGACATGATATATTCCTCCTGATATTTTCATCTTCTATATAAATTCGACAGATTCCGAAACTGCCATTCCTTCTGCGGGCTCTATCCCGAGCAGCCTGCAAAGAAGCGCGGCTATCTCTTCCTCATGCACGGTATTCACCATATGTACCCCGGGCGCGACCTTGGGACTGATGATGTAGAGCGGCGTAATACGCTGCGCGTCCTCCGTACCGCCGTGCACTCCATGGCGGTTCATTCCGTGATCCGCGGTAACGACCAGCTGGTATCCGTCATCGAGCCAGCTCTTTATGCGTTCAGCAATAAGTTCCCCCGCGAACCAGGCGGCGCGCTCGTACTCGCTGCTCTCTCCGCCGTATTTATGCCCGTTATAGTCCACGGCCAGCGTGTGAAGAAGCAGGAAATCCGGCGAATAAGTCTTCCGGAGAAACTCCCCGTCCTGGATAACGCACCTGTCGGGATACTCGTCCATGTCGTAAAAGATCCCGTAATCTATAGCTCCGCCTTCTGAAGGAAGCTGAAGCCTGTCATTCATTGCATCGAAGGGGTAACGGAAGAAAAGCTCGGAGAACCAGCTGTATGCAGCCGCGGCCGTGACTCCGCCGCACTCCCTGACACGCGAAAACACGCTCGGGGAATCGCAAGTCCCGCTGTACACATTATAACAAACTCCGTGCTGCGAGGACTGCAGGCCCGTCATAAGAGTCGTGTACATCGGCCTCGAAAGAGAAGGAAGAGCTCCCCTTACCTTATATCTCGCCGCCATCCCGCTCTCAGCAAGATGCTCAAGATACCCAAAATTCCTTACCGCAGCATCAAACCTGCAGGCATCCACCAGGAAAAAAATAAGCTTGTCCATTTAGGTCCACTCCTTGATACTATCTAAGATATAATATACCACAGTTGATGCAGATTTATGTCATCCGGATAAAAAAGCCGGCAAAAACCCCGAAGGATGTGACCCAAATCACCCTTCGGGGCTTCCAAAACTCTATTTCATTACTACCAGGTGGTTTACCGATCGATCATCAGCCTTAATTCTGATCAACCCTGTGCCCGCTTGTCCCTTCCAAAGACTCTTCAATGATGTCTATAATGCCCTGATCAGCCGTATATACAGCGCCGTCACTCTCCTGGATGACATAGACCTTCTCATCAATAACCAGAACTTTATAGCTGTCTATGTAGCCTTTATGGGAAGGAAGATCGGGTTTATTGTAGCCACAGAATAAGACATAACTGCCCTCACCAGCATCGGCTTTTTCCGCAGAGATCTTATCATTCAGTTCCTGCTCGGTTACACCTGCGGGAACCGCGCTCTCCAGCAGAGGGATTAGTTCATCCTCCCTGACAGCATCATGCAGAAAATCTCCATCGGAAGTCATGACCCCTATGAAGAGCAAATTGTCTTTGCTGATTACCAGCTCCTGCTGTTCCGAAGTCTCAGTCTCCGAAGAAGAGCTGTTTTGCGAAGAGCATGCGGACAGAAATGCCGCGGACAGTATACTGATACTTACCAGAAACGATAACAAGAACTTCATTATCTTAGCATTATGCTTTATAAGAATCATCCTGACACCTCCCAAAAGTCCCTTTAAAAGTATATGCGATAATTACGTCCTACTACTAGTGTAAAAAAAACAGTTTATTGTCAACATTTTTCCTACAATATTATTCCGGTACCATTGCGTCGCCAAATTCAAAAGCGCAGCCGGATCATACGGCTCATAATGCCGTTGATACTAAGCTGCGCTTTTGTCATTAATCCTTATGCTGTTTCCGCATATTTTCTTTGTAAATAGGACTTGCCGCCCTACAGATATACGCACTCGCTCTTGCTGACCGCGAGATATACCTCGTCGCCGCGGTCGAAGACTTCGTTCTCGCCGAACAGCACGTCCACGTCGATCTGCACGCCGTTGCACACGGTCGCGTAGCGGAGAATGTTTCCGTGAGGAAGGCTGACGTTTACAGTCCCGTGCATCGTGAAGCAGTTTTCCTTCTCTATAGGAGTCCTGCTGATGCTGATGATCTCGGGACGGAAAGCAACATTTCCAGACTCCGGCTTCTCGCCGGTCGCCTTCTGCATATCCTCAGCGGAAAGCAGATTGTAGTGCCCGATGAAGGAAGCGACGAAGGTACTCTTCGGCTGGGTGTAGAGGTCGATAGGCCTTGCGGACTGCTCGATACCGCCGTTGTACATCAGGTGGATCACATCCGACATTACCATTGCCTCTTCCTGGTCATGAGTTACGAAGATCGCGGTGATCCCGAGCTCCTGCTGTATACGCCTGATCTCGACCTGGAGATTATGGCGGAGGAGCGCGTCGATAGCCGAGAGAGGCTCGTCGAGAAGCAGCACCTTCGGCTCGGTGACGAGCGCCCTCGCGAGAGCCGCCCTCTGCTGCTGTCCGCCGGACATCTGCGACGGGTACTGAGCCTTCTGCGCGGAAAGTCCAACCACATCGAGGATATTATTTACCTTGGTGTCGATCTCATTTGATGGGACTTTCTTCATCTTGAGGCCGAAAGCTACGTTCTGGGCTGCGGTCATATTCGGGAAGAGGCTGTACTGCTGGAATACCATTCCGATGCCGCGGTCTCTGGGGTTTACATCAGTGATATCGGTGCCGTCGAGGTAGACCTTGCCGCTGGTGACGGTCTCGAGGCCGGCCAGGCACCGGAGAAGCGTACTTTTGCCGCATCCGGAGGGGCCGAGGAGGGTGACAAGCTGTCCCTGCTCGATGTCCAGGTTGATGTCCTTGAGGACGGCCTTCTCACCGAAACTTTTGTTAAGATTTTCAAATCTGATATATGCCATTTTACCTATTCCTCCGGATTAATTACTTAGCGCCCTTTGCGCTCTTGTTCTGACGGCTCTGCAGATAAAGCACAACTGCCGAGATCGCGAATGTTACAGCCATGATGACTACGAATACCGCGCTGGCCTTCATTCCGTCCGACTTCATTGCCTGGTACAGATAGATCTGGATGTTCTGGAAGGCGGATCCGTCGAGGTTCCTTACCAGTACGTAGTCGCCGAAGATTATGCCGACCGCAAGGAGCGAAGAAACTATGATCGCCGACAGGATATTCGGAACGATGACCCTGAAGAAAGCGTAGAGCTTCGATGCCCCGAGCATCTCGGCCGCTTCCAGCAGCACGGGCATATTCACGGCGCGCATGCCGTTCCTGATGCCCTGGTAAATATACGGAAGAATAATTATGCAGTACGCGCCGATCAGCATTATCAGCCTGTTCCCGAGTATCGTCTTGTTCGAGACGTACAGGGAAAGGATACTGATAGAGAGGATGACGCCCTGGATGGTGTAGGGGATCATACAGATGATCTGCACATACTTTTCAAGTCTGGGGAAGTATATTGCGGTAACGAAAAGTGCCAGAAGAACTACCACTATCGTTATAACTATCGGGATAATACATATAAGGATGGTCCTTGCGAGAGCCGCCCTGAAAAGCGGATCCGAAAAGATCTCCACATATTTTTCGATCGTAAAGCCCCTCGGCACTATGCCCGTCCAGTTGCTGAACAGTGAATAGATCGCCGAGACGACCAGCGGAATAAGGAGGTAAATGAGGATCAGCAGAATTATTGCTGTCGAACCGGCTGAATGCTTTTTCATTATTTCCTCACCCCTTTCTCAAAGCGGTGGCTTATCGCGTTAGTAACAAAGATCATGATCACCATTACCAGCATCATTACAACTGAAAGCGCTCCGCCAAGTCCGTTCCTGATCTTGACCTCGCCGACGAAGCATCCCGCGATCTGTACGGGAAGGAGGGCGATGGAGTCCATCATCAGGGCGTACACCGTTGCGTACGCGGCAAGAGCGTTCGCGAAAAGCACGCTGAAGGTACCCATTATACTGGGCATGAGAACAGGTATGCCTACCCGCCCCCAGAAGGTTGTATTGTTTGCTCCGAGCAAAGTGGAAGCTTCCTGCCACTCTTTCCGTATCCCTTCAAAGGCCGGGATCATGAGCAGTGTGGACAGCGGGATCTGGAAATATACGTAAACCAGGCTAATCCCGTTGGTGGAGTAGAGGTTAAAGTTTGCCAGGGCATCCCATCCGAACTGTCTTGCCATCTGAATCATAACGCCCGAGTTGCCGAGCAGGATCATGTAGGCTGATGCCAGAGGCACTCCGGCAAAGTTGGAGACCATGTTCAGTATGGTCATGAATACAGAGCGGACCTTTCCTCCCGAGTTATGAGCGGCGCGCGCTCCGAGAAAGGCTATAATTATCCCGGCTGCCGCGGAAAGGAGCGATATCTTGATGCTGTTGAATATTGCTTTTCTGTATAGAAGTTTGGTGAATACAGTCTGATAGTTCGCCATCGTTATCAGGCCTGAATCATCAGAAACGAAGCTGTTCAGAATGATCCTGACGATGGGGACCAGCTCGTACATTAGCGCTATTACTATGAAAGGCACCAGCGCAAGCAGATAAACATATTTTCTCTTCGTCATTAGGTAAACCCCTGGATACTTAGTGTAAAGCCCCGGCCTCTCCCGGCCGGCCCTCCGGAAAAACGGCTTTCGGCACAGGACCATATTAAACAAAACAGGGGCGTACGAACGATCCGTACGCCCCGTACATAATTGCTAAAGTGTTACCGTCTCAGATCTTTAAATTATTCAACGATCAGAGGCTTAACCTCTTCATCCCATCTGGTAGCTGCGTTTGCGCATGCATCAGAGTATGCTGCAGTGTCCTGCATAGGAATGGCGTTAGCATAGTCTGCCTGATGGAAAGTAGCTTCCTGGATCTCCTCAGGAATCTCAACATCTGTCCTGGTAGGGATAGCGCCGGACTCAGCAAGGAATGCCTGACCTTCATCACTGAAGATAGTCTCTCTTGCAAGTGCAGCTGCGTTCGGATGAGGAGCATACTTGTTGATGACTGAAGCGTAACCGCTCATGATGGATCCGTCTGAAGGAATAGCAACGCTCATGTTGTAGTTGGTGATAGCATTCTTGTAAGGGATAGCTGTGAAGCTCCATACAACACCTACAGGGATCTCGCCCTTTGCGAAGTTATCCTGAACGATATCGATGGTGAGAAGTCTTCCTGCCTCAGCGAGCTCGGTGAAGAACTCGATACCGGGGTCAAGATTGGTAAGGTCGCCGCCGAATGCAAAGTTAGCTGCAATGAAAGCTGCCTGTCCGTTTCCGCCGGTAAGAGGTCCAATGGAGATCTTGTAGGATGCGTCCCTGATATCCTGCCATGAAGTAGGAGCAGGATCATCGCCAAGGATGTCGTTGTTGATAAGGAAGGTGGTAGCGCCGGTGTAAGCAATCATCCACTTGCCGTCTTCGCCCTTAGCCCAATCCGGAACGCTGTCCCAGTAAGAGGTCTTGTAACCCTGAACGAGGTCTTCCTCTATAGCCTGGTTTCCGAATGCCTGGCCTACGTCACCGATATCCTTTGTGCCGTTCTCGCCCTCGGTTGCGAACATCTGAAGCTCCTCGGACGAGGACATATCAATGTCAGTGTGGGTAAGTCCGTAGGTGTCGCCAAGATAGGTCCACATGGATCCCCAGTTAGCCCATGAATCAGGCATACCAACTGACTGTACGTCTCCCTCTTCCTTAGCTGCCGCAATGATCTCGTCAAGAGTCTTGCTGTTAAGGTCCGCTGTGGTATCAGCAGCCTCAGTCTCAGAAGCCTCAGTCTCAGAAGCCTTTGTCTCGGGAGCAGCGCTGCTGCTGGAGCTTGAGCAAGCTGTGAAAGTCATAGCTGCTGCAAGGACAAGAGCGGCTACGGATGCAAATTTAGCTGTCTTTTTCATATCTTTCCTCCTTTTTTAAATACCGGCCTCTCCTATATAGAGGCTGGGATTTGTGCATTTTTGACAATCAAAGACATTTTTCGATGGTTGCTAATAGCATACTATCACAATTGTACCCGGATGTAAACAAACTAATAAAAAACCAGACAAAAAATTGTTCCCGCCCCTTAGTAAAGGCTGAAGATGAGCTTCCTTGAAGGAGAGGCTATCACTTCGGAGTTAAGAAGGAACCCGCTGTCTCCGAGAGATTTGCTTCCGACCTCTATTCCGTTGTTGACCGCGGCCACTTCACCGGTAAAGGTAAAATACGCCTTTCCGCCCAGGCCTGTCCCGAGCCTCAGCTCGATCGCGGTGAGCTCCGCAGACTTAAGGATCGCGTCCGCAGCGATCACCATCGCGGACAGGGAATATGATTCGATTATCCCGAGCGCGTCAATCTCAGGCGGATCCGCGGTCCCTACTATTGCAGGGAAGACCCCTGGGTGGACATTCGGGATAATGATGCTATCTACGAGAAATTCTCCGGCTTCGGCCGTGCCCTTCTGCACCGATTCCTTCACCGCGGCGACCTCGCCGTTCACGATCGCGATATATTTTCCGGGGCATACGCTGGAGGCGGTCACTATCTCAACGTCAGAGATCTTGACCATCTGGTCCGCGGCGTAGATCCCGCGGGCAATGCTGCTGAATTCGACCATTCCTATCGATCTTTCCACGTCAGGTCCTCCTCTCACGCTCTTCTGATAATGATATTTCCGCCGTCTATAGCTTCGACCGTCCCGTCAATGCTTGAGCATACCGGGCATCCGAGCGCTCCCTCGGGAGGCTCCGCGATCTTCTGCCCCCTCGAAACGCGATCGCCCTCGCGGACTGCCGGGACTGCCGGGGCTCCGACGTGGTCGTGAAGTCCTATTCCGACATAGTCCGGGATCACGACTTTTTCCTCAATAAGAGGAGCAGGCACATTATATTCCCTCAGACGCAGCCTCTCTATGAGACGCGCGGAGGGGACCATCCTCATTTCTCTCTGGGGGACGGCTCTGTACTCCGGAAGCGGAGCCTTTTTGATCCCGGCCTCGCGGTCAAGGCCCATATAGTAAACATTCGCCATTTTCGGCTGGATCCCTGCCGGGCATGAATAATATTCGCAAAGATTACACTGGCAGCAGGTAAGCGCTGTCGCGGTCTTCTCCGAAGCCGGCATGCCGTAAGCCATCGCGCGCACCATTTTGTGAGGTGCTGTCGAATGGCCGAGAAGGTGCCTCGGGCAAAGATCGGTGCATATGCTGCACTGTTCGCAGGCCGAGCGGTTGAGCTTCCTCGCGCTGCTCATCGAGCGCTTTTTCAGCATTACCAGCCTGTGGTCCCCGGGAAGCACGATGAGGCCCTTGGTCTTTTTGGTCACATATTTGTCCTGCGGGGTGAGGAGAGGTCCCATCATCGGGCCGCCGTTTATCACCTCGTAACCCGTAAGGTCCGTCCTTCCCGCG
The DNA here is from genome assembly GCA_024685315.1 of Lachnospiraceae bacterium. Taxonomy (GTDB): domain Bacteria; phylum Bacillota; class Clostridia; order Lachnospirales; family Lachnospiraceae; genus UBA2912. The sequence goes on from JAIKVW010000018.1 coordinate 34,787, forward strand.
TACTCGAAAAGGAGCTGCAGCGGCGTTCCGACCGGGACTTTAAGGGTCACAGGGTTAGGCACGTCGCCGGTCACGGTCACGTACTTAAGGGTCACGGGGATACCGCTCACCGCCCTGTAAACATTGGCTGCGGTCTCGGCGTTGATCACCACGCATCCTACTGAAATAGGTATGGAGGTCTCCGGGACGATCCGCCCGGTGAGTTCGTAGACCAGCACCTGCTCGTCGCCTGCGGGATACACGTTCGGAAGGGTCCCCACGGAAAATGTGTCCGCAAGCCCTGCGGCCCGGATGGCATCCTTCATGATACGGATCACGTCCGGATGGCTCTCCTTGATGCCGATAATGACCTTGCCCGCGCCGGTTATCTCCTGCGCGGCCGCAAGCCCTGCCAGCACCTCTTCCGGATGCCTCGCCATCAGCTGCTGGTCAACGCGGAGGAGCGGCTCGCACTCCGCCCCGTTAAGGAGGAGATAGTCCGCTTTCGCGTTTAATTTCACATGTGTAGGAAAACCGGCGCCTCCTGCTCCGATGACCCCGGCTTCCTTTATCATTTCCAGAGTATTCATGATACTGCTCCGAAATACTGCTATCTGTAATTGTTCAGCACCCCAGGCTCAGAGACGAAAATTGGTCATCAAGCTAGCTTAAATGTCAAATTTTCGTCTCTGAGGCGGGGCGGCCAAGAGGCGAAGTCTCTTTTACCGCCCACAGCGAGGAATGCGAAGCATCCCGAGCTTGTGGTGCTGAATAGTTACTGCTATTTGTAATATCCTGCCAGCTGCCTGCACATTATGATGTGGACCGCGCTTGAAAGCCTGTTGAGCTCGCGGATAATGTCATTCCTTGCCACCGTGCTGCCCTCTCTGAAGGCCGCGACCGCAAGAACCTCTGCTTCACGCAGCTGGGTGCGGAGGAGGTTGAGCGAGGCGTAGACAAGGCCCATGGAGTAGTCCGGGAGGGTCATCTGCTTCACATGGTAGAACCTCTCCGGGTCGTGGGACTGCTCCCTCAGCGCATCATTATCAAGCCCCATCACCTTTACGGCGGGGAGCTCTTCTCCGAGGACCTCGGCCCTCATAAGCACGCGGAGGGCGTCAAGGACGCTGCCAAGGTCGCCCAGCAGCACCTGGCATCCGCTCTTCTCGGCGACAAGCGCCTGAATGTATACGACGAGTGCCTGCACGCTGTCGATCTTGCCGCGGTACATGATCCTGGGGTCGTCCTTGTAAACAAGCCTGTTCCTGCTGATCGCGGTCATGGCCTCAGGCTTCTCCGCAATAGCTTCACCGGTCGCGTCGTCTGTGTAGTTCCCCGGCGCGCAGTGCCTGCATGAGGAGTGCTTTTCAAGGCTGCCGTCCCCGGCCATGCGTTTCCGCAGGAAATCATTGTCCTGGCGGTTCTTCTCAACGTCTATGCGCACGAGCTGGGTATTCAGATAATCTCTCGCAGCCGGTGAAAGGACCCTGCCTTCAGGAATGTAGAATACCTCGGGCCTGGTCTTTTCAACGATACTGCGGGCTTCGGCTTCGGCAATGAGCTTCATGTCACATTACCTCCTGCCCATCTCTTCGAAAGCCGCTCTCAGCGCATCCTTCTTGGCGTACTTTATTTCCTGCCTCGACATCGGGAAACCCTCTGTCTCTCTCGCAAGGGCGCGCAGCTGGCTTACCGTCATCCCGGAAAGGTCCGTCTGTCCGGGGTCTGCAGCCTTTTTAGGGGCCGGAGCCGGCTTTACAGCTTTCTTTACTTCTGCGGCCGCGGGAGCTGAGGGCTCTGCAGCAGCAGGTCCGGCCGGCGTCTGTGCAGCGCTTTCCTGCTCAGGAGCCGGATAATTATCTTCTCCGATATAGGGGAAATCTTCCCCGTCGTAATGTCCGATAGTGTCTGCCTCTATCATCAGGCGGACGCTCGGATCGGGTCTGGGTATAACATGCGTCGCGCGAAGGTCTCCGACCCTGTCGGCAGCAGCACCGCCGGCCTCTACCGAAGCCTTGACCGCGGCGACCTCTCCTTCAATAAGGATGGTCGTGATCCCTCCGCCGACCCTCACAAGCGAGAGCAGCTCGGTATCCGCAGCCTTAAGCGCAGCGTCCAGAGCCTCTACCGCGCCTACTCGTCCGCATACTTCTATCATACCCAGAGCTTTTATGTTATCCATAATTACCTCCGTTTATCAGATAAATTTAATGCGGACATGGTACGAAGCGGCATAGTCCTTCGCAAGGGGCGACACGATGGCTCCCTTCTTCAGTACCACGCAGGAGCAGCCGTTCTTCACGGCGTCCCTGATCTGGTATTCGGTAAGGAACCTGGTCTGGAGGATCATGTCCTCAGGCCCGAGCGTGTATTCGGTCTCTTCCGGCAGGTCGCAGCAGTCGCATTTCCTGCCGTTCTTCGCAGTGATCACCCCGACCGTGCCTTTCGAATACGCGCACGCGTTCGCTTCGTCGCAGTCAATATGCAGGGCAAGCAGATGCCCCTTGCCGGCTCTTACCGGGACATTCCTGAAGACCAGCGGCCTCTCGGAATTAATGGTAATGTCGACCTTGTCGCCGTCGCAAAGTCCCGCGCGCATGGCGCTTTCGCTGTCCATGTGCAGATGGTTCTTCGCCGCGATCAGGCACTTTTCTGCCTTAATGCATGCTTTATCCGAAGTAATCATTATGTCCTGCGCAGCGGAAAGATCGCCGGAGAGCGCTATCTGCGGCTTTACTCCAAGCGCGACCCCGTCGGTCAGCGAAATTTCGACCTGTGTGTAAGCCCTGACAGGTCCGAGCACGGCAACATTGTGAAGCGTCCCCTTAGGTCCCACCAGAGAGACCCTGTCGGTGCTCACGAACTGCCCCGGCTGCGAGATCGTTCTTTCCGGTCTTAAAATATGCCCCTCGCCGAAAAGGGCTTCCAGATCCTTCCTGCACAGATGGACATGTTTTCCGGATGCTTCAACGGGAACGACGAGGTTCTCGGAAACGCGCAGCTTCCTGGCCTCCTCCTGCAGATGAAGCCTCATGTCGGAAGAAACGCTCTCTCCTCCGGTCACAGGCTCCGCCTCCGCGTACGTCCCGCTAAGCTGCACATTGTCACCCAATTTTCCCGCAAGGCACTCTTTTACGACTTCGGATACGATCTTTCTTATCATATCTTCGTTCATAATCTAGTTCCTTTTTCTCCGGATCATTCCTCTGTCATTTCAAGGTGAGGAAGAATGTACTCAACTTCCTTGTGCGGTCTCGGGATGACGTGTACGGACACAAGCTCGCCGACTCTGTCAGCTGCGGCTCCGCCTGCCTCGGTAGCGGCCTTAACTGCGCCTACATCGCCTCTTACCATAACGGTAACAAGTCCGCCGCCTACATGGACCTTTCCGATAAGCCTAACGTTTGCTGCCTTTACCATTGCATCGGCTGCTTCGATCGATCCTACCAGGCCCTTGGTCTCAACCATTCCTAATGCTTCAGTTGTGCTTGCCATTGTTTATTCTCCTTCTTAGGTGTGTAAAAAAATATATTTTAATGTTAATGAGTTCCCTTGATTTGTTTTTCGCTGCCTCTTCCCGGCAGCATTTTTACTGCATCTGAGCGAGCACCCTCTTCACTACCTCGCTGGTGATCCGCTCAATGTCGCTCTTTGATACCTGCGGGCAGGATTCCGGTACTGCTGCCGGCCGGGGCGCGGGGCTTTCGTTAAATATCCCCGGAGACGCAAGTTTCCTGATGTCCTCGATCTCGGTGAGCCCGCGAGCCACGCGCCTGATGTTGTAGAGGTTCTCCGGTCCGACGTTGTCCGAGGTCGCGCTTCCTCCGACCGCGCCGCATCCGAGCGTCAGAGCAGGCACGAGCCCTGTGGTCGCCCCGACGCCTCCAAGCGCGCCCGGAGTGTTCACGAGGAGCCTCGATACCGGCTTCTTCCGGCCGAATTCCATGATCACTCTCTCATCGGTCGAGTGTATCGTCATCGTATGCCCGGTGCCCTCATTCTCAAGGAGCCTGATCGAAAGCTCGCAGGCTTCCTCCCAGTTCCCGACGCTGAAGAAGGCCAGTATCGGGCACAGCTTCTCGCGGGAATAAGGATAGTTCTTTCCGATCCCGGTGTGCTCGGTAATAAGCACCAGCGTGTCCTGCGGGACCTGTATCCCTGCCATATCCGCGATGGTGAGCGCGGTCCGGCCAACGATCTGCGGGTTCATTGTATTATTGGCCCGCATGATGAAGCGGCTGACCTTGCTGCTCTCCTCCTCGCTCATGAAATAGCAGTGGTGAGCTTTAAGCGATGCGATCACCTTGTCCTTAATGCAGTCCTCAGTGATTATCGACTGCTCGGAAGCGCATATCGTGCCGTTGTCAAATGTCTGGCTGTCGACGATCCGCTTTACCGCGAGGTCGATATCCGCGCTCCTCTCAATGAAGGCGGGCCCGTTGCCGGGACCGACCCCGAGAGCCGGATTTCCTGAACTGTAGGCTGCGTGCACCATTGCTTCTCCGCCGGTCGCGAGGATTATCCCGGTATCAGGGTTCTTCATCAGGGAGTCTGTAGCGTCGACGGTAGGAGTAGTAACGACCTGGATGATATCGTTGGGAGCCCCTGCCTCACGCGCGGCTTCCTGAAGTATCCTTACGGTCTCAAGGATGCAGTTCTTCGCGCTCGGGTGAGGGGAAATAACGATCGAGTTCCCGCTCTTTATCGAAATCAGGGTCTTGTAGAGAGTGGTGGACGTCGGGTTTGTGGAGGGAATGAGCGCCACGACTACGCCAACCGGCACTGCGATCTCCGTGATCCCGTTTGCCTTATCTTCCCGCAGCACGCCGACAGTCTTCATGTCCTTTATGTGTTCATAGACTATCCGGCTGCCGAGAATGTTCTTCAGCACCTTGTCCTGCCACTTGCCGAACCCGGTCTCTTCCTGGGCCATTTTGGCAAGTTTCTCGGCGTTCCTGATCCCGGCGTCTGCCAGGGCCTTCACCAGGCTGTCTATCCTCGCCTGGTCGTACGCCGCCAGGGCCTTCTGCGCGGCCTTTGCCTTGCGTATCAGGTCCCTCGCCTCCTGTATCGAGCGAAGGTCCTTGTCAAATTCCATGTGATCCCCCCTCTTATAGTAAATGTTTAAGTATTATCTTTAATGCTGATTGCTAAGTTTCATTCGTTCCCCAGGTCGACCGGTGCGTCGGCCGTCTTCATTACCCTGGCGGCAAACGCCTCGCAGGCAGCTTTGCAGGCGGCCTGTGTGCCGGTTAGCAGCGCTCCGGCAAAATTGGTCTCCGTCGGAGGCCCGTAGAACACCCTCATCTGCACGTCCGCGGCCTTAAGCGCGGCGTCGATCCCGCAGATCGCTTCGTCAGGCGGAGCGATGAGGTACGCTATCGGAGTGCCCTCGGGCACCTTGCACTGCTCGGAGAGGTATGAGCCCGACCGTGAGATGCAGTGCGCAAAGTAGGGTATCTTTCCCTCGTCATCCGCGCTGTAGAAAAAGGCTTCGTTCTCTATGTAGCTTATGAAAGCTTCCATTCCGCTCCGGACTTCCGCAGGATCGGGGCCCGCAAGGATCCCTATGAACTCTCCCGCCAGGAGCGTCGACGCGTTGGACGAGCCTGCATACATCGACTTCGCGTAGACCACCGTCACCTCGGCCTTCTTTGTAGCCTCATCCATCGCGGCGTAGGAGACATCGTCGATGTCGGTCGTAAGTATCCCGAGACTCATGTATCCTTCCGGCACCCCCAGCGCCGCCAGGAGCGCGGGATCGGCGTTCGGTATCTCCTGCGCGCTCAGGAGCTTTGCTTCTATCCTGTCGCCTCTCATATATTGGCCCTCTGCTTGCTACTGTTTAAACTCTACCCCGCTCTTCTTTGCCTCAAGTATCTTCAGCAGAAGCTCGGAAAGGTAGGCGCCAGCCTCTACCGGCTGTATCCCGTTCTTGTGAATGTTTGAGACCACCGTCCGCGAGGACTCGGAGATCCCCACGTAGGCCCCGTAGGTAATGTAGGCGCTCATGCTGTCCGAAGCCGCGAGTCCCGGCCGCTCGCCGATCAGCACGCAGGTCAGCTCCGCGCCGGTAAGCTCGGACACCTTGTCCATCGTTGGAACGCGCCCGTATTTAACGAAGAAGGGCGTTCCCAGCTTGATCCCCTGATCCTTCAGGCCTTCCATCAGTATCGAGAGCAGGTCCTCGGCGTTATTCTCGATCGCGGCGTTGCTGAGCCCGTCGGACACGTAGATCTGTATCTGCGGATTCTTGACGCAGTTCTCTTCAATATATTTTATGCTTTCGTCGGTAAGCTGCCTTCCGAGGTCGGGCCTGGTGAGATGCTCATTAATGTCGCCGCACTTTGAAACGACGGTGTGGAGCCCCATCCTGTCGAGGAATTTCTGGTCTACCGGCTTCATCACCGCGTCCTTCGCCATCGCGTGATCCGCGCGGAAGGAAAGCATTGCCCTGGTGCTCGGCCTGTTCCCCGCGCGTCCCAGGCCGATCCTGGCCGTAGTCGCGCGCCTCATCGCCCTGAGAGCAAGCTCGTTCTCCGGATCCTGAAGCTGGATCCCTGCCTTATATTCGGCAGATGTGAGGTCAATAAGTCCCTCGGGATCATCCGCATTTTCCCGGCTGCTTTCCATAGATCCCGAAGCCGGATCGTTTTCCCGGACACTTTCCGCCTCCGGCGCCGGAGCGCTTTCTCCGGCAGCCTCCCCGAGAGCCTTCATGACTTCTCTCGTTATCAGATCAATCAAATTCTGGTCAATCAATCCGGTCACCTTCGCTCGGTAAATATGGTGGCGTCCCCGAACCTTGCGGTCGGCGCGCCGTACTGGTCAACGATGCCCATCTTCTTAAGCCAGTCCTCGTACTCCTTTATCGGGTGATATCCAAGTATCTTGCGGACGGCCATGATGTCGTGGTAGGAGTTCGTCTGATAGTTCAGCATCACGTCGTCCCCCGAGGGTACGGAAAGTATATAGTTTACGCCTGCGGCGGCAAGGAGCACCGCGAGGTTCTCGATATCGTTCTGGTCCGCGTCCATGTGGTTGGTGTAGCAGCAGTCGCATCCCATGGGGATCCCGGTAAGCTTCGCCATAAAATGGTCTTCAAGCCCTGCGCGGATGACCTGCTTGCTGTTGTACAGGAATTCGGGCCCGATGAATCCGACCACGGTGTTCACCATGAAAGGATCAAAGGGCTTCGCAAATCCGTAGCAGCGCGCCTCCATCGTGACCTGGTCCGCTCCGAAATGAGCATTGGAGGAAAGCTCCGAGCCCTGGCCGGTCTCAAAATAGAGCACGTTCGGCCCCTTCGCGGTGCCTTTCTCCCTGAGGAGCGCGAGCGCTTCCCTTACCGTCTCTGCGCTGAATCCGAAAGCAGAATTTCCTTTCTCGCTGCCCGCGATGCTCTGGAAGATCATGTCGCAGGGCGCGCCGCGCTTCACGGCCTCTATCTGTGTGGTAATATGTGCGAGCACGCAGATCTGCGTGGGTATTTCAAATGTATTCTTGATCTCGTCGAAAAGCTTCAGGACTTCCGAGGTCCCGGCTACGGAATCATTTACCGGGTTGAGCCCGATGAGCACGTCGCCGCAGCCGTAGCTGAGCCCGTCGTATGTCGAAGCCCGTATGCCCTCGATGCCGTCAAGGGTGTGGTTCGGCTGAAGGCGGGTCGAGAGTATCCCCGTGCCGCCGCAGGTAGTATTGCAGGTAGCCTGCACCGGCATTTTCTTTGCGGCGTAAATGAGGTCGAGGTTCGACATCAGCTTGCATACCGCCGCGATCACCTCCGAGGTAAGCCCGCGCCGCAGGACTTTAATGTCCTCTTCGCTTGTCTTCTCGGACAGGATGTATTCCCTTAGGTCGGAGATGGTCCATCCTCGGATCTTCTCATAGACCCTCGCGTCCACACCGTCCTGGTTAAGGCGCGTTACCTCGTCCTCTTCATAGGGCACAACCGGAGCATTCCTGATGTCCGAAACGAGCATCTCGGAGAGCACATCTTTGGCAGCGATCCTCTCGGCGTCGCTCCTCGCCGCTATTCCGGCCATCATGTCCCCGGACTTAAGCTCATTTGCCCTTCCAAGGACTTCTTTTATGGAGCCGAAGGAATAAACTTTGCCCCCGACCAGTGATTTAAGTCTCATTTGAAGTTCCCTTTAGCCGAATATAAGTGTCTTGATAACAACAGGCACCGCGATCCCGTCCATCACGGGATATCCAATATCAATGTAGTCGCCGGAGCGCGCTTTGATGCGATCCAGGCAAAGTATGCTCTTCTGTATCCCTGCGCTGCGCCTGATCACCATGCCGAGCGCCTTAGCCATATCGTTCTCGCAGATGATTATCAGCGGCAGGGCCCGGTCTATCGCACTGCGGTCGGTCTCAAGGAGGCTTTCCGCCAGGTTCCGGAGCTCGCCGTAGCTGATCTTTTCTTTTCCTTTAATGCAGATGGCTGCGTTGTCCTGCTGACTCTGTCCGAGGTACCAGCGCAGCTCCTCTATAAGCTTCCCGGGTTCTCCCCTGTAAAGCAGTTCCTCGGAGTCCGGGCTGACCACGAGCACGCTCAGGTTCTTTATCGGGAAAATGTCTTCGTTGTAGGATATCGTGCTGCCGCTGACATTTGTCATGTAAGTCCCGGCGCCGACCACGGTCGCCCTTATCGTCTCGGTCGGGCGGATGACCGTAAATCCCTCTCCCGGAACGCGCTTTTTCAGTTCCTGGGCGAGCGCGGGGCCGAGGTCTCCGTAGGTATAGACGTCATTTATGTCATTGTAGTAGCAGTCGGCGACTCCTCCCGAGAAGGAGACGTACTGCACGGGATCGGAGAGCACTAGCGGGCTGCTGCCCGAGGTCGTGGTGACCCTCGTGATCTCGCGGTGAGAGAATCTAAGACTGTCGATTATCGCGTCCGCCAGGAATCCGGCGGCGCGGTGCAGCGTCAGCTCATCGGCGATGCTTCCCTCTGAGAAAGAAGCCCCGTAGAGAGCCGCCGCGTCATTCAGCCTTTTGCTGACATAGCTTATCCTCCGGCTCGCGGGATCATAGATCACAAGCCTTCCGCCGGCGTCCAGACAGGTCTGGCCAAGGAGCTCGCCGCATGAGAATACCGAGATATTGGTGGTCCCGCCGCCGATATCAAGGTTGGCCACGGTGCAGCCGTATTTCTTTGAGAACTCTTCGGCTCCGGAACCCCTGCCAGCTATTATCGATTCCAGATCAGGGCCTGCGGTGGAGACCACAAAATCTCCGGCAAACCTGCTGAGCTGTTCGATGAGCACACGCGCGTTTTCTTTCAGCGCGGATTCACCGGTCACGATGACCGCTCCGGTATCAACGTCCGAGGGCTTTATCCCGGCCTTATGGTATTCGTCCGCTATGACCTGGCTTATCTTCTCCCCGTCGAGCATGGTGCGGGAGATCAGCGGGGTCATGTAGATGCCGCTTCTGTAAATGATGTTCTTAGAGGTGATATTGACTTCCGGCACCATATAGCTCGCGGCTGTATTCTTCATCTCCAGCCTGCTCACTATCATGCTCATGGTGGTAGTGCCGATGTCGATACCCACGCTCAGCACCTCGTTCCCTTTAAAATTCATGTTCTTCCCGGTCTATTCGTACTTCAGTATGAGGTCAAGGTTCGCTTTTTCGTACTGGTTTATCATGGATTCGGTAATATCTTCAGGGGAAAGTGTCCCGCTGTACCACGACTGCGCTTCGAAATAAGCCTTGAGGTCGGGCGAGGAGAAAATGCGTCCCTTGCGGGCGTAGATCTCGTTCCTCGCTATCATGAGGGTGTAGCTGTCCATGTCCTTGACTTCGTCTTCGGTAAGGTACCTGGAGCTGCTCTCCGAGAAAATGTAGGTGTTCTTATACTTCTCGTATACCGCAGCGGCTTCAGGGTATTCTGCCAGGACTTCCTCAGGCGTCTTCGCAGCCTCCTCGGACTCCTTCTTCGCTGCCTCTTCAGACTCCTTCTTCGCAGCTTCCTCGGATTCCTTCCTTGCGGCTTCCTCTGCTGCTTTTGATTCCTCGGCTGCTATAGACTCGGCGATGCTCTCCTCGATCCATCTGGATTCCGCAATGCTCTCTTCGATACGCCTGGACTCTTCTTCCTCAGCGGCGATCGACTCGGCTATCCTCTGTTCCTCTTCCTTCTGGGAAGCTATCTTGTCCGAAAGGCTCTGGGCGTATGCCTTCCACTCGGTCAGGAGGGCTGTCAGAGCGGCATAGTCGACAGGATCATTCTTTTCAAGCGCTTCTGCGTCCTCGGCATAGGTATCAAGTTTTGCGCTCTCGGAATTGGTTATGTATTTCTCATCAATGCTTAAGCCCGCGATCCCGTTCCTGAGCGTTTGCACCAGGGCCTGGTTGCTGCTCCGCAGGTTGACTTCCAGACCTGAGATCCTGCTCGCGAAGTCCTCGATGCCGCTGTAATCAACATCCTTTACTGCGGTCTCGATGTCGGCCCTGAGCTCGTCGAAAACTGCCTTGTAGTCATCGGTCACGGTGTATCTGCCTGCAAGGCTCTTGAATGCGTCCTCGACACCGGTGAGTTTCTCCTTGCCCGCGAGGACTGCCTCGTACTCTGCCTCAACTTCCGCGAATTTAGTTTCGAGATCCGCGATCGCGGTAAGGTCCGAATTCTCTGCGGCGGTATTGCACTCTTCGATAAAATCAGTAAAATACTGCTCGTGAGTGCCGAGCTCCTGCCCGTCCAGCTTGTCGGACACAAACGCAGCTACTTTGTCCTTAAACCCAGTCACGGCCTGCTGCTCGGCCTGCCTGTTCCTGCTCTGCCAGGAACTGTACCCGAAATACCCCGCGACCGCCGCGATTATTATAATAATGACGGCGATCAGGCCCTTGCGGCTCTTCTTGCCGCCGTTCCCGGTGCTGCCCTGGCTGCGCGAAGTCTTCTTAACAGAAGATGCGCTCTCCGGGCGCTGCTCGGATGCTCTTGCGGCGCGCTCGGCAGCAAGCTTCTCCTGCGCCTGCTCCTTCAGCTTCCTTCTCTCGGCGTCTTCACGCTCCTGCTTCTCGATCTCTTCTATTTCTTTTCTGTAGTCGAATTCGTCATCGTCAAAAGGTCTTCTGCTCCCGGTGCCGCCTGTCTTATTGGTATAATCACTGCTCAAATCCCAGTACCTCCGATCCTTGTTTTTCTTACAAACAGATATTCTGTGACAAATATCGCTGAATGCCTTGCGCTTCTCCGGCGGTGCTCGCCGAAAAAGGGCACAGTTACCCTACCATAGCATGAGTATACGATATGTGAGCACCAAAGTCAATGCCGCGAATCTCTGAGCATGCTCTTTATTTGTGCTCGCTGATGCCGCTCAGCCAATGAGCAATGCAGACAAACTCGAGGCCTGCGGTCTCCCGCTGTAGCGGCATTCGCCGTATAGGTACAGGCCGGGATACGGCCGAGGCTGAGCGAGCTCGCCTCGGCCGTATCCCGGTCTGTACCTGCATGGCTCATTTTGCACGCAAAAAGCCCCGTGCGGAGCACGGGGCTTTAGTATGATGTGAGGTTAAATTATTTGATTGTAACCTTTGCGCCTTCAGCTTCGAGCTTAGCCTTAGCTGCTTCAGCGTCTTCCTTGCTGACTGCTTCCTTGAGTACCTTCGGAGCGGACTCAACAGCGTCCTTAGCTTCCTTGAGACCGAGGCCGGTAAGCTCACGAACGACTTTGATGACCTTGACCTTGTTGGGACCAACTTCGGTAAGCTCAACGTCAAATTCGGTCTTCTCTTCTTCAGCTGCTGCTGCTTCGCCGCCTGCTGCTGCAACTACAACGCCTGCTGCTGCAGATACGCCAAACTCTTCCTCGCAAGCCTTTACGAGTTCATTTAATTCAAGAACAGATAATTCCTTGATAGCATCAATAAATTCAGCTGTGGTTAACTTAGCCATTTTAATATTCCTCCGTTATGATTCTTAATTATGCTTCTGCAGGAGCCTCTGCGGTCTCTTCTGCTGCGGGCGCTCCGCCGCCGTTCTTCTCTGCGATCTGATTCAGAACACGTGCGAAGTTGGAAATAGGTGACTTCATTGAACCGAGCAGTCTTCCAATGAGGACTTCCTTGCTCTGGATCTTCGCGATATCCTTGAGCTTGTCGGTATCGTACAGAACGCCTTCGACCACGCCGCCCTTGATCTCGAGCTTATCCATGGTCTCAGCTGCCTTCGCAAGTACCCTTGCGGGAGCTGTAGCGTCGCTGCTGCTTACTGCAACAGCTGTAGGTCCTTCAAGAAGATCCGCGATCTGTTCAAACTGAGTTCCGGCGATAGCGCGCTTGATCAGGGTGTTCTTGTACACCTTGTAATGCACGTCAGCTTCCCTGAGGCTCTTACGAAGAACAGTATCCTGCTCTACGGTAAGTCCGCGGTAGTCGACAAGCACAAGTGACTGCGCGTCTGCAATAAAACCGGAGATCTCGTCAACAATCGGCTGTTTGATCTCGACTTTTGCCATGTGGCATACCTCCTTAAAGTTTCGTGGTTCCTGCCAAAAAGAAAACTCCCTCATTAGCCGATGAGGAAGTATAGTAGTCATTCTATGAGCGTCCATACAGAGGACGCATATCCTGATACTCCCTCGGCAGGCGGTCATCCCTTACGCCTTTCGGCACCTGCTGTCTCTGGCAGTTTGTTTTATCCCGCCGGGATTATCATCCCGGCGGAGATTAATATAACATAGCTGTAATTTGCTGTCAACCTCAAAGTTTAGCCGTGTTCAGCTTGATTCCGGGGCCCATTGTGGAGGCGAGCGTTACGCTCTTAAGGTACTGGCCCTTTGCAGCTGCAGGCTTAGCCTTGATGATCGCGCCTATCAGTGTGTTGAAGTTATCGGCAAGCTGTTCTTCCGTAAACGAGCATTTTCCGACCTGGCAGTGGATGATGTTGGTCTTGTCAAGCCTGTACTCAACTTTACCGGCTTTGATATCCTTGATGGCATTAGCCACGTCCATGGTAACGGTGCCGGACTTGGGGTTAGGCATCATACCCTTGGGACCAAGGACACGTCCGAGACGTCCAACGAACTTCATCATATCCGGCGTTGCGACTACAACGTCGAAATCGAACCAGTTCTCTTTCATGATCTTATCAACGTATTCCATACCGCCGACGTACTCAGCTCCTGCTGCCTCAGCCTCAGATGCCTTATCGCCCTGCGCGAATACAAGGACCCTGACGGTCTTGCCGGTTCCGTGAGGAAGAACAACGGCGCCGCGGACCTGCTGGTCAGCGTGACGTCCGTCAACGCCAAGCCTGATGTGAGCCTCAACGGTCTCGTCGAACTTTGCGCTTGCGGTCTTCTTGATAAGTCCGATTGCTTCATTTACATCGTAAAGATTTGTACGGTCTACCAGCTTGGCAGACTCGAGGTATCTCTTACCTTTTTTCATTTTAATCCTCCTTGTGGTAATATCGGGAGCGACCCTCCCACCGGTTATGCCTTAATATTCAAGGCTCTATTCAGTCAACGACCTCAATGCCCATGCTTCTCGCGGTACCAGCGACCATGCTCATGGCTGCCTCTACGGTAGCTGCGTTAAGGTCAGGCATCTTGAGTTCTGCTATCTTGCGAATTTCATCCTTGGAGATCTTAGCGACCTTGGTCTTATTCGGAGTTCCGGATGCAGTCTCGATATTGCAGGCCTTCTTGAGAAGAACTGCAGCAGGCGGAGTCTTGGTGATAAAACTGAAACTTCTGTCCGCGTAGACCGTGATAACTACGGGAATGATCATTCCGTTCTGATCTGCGGTCCTTGCATTAAACTCTTTGGTGAACTGGACGATATTAACGCCATGCTGTCCAAGAGCCGGTCCTACCGGGGGAGCAGGTGTTGCCTTGCCGCCGGGGATCTGAAGCTTAATGTAACCTGTTACTTTCTTAGCCATTATCGGCACCTCCTAAAATGTGGTAATTGCGGGGTTTGCCCTCCCACAGCCCGCAGCGGATGCTGCAGGACAAATAACTTCTAGATTCTTTTAATTTCAAGGAAACTGGTCTCTACTGCTGTCTCTCTTCCGAAGATGTCGATACCTATTGTAACTATTCCCTTGGCAGGATTGATCGAGCGTACTACGCCTTCCTTGCCTTCCCATGCGCCGCTGATAACGGCCACGGTGTCTCCGACCTCGAGATCGATAACGATCTGTTTCTTCTCCTCCTCGACCGGGCTTCCGTCTTCATTAATATGGACCCCGAAAGGAGCGATCTCTTCAGGAGTAAGCGGAACGGGCTTTGACTCAGGTCCTACGAAACCTGTAACTCCGCGGGTGTTGCGGACTACGTACCAGGTCTCCTCGTTCATGATCATGTGAAGGATAACGTACCCGGGGAAAAGCTTCCTCTGGACGCGCTTCTTCACGCCGTTCTTGACTTCCTCGACTTCTTCCATTGGAACAAGCACTTCAAGTATCTGGTCTTCAAGATTAAGGTTTTTGATTGACTTATCGATATTAACTTTTACTTTGTTCTCGTAGCCTGAGTAGGTATGAACTACATACCACTGGGGCTCCGGAATATAATCGTTCGCCATTCTTACGCCCTTACATTAAATTCCGATGAGCAGGTCAACAAACGAGAGCAGTCCTCTGTCAAGCAGAGCGATAATGATCCCGAGTATTACTGAAATGACCAGGACTACTACCGTCTCCGATACAACATCCTGCCTTTTCGGCCAGATGATCCTTCTGAACTGGGCCTTAACTGATTTAAAGAAACCAGATCTGCTGCCCTCAGAAGCCTTCACAGCATTGCTTTTCTGATTGCTCATATGTCTGTCACCGCTGCCTTACTTGGTTTCCCTGTGCATAGTATGCTTCCTGCAGAATTTGCAATATTTCATTGTCTCCATCCTGTCAGGGTGCGTCTTCTTGTCCTTTGTCATGTTGTAATTGCGCTGCTTGCACTCTGTGCAGGCAAGTGTAATCCTTACACGCACGACCTCCACCTCCGATTCTTCAATTTGTTCCGGCAGCCGGGTTCGCTGTTCCCGCCTGCCTGCGCAGTTCTGCGTGCCTTCCTCATGCCGGGCCGGTGCCTCTGGGTCGGAAGCCCTTCCTGTCAAATAAAGAGGACACGAAAAAAAGCGCTATTTTCACTGATAGCCTTACCACTATAACATACCGCCCCGTCTTTAGTCAATAAACTTTTTGTATCTGTAGGGGCCTTAATAGTATACTATGTTATAATGCACAACAAAAAACAGGGCAAAGTGTAGAAGCCTTTGCCCTGAAAGAGTCGATCCGCAAATCACAAAAAATACATTTCCGATTCCGCCTGTTTCTATGTATTTACCATATTTTCAGTTCATCAGCCTGCTTCTTTAGCTCTTCCCTAAAATCCGGATGGGCAATTCGTATCAGCGCGTCCACTCGCTCACTGATACATCTGCCGCGAAGGCAAGCCACACCATACTCTGTAACTATATAATCAACATTGTTCCTGGAAAGGCTCACCACCGTCCCCTCCGCGAGATGGGGTACAATCGTTGAAACAGTTCCCTTTTTAGCTGTAGAGTGCAGTGCGATGATGGACTTTCCTCCCTTTGACCGCTGTGCACCGAAAGCTGTATCGAACTGTCCCCCAGTACCTGAGTACTGCCTGGGACCGATAGATTCAGAGGCCACCTGTCCAGTCAGATCTAACTGTACACAGGTATTAATGCTGACGGCCAGATCATTTTGAGAAATAACGAATGGATCATTAATGATGCTGCCTCGTTTCAGCTCGACTACCGGATTGTTATTAACAAACTGGTACAGCTTTTCACTTCCAAAGACAAAGGTTCCTACCAGCTTTCCCTTGTAGATATTTTTATATTTATTAGTTATGACGCCAAGTCTATACAGTTCTGCCATAGATTCTGTGATCATCTCAGTATGAACCCCCAGATCTTTCTTGTCCTTCAGGCTCGTTGCCACTGCATCCGGAATGTTCCCGATGCCAAGCTGGATAACTGAACGATCTTCAACAAGATCAGCGATATATCGGCCAATCTTGAGATCCGTCTCTCCTGGAACAGACGGGGTACTGGCATAAACAGGAAACTCGCTTTCCACCAGAAAATCAACGTCTCTGATATTAACGGTATTCTCACCGAAAGTTCGCGGCGCGCCTGGATTAACCTCCAGCACTACAATATCCGCCTGTTCAAGCATCTCCATTTCATAGGCGATACCAAAGGATACGTTCAGGTTGCCATGCTCGTCCATAGGCGACGACACTCCCCAGAACATCTTGGGCTTCCGCCAGCTCAATTTCCCTGATGCGGTGCGGCTGAGATCTGCAGGCATAAATGACATATTCCCGTTTGAATGCATCCCTCTCTCCACAGCGCCGTAAAACCAGGCTTCGTAGTCTATGGCATCAGCATATTCAGGTTCCTGAAACGGAAATCTTCCCAGCATAAGGGACGCCTGTAAATGCACATTTTTAGCATGTCCTTTTACCTCGTGCAGATGGGAAAGAAGGGTCGCAGGGCCTCCTGCCACCTGACCTGCACTGATATAATAATCATCCTGTATCATCTTTATTATCTCGCTGGGACTGCGGAGTTTTGATTTATATTCTTCAAAATAAACTGAACTCATTTTTAACCTCCAATTGACTTGCGGTGGAAAATCATTTTCATTCATTGCTTTTGTTGTAAAAAGCCTCTGGCTATCTTCCATTTCCCAGAGCCTATGTTTATTATTATTCTTCTTTTTGGGAATACTTCACATACATTGAGATAGCATCCACAATCGCATTCACTGTCTGATTATAGACATCTTCACCAATTGCGAAATCATGAAATTGAAGAAATGAAATCGACCTGAGCATGGATGTAACAATCCTAGCATCCACATTATAATGCCCTCTTCTATCCATCCACTCCTGGATCATTTCCGTCATCTGGTCATTGATCAGGTCATTATATGCAAGAAGCCTTGTGCGGACCGAGCGGTCAGTTATCATCGTCAGCGCGTCATTATCATATATTAGGTTTAAAATAGGCCGCTTTTTCTTAGCGTCCATTAAGAAACTCGTGTGCTTCTTGATCAGAATGTCGATATCTTCATCGCTGTTCTGGAAAAGCTTCACCGCTTTTAACTGGACCTTCTGCCGTTCCTCGCTATATATCTCCATAAGCAGATCACCCTTGGAGGCAAAGAAGTTATAAAAGGACCCTTTAGCTATCCCTACCTTGTATGTTATATCAGAAATATTAGTCTTATTGACACCATACTTCTCAAACATCTCCAATCCGGTTTCAATCAGCTGCTTACGAATTAGAACTTTCTCTTTTTCTGAAAAGTGCCGTGGCATAAGCTACCCGTCCTTTCAATATATATATATATATTAATGTAACTTATATTAGGCCAATTCGTCAACAGCCTCCCGCAGTTTAACTGCCGTTCAATGCAGCAATAATGCCAACGCGATGCTACTATCTTCTGCCTTCCGAACAATACTGCTTTGCACTGCTACCGGAGCGCATTTTAGATTTCTTCGCCCCCCAAAATCCTCAATGCTTTTGGGGGATTTGCAGCCAAGAGGTCACACCTCTTGGCTGCTTTTTAAGGAGAAAAGAATATAATGCGCGCAGCCGCTCTACTGTGAATGCAAATTACCAGCGGATAACTCCGCCATTCCAAATGTATCCAAATCCCATTGCGATAACACCGATCAGATCGCCCACTTTTACCATACCTTTTTCTTCAGCTAGGTTAAGAGCAATCAGCGGATCAAGCTGGCCAACATGTCCGAAATCGTTTAAATACGTGCCTTTTTCCAAAGGCATATCCAGCAGTTCGAAAAGCATTTTATGGCTCTTAGCATTCATATGAAGTACGCATACAAAATCAAGATCCTTAAGTGTCAGGCCATGCTTCTTAAGGGCGATCTCCTCAGCCTTCACAAGATTTGTCAGCGTTACTTTCCCAAGCCTGTCGCGGAACGCATCTGGATCTTCCAGACGGAAATAATGCAGATATGGATCGCTTATGTTTTCAGGAGTAAAAGGACGTTTGGTACCGCCTCCAGGTACAACAATCGCCTCTGAGAACGATCCGTCAAGAATGGCTCCTGCCGAGAGGAAGTTCCTTCTTTCGTAACCTTTTTTCAGAATGCATGCAGCCCCGCCGCAGGATACATCAAAAAGGAATGAAACAGATTTATCTTTATAATCTACAAGATCAACGTTCCTGTATCCGCCAACAAGAAGTACCGTATTTATAGAGTCTTCTGTCTGCATATATTTCCTGGCCTGATCCATGCCTATGATCGCAGAACCGCACTTGCTTTCAACATGATAACACCAGGCATTTTTTGCACCGATCTCGTACTGGATCTTTGGCCCCATGGAGTACACATAAGCATAGTCTCCATAATTCTCGCCAAAATATATTATAAGATCGATCTCTTCTGGATCTACTCCGGTCTTTTCAAGGCAATCCTTTGCCGCAGCAACTGCAAGATCTGAAGTCTGTTCATTATTTCCGGGATAATAGATCTTATTAATACCAAACTTATCTCTTACCACTTCTGCAGGAACTCCTGACAGCTGTGAAATGTCTTCATAAGTACGAACAGTCTCCGGGAATGCAAAACCAAAACCTACTATACCACATTTAACATCATTCATTAACATCATTCATTTACTAACACCCCATTCATATGTTTATGGTCAAATAGTTTTTTCAGTCATTGTTTGGCCAAAAAATACGGTTTCTTACCAGCGGATAACCGCACTTCCCCATGTATAACTGATACCCATTGTGCCGAGTCCGACCAAATCCCCTTTTTTAATGCATCCCTCTTTTTCGGCCATAGCTGGCCCGATCAGCATATCCAGCTGACCCATGTGTCCATATTTCCTCAGATAGTAGGCCTTTTCCAGAGGAAGCCCTATCATCTCGCAAATAGTCTTCTGAGCCTTAGGATTCATATGAAGCGGGATATAATAATCTAAGTCTTTAAATGTATATCCTGATTTTTTAAGTGCTCTTTCAAGCGTTCCTGCGAGATGGGTGTAGGTAACCGCTCCAAGATCATCACGGAAACTTTCAGGATGTACCAACCTAAATGATTGGATATAAGGATCCTGTATATTATCTACTGTAAACGGCTCTCTGGTCCCGCCACCCGGAATCACAATGGCATCGTGGAATCTTCCATCTGTAAAACAAGAACATCCAAGGATCTGTCTGTCAGGGAAATCTTCCTTTATGATGCAGGCAGCCCCGGCGGTAGACAAATTGTAGAAGAATGACAGGCTCCTGTCTGAATAATCAACCCTGTCATTATTTCTGTATCCGCCGACCAGCATAACGGTGTGTATATCTGGATCAGTCTGGATATACATCTTGGCCTGCTGCAGTGCAGGAATCGCCGAGCAGCATTTGCATTCTTCCTGATATACAGAAGCATTTACAGCACCGATAGCTGCCTGTACTGCTGGTCCGATGGAATAAATCATATAGTCTCCGTAGTTCTCCCCGAAATAAATAATTAAATCTATTTCTTTAGGATCAACACCTGTGTTTTTCAGGCAATCTTCAGCAGCCTTAATGGCAAGTGTGCTGGTGTGATCGTCATGCCCTGCATAAAAGACTCCGTCCATGCCCATTTTATTAACTACGACTTCTTCAGGAGCACCTGTCAGACGCGATAATTCGTGATAATCCCTGTAACAGGATGGAAAGCACACGCCAAATCCTACAATTCCGCACTTATCACCCATTATTATCCCTCCCTAATTCTTTTTCAAAATCTTATGCGAATCAGATATCGTTTTAGCTTAATTTACCAGCTCCGTCTCGATATCCTTTTCTTTCTTTTTTCTGCCGCTAAGGATACCTGTAATACCGGTAGGCATGAACATAATAACTACAACAAACACGATACCGAAGAATAAAAGCCAACGGTTGGTGAAGTTATTAAGTATAGTGCTGGCTACCACTACAATGAAAGCGCCAACAGCAGGACCAGCAAGATTTCCGGTTCCTCCGATCACACACATAAAAATCGCTTCCATTGTCCTTTCTGAACTGGCCAAAGCCGGATATACGATTCCGCTATAGGTTACGTATAGTGAACCTGCAATGCCTGCCAGGGCTCCGGACAAAACTAATACGATCAACTTATAGTTCAGCACATTGTAGCCGATGATCTTTGTGCGCATTTCGTTTTCACGGATAGCCTGAAGCACCATTCCGGTCGGAGATGACACAAATTTGCGGAGAAGGACAATAACTGCGATCGTAATAGCCGCAATGGCATAATAGGAAGCTGTCTTGCTCTGAAACAGACCAGGTACTCCAGGGAGACCGTCTTCACCTCCGGTAAAGTTGTAGGCTTTATTCGCAGCAACGAAAAGCAGCTGTCCTAAAGCCAGAGTAAGCATTGTAAAGTAGATAGCCTTAACGCGCAGGCTTAAAAGTCCGACTGCAACTGCAGCTAGAACGCAAACAACTACCGTAGGAATGAGCGTCAGCCAGAAATTCCAGTGATATCTCAACATAAGAATCGCAGAAATGTAGCTGCCTAGTCCGAAAAACAGTGCATGGCCTAGTGAAACGATTCCGGTATATCCGAGGAGGAGATTATAGCTTTCCGCAAAAATGACCATGATCAAGACTTTCATTGCAACCGACAAATAATACCCAGCCTGTCCTACAACAAATGGGTAAGCAATTATTATTGCGATCAGAACGATTACCGGAACAAGTAATTTTGATTTATTATTCATTGCTCGCACCTGCCTTAAATAGTCCCGTGGGTTTAATGATCAGGATAATGACCATAAGGATCATACTTGCAGCCATAGAAAGAACAGGGAAATAATACCCGACAAAATACTGCGTCAGTCCTATCAGAATGCTGGCCACAAATGTTCCCTGAATACTCCCGACTCCGCCGATGATAACGATAACAAGAATATTGAAAAGCTGATCATTGGCCAGATCCGGATATAGCCCCAGGAAGAAGCAAGCCAATCCTCCGCCCAATGCTGCAAGGAAAATGCCGATCCCAAATGACATAGTAAAAATATTACGTATATTAATACCGCAAGCCCTTACCATCTTAGGATTTTCAGTGCCGGCCCTGATGGTCATACCTAAACGGGTCTTGTTGATCAAGAGCATTAGAAGAATATATACAACCACGCCCATAATAATCAATATGAGCCTGTATACCGGGAAAACAAGATCGCCCATTGGAATACTCTTCTGGAACAAAGCGGGCCTGTTAGGAAAGATAGTGCTTGTGCCAAAAAATATTTTTACAAGCTCATTCATGATATAAATAAGGCCGAAAGTCAGGAGGAGCTGGTTGGTTTGATCGCCTCTGATGTTCCTGATCAAGAACACTTCGATTGCTGTGCCAACCGCTACGCCTACTGCGATACCGATCAGCAGTCCCAGTATAAAACTGCCGGTTCTCTGGTATGCAA
The DNA here is from genome assembly GCA_024685315.1 of Lachnospiraceae bacterium. Lineage (GTDB taxonomy): Bacteria > Bacillota > Clostridia > Lachnospirales > Lachnospiraceae > UBA2912. The sequence continues at coordinate 56,216 of JAIKVW010000018.1, forward strand.
AATAAGTAAAGTATGCACCCCACATAACAAAGGATGCATGGGCGTAGTTTAATACGTCCATCAACCCAAATATTAAGGAGAAGCCGGCTGACAGCACAAAATATACCATAGCCAACGAAATGCTAAAGAGTATCAGCTGAACTATCATGACTTCACCTCCTATGAAATACCCAAATACTTGGTCTTAATCTCATCATCGTTCTCGAGCTGATTTTTATCACAACGAAGAACTACTTTTCCATTTTCCATGATGTAATAATAATCACCAATCGCGGATGCCATTTCAAAGTTTTGTTCTACCAATATAATCGAACAGCTCTTTTTAATCTCTTTGATAGTCTGCACAATTTCCTGAATAATCAGCGGAGCAAGGCCTTTTGATGGTTCATCAATTAAGATCAGCTTGTTTTCATTGATCAAAGCTCTGGCAATAGAAAGCATCTGAGACTGTCCTCCAGACAAAACGCCTGCTCCTTTTTTATAGTATTTTTTTAAGTCCGGGAACAGGCGAAATACATTTTCTACATTATTGTTGAAAGTCGACATATCCCTGCATGCAAGTTTCAGGTTTTCCTCAACCGTAAGCGCAGTAAAAATGTCCCTGTTCTCCGGCACAAAGCCGATTCCAAGTTTAGGAATCTGATAATCTGCCATCTTTGTAATATCAGTCCCGTCAAAAATGATAGTTCCTTTACTTGCAGGTCTAAGCCCCATGATAGTTTCCAGAGTCGTAGTTTTTCCGGCTCCGTTTCTTCCCAGAATTACCGCTGCAGTATTGCGCTCAACACTCAGGTCAATTCCTTCCAGAATATGGAACTGATTGATGTATGTATGTACTGATTCCATGGTGAGAATATTATTCAATTGCCCCACCTCCCAGATATGCATCTTGCACTGCTTTGTTTTTGCGTATGATTTCGGGTTCATCGTCAGCAATCAGTACTCCGTTATGAAGAACGGCGATCGTATCAGAGATGTCCATGATCATACCGATTTTATGTTCTATAAGCAAAATGGAATGTTCGCCAGTTCTTTTAATATTTCGAATTACCTCGATGAGAGCAGGACATTCTTCTGCAGAAACGCCGGCAGTAGGTTCATCAAATAGAATCAGTTTACTATTAAGGGCCAGCTGCATACCGATCTCTAATTTCCGCTGTTCAGCATGAGTCAGATCCTTTGCCAGACGATCACCTTTTCCTTCCAGTTTAACTTGAACCAGGATCTCGTCTGCTAAATCCAAAAAATCCTTATATGTTGTATAATGGCGAAACAGCTGATACTTCGCGTTGCTTTTGGCCTGAGCCACAATACGAAGGTTCTCAATTACCGTAGAACGGGGAAAGATATTAGTAACTTGAAATGACCTTCCCAGGCCCATCTGCGCCAGTTTATATGTAGGCATTCCAGTGATGTCTGTTCCTTCAAAAAAAACACTCCCTGAAGTTGGCTTCATAACTCCGCTGATAATATTGAAAAGGGTGGTTTTCCCTGCCCCGTTTGGTCCGATAATGGTTTTGAACTTTCCTCGTTCAAGTTCAAAAGACACATCCCTCAGCACCTCTGTACCGCCGAATGATTTTCCTATGTTCTGAACCTTTAAGATACTTTCACTCACAAGAATCCTCCTAAAAAGCCGAATTCGATTTTCCTGACCGCCCCACATCAGAAAAACCTGACGTGTCCGGCCTGTTTAATGATTGCTTTGGAGTCCCATCATCTTACAGACGTGAGGCTCCAAAGCATTTCTCAAATTAATGTTTAGAGCTCAATTCGCCCCTTTAACTAGTTTCTAATCGGAGGCGCTACTTCATCTGCTGTAAACATCTTAATGACAATCGGCTCAGGATAGTCCAGTCCTGTGTCTGCAAGCTCGATAACAGGAAGCTCCTGCAGAGTTATATGATCTTCAGGACGGATCTGATAATCACCTCTTACTCCGCGGAATGTCATGCCTTCAGCTGTATGGATGATTGTATCAGCATCAATAGAGTCAGCGTTTTCAAGCACTGTGCAGATTGCAATAGCGCAGGTGAATGAGTTACCTGTCCAAAGTTCAGGAAGAGAACCGTATTCTGCCTGATGATGCTCAACAAGCCATTTGTTTTCAGGTGTATCATAGTTGGAATAGTAATACATGCAGCAGCCTCTCATTCCAACAGAGGGCATGCCAAGTGCTCTAAGGCTTTCTGTATCAGATACATCTGCTACAAGCGGGAAAAGGGTGCTCATTCCAAGTTCATTAAACTGTGAAGGAAGTATTGTCTCAAAGCTGTTGCCGGTGCAGGCGATCAGCAGAGCATCCGGATTTGTGCCTTTGACAGCCATCAGATACGATGTGAAATCAGGGCAATCCATCGGAGGGTATTCCTCATAAACGATGTTAAGGTTTAACTCTTGCATTGCTTCTTTATATGCGTCAGCAAACTGATGTCCACCTGCATAGTCAGCAAACATAAGAGCAAAGTTGTCTCCGAGATCTGAAAGCGATCCAGCAAGAGCACGTGCAACCTGAGAAAGGTTACGGCCTGTCATAAATGTATAATCGTTATAGTTTGCACCGCAGATGGCATCGCCTGCTGCACAGCCTACAAAATAAGGGGTCTTATACTGCAGTGCAACGGCTTCGACCGACTGAGCGACTGCAGTACTGGTGCTTCCACAGAGGATGTCTACACCATCTGTTTCACAGAGTTTTATAGCCTTTTCTGTTGCCGTACTTGCATCAGAAGCCGAATCTTCAATGATCAGCTCAATGGGACGACCATTTATCTGCATTGTTCCATTAGTGGCATACTCAAATCCAAGCTTAAGACCATTAATCTCTTGAGTTCCCCAGTCTTCAAGGCTGCCGGATGCTTCATAAATAATACCAATTTTGATTGGTTCTCCATCAGTTGTTGTCTCTGATGTGTCTTCTTCAGGAGCATCAGTTGTTGTCTCTGATGTGTCTTCTTCAGGAGCCTTTGTCTCTTCCTTAGAAGCGCTGGAGTTATTTGACGGTGAAGAAGAATTACCGGAACATGCTGTCATTCCAATACACATTGCAGCTACTAACAATAAAGCTACTCGTTTTTTCATAATTTCCTCCTAAAAAATGATTGTTTTGATTCAAATTCCATACTATGGCCTCACTATTCTTCTAGTACTGTTCTTTTAGAAGACACCCCCTCCTCCCTAAAAATCTAATTGTCCTTTTAGAATTCAAGTTATAATTATGCATGTTACTTTTTGGATGCGAGACAGATCTTGTGCTGTGAATCTGCGTTTAGTGACTTTTTTTCTTTTTGAGTCATTGTTCGGGCAAAAAAATCTGCTTCTTCTTTTTATATTTGGCAAGAAGCTCTTTGTTCTTTTCTTTGCCAGACCAGATTTCATTATTCATCGATTCAGGAAAAATAATCTGCAATGGCTGAAATAACTGCTTTGGAAACGCTTTCATAGATACCATCTCCAATGTAAAATTTATGAAATCTCAGAAAGGACACTGACCGTATCATTCCCGCTAGGACCTCATAATTAATCTCTCTGTTGGAGTCTTTCAGAGCTTCCCATGTGCTTACTATCTCCGCGAGTTCACTGTTTGCCTGGATATTGTAAGACTCCAACTGCTTCTCAGCACCCTTGCTGTACAAATCAGCCATGACCTCCTGGGAATATACCATGGATAATATCTGATCCCTTTTTATTAGTTCCTGAAGCACGCTTAGATATTGAGTTATCAACTCACCGACTGGCTCTTTCCTATACATAAAGGCCCTGTTTACCATAGATACAAGTTTCTCTCTCTGACGTCTGTACAAATCAAGATACAGGTCTATTTTAGAATTATAAAAAGCATAAAAAGTGCTTTTCCCGATTCCAACATATTTAGTCAGATCTTCAATCGTCGTCTTTCCAATGCCGAATTTGATAAACAGAAACTCTCCTGCATCCAGCAGAGCTTCCCTTATGATTTCTTTGTCAGTCTCGTTAAACGCTTTTGGCATTATTCTCTACTCACTTTGTTTCTAATATCTACTCTTAATAATCTCTGCTAATCTTTTAAGATAATATAATCTTTTTCTGCTGCTACCGCGGTCTGCCCATATATAAGAGCCGAAGAAGTTGATATACCTCTGCCCAAATGGTACATCCCATTTGACCAATGAACAGAAATCTATTTTGTTCATTGATTTCATTATCTTACCTTTCCTTTATTCTGTCAAGATGATAGTTGTCTTTTTTATAAAAACTTCGAATATATGCACGTCAGACTCCGCATATTAAAAAAGAGAGGCTGTCCGCCTCTCTTCAGTCCTCTGGACGGTTATAGAAGCGTCCCCTCAGGAAATCCGTCTTTACGGAATTCACAAAAGCCCCTGGATCCGACTTCCTGACTGCGTTGATCACGCTCTTGTATTCGTCACGGTTCACCACGGAATAGATAACGCCCTTGGGCTGGAGCTTATAGGCGCCCTCCCCGTGGAGGATGGTCGCGTCATGCCCGCTCGTCCTGAATATTTCCTCGCAGACCTCGTTCGGATGGTCCGTAACGATGATCAGGGTCTCCTGCTGGTATCTTCTGTAAAAAGTATGTATCACCTGGGTCGAGGCATACTGGTAAATGATCGAGTAAAGCGCTTTGTCCCAGCCGAACATCATTCCCGCAATCACCAGGATGATAATGCTTATCGTCAGGGTCACATTGAAGGAGTCGTAGTTCTTCCTTCTTGAGAGGAAGATCGCGATGAAGTCCGAGCCTCCGGTAGTGGCCCCGAAATGAAAACAGATGCAGGAGGCGAAGCCGAATATTATTCCTCCGAATATGCTTAGCAGCAGAGGCTCGTCAGTCAGCGGGTATGCAGGCACCGCGTCAGTCACAACGCCCATGACGACGATTAGGATCATGGAGTACAGAGTGAATTTCTTCCCTATATAACGAAACCCTATATAGATGGGGATCACGTTCAGAGCCAGGTTTATCGGTGTGTACGGGATATCGATCCCGGCATACTTTGCGACCGCTCCCTGGATCAGCAGTGCGATTCCGGTCGCGCCGCCGGGGAAAAGTCCCGCAGCCTTGACAAATGTTTTCAGGCAGACTCCGGCGAGCACCGCCGCAGCAAGCACCGCCGCAAGCCTTAAAAGGTCTTCTTTTGGTTTGAATTTCATTTCCCTCACCTGTATTTTTCAAAGTACCAGGCTATAAGGTAATCGGCCGCTTCCCCGTACGACTGAACGCCGCTCTTCTCGGAATAGCTCTTAAGGTAGGTATCGTTCACCTTCTCCGCCGCCTTATGGACCTGTCCTTCATATTTCTGATAATGATTTCCCGCAGCGCTGCAATCCTGCCGCAGGAGCTCGTAATCTTCCGTCCACAGCGTCGAGGCCGCGGTGCTGTCGGCTTTATAGAGCGCGTTGTAGACGGAGATGAAGGCCTGGTAGTACCCGGAATACCGGAAATCCGGGTCTTCCGAAACACTGCAGGCCAGGAAAGCCGCGAAATTCGCCTCGTCCTCGCTCGCGATCGTGCACCTGTGGGCTGCCTCGTGGCACATCGTAAACGGAAGATCGATCACGGCGGAGTTCGGATTGACCGTGCTCTCGGCCGTGTGCGGGATAAATATCCCCGTGAACCCGGCGTGGCTCATGTAAAGCCAGAAGACCGACATCTTCTTCACCGGCACAGTGCTCCCGGAGAATATATGGTATTCACCGGAAAGCTTCTCGTAGCTGCTCCCGGCCTCCGCCATCCATTCTCTTAGGTCGTCGTGCACCAGCTCTCCCTCTTCGTCCCTCTCCACGGTCTCGGCAAGGCTTTCCGCCTCGGTCATGTAGTAGCGCACGGCCTCTTTCAGCTCATCCAGAGTGTACTCGCCAACCTCAAGCCCAAGCTCTTCCGAGAGGTCCGGCCCATAATGATTGAGCCCCCAGAGGAGGTTGAACGCAAAGAAAAGGATAGACGCGGTGAGGAGCGTGCTGCCAAGCCACTTAAGGAACCCCTCCAGGCCGCGTTTCTGCCCGATCACCAGGATGAGCGAGGTAATGATCCCTGCCGCAATCAGCAGGACCAGGGGCTCCCACAGAGCAAAGGGCACAAAGGCCGTGGCCCGCGAGATAATATCCAGCAGGAAGCGCGACATTTCCCTGTACCACGGAAAAAGGAGGTCCGGGAAATAATTCCCCGCGGCCATGCCGAGAAGCGACAGCCCCGTAAGAATTGCTGCCGCGGCAAAACGTTTCTTCATATATATCTTATCCTGAGATGTCTCTATGATCTGCTCCGCTAGTATTATATCAGGAAAAACTGCCCGGAGATATAAATATTACTCTTTTATTGGTCCCGCATTCTGCCAAAAATCGCGGTTCTTTCGAGATTCTGAATTTTGTTCTGTACCTCGCGGCACATTCTGAGTTATAATAAGCCTGTCATTATTTAATATGAACATTAAGGAGCATTGAAATGCCGAAATACAAACATTATTTCGTGGTAGATATAATCCTCGCGGCAATATTCATTTTCATCGCGGTCCGCGCCGTAAACGGGTCGCTGAATGAGTATGCCTACTATTCCACCGAGACCGAAGAAACCGAGACCCAGACCGAGACGCGCCGCCGCCCTGCATATGATCCGACCGAAAATACGGAGACCGAGACTGAAACGGCCGAGACCGAGGAAGAGGATGAGGGCGATGTCTATATCGTCACCATCAACCTCAACTTCAGGACCGAGCCGAACATCAACAGCGAAGTTATCGAGGTCCTCAGCACCGGCACTAAGGTCAAGGTCATCGACACCACCGAAAGCGAGTGGTGGTGGAAGATCGAATATGACGGCAGGACCGGTTACGTGGACAAGAGCTATCTGACGAAGCCATGAACAAAACAAGGCGACAAAACAGCTCCAGAACAAAACGGACTAGGATAAACAACACCCCAGAGACAAACCTAAAGGTTAACCGTCTCTGGGGTGTTGTTTTCCTCGTCCTGGTCACGACCTGCCTTCTCAGTTTGGAAATCGAGAGGTTTGAAACAAAGGAAAGACAATAATCAGCTCCTATACGGTTAACCTTTAGGTTTGTATAGGAGCTGATTATTTGTCTTTCTTTCTATGGTACTGCTTTGATCAGCCCGAGGACTTCGTCTGCGATGGCGGCGTTTACACGTGCCGCTTCTTCCGCGCTGCCCTGCTTTGTGTAGAAATAGAACTTGATCTTGGGTTCGGTCCCTGAAGGCCTTACCGCGAACCAGCTGCCGTCCTCGAGGAAGAACCTGAGAGCGTTCGTGGGCTGGAGGTCCTCGTAGCCGTCCTTGTAGTCAATGAGCTTAACGACCTTGATCCCCGCGACTTCAGCCGGAGGCGCGCTCCTCACACAGGCCATCATCCTCTTAATGCGCTCCGCGCCCTCGATCCCCGAAAGCACCAGATTGGTCTCGTACTCATTGTACCAGCCGAACCTGTCGTAAATCTCATCGAGCACCTGCCTCAGGGTCTTTCCCTGCTTCCCGTAATAGGCCGCAGCTTCGGCGATCAGCATTCCCGCGCAGATGCCGTCCTTATCCCTGATGTCCGGACAGGGCGCGTATCCCACGGACTCCTCGTATCCGAAGAGATACGTGTAGCCGTTCTCCTCAAGGAAAGGGATCTTCCCGCAGATATTCTTGAATCCGGTCAGAGCCTCGAACATCTTCACCCCGTAGGAAGCGGCGATCTCGGAGGAGAGCGTAGAGGTCACGATGGAAGTCACCATGGCTCCTTTTTCCGGAAGCGTCCCGTTCTCCTTCATGCCTTCAAGAATATAATTTACCAGGATGTATCCTACCTGGTTCCCGTTAAGCTGCTTGTAGCTGCCGTCCGCCTCCCGCAGCTCCATCGAGAACCTGTCTGCGTCGGGGTCGGTCGCCATGATTATCTCCGCGCCGATCTGCGCCGCAAGCTCCTCGGAGAGCTTAAACGCCTCCGGGAATTCGGGGTTCGGATATCCCACGGTCGTGAAATCAGGGTCCGGTTCGGCCTGCTCCGGCACCATATAGAAATTGGTGAAGCCCTTGTCTGCCATCACCGTGCTGAAAGGCATCGCGCCAGCCCCGTTAAGCGGCGTGTAAACTATGGGAATATCTCTGTCAAGCACATCACCGCCGTGTATGCTCATGCTCTCTATACGTTCAAGATACTCCTGGTCGTACTCCGGTCCGAGCATGGTAATAATATCTCCCTCCAGGCCTTCAGCAAAAGGCATACTCCGGATCCCGGAGAAATAGTCCACCGCCTGGATCTTTTCAGTCATCCCGTCCGCGATCTCAGAGCCTACCTGGCAGCCGTCCGACCAGTATACCTTATAACCGTTGTAATTTCCCGGGTTATGCGAAGCGGTAACATTTACCCCTGCGGCCGCCCCAAGCCGTCTCACCATAAAGGCAAGTTCAGGCGTGGCCCGGAGATCAGGGAATATGTAGGTATTGATGCCGTTCGCGGCAAATATTGACGCTGAAAGCTCGGTGAATTCGCGGGAAAAATGTCTGGGATCGTGAGCGATCACCACGCCCTTCTCCATTGCCCCGGGGCCGGCTTCCTTTATGTAATCAGCGATCCCCTGCGCAGCCCTGCCGACCGTGTATACATTCATCCGGTTCGTGCCCGCGCCTAAGATCCCTCGGAGACCCGCGGTCCCGAACTCAAGCTCCTTATAAAAGCGCTCCTTTATCTCCTCTTCATTGCCGGAAATGTCCCGCAGCTCTTCTGCCAGGCTGCTTCCTTCCGGAAGCTTGTCAAGCCACTCGTGATATCTGGTTAAATACTCTTCCACGCTGCTGATCCCTCCGATCTTCTGCATTCTGATATTTTCTGTGAGGTTTCACTGTTATGAAAATATTATAACATATACCGGACCGATTGTACCGCCCGCGGCATTCAAATTAGCTTTCCAACTAAGGTGCCTTATAGTATTATGTATTTAACAGGATTTTGGGAAAGAGAGGGCCGGACAGATGAGTATTCCGCAATATAAGATGCATGGGATCGAGACGCGTTTTACGCCTGGCGCCGCGCATATCACGATCAACCAGCCGCTGCGGGATTACCTTAAAAGAGGTCGGGGTGCCAGGCTGCAGCTGGCTTACCTTATCAGAAAGGCTTATGCACGGGAGTACGGCAATCCCCTCAGAATAAGCGTGCGCTCCCTCGGAACCGAAATAGTGTGGCACGTCCGGGTGCTGGACATCTGCAGATTCTTTAAAGGCGGGTTCTTCTACAGGATGCTCCCGCCGTTCCGGAAGCTCGTCGACTGGTTCATCCTGCACATGGAGCAGATCGACTGCGGCGAAAAAAGAGAAGACAACAACCGCTTCGTGTGGGATCTGCTGTCGGATATCAAAAACATTAAAAAACGTCTCCTGTAACCATGTGTCAGGAGACGTTTTTTTGATGCTTCTGTTTTTCTAAATCTATCGAATTACCCTCGCCCTGCCTTATTACGAGTCATAGAAATGCTGTCCGTCATCCGTCACAAGCCGTTCGGTCTGCGGATATTCAAAGATAGCATGGTTTCCCGCGTTTGCTTCCAGGTAATCCGCAAATTCCTTTGCATACCATTTCGCCATTCCAAGATTGTGCATAAGGTAGTGCCCGCAATTGACCGGCGCTGCCCCGGGCACCTCCTGCGCCTCATCTACAGAACGGAAGGCGCGCAGCAGCAGATCATAGATCTCCTGCGGGGCCCTGCTGTCTTTCAGGATCAGGTAAAAGCCAGTGAGGCACCCCATCGGGCCCCAGTAGATGACTTCGTCCTTCCAGTCCGGGTCGTTGCGCAGGTAAGTCGCAATAATATGCTCCAGCGAATGCATCGCCGCAACGTCGATGACCGGCTCGCGGTTAGGGCGTTTAAGCCTGACATCGTAAGTCGTGACCGAATAGTCTCCTAAATTATCGACCCTGCTTGTAAATATGCCGGGGACGATGAGGGTATGATCTACCGAAAAACTCTGTATTAATTCCATATTCGTTTCTCCTTTACTCAAAAGTCCTGATATTTCATTATTTACAGCTCTGACATTGAACCGCAAAGGACTGAATTATTATGTCCTGAAACCTGGCTCTGACCTAAAATTCTGTCACGCGCCCGCTCCCGTGCAGAGCGTGAGCACCCACACCTGTTCCGCTCCGGCCTCCTTGAGGGCCCGGCTGCAGGCGTCCGCGGTCGCCCCGGTCGTATATACGTCGTCCACCAGCATTATCCGAAGCCCCTGAATGTCTGCGTCTTCCCTGACCCTGAAGGCTTTCCTCAGGTTCGCGAGCCGCGCATTTCTCCCGAGCTCCTTCTGCGGAGTGGTCTTCCTCACCCTGAAAAGCAGGTCCCCGTAGGTTTTTATCCCCGCGAGGTCCCCGATATTCCCGGCGATCAGCTCAGCCTGGTTGAAGCCTCTCTCTGCAAGCTTTGCGGGGCTTATCGGAACCGGCACCAGAATGTCGGGATCCGCGTCTTTTATGTAATCCTTAAGATTCCTCCAGACTTCCTCCGCGTAAAACTTCGCGTACTCCTGCCGCCCTCCGTATTTGTAGGCAAATATCGACGCCGCGGCGGCGTCACTATAGATCCAGAGGCTCCTTCCGCGTTCAAATTGATGGTCGGTATGGAGGCAGTCATAGCAGTACTCGTCGCCCTCGGCCTGCACAGGCTTGCCGCATTTGAGGCAGTAGGGTTCCTCTATCAGCATAAAGGAATCCCTGCACTTTTCGTGTACTCTCATCCTCGCGGGGCTTCCGCCTGCCCTAAAAGCCGGGGCGAAGGGCAGTTTATCCCCGCATACCGGGCATACCGCGGGATAGACTATGTCCCCTATTCCTTCCAGCAGCCGCCCTGCAGCCGCCGGCACTGATCTGATTTCCATAGGAACCTCCGTCATTCAAAACTCTCAAGCAGGCTCTGCGCCGCGCCGGAGTCCCTGATCATACCGCACAGCGCGGAGTGCCTCCGGTTCTGGCTCTCATTCCTAATCATCTGCTGCACGGTATCCTCATCACCCACGATCATCACACATTTGACCGCGCGGGTTACCGCGGTGTAAAGGATATTGCGGTTCATCAGCATCCTCGGGCCTGCAAGGATCGGCAGTATCACTCCCGGATATTCGCTGCCCTGGGACTTATGTACGGTCACCGCATAGGCGAGCTCCAGTTCATCGAGCTGCGAATATGTATATTCTACTATCCTTCCTTCGTCAAATTCGACCGAGACGGTCTCCGCAAAGGAATTGATCTCTTTGACCTTCCCGGCGTCCCCGTTGAAGACCCCGGTCCCTGAATCTACGGGTATCCCGAACCTTCCGCGGACTTCCCACTCGAGCTGGTAATCATTGCGGATCTGCATTACCTTGTCGCCCTCCCGGAGAATGCCACCGTGGAACTCCTTCTCATGTTTGTCCGGAGCCGCAGGGTTAAGATAATACTGCAGGACCTTGTTAAGGTTTTCCACCCCGAGCTCGCCCTTCCGCATGGGGGTGAGGACCTGGATGTCCTCCGGACGCACTCCCAGGTACCCCGGAAGCTTGTCCCTTATCAGCAGCACCGTCACGCCCAGAATGTCCGGGGCGGTCTTTCTCTTGACGCAGAGGAAATCCTTGCTCTTATTGTCAAGCCGTATCTCCAGGCCCTCATTTATCAGGTGCGCGTTCTTAATAATGTCGCTTTCCAGCGCCTGGCGGAATATCCTGGTAAGCTGAACGCACCTGAACGCCCCGGAATCAATAATGTCCCGCAGCACGTTCCCCGGCCCTACGCTGGGGAGCTGGCTCGCGTCTCCGACCAGGATGAGCTTCGTCCCGGCCGGTATGGCCTTCAGCAGGGAGTTCATGAGAAATATATCAACCATCGAGGTCTCGTCGATGATCACCGCGTCGGCTTCCAGCGGCGTATCCTCATTTCTTCCGAAGCGGCCGCCAAATGATCCCGCGCTTCCGGAGGAAGCCCCTAAGCCTGCGGCACTGTCCTGCTCAGGCCCGCCCGAGACCTCAAGGAGCCTGTGCACGGTCTTTGCCTCCATCCCGGTCGCTTCTGTCATTCGCTTCGCCGCGCGCCCGGTCGGGGCGGCGAGAAGCACCTCCATGCCGGAGTATTCCAGATATTTTATAACGGTCTTTATGATCGTGGTCTTGCCGGTACCGGGCCCGCCCGTAACAATGAGCACGCCCCTCCTTGCAGCCTCTCTTACGGCCGTGCGCTGCATCTCGTCGAGGTCGATCTTTTCTTCCTTTTCTACCCTCGCGATGGTCCTCTCAAGCTCCCTCTCGTCGGCCTTCGTATCCCTGTCAAGGCCGCAGAGCAGCTCCGCGGTCTCCAGCTCTATCCTGTAAATATATGACAGGAAGACCTGTCCGCGCTTCACCTTGATCTTGCGGTCCATCATGAGTCCCGCAAGCTCGTCTTCTACCGCTTCCTCCGCAACTCCCAGGAGATCTGCGGCCTGTGCAGTAAGCTCTTCTTCCGGAAGGCAGGTATGCCCCGCTCCCGCCGCGCTCTGCAGCACATAAATGATCCCGCTCCTTATCCTGAACGGGGAATCCTGCTCGAATCCGGCTTTCCTCGCGATCTCGTCAGCGGTCCCGAAACCTATTCCGTTAATATCCTCGGCCAGCTTATAGGGGTTCTCCCTGACGATCCTTACGGTATCGTCCTTGTACTGATTGTAAATGCGGATCGCCATGACCGCGGAAATATTATATTTTGCAAGGAGCATGATGGCCTGGCGGGCTCCCTGGCTTTCATGAAAGCTCGCATAGATCTCGCCGGCCTTCCTTTCCGAGATTCCCTTGATCTCGGCGAGGCGCTCCGGCTCCTCATCCATGATCCTCAGGGTGTCTTTTCCGAACCTTTTCACGATCCTCGCGGCCAGGGCCTTGCGTATCCCTTTGACCGCCCCGGACCCGAGGTAGAGCGCTATTGCCTCCTCGTCCTCCGGCACGGCATATGTAAGCTCGCGGACCTTCAGCTGAAGGCCGTATACAGGATGCTGGGTATACTCGCCCGTAACCGAGACATACTCCCCGGGATTGATCCCCCCGGTAGTCCCGGTGCATACGGTCTCCTCGTCACCTGATGTGAGCTCAAAAACCGTATATCCGTTATCCTGGTTGTAATAGATGACCCCGGTCACCTGTCCCTGAAGCTGCTCCATCTGATATCCCCTGCGCCGTTTTCCGTGCTGAATTCCGAATTGCAAAAGGGTCCTGCCTCTCGGCAGGACCTCTTAACTACATCTTTGCTGTTTTCTCTTCCATGAACTCCATGTACCTGCCCGTGCCTATCGCGGTGACCGAAATCGGATCGTCGATCGCGATAGTCTGTATGCCGGTGGTTTCCTTTATGAGTTCATCCATTCCGTAGAGCATGCTCCCTCCGCCGGTCAGGAGTATGCCTCTCATCGCTATATCTGATGAAAGCTCCGGCCCGGTGTCCTCAAGCACCTGGCGCAGGCCTTCCGTTATAAGCCTTACGTTCTCCCTGAAAGCACGTATGGTCTCATTCGCCGAGACCTCGACCGTCCTGGGCATTCCGGTAGTCATGTCCCTGCCCTTGACGTTCATCGTGAGATCCTTGGCTCTCGCTGCGACTCCGCCGATACGGATCTTGACCTCTTCCGCGGTCTGGCTGCCGATCATGAGCCCGTGCTCGCGTCTCATGTAGCGCACAAGCACATCGTCGAAATCATTTCCCGCGACCTTCAGGGTCCTGCTCGAGACCGTCATACCAAGGGAAATGACCGCGATGTCGGTCGTGCCCGCGCCCATATCTATTACAAGATTCCCGCAGGCCCTCGAAATATCGATCCCGGCTCCGAGAGCTGCCGCAGCGGGCCCGTCTATCAGCGTGACGTCCCTTGCGCCGGCCTCAAGAGCTGC
>JAIKVW010000026.1 GCA_024685315.1 Lachnospiraceae bacterium
GCCAGGATAACAACGTCGCTTGTGATCTCATCTCCGTCTGCCTCGATACCGTATACAGCCCCGTTCTCATCTACAAGGCAGGTATCAACGCGGATACCGGTGACCATCTCAACGCCGGCTTCCTCAGCCTTGGATGCGAGCCAGCTGTCAAACTTCGCGCGGAGCACGGTGTAGGAAGCTTCTTCCTCTGCATCCTTAAGCTTAAGGGAATTAAAACCTATATCAAGAGAGCCTTTTTCATTCATCAGGGAAATTTTCTCATGAGTGACTTTTCTCTCTATAGGAGCTTCTTCTGCGAACCCCGGGATTATCTTCTCGAGGCTGTGGCCGTACAGACGGCCGCCTGTCATATTCTTCATGCCACATTCGTCGCCGCGCTCTACGAGCATTACTCCGAGCCCGGCATTTGCAAGTACTATGCCGGCCGAAAGACCTGCCAGTCCGCCTCCAACTATTATGGCGTCAAAATCTCTGTCTTCGCTCATAATTTCCTCCTGTGAGCCAAATATCTAATTGCTGAATGTGCCTAGCACACTTAATTACTCTGACTGCCGCTCCCGCGGCTTCTTTCCGCAGAGAAGGACACAGGCACCGAAAAGCCTGCTTTTCCTTTTTACATTTACAAGACCTGCCTGGGCAAATAATCCTGCGAGCTCATCGGGACTGATGAACCTGTCCGTCGACTCGCTGAGCCACCTGTACTCCTTCCGGTGCTTCCACCCTCCGGCGAGAGCCGGCATCAGGTGCATGAAATACAGCCTGTAGAAGGGAAGTACCAGGGGGGCCTTCGGAACAAATGAGTCGAGGCACATCACGCGCCCTCCCGGGGCCGTGACCCTTGCCATCTCCTGCAGGACTTTCAGGTAGTCCGCTGTGTTCCTGAGCCCGAACGATACCGCGCTGGCATTGAAGGCTCCGTCCTCCCAGGGGAGTTCCATCGCGTCCGCCTCGTAAAAGCTGATGTTTCTTAAGGTCCCGGCTTTTCTCCGGGCTACCTCGAGCATTGCGGGGGAGAAATCCGCTGACGTGACCTGCACATCCGGCCTGCTGTCCGCGACCGCGATACCGATGTCTCCGGTCCCGCAGCACACATCAAGCATTTTTCCCTTCCCGGGAAGCCATTCGATCAGGCTCCCGGTCAGCATTTTCTTCCATCCCCTCTGCATTCCGAGGCTGATCAGATCGTTCTTTCTGTCATACCCCTCGGAAATGTTCTGAAACACGCTGTATACAAGACTGCTTTTTGCTTCTTTAGCCATCATCCGCCCCGCTGCTAAGCCGCGAACGCCAGATATACTGCTATGGCAAGAATATAGGCTTCATTGCCGAGCAGGTTCGCTGCCGCTATCGTCTTCATCCGCTTTATCCGGTTCCCCGGATCAAGGTCGTCTGTCAGCAGGAACCTGAAGAGCCCTCCGGCTGTGATTATCCAGAATACCGGGCTTACGATCCCCCATTTCCCGACGAGGATAATGGGAAATACGGTTATAAGCGCCATCCAGATTATCACCAGCACGCGGTAGAGCTTCAGCGTCCGGCCTCTCCCAAGCATGACCGGAAGGGTCTTCCTCCCGCTCCTCTCGTCCTTCTCGATATCGGAACCGTTGTTGCTCATCATTATCAGCGCTATGCCAATAATGAAGGGCAGGCTCCAGAGGAGAATGGCGGGATGGAGGCGGTTGTCCGATGCCGCTGCGATCCCGAGCGGTATCAGCCCTCCCATAACGAACCCGGATACCATCTCCCCTGCAGGGAGGTAGGATATCGGCGTCGGTCCGCATGAGTAGAAAACTACGACGAGCCCGCCGATGATACCTATTATCAGCGGAAGGAATCCCGCGGATATGCTTGCCGCGATCCCGATCAGGGCTGCTGCCGCAAGGAATCCGACGCCAAGCAGGAGTACCGACATCGGGTTTACATTTTCGTAAACCAGAACGGCATCCTCGACAGCCACATTGTCTTCCCTGGTGTCCGCGCCCTTTACGTAATCCATGTAGTCATTCAGCGTGTTTACCGAAGACTGCATCAGGACGCACACTATCACGAAAGCAATGTTCTGGATCGCCGAAAGCGCCAGGCCGCTAAGCAGGCACCATACCTCGGCGAAAAGCGCCGGACAGACAGAAGCAGGCCAGGAATTCGGGTTCGCCAGCCGCAGGATAAAACGCGGTGTCAGTGGTCTGTCATCTTTTCTCTGCATCTAAAGTTTATCTAAGCCCTCTCTTCTCTGCTATTATCGTTGCAGTGTGCTTTACTTCCATCGGAATATCACGGGCGTCAAGTCCGCCTCTGATCTGCATCATGCATCCCGGGCAGTCAACTGCTACACAGTCAGCGCAGGTCTCTTTGATATTCTCGATCTTATTTGCAAGTATCGGCGCGGAGATCTCAGGATAGAGGACGCTGTAGGAACCGCCGAATCCGCAGCACTGATCGGAATCCTGCATCTCAACGATCTCTACTCCCTTTGTATGGCTGAGCAGGTCTCTCTGTTCCTGGAATACGCCGAGGCTTCTCTTCAGGTGGCAGGAATCGTGGTAGGTGACCTTGAGTTCCTTGCCGTCGCCCTCGTCAGCAAGTCCGCCGAGCATTACGAAGAGTTTAGCGAAGTCAAATGTCTTCTCAGCAAGCGTTACGGCTCTCTTGTGCATCTCAGTGCCCTCCTCGAAGAAGGTCGGGTACTGGCGGATCTGATGCGTGCAGGAAGGACATGCGGAAACTATGTAATCGTAATCCTCAGCATGCATAGCCTCGATATTGATCTCGGCTTCCTTTCTTGCGTTCTCTACGTCGCCCATGTTCGAAGCAGGGCATCCGCAGCATGCCTGATCCATCGGGAAATCTACCTTGTATCCGATCGAGTTCAGGTCGAGGATAACGTCCTGTGCAAGATCCGTGTAAACGAAATCAAGGAGGCATCCGCCGAACATTGCGATGTTGCCCTTGACCTCAGGTACTTTCTGGATCATGGTCGGGAAGATATCACGGAAAGGAACCTTCGCGATATTCGGGAAGCTCCTTCCTTCGGTAAGTCCTGACAGGAACATCGGCAGATGACGGATGAAAGGCTGTCCCTTAGTGAACGGAGCCTGTGCGACAGAAGCGATGCGGAGCATCGAGTGGAAAAGCTTTCTGTCGGATACCGCGTCAAGAGCGAACTTCTTGATATTGTTCGGATGCTCCTCTGCGCTCTTCTCGCGGAGCTTCATGATCATCTCAGGGATCTGGAGTCCGGCTGCGCAGACTTCCTTACATCTTCCGCACTGCAGGCAGATGTTCTGGATCTGCTCTGCGCGCTCGTCGGATACCAGGAAGTGCGTAAGCATGGTACCGATACCGCCGGTGTAAACGTTTGATCCGAATACGTGTCCGCCGACAAGGGCGAATGCGGGACATACGTCAAGGCATGCGCCGCAGCGGATGCACTCGTACATCTGACGGAACTCAGGCTCTGCAAGTATCGCGCGGCGTCCCGGGTCGTCCAGGATCACGCAGTAGAAGTCCTTCGGGCCCTTCTCATCGGTCTCTTTGTCGAGAACGACTTCGTTCGCGCCGGTGTACATGGAGATGTAGGATGTGATCCTCTGGCACGTGCCGTTCCTCGGAAGGGACTTGAAGATGTAGCGGGCATCTTCGAACTTATCTACGAATTTTTCTATACCGAAAATGTAGAGGTGTATCTTGGGAAGGGTCCCGACCATACGGCCGTTTCCTTCGTTAGTCATTGTGAATACGGTACCGGTCTCGGCTACGGCAACATTCGCGCCGGAAACGCCCATGTCGGCAGTGATGAATTTCTCCCTCATTACCTTGCGGGCTGTCTTGACCTCTTCGGAAATGATCGGCTTGTTCTCGACCTTTGTGTACTCGGTGAACAGATCTGCGACCTGCTCCTTGTTGAGGTGGAGCGCCGGCATTACCATGTGCACCGGGGTATTTCCTTCAAGGGCGATAATGAATTCTCCAAGGTCGGTCTCCTGTACGAGCACTCCGTCGTCGCCGAGCACGTGGTTGAACTTAAGCTCCTCGGAAGCCATCGATTTGGACTTAACGATGGTCTTAACGCCCTTTTCCTTGACGAGCTGGCGGATGAACTCCATGCCTTCCTCGGTGGAATGTGCGTGGAAAACATGTCCGCCGCGCTTCTCGCAGTTCGTGGTGAACTTCTCGATCATCTCGTCAACGTGATCTGCGGCGTAGCTCTTAACTTCCTTGATCTTCTCGCGGTTGCCCTCGAAATCTATTCCTTCGTAGGATTTAAGCCTTCTGCCCGGATAGGTCTTGCAGAAGTTTCCGAGTGTCCTTGCCAGAGTAGTATTATCCAGAGCGTCATGTATCTCCTGCTTCAGTTCGCTGGAGCGCTTCTGCTGGAGTTCCTGCTCTTCTCTTACTTTTTCATCAACTAAAACTGCCACGTCTATTCCTCCTTCCCCTGTCACTCATCATCCACGACAATTGCCGTGAGCTTGAGAGGGCCATGGACACCGATAGTAGAAACGCACTCGATATCTGCGGTCCTGCTGGGTCCGGTAATGAACCCCATAAATCCGGGAATCTCGGGAAGCTGTGCCAGCTTGAAGAACATTTCATCATACTCCGGAACTATCGCGGATCCCTTAACGACCCCGATGTAGTACTCGGGCATGATAGCTGCGATCCTGGCATCGATATTATCCGATACCTGGACAAGCGTTCCCAGCTCTGCGATGCCGTACTGAGCTTCGCTGATACCTCCCTTGTCAGTCTCTCCGTGAAGACGGATATGGTCCGTGTGCGTCTCGATCCCTGCTGCCTCCATGGCTGCCTTAACGCCTGCCTCGGCAAACAGCGGCGACTCAACAAGGCACGCGTCGGCAATATCAATTCCCTTGAAAAGGTTTGCCACCGTCTTGCCGAGTTCTGCCTTTGACGAACGCACACAGCTTCCGCCTACGGCTTCAAGATTGGTCTTGAAGCACTCGTACAACTCGTCTGTGATCATACTCATAACTCCTCTCCTTTCAGTATAGTCAAATGAGTTTTGATTTTCGCTATAGTTCAAGATGAATCACATCGTCTTCATCTCTTTCCCCTCTTATGCCATTTTTATGATATATGACTGTGATATCTTCTTCTCCGTAGACCTCCTCCGCGGCTTCCAGAAGGCTCTTAGTGCCTCTGAGTTCATCGTCTTTAAGATGCATATAGAACAGTCTGAGCCCCGGGAAATTCTCTCCCGCCCAGGCAATATTCTCTTTCTGAAGTTCTATCCAGGGCCTGAAGTACCCCTCCAGCGCCTCTTCCGGATAGATCCTGTTGATAATGAGCGCGTCGGCGTTAAAGCCGTACTCGCACATGCAGTCATAGCTGCGCTTCGCTTCATCGAGCGGTATGCGCTCCGGGGTCGCGACTATACGCATTGAAGTCACTTCCGGGTCGCCTATTATGCCCTGGAGCTCGACCAGCCTGTCGGTCAGCTTCTGGAAGTCTGTGAAGACCTTGTCCTGCGGCTTCGGCACCCCGGTCCGGAGCGTGATCATCGTCCCCGCCCCGAGAGTGAATTTACGCAGGAAGGGTATCCAGCTGGCTACCGTTTTTTCCATCCTCCGCGGGAAGCGAAGGAGCGAGAGCGTCTCGCCGGTCGGCGCGCAGTCCATGATAAGCACGTCGTATTCATTCTTCCGGTAGATATCGAGCACCCTCAGCATCGAGAAGAGTTCCTGGAGCGTAGGTATCAGGAGCACCTCGTCCGCGGCAAGTCCCCCGTCGGTCTTCTCATTGATAAGCTGCTTGAAATAATCCTGCAGGCTTCCCCAGGCCCTGCGGCTCTCCTCTACCGGATCGATCTCGAAAGCGGTGAGACCGGGCATTATCTCTCTCGGTTCGTCGTCAAGAGCCATGCCGAAGGAATCTCCGAGGCTGTGGGCGGGATCGGTGCTCATAACGATCACTTTCTTCCCCGCCTGCGCGATCCTGCAGGCCGCGGCGGCCGCCATACTGGTCTTCCCGACGCCGCCTTTTCCTGTATATATAAGTATTCTCATGTTCTCTTCTTCTGTTTCGGAGTAAATATGACCTTCAGCTCTTCACCTTCGGTAATGACGCCGGTCACTTCGCACCTCGTAAGGGTAAAGGGAAGCGGAATGCAACGGATGTCATTTCCGACCCTGATCGTAATGTCAAGGTCATGGGCTGTGACCTCGGCTCCCCCCTCTTCAAGGAAGGGGACGGCGATCCGGAGACAGTACCCGTTTCCATACCGTTCGTAGCTCTCCCCGCCGCTCTTGCCGAGCACGGAAAAGACGTCTTCCGGTCCCTCTTCATCTCCCGCGGCTTCCCTGCGCTCCGCGATCTCGCGGTTGAACCGGCCGATATTCTCCTCCGCAAATCTCTGCACGGCCTCTTCGCCGCGGATCTCCTCGGGGTACCAGTAGGTCTTCATCATCGGTATCCCTCTGAAGACCTGCTCGGCTTCGCGGATATACTCCTGCTGGATCCCGATCCATTTCGTGAAGAACCCGCCTTCCTCTCCCTGGCCGGCGCTCTCCGGAATGATCCTGTTCATATAAATGCCGTCGACCTGGTAATGGTAAAGGTTCAGGTAGGTGTAGGTACGCTTGGTCTCCTCCAGCACCATCTTCTCAGGCATCATCACGAGCCTCACCGTGCACTCGTCTCCCTTTTTCAGGATCTCCTGCAGCTTCATCAGCTCGTTAAATATCTTCTCCGCGTCGATAACGGCTTCTTTATTCGGCATCTGGACGTTAAATACGGTCTTCGATACCGGCCTCAGCACCCTCATCGCGGTCCTTCCGACAGGGAAGAATTTCTCAAAATACCAGGCAAGCATTTCCGGGAGCTTCAGCATGTTGAGCGTCTCGCCCGAAGGCGCGCAGTCTACGATGATCCTGTCGTAGTCCCCGCTCTCGTAAATGTCTGCTATTTTCATCAGGCACATGATGTCTTCAGTGCCCGGAATAAGTTCGAACCTGCCGTCCTTCCCCGGAACGACGCCCCTGTCCGCGAGCGCGCCCTCAAGGGCTTTCATGAACTCCGGGAAATCATGTTTGATAATGAGGCCTGCGTCCAGCTCTGCGGCATCGAGGTAAGGAGTGATGGCCATGATCGTGCTCCCGACGTGCCTTCCAAGCATGTCGCCGAGATTATGTGCCATGTCAGTGCTTACCAGGAGAGTCTTCTTCCTTCCGGAAGCTGAGTAAAGCGCGTGGGAGGCTGCCATCATGGTCTTCCCGACGCCGCCTTTACCGGTA
The DNA here is from genome assembly GCA_024685315.1 of Lachnospiraceae bacterium. GTDB lineage: Bacteria > Bacillota > Clostridia > Lachnospirales > Lachnospiraceae > UBA2912. The sequence goes on from JAIKVW010000026.1 coordinate 7,254, forward strand.
AAAATAATGATCCTGCTCACCTGTATGACACCCTCTGCTTCTATAGTTTCACAATGCGGAGATCAGCTCGCTTTTCTCCCCCGCATTCTGTAATAATCAACAAAATAATCCTATTTATCCATTCTAACTTTAGAGATATTGCATACAAACATTATACAATCATACTCCCGTTATTACAAGCAAAAAAGAAGAATATCCCTCCCGCAAAAGCAGAATAGAATACCCTCTCCCAAAAACAAACTGACGTTAACCGTTTTTGGTGAGAGGGTATTCTATTCTGCTATAATTATCTACTATTCTTCCTAACTACTAATATAATCTACCGATTCTGAATGGTTTAGCCGGCGGCGGTTTCCGTCTCGGTCTCGGTTTCGGGAGCTTCTGTCTCGGGAGCCTCAGTTTCAGGAGCTTCTGTCTCCGGTGCCTCGGTCTCCGGAGCTTCAGTCTCCGGCGCCTCGGTCTCCGGTGCCTCAGTCTCAGGAGCTTCAGTCTCCGGTGCCCTGGTCTCGGTTTCCGTTTCGGTCTCAGTCTCTGTCTCTGTTTCAGTCTCCGTCTCGGTCTCGGTCTCCTCAGACTCCTCTGATTCGTCCGACTCTTCCTTGATCACTTCGATCGTCTGTCCCTCGACCCATTGGATCCCGCCGTACACGATCACGGGATATCCTACATAAATATTATTGTAGATGAACTCCGCATTGCCAAGAGGCAGGTTGATGCATCCGTGGGAACCGTCATACACATAAATGCTCCCGCCAAAATACCAGCGCCAGGTAGCGTCATGCATACCGATGGAGCCGTTGAAAGGCATCCAGTAGCTTACATGGCTCTTGTAACCCGGGCCTATAAGGTCGCAGTTGGTATCCATTGCGTAAACATAGGATACGCCGGTCGGAGTCATATGGGTATAATATACACATCCGGTAACGACATCGCTGACAAGCAGGTTCTCGCCGTCCTTAAACATGTACAGGATCTGGTTGTCGACATCGATTTCTATATATGATCCGCCGAAGTTCTGGAAAGCCACGCCTTCATCGTTGACATACTCCGCGGTTATGAAGCCTTCGTCCTCCTGCCCGTCCTCATCGGTCTCCGTCAGGGTCTCATCGTCTTCATTCTCTATGGCGGAAAGTATGCTTGCAGTCAGCTTCTCCGTATCTACGGTGTAGCCTTCGTTATAAATATAGTACTGACGGACTCCGCCGTTATAGGTCTGGAAGTCCATCCGGAGATATTCCGGAACGTGATTTTCAGCGACCTTCTCTATAGCCTCTGCGGCAGCATCCTTATCGATAGATACCTTGAAGGAATCGCCTTCCTGCTCGACAGTCACCCAGTCCTTAATGACATTGGCGTCGAATACTTCCTTTTCATCATCGCCGAAGAGCACCTCTACCGACTCTGCTATCAGGGCATTGGCTTCCTTAAGGAGCTCCTCCGCTCCCTCGCTATCAGCGGTGAACTCGGGTTCCTCGTACATTTCAAGAGCAACGAAATCGACCTTCGGCTCCATATTGTCCAGGGCAGAAGCCACCTCTTCCAGGGCCTTTTCGTAATCTATCCAGGTCCCGGCCTCGGCATCCTCCATGATGAATTCCTTCGCTTCGGCATCATAGACGATCCCGGCGTTCCTGGTCTTCGTCATGACGGTCGGATCAAGCTCTTCCGCCGATGTGAGGACCTGTTCCAGCGCAGCCTCGTCATATTCAAAGAAGTCCTCGATATTCAGCGCCAGGCCGTCTTCACTGGAGACCGCAGCCCTTACCGCAGCTTTCTCCTCGGAATCCGAAGCCGATTCATCCTTCCCGGATACTATTTCATCCTGGATGGCAGCGACCGTTTCAAGGTCGATGTCCCTGATCCTGTAGGAAATATCTCCGGACGCGATGAACATGCTGCTGTTCTTGAATACAAGCTCAAGGCTGTACTTTGAGACAGCCTCCTCCAGAGCGGCCTTGGCATCCTCGGCATTCATCCCCGAGACATCTATGCCGTTGATGGATGTGCCGTCATCGAAACGAGCCGCGCGTTCGATCAGCCCGCACCCCGAAGACTGCAGGCAGATAGCTGCTGCGGCGGCGGCAGCCGTGATCCTTTTCAGCATATTCCAGTTAATATTAATCAGAGACATCTCATGTTCCTCCGGCATAATGTATTAAAAACGATCAATCCTTTGAACTGATATATCCCTGTGCGGTAAGCAGTTCCGCGCACAGGACCGCGCCGCCCGCTGCTCCGCGCAGCGTATTGTGTGAAAGTCCCACAAATTTGTAATCAAAGAGGGTATCTTCTCTAAGTCTCCCCACTGAGACCCCCATTCCGCGCTCGAAATCGACATCAAGTGCCACCTGAGGCCTGTTATCATCCTGAAGGTACTGGATGAACTGCTTCGGCGCGCTGGGGAGTCCGAGCTTCTGCGGAAGCCCGCTGTAGGAAACCATAGTCTGGATAAGCGCTTCCCTGTCAGGCTTCTCTTCGAAATCAACAAATACCGCCGCGGTGTGCCCGTTAAGCACCGGAACGCGGATGCACTGCGACGTGATAAGAGGCGCGTCCGCGCTTACTATCACTCCGTCCTCAATATGGCCCCAGACTTTCAGTGGCTCCTTCTCAGACTTCTCTTCCTCTCCCGAAATGAACGGGATAACGTTCCCAAGCATCTCAGGCCATTCCCTGAAGGTCTTTCCGGCTCCGGAGATCGCCTGGTATGTGGTAACGGCGACCCTTACAGGCCTGAAAGGCTTCCAGGCTGTCAGGACCGGCGCGTAGCTCTGTATCGAGCAGTTAGGCTTCACGGCTATGAAACCGCGGGTCGTTCCCAGCCTCTTTTTCTGGAAGGGAATGACCTCAAAATGCTCCGGATTTACCTCGGGTATTACCATCGGGACGTCCGGGGTCCATCTGTGCGCGCTGTTATTTGATACTACGGGAGTCTCATGCTTAGCGTAATCTTCCTCAATTGCCCTGATCTCATCCTTGGACATGTCTACCGCGCTGAACACGAAGTCTACGTCCGCGCACATCGACTCTACGTCCATGACATTGCGCACGACAATGTCTTTCACACAGTCGGGCACAGGGCTATCCATCTTCCATCTGCCGGCCACGGCATCCTCATACCTGGCCCCTGCCGAACGGGGGCTGGCCGCAAGCGCAGCTATCTCGAACCAGGGGTGGTCCGCAAGAAGCGTAACAAACCTCTGTCCTACCATTCCGGTCGCGCCAAGGATCCCTGCCTTTAATTTCTTCTCTGCCATTTCTATCCTCTTTATCTGCTTCTAAATGAGCGTATTTGCTCGTATTCGAGACTATGTCATTTTATCATACACAATTAAAAAGGCATTTGCAATAAAATTATGGCCTCATGACAAGAAATCGGACAGCAATGATCTCAAAAATGCTGTCCGATTTCAATACCAGCAACATTACCTTCTAAAATAGCAAAAAAATATACTTTTTGTGTTTTCCTTTTAAAAGCATTGTGATAATATTAATATGTTGCGACATCAGAATGCGTATCGAGGTATCTTAGATGAAAGCAGACAGTTTATTAAAATTATCAGCTGCAGTCCTTGCGGCCGGAGCTGCTGTCGGACTCATTATCTATCTCAAAGACAGTGAAGAGCGTGACCATGAACCGGAGCGCGAGATGCCTGTCGAGGAGGAGATCCCTGAGGAAGACGGACAGGAAGAGCCGGACAGGCAGGCATACGCTAAGCGCGGATACGTCCGCATCCACAGCGCATATACGGAAGACGCAGGCACGGGGAATTGCAGCTGAGGCTGCCCCCTGGTAATATGTAATACAGTTAAAGGAGAGTAAACCCATGGAGAACGAAGAGAAAGTGCTAGAAACCATCGCCGAAGGCACCAATGCTGAAGGCACTGCAGCAGAGACTGTTGCAGAAGTGACCGAGACTGTTTCTGAGAACACAGCAGAAGCTGCTGCAGAAACCGTTGAGACCGTCGAGGAAGCTGCTAAGCCTGCAAAGGAAGACCGCAAGGGCCAGAAGAAGGCTCACAAGCCCGTTGACCCGGCTGTATGGGACGAACTCAAGGCAAACGCTGAAAACGGAGACATCCTCAGCGTCAAGATCAACACCTCTGTTAACGCAGGCGTTATCGCCTATGTAAAGGGTATCCGTGGTTTTATCCCTGCATCTCTTTTATCGATAGCTTATGTTGAAGACCTCAGTGCCTGGGTCGGCAAGACAATCGATGTCAAGGTTATTACCGTTGAGCCCGAGAGCAAGCGCCTCGTCCTTTCCGGTAAGGCTGTTGAGCAGGAGAAGGCAGAGGCTGACAAGGCTGAGAAGCTTGCTTCTGTAGAGGCAGGACAGGTCTATGAAGGCAAGGTCGAGAGACTCGCAGCTTTTGGAGCATTCGTAGGATTCAATGAGGGTCTCACAGGCCTTGTACATATTTCCCAGATCGCTAACAGAAGGATCGAGACTCCCGCAGAAGTCCTCAAAGTAGGCGACACCGTCAAGGTCAAAGTCCTCGGCGTCAAGGACGGCAAGATCTCCCTCAGCATCAGAGCTGCTGAAGAGAACGGTGAGACCAGGCAGAGAAGGAACGACAGATTCGAGAGGTCCGAGAGGTCTGACAGGCCTGAGCGCAGCTACTCCTCACGTCCCCGCAAGGAGAAGGAACCCGTTTCCTACAAGGACGAGGGAAAGGCTACCACTAACCTTGGCTCCATCCTCGCAAACATCAAGCTCGACTGATGATCATCAGAGCGAAACAGAATAAAAAAGGCACCGCCTTTCGGCGGGTGCTCATAAGAAAGTATTGAGTCAAAATGATATGGCAGCTGTCTATACAGGTTGGCGAAAAATTGAATCGGGTGGTTTGTGAACAAGTCTTGTTCATGCCACCCGATTCCTCATTCGATTTTGAGCATCCGATATCCAATACCCACATGTGTCTGAATAAATTCCGGAGAGTCAGCGGTTGGCTCGAGTTTTTTGCGAAGCGTGACCATAAATACCCGTAGAGAGGCGATATCATTATCC
>JAIKVW010000030.1 GCA_024685315.1 Lachnospiraceae bacterium
GACGACCGGGTGGTATACGGGAGAAGAGATGTTTGACAAACTTGAAGACCTGCTGATCCATTTCCAGCAGATAAATGAGGAGCTGAACGACCCGGAAGTCGTGAACGACCAGAAGCATTTCCGGGAGCTCATGAAAGAGCAGAGCGATCTGGCTCCTCTCGTAGATAAATATAATGAATACAAGGACATTAAGCAGACGATAGATGATTCTATCGAGATGCTTGAGAGTGAGTCCGACGAGGACATGCGCGAGATGCTGAAGGAAGAGCTCGCCGAGGCGAAGGCAAAGGTCCCTGTGATCGAGGATGAGCTGAAGATCATGCTCCTCCCGAAGGATCCGCTTGATGAGAAGAACGTCATCATGGAGATCCGCGCGGGCACAGGCGGCGAGGAGGCAGCCCTTTTCGCAGGAGATCTTTTCCGCATGTATTCCAAATACGCCGACAGGTGCCGCTGGAAGATCGAGATCATGGAAATGAGCGAGAGCGGTATCGGCGGGATCAAGGAGTGCGCGGTGCTTGTCAAAGGCCGCGGTGCATACTCCAGACTGAAATATGAGAGCGGCGTGCATCGTGTGCAGCGCGTGCCCGAGACCGAGTCGGGCGGAAGGATACATACCTCCGCGGCTACGGTCGCTATCATGCCCGAGGCAGAAGAGGTCGACGTAGAGATCGACATGAACGATATCAGGATCGACGTCATGCGTGCTTCCGGAAACGGCGGCCAGTGCGTCAATACCACGGATTCCGCGGTGCGCCTTACCCACAAGCCCACAGGTATCGTGATCTACAGCCAGACCGAGAAGTCCCAGCTGCAGAATAAGGAGAAGGCTTTCAGGCTCCTCCGCTCGAAACTCCTTGCGCTCGAGATCGACCGCAGGAACACCGAGGAGGCTGACCTTCGCCGCAGCCAGATCGGGAGCGGCGACCGCTCGGAGAAGATCAGGACCTACAATTTCCCGCAGAGCCGCGTGACGGACCACAGGATCAAGCTCACGCTCTACAGGCTCGGCGACGTGATGAACGGCGACCTTGACGAGATCCTGGACAGCCTTATCGCGGCTGACCAGGCAGAAAAGCTTGCGAGGATGAATGAAGAGATAGCAAGCTGAGGAAGGGAGGATCCAGGCAGTGGTAGTTTCTAAACGTATGGAGCCCCTTATAAAAGGAAGTTCCGCGATCAGGATGCTTTTTGAAGAAGGCAAGAAGATGGCCCTTGAGTACGGACCGGAGAACGTCTACGATTTCAGCCTCGGGAACCCGAGCGTCCCCGCGCCTGCCATCGTAAACGAGACTATCGGCAGAGTGGTAAAGGAGTCCGAATCCCTCTACATTCACGGCTACATGAAGAACGCGGGCTTCGACGAAGTGCGTGAGGCTGTTGCCGGGTACCTTAACAGGCGTTACGGCGCGTCCTACACCATGGAGAATATTATTATGACCGTGGGCGCTGCCGGCGGTATCAACGATATCCTCAATATTTTCCTTGATTTTGACGACGAAGTCATCGCCTTCGCGCCTTTCTTCACCGAGTACAGGAACTATGTGAAGATGGCCGGCGGGAACCTTGCTGTTGTTCCGGCGGATTACGAGACCTTCCAGCTTAATATCGACGAGTTCCCTATGTATGTCTCCGAGAAGACAAAGCTGGTCATTATCAATAACCCGAACAATCCGAGCGGCGTGCTTTATTCGGCTGAGACGCTGGACAGGCTGCAGACCGCGCTTGAGAAGGCGGAGGAGAAGGCTGGGCATCCGATCTACGTGATCTGCGATGAGCCTTACAGGGATCTGGTCTATGACGGGGCCGAGGTCCCCTTCATGCCGGACCACATCAAGAACTGCCTTTCGGTCTACTCATTCAGCAAATCGCTTTCCCTTCCCGGGGAAAGGATCGGATACACCGCTATTTCTCCGAAATGCGATTACATTAGCGAGGTCACTGCAGGGATCACCTGTTCCCACAGGATAGGGTGCGTGAACGCGCCTTCGCTCCTCCAGCTGACCATCAAGGAATGTCTTGAAACCAGGCCTGACCTCTCGGTATATGATACGAACAGGAAGCTTCTTTATAATAATCTCACGGCTCTGGGATTTGAGTGCCTTCTGCCGCAGGGTGCGTTCTACCTGTTCGTCAAATCCCCGGTGAAGGCCGGGAAAAAGGCGGAGAGCAGCGCAAAGCTCGTTGAGCTCGGCAAGAAACAGCACCTGCTGCTTGTCGACGGCACAGGTTTCGGAGCACCCGGGTACGTGCGCATAGCTTACTGCGTGGATACAGCAATGATAGAGCGCTCATTCGCGGCCTTCGAGAGGCTTGCAGCTGAATGCGCGCAGCTTAACGGATAATATAATTAGAAAGCAGGAGATTGAGATATGGCTTCCTGGAGGGACAATGTGCGCAGGGTGACCCCCTATACGCCGGGGGAACAGCCTCATGTTGCCGGAATGATAAAACTTAATACGAATGAGGATCCTTATCCGCCGGCCCCGGAAGTAATAAAGGCCCTGCAGGAGGTCCCTGCGGGCGATCTGCGGCTCTATCCGGATCCCGCGGCATCAGACCTGGTGAACGCGATCGCGGCATACCACGGAGTCAGTCCGGATCAGGTCTTTGTCGGCGTGGGCTCGGACGATGTCCTTGCGGTTGCTTTCATGACCTTCTTTAATTCAGGGAAGCCCATATTCTTCCCGGATATTACCTATTCATTCTATCCGGTGTGGGCTGAGCTTTTCCGGATCCCCTATGAGACCAAGGCTCTTGGGGAGATTTTTGAGATCAGGCCTGAGGACTATGCCGGGGGAAACGGCGGAGTAGTTTTCCCGAACCCCAACGCCCCGACCTCCAGGCTGGAAAATCTCGATACAGTGGAGAACATTCTGCAGAATAACCCTGAATCTGCAGTCATAGTGGATGAAGCCTACATAGATTTTGCCGGAAATGGCAAGGACAGTGGGGTATTTAGTGCACTTTCGCTCCTTAATAAATATGAGAACCTGCTCGTAGTGCGCACTTTTTCAAAATCCAGAAGCCTTGCGGGAATGCGCATCGGATACGCTATCGGAAGCGCGGAAATGATAAAGGCGATGAGCGACGACAGGTACTCATTTAACTCATACACCATGAACCGGACCGCCATCGCTGCAGGGACCGCAGCCATCGGCAACGAGGAATATTTCCGCAGCTGCATCGCGAAGGTCATAGCGACCCGCGAAAGGGCGAAGGCAGAGTTCACCGCGCTTGGATTTACCTATCCGGAACCTTCCGGAAACTTCATATTTGTAAGCCATCCGGCCTGCCCCGCGAAAGAGCTCTTCTCGGCTCTCCGCAGCAGGCACATCTACGTCAGATATTTTGACGTTCCGCGCATAGACAACTGTCTTCGTGTTACCATCGGTACCGATGAGCAGATGGAAGCGCTCTTTGATTTTCTTAAGGAATATATGGCATGAACACGAGCATCACGGTATCAGTGAGAGACCTTGTGGAATTCATCATGCGCTCCGGAGATATCGACCGCAGTGCGGGTGCTGCTGCAGAACTTGATGCTATGCAGCAGGGCAGCGCCATACACCGCAGGATACAGAAAGAGGCCGGGGCGGACTACAAGGCCGAGGTGTACTTAAGCCACACCAGCGAGTGCACCTGCGGGAACAATCATATTTCCCTGACTGTGCAGGGGCGCGCGGACGGAATCATAACCGAGCTTGCTATCACCCATGATGGGATAGCCGACCAGGTCACGATCGACGAGATCAAGACCGTTGCGGGAGACGTGAAATCTCTCGAGGCCCCCGTTCCGGTGCACCGCGCCCAGGCTTTGTGCTATGCCTACATGTACGCACTGGACTCCGCTCTTTCGGAGATCGGGATCCAGATAACTTATGTGCGCCGCGAAAAGCTTGACGTAAAGCGCTTTTCGGAGCGCATTTCTTTTAGTGAGCTCGAGGCCTGGTACGAAGACCTGGTAGAGCAGTACTGCTTCTGGGTATCCTGGCAGATGGACTGGGTGCAGATCCGCAATGAATCCGCATTGAATTTCGACTTTCCCTTCGAATACAGGAGCGGTCAGAAGGCCTTTGTCAGCGGGGTCTACCGCACGATCGAGCAGGGGAAGCGGCTTTTCGCGCTGGCCCCTACCGGAACCGGCAAGACCGCCGCGGCGCTTTTCCCTTCGGTGCGCTCGGCAGGAGAGGGAAAGGCGGACAAGATCTTCTACCTCACGGCGCGGACCATCGCCCGCACGGTAGCAGAGGACACCATGAAGCTTTTCCTCTCAAAAGGGCTGAGGTTCAAGACGCTCACGATCACCGCCAGAGACAAAGTATGCATATTTGACGAGGCCGTCTGCGACCCCAAGGTCTGCGAGCGGGCGAAAGGGCATTTTGACCGGGTGAACGAAGCCCTGTACGAGATCATTTCAAATGAAGAGATCATCGATATGGACTGTATACTCCGGTACGCGGAGAGATACTGCGTCTGCCCGCACGAGCTGCAGCTCGACGTCTCGAATTTCGCGGACTGCGTGATTTGCGACTATAACTATGTGTTTGACCCGGACGTGGCGCTGAAGAGATTCTTCGAGAACGGGAAGGCCGGGGACCGCTTTATTTTTCTGATAGACGAGGCCCATAACCTGGTCGAGCGCGCGAGGGAAATGTACAGCAGCCGGCTGGACGTAAAGTCTCTGCGGTCCTACGGGAAGTATCTCAGGTCTCTCGGAAGGCGTTTTGAAGAGAAACTTGTGAAATGCATCACCGAGCTAGAAAGGCTGACCGGGACCGGCTTTTATGAAAGCGAGGAAGATCCCTATGCGGATCCGGGATATGCCGCTGACCCGGTGAACCGGAACTGCCGGGTGCTTTTGGACGAGGATATCGGGAGGCTCTGCGAGAGAGTCGAGACCCTGCAGGAATATTGCTACACCCTGATGAAAGGCGATCTCGCCCCGGGGATACGCGACAGGCTTACGGACCTCTATTTCGAGCTAAGATCCTTTACGCTCGCCTACGAGCGCTCGAATGAGAAATATGTAAATTACACCCTCGGGGACATGCTGAAGATCTTCTGTATCGACCCTTCTCTGGAGCTCGGGGAGCGGCTGATGAAGGGCCGGAGCGCGGTGTTCTTCTCCGCGACCCTGCTGCCGCTGGATTATTATAAGGAGATGCTGAGCGATACCGCGGAGGAAGACTACGACCTCTACATCGACTCGCCTTTCGATCCTTCAAAAAAGCTTGTTGTAATCGCCGATGACGTGAGTACGGTCTACCGGAGGCGCACCATTGAGGAATATACGAAGATCGCTTTATGCATAAAGGGCATAATCCGTGCAAAGTACGGCAACTACATGATATTTTTCCCTTCCTACCGGCTGATGAACGAGGTCTATGAGGCCTTCTGCGAGAATGCGCTTAAGGCCGCAGGGAACGGGCTGAATATCATTATCCAGAGACCGGGAATGAGCGAGGCCGAAAGGGCGGATTTTCTTGACCAGTTCAGCGCGCAGAGCGAAGGATCCTCCACCATCGGATTCTGCGTGATGGGCGGAATATTTGCCGAGGGGATCGACCTGCGCGAAGACCGTCTGATCGGGGCGGTGGTCGTGGGGACGGGCCTTCCCCAGCTCAGCCCGGAGAGGGAGCTGCTCAAGAGATTTTTTGACGCAAGGCTCGGAGCCGGAAAAGGCTTTGAGTATGCATATATTTACCCTGGAATGAATAAGGTCCTCCAGGCTGGCGGGCGCGTGATCCGGACGGAGAAGGATACCGGGATCATCGCCCTTCTGGACGGAAGGTTCACGAGGAGCCAGTATAACAGCCTTTTCCCGCGCGACTGGGAGAATTACGTGAGGACGGATTCGGAAGGCATAAGCGCGGCGGTCGAGGACTTCTGGACCAGAAATGCATTTGATATAAAGCTGCTTGAATAAATACGCAGGGAGACTTGAAAATGACAAAAGAGAACTGGAAACCCGGAAATATGCTTTACCCGGTGCCGGCAGTGATGGTGAGCTGCATGAGACCCGGTGAAAAGCCGAATATAATTACCATAGCCTGGACGGGCACGGTGTGCTCGGATCCCGCGATGGTCTCGATATCCGTGACCCCGGGGAGGTATTCACATGATATTATCGCGGAGAGCGGGGAATTTGTGGTGAACCTGGTCCCTGAGAAGCTTCTCACGGCCTGCGACTGGTGCGGCGTGAAGTCCGGGAGGGATTTCGACAAGTTCAGGGAGACCGGCCTTACCCCTTATGTTTCGGATTTTATGGAGACTCCCGCGATAGAAGAGAGCCCGGTCAATATTTACTGCAAGGTAAGGCAGGTGCTGAGCCTCGGGAGCCACGACATGTTCATCGGCGAGGTAGCGGGCGTTACCGTGGACAGCAGCCTCATGGACAGTTCAGGGAAATTTGACCTAGGAAAAGCAGGGCTCACGGTGTATTCGCACGGTGAATATTTCGGGCTCGGCGAGAAACTCGGCAAGTTCGGATACTCGGTGAGAAAGAAGAAAAGAAAGTAATATTGCCTCCTTCCCTCTTCAAAATCGTTTACAGAGCGAATATTTATGCGATATAATTACATTAATATTCACTTTGAGGAAGCACAGGACTAATAAGAGGGAGAACGGCTTATGAGGAAAAGCAGGAAGTTTTATTACGCTCTTTCCGCGGTGCTGATATGTGTGCTTCTCACCATTTCCGCTTGTTCGGGATCTTCAGGGGACACTGAGATCCGTTTCGGGACAGGCGGTACCGGAGGGACCTACTATGCATATGGACTTAAGCTTGCGGAACATATTGACGAGGAGGGGTCCGGCACTTCGGTGACCGTTCAGTCGACCGCCGGTTCAGCCGCCAATCTCAGGCTGATCGGAAGCGGCCTTCTGGACGCGGCGATAGTCCAGAACGACGTCCTTGACGACGCAGTAAGCGGTACGGGCGCCTTTGCGGAAGACGGCGCTGTCAGCAATATCAGGGCGGTCGCGGGGCTTTATACGGAAGCCTGCCAGGTAGTAGCGCTGGGATCATCAGAAATAGAGACCATAGATGACCTTGCCGGAAAGAAGGTCTCGGTCGGGTCCGAGGGATCAGGCGTAATGGTCAATGCTGAGCAGATACTGCAGGCATACGGACTTAGTTTTAACGACATAGAACCTGTATATCTTTCCTTTACAGAGGCCGCCGAGGCCATGGAGAAGGGCGAGATAGACGCGTTTTTCTGCACCGCTTCCGCACCGACGAATGCGGTCTCGGATCTCGCGGAGAACGTCGATATTAAGATACTTTCACTTGACGAGCGCGCGCTGAAACAGATAAGGAACAGCTACAGCGGATTCAGTGTGACGGCGATCCCTGCGGGAACATATTCCGGGCAGGATGAGGAAGTCGTTACGATCGGCGTTAAGGCAGTGCTCGTGGCGGATTCAGAGCTCTCCGAGAGCGCGGCCGCAAGCCTTCTTGATGCCGTTTTCGAAAACGAGGAGGCTCTCAGGGAAGTTACCGGACAGACCGCAGCGCTTGATTATGATTACGCGGTCGGGGATATTTCCGCTTCTTTCCATGATGGCGCGGTTTCCTGGTACGCTGAGCGCGGGGTGATCGTTTCCGGCGCTTCCGAGGACAGCGAGGAAACTTCCGGAATCAGGTCCGTATCTCTCGATATGTACCAGACGATCGCGATCGCGGTCGCAGCGCTCCTTGTAGGCGCGGTGCTTAAGAAGAAAATACATTTTCTGGAGAAATTCTGCGTCCCCGCGCCGGTAGTCGGGGGACTTGTATTTGCCATAGCTTTCTGTATACTGTATGTGGCGGGCATCGTTGAGTTCAGTTTCGACGAGACCCTGCGGACGGTGTGCATGGTCATTTTCTTTACCTCCGTTGGTTTCCAGGCAAATATGAAAGTCATAAAGAGCGGCGGAAGAGGACTGATCGTTTTCCTTGTGCTCGTCCTTGTGCTCATCCTGCTCCAGAACACCGTGGCAGTCGGGCTGTCTTCGGTGCTTGGCATAGATCCGCTTATCGGGCTCTGCACCGGTTCGATCCCTATGATCGGAGGCCACGGGACCGCGGGCGCGTTCGGACCGCTGCTGGAAGACATGAACGTCAGCGGCGCGACCACGCTTGCCACTGCAGCAGCTACATTCGGACTTATAGTCGGCTCGCTCATGGGCGGACCGATGGCTAACCGTCTTATCATAAAGAAAGATCTCCTGAAGACAGCGGTTCCTGCTGATGACTCGGCGATTGTCGAAAATGAAGAGGAACACAGGCGTCAGGTATCCATGTACGCTCCGGCCGCGTATCAGATTGTTATCGCGATGGGACTCGGGACCATAGCTTCATATCTGCTCTCAAAGACAGGCATGACCTTCCCGGTCTACATCGGATCGATGATAATCGCCGCTATTATGCGGAATATCAGCGAATATACCGGAATATTCAGGGTCCGCATGGGCGAGATAAATGACCTTGGCGGGATCTGCCTTGCTCTTTTCCTCGGCATCGCCATGATAACCCTGAAGCTCTGGCAGCTCGCAGACCTAGCCCTTCCGCTCGTTGTGCTGCTGCTCGGGCAGACCCTGCTGATGTATGTGTTTGCGCGTTTCGCCGTCTTCAAGCTCATGGGAGGAGATTACGACGCGGCAGTTATCTCGGCAGGAACATGCGGCTTCGGAATGGGTGCTACACCAAACGCGATGGCCAATATGCAGGCCGTTACGGATAAATTTGCTCCTTCAGTCAAGGCTTACCTGCTCATACCCATCGTGGGGAGCATGTTTGCCGATTTCCTGAACAGTCTGACGATTACATTTTTCGTGAATTTTCTTGGTTAAGGGAGGATGAACTTAGAAAATGGACATCAAAAGTCTTGGGAACAGGTTTCACATTGACATTGATTTTGAAGAAACTACTGCTGTGCCTGAATCGCATGCCGGTAAAGATGGCTTCGAGCTGGTACAGCACAACGTAAAAGAGGAAGACGGGATCGCTGTCATTGATGAAAATGTAGCTGTTCCGGAAGTTTATAAGGTCTCTAAGAAAAAAGAGGAAGAAGAATAATTTTATAATACGGAGATAAAGGCGGCGGTCTTTCGCCGCCTTTTCAAAAGGATTTAAGAGTTATGGACAACAAGACTTCTGCGCCCGTGAGGTGGCTGATCACGGCCGCTGCCATTATTTCATTCGCGCTTTTTATCATTTCAGCTTCGATAGCTGTGCCGATAGTAATCCGGCCATTCTATTACGCGCAGGTGAAGATCCTGAAGATAGAAGAGACCACCGGCTACACATATGATGAGATCACTGAGGCTTACGATGAGATGATGGACTACTGCCTCGGGCTGGACGATGAGTTCGGGACCGGGACGCTCGTCTGGTCAGAATCCGGGAGGGATCATTTCGCCGACTGCAGAAGCCTTTTCATACTCGACCTGACCGTACTTGGAGTGACATCGGCTTTCCTGATCATATACGCGGTCCTGAAGAAGTTTGCGGGGATCAGGCCCTGCTGGCTAAAAGGGCGCAGCCCCTGCTTCTGGGCGGGGCTTGGGGTGCTGGTCTCGTTCGCGGTGATCGCGGGGCTGGGCTCCATAGACTTTGACAGGACATTCGTAATATTCCACAAGATCTTCTTCCCGGGGAAGACCAACTGGGTCTTCTATCCGGAGTATGACGAGATAATAAAGATCCTTCCGGAGACATTTTTCATGAACTGCGCGATCCTCATAGTCACAGTACTCGCGATCCTGTGCGTGATCGCCATGATCGCCGGAAGGAAGTCCCGGAAAGGGGACTGAAAGTACGGATAAACTGTACAAAAAATAATCCTTAAAAAATGCATTTTTATTCACACTTAATTTTTCAAAATGATATAATCATAAAAATGCGTAAAAATCTATTATAAAATCATCAGACCGCAGGGAGGCCACTAAATGAAGCGTGAAGACATCCACCGCATTCTTATCATTGGATCAGGACCGATCATCATCGGTCAGGCCTGTGAATTTGACTATTCAGGAACCCAGGCCTGCAAGGCCCTGAGGAAGCTCGGCTACGAGATCATCCTTGTCAACTCTAATCCCGCTACTATTATGACGGACACCGACACCGCTGACGTCACATACATTGAACCGCTTAACCTCGAGAGGCTAACACAGATAATCGAGAAGGAAAGGCCGGACGCGCTCCTGCCGAATCTCGGGGGCCAGTCGGGGTTAAATCTCTGTTCAGAGCTTGCGCAGGCAGGCGTCCTTGAAAAGTACAATGTCCAGGTCATCGGCGTAGATGTTGACGCGATCGAGCGCGGCGAGGACCGTATCGAGTTCAAAAATACAATGTATGAGCTCGGGATCGAGATGGCAAGGAGCCAGGTAGCTTATTCGGTAGATGAGGCTATAGAGATCGCTTCCAGGCTCGGATACCCTGTAGTTCTACGTCCGGCATACACCATGGGCGGCGCAGGCGGCGGCCTGGTCTACAATGTTGACGAGCTTAAGACCGTATGCGCAAGAGGCCTTCAGGCATCGCTCGTTCACCAGGTCCTGGTCGAGGAATCGGTCATCGGATGGGAAGAGCTTGAGCTTGAGGTCGTCCGCGATTCATCCGGCGCGATGATCACGGTCTGCTTTATTGAAAATATCGACCCGATGGGCGTCCACACCGGCGACTCATTCTGCTCGGCCCCGATGCTTACGATCTCCGAGGATGTCCAGAAGCGCCTTCAGGAATATTCATACAAGATAGTTGAAAAGGTCCAGGTGATCGGCGGATGCAACTGCCAGTTCGCTCACGACCCGGTCTCAGACAGGATCATAGTAATAGAGATCAACCCCAGGACTTCACGTTCCTCCGCGCTGGCTTCAAAGGCTACCGGCTTCCCGATCGCGCTTGTCTCAGCTATGCTGGCCTGCGGCCTCAACCTCAGCGACATCGAGTGCGGCAAGTACGGCACCCTTGACAAATATGTTCCGGACGGCGACTACGTAGTCATAAAGTTCGCGCGCTGGGCTTTCGAGAAGTTCAAGGGCGCAGAGGACCACTTGGGCACCCAGATGCGCGCCGTAGGCGAAGTCATGAGCATCGGCAAGACCTACAAGGAAGCCCTCCAGAAGGCGATCAGGTCGCTCGAGAGGGGCAGGTACGGTCTCGGCTTCGTGAAGGATCTACATGAGAAGAGCCTTGATGAGCTGCTTGCGATGCTGAAGTACCCTACCAGCGAGCGCCAGTTCATTATGTATGAAGCGCTCCGCAAGGGCGCGGCACCTGAGGAGCTGTATAAGCTCACCCGGATCAAGACATATTTCATCGAGCAGATGAAGGAGCTCGTCGAGGAAGAGGAAGCCCTTATCGCCGATTCGCACACCGGCGGAGAGTGCCACCTTCCTTCCGACAGCATGCTCATCCAGGCGAAGAAGGACGGTTTCGCTGACAAGTACATCAGCCAGATCTGCGGAGTCCCTGAAGAGGAAGTCCGCACCCGCCGCACCGCTCTCGGCATGGTCGAGAAGTGGGAGGGCGTGCACGTATCCGGTACCGCGGACAGCGCTTACTACTACAGCAGCTACAATATTGAAAATGATACCGTTATGGCCGATTCCGGCAGGCCGAAGGTAATGATCCTCGGCGGCGGCCCCAACAGGATCGGGCAGGGCATCGAGTTCGACTACTGCTGCGTGCATGCGGCATTCGCGCTCAGGGATCTCGGCTTCGAGACGGTCATTGTAAACTGCAACCCTGAGACGGTATCGACCGACTACGACACTTCCGACAAGCTCTATTTCGAACCCCTTACCCTCGAAGACGTGCTTGCGATCTACAATAAGGAAAAGCCCGTTGGTGTCATCGCGCAGTTCGGCGGACAGACTCCGCTTAACCTTGCGGCAGACCTCAAGAAATACGGTGTAAATATTCTCGGAACGACTCCCGAGACCATTGACATGGCCGAGGACCGCGACCTCTTCAGAGGCATCATGGACAAGCTCGGCATCCCTATGGCAGAGAGCGGAATGGCCGCAACGGTCGAGGAAGCGAAGGAGATCGCGGGCCGCATCGGCTACCCGGTAATGGTTCGCCCTTCCTACGTTCTTGGCGGACGCGGAATGGAAGTTGTCCACGACGACTCCCAGATGGAAGTATACATGGCTGAGGCAGTCGGAGTTACCCCCGACAGACCGATCCTCATCGACAGGTTCCTGAACCACGCGACCGAGTGCGAGGCAGACGCGATAAGCGACGGCGAGAATGTGTATGTTCCCGCGGTCATGGAGCATATCGAGCTCGCAGGCGTGCACTCCGGCGATTCAGCCTGCATTATCCCTTCGATGCACCTTTCCGACAAGCAGGTAAGCACGATCAAGGATTACACCAGGCGTATTGCGAAAGAGATGCATGTCGTAGGACTTATGAACATGCAGTACGCGATAGAGGATGAGGTCGTTTACGTGCTGGAGGCAAATCCCAGGGCCTCGAGGACGGTGCCGCTGGTATCCAAGGTCTGCGACGTCAACATGGTCCGCATAGCGACCGACATCATGACCATGCCTCTCACAGGAAGAGAGTCGCCCGTACCTGCGCTTCACGACAGGAAGATCCAGTACTACGGCGTAAAAGAGGCAGTATTCCCGTTCAATATGTTCCAGGAAGTCGATCCCGTGCTCGGACCCGAGATGCGTTCGACCGGCGAAGTCCTTGGACTCTCCACCAACTGGGGCAGGGCATTCTACAAGGCGCAGGAAGCTACCCAGACGAAACTTCCGCTCTCCGGTACCGTGCTCATCAGTGTAAACCGCAGGGACAAGGCCGAAGTGGTCCAGATCGCCAAGAGCTTTGCAGATGACGGTTTCAAGATCCTTGCGACCGAAGGCACCTGCAACCTCCTGAACGCTGCAGGAATAGAAGCGAAGAAGATCTACAAGCTTACCGAAGGCAGGCCGAATATCGTTGACGCGATCACTAACGGCGAGATCGACCTTATCCTCAATACCCCTGTAGGAAAGGAAAGCCTGATCGACGACAGCTACATCAGGAAGAACGCGATCAAGCACAGGATCCCTTACATGACGACGCTGGCGGCAGCAAAAGCCACCGCGGCCGGGATCAAACGTGAGAATTCCGGCGAAGGCGTTCCGGTAAGGAGCCTTCAGGAATACCACAATAGCATACGGTAAATGTAATAGATAACCCAGGAAGGGCGTAAGCTCTTCCTGGGTTATCTATTATCAAAGAAATCAAAACCCCAGAGCTAATAAATATCCCCGGGAAACGATTCACGATAGTGTGTTTCCGGGGATATTTATTAGCTCTTTAATCTGCTTCTTCTGATTTATATACGATTCCGGTGAGGCTCTTTGTAACTGTATATTGCTTTCCGGGGTCTATTGACGACCATTCCGGGAAGCTTTTCTGCAAGGTCCGCGTCTTTCCGGAATCATCCGTCAGCACGATGTCGTAGTACTCGGTCCGGATAGTGTCGCGCTGGTTGTCTCCGAGGGTGTACTCGCTGCTCCAGTAGGGATCGTGATCATTTCCGGAGGACCTGTAGGTTGCGGTCTCCACCCACCTGTCAATATCGTAGTAGTATTTCGTTGCGTAGACGGGATCCTCGCGGTAGACAGGCTGCTGTACGTATTCGGTGTAGTATTCCGTGACGTACCTGGGGATCTGGTGCTCGATCTCGCTGAAGGTGCCGTTGCCGTTGTCCTGGTAGGTGATCTCGGTATCGTACCCGGCAAGCACTGTCTTTGCACGCTGAACCGCAACGGTCTCATAATGGTCGATCACCTGCTCGTAACCGTAGAATTCTCTCTGTCCTGTAACATTGTAAGCACCGGACGGCTGCGACCACCCTGATTCATGGTATGTGGTGAGGGTCTCGACGGTAACTGTCCGGGTCCAGTCATAGCCGGTCACTGTCTCCGACTTATGGACGAGCGGAGCGAACATCACCACCATAAGTATAATAATGACTGCCAGGACTGCTATGAGGGCTTTGGGCGAAGCAGAGCGGCGGCTTCCTGAACGATATGGATCCATGGCCTGTTCCTGGGCCTGTTCCGGGGTGATATCGTCTTTCTTATCACCGTATTCCTTATCGGATGCGTCGCGGGGCCCGCCGCAGGAGACACAGGTCTTGTCGCGCCAGTTGTTAAGCTGGCCGCAGTAAGGGCAGAGCCATTCCTTGTGCTGGCCGTCGTTTTCGTCCTTGCCGATGCCCGCGCTCTCGAGTTCCTCGTCGCCTACGGTGTCTTCGGCAGAATCCATGTAATACTTTATATCAAGAGGTTTACCGCTTCCGCAGTTAGGACATTTGTCAATAAGGCCGTCGATGTGTTTTGACTTGCAGTAAGGGCAGTCCCAGAATCCGCGGATGACTTTTCCGGTCCTTTTTTCCATCTGTTACCTCCAATAGCAATAAAAGAGTAATCACAAATATAATTATAATATCTGTCATAAAGAAAGTAAACCGCGCCGGAAGCGAAATAGGGCCTTTGTTTCTCTCCGGGAGTAATAGCCTTGTATGTAAGTATATGGTATAATACAAAAAATGGATATTGCAGTAAAGAAAGGAGGCGGCGCGCATGGAATTTATTCATGAAAAGGACCGCATTTACGCAGAGGACGGGAACGGAAAACTCATAGCTGAGATCCTTTTCCCGGCAAAGGACGGAGTTGCCACGATCACACATACTTTCACGGATGACTCCCTCCGGGGCCAGGGTATCGCAGGAAAGCTTGTCCAGGCTGCCTGCGAGAGCATAAAGGCCGACGGCAACCGGATAGCAGCCACCTGCTCATACGCGGTGGTCTGGCTGCAGAAGCATCCGGAGTATGAAGCCATAGAGAATAACGACCCGCTGTCATGCAGTATTTTTGGAAAGCACTGAACTTTTCGGTAAACACTGTTTTTTAGGAGGAAATATATAAATGGGAGACATTTTCGGTAAGATAATAGGACTTGTGATACTTGTTATCGTTGTTGCTATCATTGTATCAAATATCCGCATAGTTCCTCAGGCCCAGGCATATATAATTGAGCATCTCGGAAGGTATAAGGCTACCTGGAACGCAGGACTTCACATCAAGATCCCCTTCTTCGAGAGGATCGTGCGCAAGATGTCGCTGAAGGAGCAGGTGCTGGACTTTCCGCCCCAGCCCGTTATCACAAAGGATAACGTTACGATGCAGATCGACTCCGTCGTGTTCTGCAGGATCTTTGATCCGAAGCTTTTCACCTACGGTATCGAGAACGCGGTGACCGGTCTTCAGAACCTTGCCGCTACTACCCTCAGAAATATTATTGGTGAGATGGAGCTCGACGCGACGCTCACCAGCCGTGACATTATCAACAGCAAGATGCAGGTTATCCTTGACGAGGCTACCGATCCCTGGGGCCTTAAGGTGACAAGGGTCGAGATCAAGAATATCCAGCCGCCCCGCGAGATCGAGGAAGTCATGACCAAGCAGATGAGGGCGGAGCGTGAGCGCCGTCAGACAGTGCTTGAGGCGAAGGCCCACCAGGAAGCGGTAGTTAGCCGCGCAGAAGGTGACAAGAGGGCGAAGATCCTTGCCGCAGAGGCTGAGAGAGATGCGAAGATCGCAATGGCCGAAGGTGAGTCAAGGCGTATCGAGCTGGTCTACGAGGCTCAGGCGGAAGGTCTGAAGAAGCTGAATGAGGCGAACGTCTCTCCGGCTGTCCTTAAGCTGAAAGGCCTTGACGCTCTCAAGGACGTAGCTGACGGCCAGGCTACCAAGATCTATATGCCGAGCGATATCGCGAATGTAGTTACATCCCTCGGTATCCTCGGCGAGTCCCTCGGGATCGGATCTGCGGTAAACCCGGAGCCCGGCACCAGGAAGGCTCCTGCGGAGGTCCCGGCTGACCCCTGCATAAACGAGAATACCGGTAAAGGCGGCAGAGAGGCCGCTGCGGCGACCGCTAAGATCAATCAGAGCCTCGGAAGGTAAGGCCCTGCAGAAAGAATTTACTATAAAATGACCGTTTCCGGCGTTTCAGGGGGAAAAAGCCCTGGGACGCCATATTGTTTTATTTGTTTTTACATGTTGACTTTGCCGCTTTAAAGCGGTATAATCCCTGAACAGTTAAGCATTTTATTGGTGTTCAGAATAAGTCTGAATAAGAAAGGGAGAAAAACATGAAGAATATGAAGAAGATAACCGGCATTGCCCTTTGCGCGGCTATGGCAATCACTCTCGGGGCATGCAGCTCATCCTCGTCTGCTTCCGGCAGTTCCGCAGAGACTGAGGCAGCAGAGCAGAAGACTTATACTATCGGAACCTGCCAGATAGTGCAGCATGTAGCGCTTGACGCGGCTACACAGGGATTTAAGGACGCACTTACCGAGGAGTTCGGGGACGCAGTAGTATTTGACGAGCAGAACGCCCAGGGCGATTCCGGAAACTGCGCTGCCATTATTAACCAGTTCGTTTCCGACGGTGTTGACCTTATCCTTGCAAACGCTACCCCTCCTCTTCAGGCGGCAGCAGCAGGGACCAGCGAGATCCCGATCCTCGGAACTTCCGTAACCGATTACGCAAGCGCTCTTGAGATCGAAGACTGGACCGGCACAGTAGGCGGAAATATTTCCGGTACTTCTGACCTTGCTCCTCTTGACGGGCAGGCAGCCATCATCCAGGAACTCTTCCCTGACGCAGAGAAGGTCGGCCTTCTTTACTGCTCGGCAGAGGCAAATTCACAGTATCAGGTAGACACCATCAAGGGCTACCTCGAAGGGCTTGATTTCACCTGCGAATACTATGCATTCAGCGATTCAAATGACCTCGCGTCAGTTGTTACCGCCGCTGCATCAGAGTGCGACGTCATCTATGTTCCTACCGACAATACCGCTGCTTCCAATACCGGTATCATCGATTCTATCTGCCTTGAGGCAAAGGTCCCTGTAGTTGCCGGCGAGGAAGGCATCTGCAAGGGCTGCGGAGTTGCTACCCTTTCCATCAACTACTATGATCTCGGCTATGCTACCGGCCAGATGGCTATCGAAGTCCTGAACGGCGCTGACATCAGCACCATGCCTGTACAGTACGCTCCTCAGTTCACCAAGGAGTACTGCGCATCAAGGTGTGAGGCTCTCGGGATCACCGTTCCCGATGATTATGCAGCAATTGACGAAAGTGCAGAATAATTAGTATATTCTTTTCAGATTTAATATGATAGAATAATCACCAAAGCGGGAGGAGCATCCTAAGCTTCTCCCGCTGAATTTTACTTTTGAAGACCGCAGAGCTGCCTTAGCAGGCGCGGTCCGAGTTCAGGAGGTTATGGTTTTGGCGATCAGTTCACTGCTGAATGCACTTCCCGGCGCGGTTTCCCAGGGACTTATCTGGGGGATAATGGCGATCGGGGTGTGGATCACTTTCAGGATATTAAGCATTTCGGATCTTACCGTTGACGGGTCCTTCGCGACCGGAGGCGCGACCTGCATAATGATGATGGTCACCGGGCACAATGTCTGGGTGTCGCTCATCGTTGCCATTCTTGCGGGAGCGGCAGCAGGGCTTGCTACAGGCCTTCTTCATACCTTTATGGGCATTCCCGCGATACTTTCCGGAATCTTAACGCAGATCGCGCTGTGGTCTGTGAACCTGAAGATAATGGGCAAGGCGAACCAGTCGATCAATGTAGACAAGTACAGCCTTCTGGTCTCAATGAGATTCCTGAAGAACGCCAACCCGCTGAAGAACCCCCTGTTCGTGGTCGCGATATTCATCATTGTGCTCATCGCTCTCCTGTACTGGTTCTTCGGCCGCGAGATCGGCGCTTCGATACGTGCTACGGGCTGCAATGAGGCAATGGCCCGCGCACAGGGTATCAATACCAATTTCAACAAGGTCTTCGGACTGATGCTGGCAAACGGTCTGGTCGCCCTTTCCGGCGCGCTGCTCGCGCAGTATCAGGGATTCGCAGATATCAATATGGGCAGGGGCGCGATCGTCATCGGACTTGCCGCCGTTGTCATAGGTGAAGCGCTCTTTGAGAGGATATTCAAGAACTTCGCGCTCAGGATGCTCGGCGTTGCCTTAGGATCCATCATATATTATCTGGTGCTTCAGTTCATAATGTGGCTCGGAGTAGATACGGACCTCCTGAAACTCTTCTCGGCCATTCTCGTTGCGGTCTTCCTTGCAGTGCCTTACTGGAAAGGAAAGTATTTCGCGAAGCCCGTTAAGGCAGGAGGCAACGGCAATGCTTGATGTAAAGAATATTTATAAGACTTTTAATCCCGGGACCGTAAATGAAAAGACGGCCCTCAGGAACGTCAGCCTGCAGCTTTCGGACGGCGATTTCGTGACCGTAATTGGCGGGAACGGCGCCGGCAAATCGACCCTCCTTAACGCGGTCGCAGGATCATTTATCGTAGACGAAGGCCAGATCCTGATCGATGGGATCGACGTTACGAAGACGCCTGAATACCAGCGTGCGAAATATCTCGGCAGGGTATTCCAGGATCCGCATAACGGCACTGCCGCAACAATGGAGATCCAGGAGAACCTCGCGCTCGCCAAAAGGCGCGGTGAGAAGAGGACCCTGAGGGTCGGTATCACGAAGCAGGAGACCGAAGAGTACAGGGAACTTCTGAAGACTCTTGATCTGGGCCTCGAAGACCGAATGACAGCAAAGGTCGGACTTCTCTCCGGAGGCCAGAGGCAGGCAGTAACGCTCCTCATGGCTACGCTTAAAAAGCCGAAGATCCTGCTGCTCGACGAGCACACCGCTGCGCTTGACCCCAAGACCGCGGCCAAGGTGCTTGAGACCACGGACATGCTGGTAGGCAAGGACAATCTGACGACCATCATGATCACTCACAATATGCGCGACGCGATCAAGCACGGCAACAGGCTTATCATGATGAACGAGGGAAGGATAATCCTTGACATAAGGGGAGAAGAGAAGATGAAGCTTACGGTTGCGGACCTTCTCCAGAAATTCGAGGAAGTCAGCGGCCAGGAATTCGCGAATGACCAGGCGCTGCTGTCATAACAGCGCGTTGCAGACCGTATTGATGTACAGATATTAAAAAACAAAAGAGGTGCAGTCCTGAATGTGGGCTGCACCATTTTAG
Source organism: Lachnospiraceae bacterium (assembly GCA_024685315.1). Lineage (GTDB taxonomy): Bacteria > Bacillota > Clostridia > Lachnospirales > Lachnospiraceae > UBA2912. Next base: position 19,099 of record JAIKVW010000030.1, read on the forward strand.
TGTCCTATAAATGACCGGATCACCTTATCTGTCCTTCTTCTCGGACCAGTGGAAGAGTGTGAGACCGCCGGGGCCGAGGTGTGCTCCGACAACGGGACCTACATAGTTGATGTAGATCTTTCCGACCGGGAGGCCGGTCTTCTCGATCATCTCTTTAAGTGCGAGAGCGTCTTCTTCACAGTCGCAGTGGCTGATCAGGATGCGCTGTCCTTCGGGGTCCTTGATGGTGCCGGCCATGATGTCAACCATCTTCTTGAGCGCAGCCTTGCGTCCGCGGACCTTCTGTATGACGGGGAGATGGCCATCGGAGTCAATATGGCCTACAGGCTTTATGTTCAGAGCTGTTCCGACGAATGCGGAGACGCCGCTGACCCTTCCGCCGCGCTTAAGATGCATCAGGTCGTCAACGGTCCATGAATAGTGCATCTCGAGGGCATGTTTCTTGACCCATGCTGCATTGTCTTCGATCGACATGCCGTTATTGCGGTTCTCTGCCACATATGATGTGAGAAGTCCCTGTCCGCCTGTAGCGCCCAGTGAATCGATTACATACATTTTGCGCTCAGGGAACTTTTCCTTAAGCTCCTGGAGAGCCAGAAGGCCGGACTCATAGGTCTTGGAGAGGCCGCTGGAGAGGGAAAGGTATATAAAATCCTCGCCGTTTTCAAGTATAGGAGTAAAGTAGTCAAGGTAATTTTGGGGAGTGATCTGAGCCGTTGTAGGCTGCAGCTGCTCCTCACGGACCAGCCTGTAGAATTCCTCAGGCTCCATCTCGGCCTGGTCGAGGGTCTCATAGAAAGTCTTGCCGTTTCCCAGGTCTACAAGCATGGGAATAACTTCAATGCCGAATTCTGATGCGAACTCATGAACGGTATCCCCCGCAGCGTCAGTAATAACGCGATAGTCGTTTCTTGCCATAATTGCCTCCGCATTTATATGTGATTACATTTCATGATTTTAATGTTATAATTTTAAATGTGGGGGCAGCCCCCATGTCAAGCGAAACGCGTCAAGAACTTTTTGCCAGGGAGGGCATTATGGGAAAGCAGGCTGACCATTCGTCGGATTTCTTTATCTCTGCAGGAGATTTTGCGTCCTTCTGTAAGACCACCAGGGATACTTTGAGGTATTATTCAAAGCAGGGCATACTGGTGCCTTACCGGAACCCCGAGAACGGGTACCATTATTACAGTGTGCCGCAGCTTGGATCGTTCTTTTTTATCCTGACATTCCGGAAGCTCGGATATTCTGTAGATGACATACGGAAATTCATGGACATGAAGGGCGGAGGAGACCCCGAGAGTTTCATCTCTTCCCTTTACGATATGCTGATATCCGAGAGGGATCTTCTGGATGAACGGATAGCACAGACAGAGGTCAGCCTTGCGTTTATCAACGCCATGAAGGGCGCACAGTTCTCTGAGCCGAGGCTGGCGTTTCTTCCGGGTGATATATATTTTAAGATCAGCGAGGTGAGCGCCAGGGACGCTAAATCGCTGGGAGATATATACACCGACGCGAGAGCCCACATCACATCATTTGAGACCCCGGAATCCGCCTTCCCGGTAGGCGTCGCAATGGATGCTAAGGCCTTCATGAATGGAGACTATACCTACAGAAAGGTATTCTCGCTGATGACGATAGACAGTGAAGGCGCTGCCGCAGAGGAACATCCGGAACGGACAGCTCTTGGCTCCCGGAAGATCGCGATAATAATGTGCAGGGATTCGGACGGCGATATAAAGGAGAGCTACCGCAGGCTTGCGGATTTTATTAAGGATGAAGAGCTTAAGGTCCTGTCGGACGTATATTCGCTTAGCCTTGTAAATATGATGGACCCTACAGATACACGAAGATTCTTTAAATATATTTTCGCAGCAGTCGAATAAAAAAGGTGAGGTAGAAAAATGGCTACAAAGAGTGTAGGAACATTGATCAAAGAAGCACGCACCCAGGCAGGACTTACGCAGGAACAGCTTGCACGCAAGATCAAAGGGCTTTCAGCCTCAGACATAAGCAAGGCGGAGAGAGGAGAGGCCGATCTGACCCAGGAGCAGCTTAAAGCGATAGCAAAGGCTACAGGAGTGACCCAGAGCTCCCTCATCAACGCCGCAAAGGGAAAGAGTTCGTCCAAGAAGACATCTTCTTCCAAAAAGACTTCGTCATCAAGCTCTTCCTCCCTGACTCTCAGCAGCGAGGAAAAGAAGATCATAAAGGCTTACCGCTCTGCAGATGAAAAGGCGCAGGGGATCGTCCGCACCGTGCTCGGAGTAACAACGGGGAGTTCTTCTTCCTCCTCCGCAGGGGCAAATATTATTGGATCTCTGCTGGAAGGGCTCGGAAACGCCGCATCTTCTTCATCGGAATCAGGAGGAGGGATCCTCGGGACTCTCGCAGATCTTTTAAAGAAATAAGAAAGCAGGAGATATTTAATGTCATTTGATATCAGCTTTTACCAGCTGCTTTACAAGATAGTGGCAGGTGATACAAAGAACATCAGCAAGGTGGACTATGCCCCGCAGAAGCCGAGGTTCGAGAACCTGCCAATAGAGCAGCCTTTCGAGAGGGCGACGCCCGAATCACAGGGTATCAGATCCTCATATATACGCGGGTTTCTCAAAGACATTGCCGATGAGGAAGTAATAAACCCGCACCATATCATGATCCTGAGGCACGGAAAAGTGATCGCTGAGTGCAGCTTTGCACCCTACAGGCGTGGGATGTGGCACGCGGTTAATTCGATGAGCAAATCCTTGACGGGAATGGCGGTCGGGATAGCGGTTGGGGAGGATAAACTCTCGCCAAACGCAAAGATAAGCGAGATCTTTCCGGGGGCAGGCAAGACTCTTCCTTCCAGAGAGTACAAGGAACTCGCTGTGAAGCACCTCCTCACAATGACCAGCGGAGTTGACTTTGCAGAGACCGGCGCGGTTTCCGGGAACAATTGGCTTCAGGGTTACCTGAAGGCAGGCTTTAAGAACCCTCCGGGAACGGAGTTTGACTATAACAGCATGAATTCCTACGTGCTCTCAGCTATCATCCAGGAGATATACGGAGTGCCTATGGATGAGTTTATCCGCGAAAGGCTCTTCGACCCTATGGGGATCAAAGAATTTTTCTGGGAGCACGATCCCGCAGGCATCTGCAAAGGCGGCTGGGGGCTCTTCCTGAAGTCTGAAGACGCTGCAAAGCTCGGATGGCTCTATATGAATAAAGGGGTATGGAACGGAGAGCAGCTGGTCCCGGAGCACTGGGTCGAGGTCTCTTTAAGATCACATGCCGATAACGGCCGCTTCGGCTACGGCTGTCAGATATGGATGGATGACAGGCCCGGAAGCTTCGCATATAACGGGCTTTTCGGGCAGAATGTCATCTGTTATCCCGACACGGATATGATCATCTGCATCAATGCCGGAGACCAGGAGATCTTCGCAGACGGAGTACTGACCAGGATAAGGCGGAAATATTTCGGAGAAGGTTTCGAGCCCTCTGAAAATCATCTCCCGGAGGATCCGGATGAGTTTTCAGCCCTTAATGAAACGATAGCGTATTATGAGAACACCCCGCATATGCTGCTTCCTGAAAAAACGCCCGAATGGGGATTCCGGAAACGTGAAACTAACCCGGTCAGCATTGACGAGTTCATTTCGGTGCTGCGTGGGCATTATTTTGAGCTGGAGCAGGCGAGAACCGGACTCTTCCCGATAGTCTGCCAGGTCATGCATAACAACTATTCCGAAGGCATCGCCAAGATCGGATTCGACAGCGTGGCCGACACCCTGTTCCTCCTGGTAAAGGAAGGAAAGTGGGAGAACCGGCTGAAGGTCGGCTTTATGAAGGCGGAGATCAGCACGGTGATGCTGTATTCCGAGCCTTATCTCGCAGGAGTGACCGGCAAATTGTCTGTGGACGAGAACGGACACACGGTGCTGATGCTTGAGATCGCCTTCCTCGAGGAGGCATGCAGCAGGCTCATAAAGATAATCTTCGAGGGAACGGAGATCACTGTAGAGACCGGCGAAGTGCCTGGAAATATGATAATAAACGATGTGCTCAGGATGTCTGGAGACCAGACCTCTGTGACGAAACTGCCTTTTGTGAAGAATCTGACCTCAGGAGACGCCAAGGTGATCATCGACCAGGTGGTGCAGTCAGCTATGCAGGGGACGGACAAAGGGCATCTGGTGATGTGAGAGGAAACAATATTAGATGCATGGAATGGGGTGAAGAAGTGACAGTGGGTATATGATGTTCGTATGGGTACGATGGAGCGACACTTAATTCAAGTGGAGACTTTGGGACTAGAGTACTATTGTGGAGTATTGTGCAGCAGAATACCCCTTGAAATTCACCCAACCAATGCTTTGTATTATGAAAGGAAAGCATCAGATATTTATGTAGAATACATGTGACTGTACGGAACAAGTCTAATGTCATTGATCTTGTCAAGATGTTTTAAAATCTAAATATGTGTTTTTATCAAAGGAAAGGATCTTCCAGTCTATGCAGAGCGATATTAATAAACAGCATGTTTTTCACGGCAGCATTATTACCTGTGACCAGAAGAACACAGTAGCCGAGTATCTCGCAATCGAAGGGGACACCATTGCGTATGTGGGCGACTCGCTTCCGCAGCGTTTTGCGGGCGCGAAAGTGATCGAGCTGGGCAGCAAGGCGCTTACGCCATCATTTGTGGACAGCCATATTCACTTTGCGAGCTACGCGACCTTCCACGCGGGGCTGAATGTGATGAATGCGAAGAGCAATGCCGAGATCCTCGAGATGATCAGGAAGTTCGCCGCGGAGTCGAATGACAAGCTCCTGGTAGCTTTCGGAGCATCTCCGTACTCGGTCTACGACGGGCGGCTCGTTACCCGCGAAGAGCTCGACAGCGTGTGCCCAGACAGGCCGTTCTTCATGGTAAAATATGACGGGCACGCCTGCGTGGTCAATTCAATGCTGCTTGACAAGGTCGGACCGAAGGCCGAGGGTCTGCGCGGTTTCCATCCGGACAGCGGGGAGATGAACCAGGAAGCCTTCTTCAAGGTATCCGACTATGTTACCAATTCGATATCGATTCCGAAGCTCATCTCAAATATGCAGAAGGCCGCGGATTACATGGCCGGAAAGGGCATCGGTATGATCCACTCCGTGAGCGGAGTGGGATTTACCGGAGACCTGGACGTCGATATGGAGAGATTCTTCGCGAGAGGCCTGGATAACGGTATGCAGATGAGGGTCTTCTTCCAGACCATGGACGTAAATAAGGCTGTAAGGCGGAAGCTTAAGAGGATCGGAGGCTGTTTTGCCTGCGCGCTCGACGGGTGTTTCGGCTCGGCTGACGCCGCGATGCTGGAGCCTTATGCGGGAACCGATGACCGCGGAGTGCTTTATTATACAGATGATGAGGTGACGGATTTCTGCCGCAAGGCGAACCGCGCAGGACTTCAGATAGAGATGCACGCGATAGGCGACGCGGCCTTTGACCAGGCGACGAGAGCGCTTAAGACCGCGCTCGACGAGTACCCGAGGGAAGACCACAGGCACGGGATCATACACGACTGCCTGCCGACGCAGCACGGTCTGGAGATCTGCAGAGATTACCATATCCTTATGCCGGTACAGAGCGCCTTCATCGACTGGCCGCAGGAGCCGGACGAGTATTTGGAAAAGCTGATGGGTCCTGAAAGAAGCTCGCGGCTCAATCCGCTTAGGGACTTTCAGGATGCCGGGATAGTGCTGAGTGCCGGATCAGACGGCCCGTGCACGGATCCCGATCCGATAGAGTGGATGTACAGGGCCTGCAACCACAGCAATCCCGCGCAGTCGCTCACTGTAGCCGAGGCGCTTAAAATGTGCACATACAACGGTTACTACACGACCTTTGACGAAGATAAGAGGGGGAGCCTTGAAGAGGGCAAGATCGCCGATATGGCTGTGCTCAGCGGCAACCCCTATGAGACGAAGCCGGAGGATCTGCGGAGCCTTTCGGTAAAGAAGCTGATACTTAGCGGCCATTCATACAGGCCGGTAAAAAGCTCTGGCATAATGCAGGTCCTTAAGGGCGCTGCGGGAAGGAAATACAAGCAGTAAAGTATTATGATTGATAGAGACGGACAGAATGGACAGAGCAGAGCAGGAAAGAGAATTATTTGAGCGCATGCCGATATGGAGCGCCCTTCGGAAGATGATAATTCCGGCGGTGATGAGCCAGATCATCGTGCTGATCTACAATATGGCAGACACCTTCTACATCGGGAGGACGAATAACCCCTACATGGTGGGGGCGTTTCGCTTATCCTTCCGGTGTTTAACATGATGCTCTGCATATCGAATCTGTGCGGTGTGGGCGGTGGCTCGCTTATATCGAGGCTCCTTGGCAGGGGCGACCGCGGCGAAGCCCGCAAGGTCAGCGTTTTCAGCCTTTGTCTTGCGGCCCTGCTGTCGATTCTGTTCTCTCTGATCATAGGGGTCTTCATGACCGGCATCCTTGGATTTCTGGGGGCCGGAGAGAACACGCTTACATATTCACGGCAGTACATTTTCTGTGTGCTGGTGCTCGGCGCGCTGCCTACCGTGCTCTCAAACGTAATGTCGAACCTCATACGCAGCATAGGAATGTCGCGGGAGGCGAGCTTCGGAATAATGATGGGCGGGATACTGAATATAATCCTTGACCCGATCTTTATGTTCGTGATCCTGCCGCAGGGGAATGAGGTCCTGGGCGTCGGAATTGCGACCCTGCTCTCGAACTGCACGGCCTGCAGCTATTTTATTATAAAGCTGTACCGGATCAGAAATGACTCGCCGCTGACCTTTGATATCAGGGAAGGTCTTCCGAAAGGCCGGAACATCATAAAGGTGTTCGCGGTCGGATTCCCGGCCGCGATAGCCGTGGGGCTTTTCGACCTGGACTATATGATACTGGACAAGCTGATGGCAGGATACAGCGACCTCGCGCTTGCGGCGATAGGGATAGTCCTCAAGGTGGAAAGGTTTCCGCTTAACGTAGGCCTGGGTATATGCCAGGGAATGATGCCTCTTGTCGCATATAATTATTCATCCGGAAATGAGAAGAGGATGGACGGCTTTGCCAGGGCTTCCCTGAAGCTCGGGCTGGTCATCGCTGCAGTATCCATCGTGCTGTATGAATCCTTTGCCCCGCAGATAATCAGGTTCTTTATTGCAGAGGTGGAGACTGCAGCGCTGGGGGTCCCTTTTATCCGGGCCAGGGTGCTTGCAACGCCGTTCATGTTCATCAGCTTTTTCTTTGTGCACACTTTCCAGGCTTATGGAAAGGGCCGGATCGCGCTGATCCTGGGGGTCATGAGATGGCTGGTCCTGAACATCCCGATGCTGTTCATTATGAACCGCCTGATCGGAATGTACGGACTGGTCTGGAGCCAGGTGACGGCGGACATCATAAATGTTATACTGTCATTTGTTATATACAGGCGGGAGCGAAGGAAGATGGCGCTTTCTGCCACGCAGAAAGGTGATGCATAATGTTTTGTAATAGATCGGATAGGGCGCTTGGAAGGGAAGCTGTGACGCTTGCGGCGGCAGCGGTGCTTTCCGCGGGGCTCCTTGCGGGGTGCTCGGGCAGCAGGCCTTCTTCGGAGGCTTCTGCGGATGCGGGGCAGATTCACGTGGTCGCAAGCATTTTCCCGGAATACGACTGGACCCGGAATATAATCGGGGATACAGAAGGCGCAGAGCTTTCTCTGCTTATTGACAGCGGCACGGACATGCATTCGTTCCAGCCTGCCGCCAGCGATATCCTGGAGATATCTTCAAGCGACCTTTTCATCTATGTAGGGGGAGAGTCGGATGCCTGGGTGGAGGATGTCCTTAAGGAGCCTGTAAACCCGGATATCGTTACCGTAAACCTTATGGAGATCCTGGGCGACGCGGCCTATGAGGAAAACGAAGAGGAACTTAACGGGGCCGCAGCTGAAGAGGATGATGAAGAGGCCGAATATGACGAGCACGTCTGGCTCTCTATCAGGAACGCCAGGCTCTTCTGCAGTGAAATAACTGAGGCGCTTTGTCAGGCGGATCCCGGAAATGAAGATGCCTACAGGGCTAACCTGGCGGCCTATGACGCCGAACTTGCCGAGCTCGAGGCAGCATACGAAGAAGTGCTTTCGCCCGGCGGAGACGGGCCTTCCGCAGTGGTATTCGGAGACAGGTTCCCGTTCAGGTACCTGATGAAGGACTACGGTATCGAGTACTATGCGGCTTTCGAAGGCTGCAGCGCAGAGACGGACGCAAGTTTCGAGACCATTATTTTCCTTGCGGGCAAGGTGGACGAGCTGGGACTTAACACCGTGCTCACGATCGACGGATCCGACGGAAAGATAGCCCAGACGATAGTTAATAATACCGAAGGCAAGGACCAGCAGATACTCATGCTGGATTCGATGCAGTCAGTAAGCAGTCAGCAGATCTCCGAAGGGATATCCTACATTTCGGCCATGAAAGATAATCTTGAGGTGCTTACTAAATGTTCCGACTGATCAGAATGATCAAAGGCCGGCAGTGGGGCCTCTTTGCCGGAGCAGCTCTTGCTGTTGCGGTCCAGGCCTTCCTGACGCTTAAGATCCCGGATTACATGGAAGATATCACACACCTGATAGAGGAGCAGGTCTCCGATCTGTCTGCCGTCTGGGCAGCAGGCGGAGGCATGCTTCTCTGCGCTTTAGGGGCGCTTGCCGCGGCGATAGCCTCAAGCTGGTTTTCCGTGCGCTTCGGGACTTATTTCTCAAGGGACCTACGGAAGACCGTGTTTACACACATAGAATCATTCTCCATGACCGAATTCTCGGAGTTTTCCACGGCGTCCCTGATCACCCGCAGCACGAATGATGTCATGCAGATCCAGGAGTTCGTCGCGAGGGGGCTTCTGAACGGCCTCCGCGGTCCTGCGATAATAATCTGGGCGGCGGTCAAGCTCCTCGGCAGGTACAGAGCCTGGGATGTGGTGACGATACTTATCCTTGCGTTCATGACCGCGGTAATAATATTTCTCGTAAGGTACGCCCACCCTAGGCTTAGGAAGCGTCAGACCTTCACCGACAGCCTGATGAGGGTGCTGCGCGAGAACCTCACCGGTATCCGCGTGATCCGCGCGGGAAACGCGGAAAAATACATGCAGGAGCGTTTCGGAGATGCGAACAGGGTGCTGACGGAAAATGAGAGGAAAGCCTTCGAGGCCATGTGCCTCATGAGGCCCTCGAGCAGGCTGATGAACAACCTGATCACAGCAGGGATATATATAACCGGCGCCTTTATTGCGGCGCGCGCGGCAGGAGCAGGAGGAGCCGCATCCGCGGAAAATGTGCTTGCGGACATGGTCATGTGCTCTGGATACGCCGCATTTCTTACAAGATCTTTTATGGATATAAACCTTGCCTTCAACCAGTTTCCCAGAGCAAATATTTCTTCCGCCAGGATCATGGAGATCCTGGACCGGAAGCCGCAGGAGCCCGAACCAGAGCATCCGGAAGTGCCGGAGCGCGCCGGGAGCCTTGAATTCAGGAATGTTTCCTTCAGATTCCCGGGGATGGCAGCAGATGCCGTTTCGGACATATCTTTTAAGGCAGAGCCCGGGCAGACCGTTGCGCTCATTGGGCCGACAGGCTCCGGGAAATCCGCCGCAGTCTCGCTGATCCCGAGACTCTACGATCCTTCTTCAGGAGAAGTCCTGGTAGACGGTATTGACGTGCGGAGAATGGCAAAGAAAGAGCTCCGCAGCAGAATTGCTTTTGCCGCGCAGTACCCGGTCCTGCTTACAGGTACGGTCGGATCAAATACCGCTTTTGGCGACAGAGGCAGGGAAAAGCCCGATGATGAGGATATGCGTCGCGTCCTTAAGACCGCGCAGGCGATGGATTTTGTCCAGGAAATGGGCGGACTCTCCGGGGAAATACGGCGCGGAGGCGCGAATGTGTCCGGCGGACAGAAGCAGAGGCTTTCAATAGCCCGTGCGATCGCGAGAAAGCCGGAGATCTTTATCATCGACGATTCATTTTCGGCCCTCGATTACAAGACCGACAGGGAGCTCCGCAAGGCGCTTAAAAACGAGCTTCGGGGGACTACGGTGGTAATCGTGGCGCAGCGTATCGGGACCATAATCGACGCGGACAGGATACTGGTGCTCGAGAACGGACGTATAGTCGGCGACGGCACGCATAAAGAGCTGATGGAGAAATGCCCGCTTTACCGCGAGATAGCCGCGACGCAGCTTTCGGGCGGGCAGGCAGTATGAGCCCTGCCGGATCCGATGAAAAATAACAAGGGAAGGAGGGAGCCGGATGGGGGAGAGGAAAGAATACAAGCTTGGTTCTGTCAGCATGAAGACAGACTGGGGCGGCATGCGCGGGCGCGCCGCGGAGAAGCCTCATGATTTCAGGAGGACGGTCATGAGCCTTATTTCCTATGCCCGCAAAGAGAGGGGCCTCTTCTTCCTTGTCATCTTTTTTTCGGCCGGCTCAGCCCTTTTCACTCTTTTCGGACCGGGGAAGCTGTCCGTTATCACGGATATCGTTACGGAAGGGATCAGGACCGGGGATTTTGACCTGCAGAGTGTGAAGACCTCCGCGGCATACCTGGTCATCGTGTATATTATCGCTTTCCTCCTGCAGTATGCGCAGAGGCTGGCTGGCGTAAAGCTTGCTGAGAGCATCTGCTTCCGGATGCGCAGGGACACGGCAGGAAAGCTCGAGAAGATCCCCCTGTCAAGGTTCGACAGTGCGTCGTTTGGAGACCTGCTTTCCAGGACAACGAATGACATAGACATGATAAATGATTCGATAAGGCTTCCGTTCGGGGACATAATTAATTCCTTTACACTGTTTGCAGGGGCGGCGGTGTTCATGATCGCAGCGAATTTACCGCTGGCGCTTATATCGATAGTCCTGTCCCTCGCTGGATTCGCAGCGATGAGGCTTATAATCGTTAAGTCCCAGAGATACTTTGTGGGTTCATCCTACTGGCTCGGGGCGGTCAACGGACACATAGAAGAGGCCTATGCGGCGCACCAGCTCGTGAAGACTTACAACGGCGAAGCAGAGGAAGCAGCGGAATTCGATATCAGGAACGGGCAATTATACGAAAATAAGTGGAAGTCGCATTTTATGAGCGGCATCTCCAATCCTCTTATGGATTTCATAGGGAATTTTTCCTACCTGGCGGTGTGCGCCGTTGGCGCGGCCTTCGCCATACAGGGGAAGATCTCTTTCGGCACGATAGTAGCTTTCATCGTATACATAAAGCTGTTCACGACCCCGTTCGGGCAGATCGCCCAGGGATTTACAAGCCTCCAGAGCGCCGCAGCGGCAGCGGAGAGGGTGTTTGACATCCTTTCTGAGAAGGAGATGGAGGACGAGAGCGGGAAGCCGGCGGCCGTGCCCGGACCCGGAAGGGTAACCTTTGAAAATGTAAGCTTCGGATATACGCCGGAGGTCCCGGTGATCAGGGACATCTCAGTTGATATTGCTCCGGGGACGCAGGTCGCGATAGTTGGGCCGACCGGCGCGGGGAAGACTACCCTTGTAAACCTGCTGATGAGGTTTTACGATCCCGACGAGGGCCGGATCCTTATCGACGGGACTGATACCAGGGACTTAAGGCGCGAGAGCGTGAGGGATCTCTTCGGGATGGTGCTGCAGGAAGCCTGGATGCTAGAAGATACCATAGAGAACAATATACTTTTCGCTGCGGAGAACGTAAGCCATGAGCAGGTGATAGAGGCCTGCAGGGCCGTCGGGATAGATTCGCTTATCGCCTCGCTCCCGCAGGGCTACGACACGGTGCTGAGGAACGATTCCAGCCTGTCTGCGGGCCAGAAGCAGCTTATAGCGATCGGACGCGCGATGCTCCTGGACCGTCCGCTGCTGATTATGGACGAAGCCACATCCTCGGTCGACACCAGGACCGAGCAGGTCGTGCAGGATGCCATAGACCGCCTCCGCGCGGGGAGGACGAGCTTTACGATCGCCCACAGGCTGTCGACCATCAGGAAGGCGGACCTTATCCTGGTGATAGATAACGGAGAGATCGCGGAGCAGGGGACGCACGAAGAGCTGATTGCCGCCGGAGGAGAGTACGCGAAAATGTGGAATTCGCAGTTTGCGGAGGAATAAGGAATGGATCACTATAAATCCTGGTCAGGGCTGAACAAGCAGTTAAATGAATGCTTGTGCGGCCCGCTCAGGGGCCGGATATCTTATTTTCTGACACGTTACCACAAGGTTCATGATTCATATGGGCGGGCGGCCATAAAACTTGACGGAAAAGAGCTTGTTGTCTTTTCGTGGATCAATAATTATAAAAAAGAACGGGATGCAGACGAACGGTGGAAGGAAACCAGCGCATACGAATACGAGCCGCCGGACCTTAAAGAAAAATGGGAAAGAGAAGGGGTCATTAGCGAAGTAGATTTTCTGGAGGCTGCAACGCTTTTTCTGCAGATGCCAATCTCTGAAGCCCTTGTCAGTGACAACTGCCTGATACGGATCTTTGCTGTTTTAGACAAAAGAGCAGGCAGGCGGACTATTAAGCAGATACAGGACAGCGGGATATACAAAAACTACCCTGAATGGGTGCAGCAGTTTTATAAGCTTCGCTTTGAGTGCTTAAACTGCACATGTTTTTAACTAAGCTGTGTTATTAGGGGATATGTCAAATGAAAAAGCTTCTTGTGACCGCTTTCGAACCATTTGGGGGCGATGAGATAAATGCATCTTTGGAGACTTTGAAACGTCTGGACGATGTCATAGCCGGGTTTCAAATAGTTAAGCTTCAGGTGCCCGTCGTTTTCGAAGAAGCCGGCGGGCTGGTGATATCAAAAGCAGAAGAGATAGGAGCGGATGCCGTTCTTTCACTGGGGCAGGCAGCAGGCCGCGCCGAGGTAACTCCTGAATATGTGGCAATAAACCTGAGAAATGCCAGGATCCCGGATAATGCCGGCAGACAGCCTTCCCTCGAGCCCATAGATAAAGAAGGCCCCGCTGCATTTTTCGCGACCCTGCCGGTGTTTGAAATGGCAAATGCCATTAACGGGGCCGGTGTTCCGGGGAATGTTTCCTACTCGGCAGGGACCTATGTGTGCAATGACCTGTTCTATACCGTCATGAAGCATTTTGACAGGACCGGTATAAAAGCCGGTTTCATTCATGTGCCTGGCCTACAGAGCGAAGCGGAGCCTGGCCAGCATATGACACTTGATGATATGATAATGGCAGTTACCGCCGCAATAAAAGCAATATGAGGTTAATATGGATAAAAAAGAACTTGCGCTCGAGGTGATCTCGCTCCTCCGCGATGAATACCCCGACGCGGACTGCACCTTGGAGTATGAAGAGGCCTGGAAGCTGCTGGTGAGCGTTAGGCTGGCGGCCCAGTGCACCGATGAGCGCGTCAATAAGATCGTTCCGGTCCTGTACGAGAAGTTTCCGGACGTTAACGCCCTGGCGGATGCGGAGGTCTCCGAGATAGAGGAGATCGTGAAGCCCTGCGGGCTCGGCCACAGCAAGGCCCGCGACATCAGCGCCTGCATGAAAATGCTGAGGGACCGCTTCTGCGGACAGGTCCCTGATGATTTCGACACTCTGCTCACCCTTCCGGGTGTAGGCAGAAAAAGCGCGAATCTGGTGATGGGAGACGTGTTCGGGAAGCCCGCGATCGTAACTGACACCCACTGCATCAGGCTCTCAAACCGGATAGGACTGGTCGACGGGATCAAGGAACCGAAAAAAGTCGAGATGGCCCTCTGGAAGATCATTCCTCCGGAAGAAGGGAATCTCCTGTGCCACCGCTTCGTGCTGCACGGGCGCGAGGTCTGCACCGCGAGGACGAAACCTTATTGCGATAAGTGCTGCCTAAGCGGCGTGTGCATGAAAAATATCTGAGAGTCATATCCCGCGGAACCTCGGACAGTATTAATGAAGGACTTATAGTATGAAAAAGTATGTGATAGGACTCGATATTGGGAGTTCTACGACCAAAGTCGTTGTGCTTGACGACCTGAAAGATGTGGTCGCGCGCAGGCAGGTATCCGCTTCTGACCCCCTGGAATCAATATTCGGGGGCGAGGAAGGCCTGCTGCATGAATGCGGAATCAGCCAAAGTGATGTGAAACAGCTCGTGCTCACCGGAGCAGGGGGCTCCTTCCTGGGCGAGAATATTCTAGGCATCCCGACCCGCCGTGTCACCGAATTCGAAGGCGCCGGCGCGGGGGCCAGGTACCTCACCGGTCTTGAGGAGTTCATTGTGGCTTCGATAGGCACCGGGACCGCGATCATCCGGGTCGACAAAGCCGGTGCCAGGCATGTTGGAGGGGTCGCTCTTGGGGGCGGGACTTTTACCGGGCTCTGCAAGAGGCTCTTTGGATTTACCGACATCCGCAGGATCGAGAAGATGGCGGAGATGGGAGACCTTGTCCGGGTAGATCTGGGAATGAACGAGATCACACGTACGCAGATTTCGAACCTGCCGGACTACGCCACTGCCTCAAATCTCGGAAAGATGCTTGATACCGCCACGGATGAAGATGTCGCGCTCGGGCTTCTGAATATGATCTACCAGAACTCCGCGACACTTGCGATATTTGCCGCGAGGAACTGCGGTTACGGCGATATAGTGATGACAGGCTCGCTCTCCTCGCTTTCGGTCGCGAAGGAGCTTCTCGGGAGAGTCGGAGAGCTTTACGGTGTAAACCTGATCGTGCCTGAGAACGCGGGCTTCGTTACCGCGCTCGGAGCAGCGCTTATTGGACTGGATGACTGACGTGGAGGGCCTATGCTCTGCAATATTACTGATGAAGAGATCTTTGCGGTGAAATATTATCTCGGGGATCCGGATGCCGCGGGAAATGATACCGAGGCCTACAATACAATCAATGCGCTCCTGCACCCCGGGACCGCAAATGAGGCCGACAAGGCTGCGGAAGGAAGGTACTTTGGGCTTTCAGGCCCGGAGGAGCTTCGGAAATATCTGAGCATCGCTGAACTGGTTTTCCGGGCCGCTGAGAAGTACCGCGCCCAGAAGAGAAGCTCTGTGAGGCGCGCGTACCGCATCGACCGGAAGTCCTCGTTTGAGAGGTTTTTAGGTAACGGCGGGAAAATCGCGGGCTTTTTCTCTAGCTGCAGCTGGGGGTTCCTGCCGGAATACGCCGCAAAAAAGAAAGATATAGTTCTGATCGAGTCTGCCTTTGATGAGAGTCTGCCTTTCATCGACCTCGCGGAGCTTCTCAAAGACCGCTACGCAAAGCCTGAAGAAGCAGAGATCCTGATACCTTTCGGGACCAGGATCGTAAGCACCGAAGCGCAGGAAATGGGAGCGGAGGAGCAGGAGAAATACCGTGACATGGCTGGGAACCTTCCCGCGGGGAAATATCTTCTCAGGCTTACCAGAGGCGAATACCAAAGACTCCCTCAGGAGACAGAAGATGCCCTTTACGCAGAGATCACGGATGAATTCTCCGTAGGCCTAGCCTCCGTAATAATGGAAGAGATCCGCTCGGGGGCGGATCTCTCGGAAGCGCAGCGTATCTTTTACTGTTCGTGGAAAGAAAAAGTCATTTCCTATGTGAACAGCAGGGCAGCCGCCGCGCTGGATAATTAATTTTTCATTCAGATACCTTTAGTATGAGATGACCTCATGGCCCTCTTCGGTAACCAGGACCTGGATCTCCCACTGAGCGGAAGGCTTTCCGTCAGCAGTGCGCACGGTCCAGCCGTTCTCCTTGTCGGTGGTGACCTTCGAGGCTCCCATATTTACCATGGGCTCGATCGTGAACATAAGCCCCGGCGCCATTACCATCTGGGTGCCGCGCCTGTAGATGTATCCGACCCAGGGCTCTTCGTGGAACTCCAGCCCAACCCCGTGGCCGCCGATATTCCTGACGACGGTGTAGCCGTTCTCGCGTGCGTGAGTGAAGACTGCCTCGCTCATGTCACCAAGATAACCCCAGGGTTTGACCTGTTCAAGACCAAGCTCGACGCATTCCTTAACGACGCGGACGAGCTTTTTCTTTTCCTCGGAGACGTCCCCGATGAGGAACATTCTGGAGGAGTCGGAGAAGTACCCTTTGTAGATCGTGGAGCAGTCGACATTGATTATGTCGCCGTCTTTAAGGAAAATGTCGTCCGCGGGAATGCCGTGGCAGACCTCTTCGTTGATGGAGGTGCAGACGCTCTTCGGGAAGCCCTCATAGTTAAGGGGAGCCGGGATCCCGCCCATCTTCGTGGTGGTCTCGTATACGATCCTGTCGATATCTCCGGTTGACATGCCTGGCCTGATCTTGTCAGCAACCTCGTCGAGGACCGCGATATTTATCTTTGCGCTTTCCTTTATCCCTTCGATCTGCGCGGGGGTCTTGATGAGCTCGTGGCCCGGGACGATCTTGCCCTGGGAGGCAAGGATGGATATCCTCTCGTCGAAGGCCTCGTGGCAGTTCTTGTATTTCTTCATGCTCCCGCACCAGCAGGGGTCGTTTCTTCCGATCTTGTGAATCATTTTATCCTTCTTCTTTCATTCTGGATGTTTTAGCTTTTGCAACGGGATTAGTATAGCATAACCTGCGGGTGCGGGCAAATGGTTTCATTGCTGCAGGACGCTCCTGTTTTCCGCAAAAGTGTTGAAATGGATGCCGACATTATTTATAATTAAATGATACCGAAAAATATAAGAACTGAGGAAAACTATGGATAATTACAGAAACAGCGGCAGTTCAGACGATAATAATAAGAACAGGAATTCCGGAGACGGAGATAACGGCGGAAATAATTCGGGGCTTGGCGGCAAAAAATTCATGACGATGATCACCATCGCCCTGATAATCATGCTCATTGTGCAGATGATCTCAAACAAGGCTTCTTCAAGCTATAACCGCGAGGTGTCTTACACCGAGTTTCTTGAGATGATAGAGGCCGGGAAGGTCGAGAGCGTGGAATTCTCATCCGACCGCATCAACTTTACGGTCACGTATGAATCGGACGTAAGCTACTATACAGGACTGCTGGACGATGAGAGGATCTACCAGGTCCTGGATGACGCCGGGGTCGAGTATCAGGGGAGAGTTATCGATACCGCTTCATATATAGTGAGCTCGATCATTTCCTTCGTGCTTCCCGTCGTTATTATGGTAGGGCTGATGACGGTCATGTACCGCTATGTCTTCAGGAACAGCGGCGGAATGATGGGAGTCGGCAAGAGCAATGCCAAGATGTACGTGCAGAAGAAGACCGGCGTGACCTTTGCGGACGTTGCCGGACAGGAAGAGGCGAAGGAGTCCCTGAGGGAGATCGTCGATTTCCTGCATAACCCTGACCGATACACGAAGATCGGCGCGAAGCTCCCCAAGGGCGCGCTGCTCGTAGGACCTCCCGGAACCGGCAAAACGCTCCTTGCAAGGGCGGTCGCAGGCGAGGCGGGAGTCCCGTTCTTCAGCCTTTCCGGTTCGGATTTCGTTGAGATGTTCGTCGGCGTCGGCGCTTCCCGTGTGCGTGATCTTTTCAAGCAGGCAGCCCAGAACGCGCCCTGTATTATTTTCATAGACGAGCTTGACGCGATCGGCAAGGCCCGCGATTCGAGGTACGGCGGCAATGATGAGCGTGAGCAGACGCTTAACCAGCTGCTTGCCGAGATGGATGGATTTGACCCTTCTAAGGGAATAATAATCCTCGCAGCGACCAACAGGCCGGAGATCCTGGACAAGGCCCTCCTGCGCCCGGGCCGGTTCGACAGGCGCATCGTTGTCGAGCGTCCGGACCTTAAAGGCCGTATCGACACCCTTAAAGTGCATGCAAAGAATGTCTGCCTTGACGAGACCGTTGATTTCAAGGAAATCGCCCTTGCTACCAGCGGCGCGGTCGGGTCGGACCTTGCAAATATCGTGAATGAGGCCGCCCTCCTGGCGGTCAAGAACCATAGGAACGCCGTGTCCCAATCAGACCTCTTTGAGTCTGTTGAGGTGGTCATCGCGGGTAAGGCAAAGAAGGACAGGGTGCTCAGTGAGCACGAGAAGAAGGTCGTTGCTTACCACGAGGTCGGGCACGCCCTTGCGGCGGCGCTCCAGAAGAATTCCGAGCCCGTCCAGAAGATCACGATCATTCCCAGGACCATGGGCGCGCTTGGCTACACCATGCAGGTGCCTGAGGAAGAAAAGTACCTCATGAGCAAGGCCGAGATCGAGACCGAGCTTGTGACGCTTCTCTCCGGGCGCGCTGCAGAGGAGCTTGTGTTCGACAGCGTGACTACCGGCGCGGCAAATGATATTGAGCGCGCGACCAATCTCGCGAGAGCCATGGTCACCCAGTACGGCATGTCGGATCGTTTCGGGCTTATCGGACTTTCCGTAGTCGAGGAGAAGTATCTCAGCGGCAAGTCGATGCTGAACTGCGGCGAGGAGACCGCTTCCGAGATCGACAAGGAAGTCATGAAGGTCATCGCTGAGGCTTACGAGAAGGCGAAGGGGCTCCTCGCAGGGAATCGCGACGCTCTGGATGAGATCGCTGCCTTCCTGTTTGAGAAAGAAACGATCACCGGCAAGGAATTCATGGATATCCTGCGCAGCGTGCAGGCAAAGCGGAATCAGGAGACATCGGAGACCGCGGTGCCGGAGATCGAGGCTGCAGCGGAGGCCGAGACCGCTCAGGAAGCCGCAGAAACTTCGGAGGCCGCGGAGACCGTCGAGGCCGCGACAGAGGCCGCTCAGGAAGCCGCAGAACCTGCGGAGACTGATGAGATCCAGGACCCCGGCCAGGACATTTAATAGCTATGTTTGATATTAAAGAAGAGCTGAAGAAGCTTCCTGACCGCCCCGGCGTCTACCTTATGCACGGCGAACATGACGAGATCATTTACGTCGGAAAGGCAGTCATACTGAAGAACCGGGTGCGGCAGTACTTCCAGTCCTCCAGGAATCTTTCCCCGAAGATCAGGCAGATGGTGAAGCACGTGGCCCGTTTCGAGTATATTGTGACCGACACCGAAATGGAGGCCCTGGTCCTCGAGAACAACCTGATCAAGGAGCACCGCCCGAAATACAACACGATGCTCCGGGACGACAAGACCTATCCCTACATTAAAGTGACCGCGGGGGAGGAGTTCCCGAGGATACTTTTCGTGCGGAAGGTGAGCCGCGACAAGGCCCGCTATTTCGGCCCTTATACCAGCTCGACTTCGGTGCACGACACGATAGACCTTGCCAGGGAACTTTTTAAGATACGTCCCTGCAGCCGCAGGATTACGGACGAACCCACAAAGCCCTGCCTGTATTATCATATGGGCCAGTGCGAGGCCCCCTGCGCGGGGTATGTGAGCGCGGAGAAATATTCGGAAAACGTGAAAGAAGCGCTTAGGTTCCTCGACGGCAAGACTGATCACATCGAGGCCATGCTGACCGAAAAGATGAATGCGGCAGCAGCGGATCTGGATTTCGAGAATGCCGCAAGGTACAGAGACCTCCTGTCCAGCGTCAGGTTTATTTCCCAGAAGCAGAAGATCAGCGGCCAGGAGCCGGAAGACAAGGACGTCATAGCATTTGCAAGGCAGAATGACGAGGCGGTCATGCAGGTCTTCTTTATCCGCGACGGCAAGATGACGGGCCGGGAGCATTTCTATCTCACCGGCGTGAGCAGCGAAGAGGACAGCGAGGTAATAGGCGCTTTCATAAAGCAGTATTATGCCTCCGCGCCATTCGTCCCTGGGACCCTTATGGTGCAGAAAACCCCGGAGGACGCGGAGCTTATCCAGGAATGGCTTTCCGGCGTCAAGGGCCGCAAAGTCACTATCGCCGTGCCCGCGAGAGGGCAGAAAGAGAAACTGGTCGAGCTGGCCGCGGAGAATGCACGCATTGTGCTTGAGCGGGACAAGGAGAAGATCAAGCTTGAAGAGGCCAGGACCGCGGGAGCGGTCCGAGAACTAGCCGAGATGCTCGGGATCGCTTCGGGCATAAAGCGCATGGAGGCCTACGATATTTCAAATACCAGCGGGGTCGAATCGGTCGGGTCCATGATCGTCTTCGAGGACGGAAAGCCGAAGAGGAACGCCTACAGGAAATTCCGGATCAGGACCGTAAAGGGTCCCGACGATTATCACAGCCTGCAGGAAGTGCTTACCAGAAGGCTTTCGCACGACCGTGACGACGAGAATTTCGGTGTATTTCCGGATGTCATCATGATGGACGGAGGAAAGGGCCAGGTAAATATTGCCCTCGAGGTAATGGAGGATCTCGGGCTTGAGATACCGGTCTGCGGAATGGTCAAGGACGATAACCACCGGACCCGCGGGCTGATCTATGAAAACCAGGAACTCCCGATAGACACCCGGGATGAGCTTTTCAAGCTCATCACCAGGATGCAGGACGAAGCGCACAGGTTCGCGATAGAGTATCACCGCAAGCTCCGGGGCAAAGCCCAGATCGACTCTGTGCTTGACGAGATCCCGGGCATAGGTCCGGCGAGACGAAAGGCGCTGGTACGCTATTTCAGGGACATCAGCGCAATAAGGTCAGCCAGCCCTGAAGAGCTCGCTGCGGCGGACGGGATGAACAGGTCTGCGGCCCGGGCGGTGTACGATTATTTCCATTGAAAACAGATGTTTTAAATAGTATGATGGTCTTGAAAGTTTAGACCAGAAGAATCCCATAAATGCAGAACGGAGGCACCGGATGTTCGACGTTTCCAGCGTAAATTACACAGTAAGCTTAGATAAGATAATCGAGAAATTCCACTTAAGGAACCTTACCCCGGACATCGATGTTTCCGGAATAATGATCGAGACCGTGGATGTAAACCGGCCTGCCCTGCAGTTCGCCGGGTACTTTGATGAATTCGACCCGAAGCGCATCCAGCTCTGCGGCAAGGTGGAATACAATTTCCTCGAGCTGCACGAGGACGACTTCATTCATGAAATGACCACCAGGCTCTTCAAGGAAAAGATCCCCTGCATCATTTTCTGCAGGGGCCTTGTGCCGAATGATCTCTTCATGGAGCTTTCGCGGAAATACTGTGTGCCGCTCCTTATGTCCCAGGACGGGACATCCTCGTTCATGGGCCAGCTTATCAGGTACCTGAAAATGGAGCTTGCCCCCAGGATCTCGATCCACGGGGTGCTGGTCGACGTGTTCGGTGAAGGTATCCTTATCATGGGCGAGAGCGGCATCGGCAAGAGCGAAGCCGCGCTGGAGCTTATTAAGCGCGGCCACAGGCTTGTCTCGGACGACGTGGTCGAGATCAAAAAGATAAATGAAGACGAGCTCCTGGGCTCGGCTCCGGAGATCACGAGGCACTTCATTGAGCTCCGGGGGATCGGGATAATCGACGTCAGGACGCTGTACGGCGTACAGAGCGTTGAGGACACCCACGAGATCGACCTGGTCATCAAGCTCGAGGAGTGGAAGAGAGACCACGAATACGACAGGCTCGGGCTCGAGGACAGCTACGAGGAGATCCTCGGGATCCGGAAGGTCTGCAATTCGCTGCCGATAAGGCCGGGCAGGAACCTTGCGATCATCGTAGAGGCTGCCGCGATCAACTACAGGCAGAAAAAGATGGGTTACAATGCTGTGGACGAGCTTTACAGGCGCGTCACAGAGCGCAATAAAAAAGACAGACTTCAGAAAAAGTCGTAAACTGCGGCGCAAAGGAGGATACTTTCTTGGAAGAATACTGTATTGGAGTCGACATAGGCGGAACAGATATCAAGTGTGGACTGTTCACACTGGAGGGAACCCTGCTGTCAAGGTGGGAGCTGCCTACTGATCTCAGCGACAGCGGAAGCCATATCATCAGCGATACCGCAGCTTCGATAATGGAAAAGCTGAAGGGATTCCACCTCACGGAATCCGACATTAAGGGGGTCGGCATCGGAGTGCCGGGACCTGTGGTCGGAAAGGATATGGTCGAAGTAGCTGTAAACCTTGGGTGGAAGGAATACCGCGCTGCCCGCGAGATGGAGCAGATCACCGGATTCTGGACCAGCGTAGCTAACGACGCCAATCTGGCAGCTCTGGGCGAGATG
Source organism: Lachnospiraceae bacterium (assembly GCA_024685315.1). Taxonomy (GTDB): domain Bacteria; phylum Bacillota; class Clostridia; order Lachnospirales; family Lachnospiraceae; genus UBA2912. Next base: position 41,128 of record JAIKVW010000030.1, read on the forward strand.
TGGGAAGGAAGCGCCGCAGGATGCCTTAACGCAGCTATGATAACCATCGGGACCGGAGTCGGCTGCGGCGTGGTAGTTAACGGAAAGATGGCAGATGGTTTCCACGGATGCGCAGGCGAGATCGGCCACATCAGGCTCCTTGCCCCGGAGGATATTATAGGCGTATGCGGCTGCGGAAGGACTGGCTGCCTTGAGCAGGCTGCCTCCGGCAACGGAATTGTTAAGCTTGTAAAGCGCGAGGTCATCGACAGGAAGAGGGAAAGCAGCCTCAGCGGCCTCGAAGCCTTCTCGAGCAGGGAGATATTTGACGCGGCAAAGGCAGGCGACCCGGTCGCTGCGGAGTGCTGCGAGAAGCTGATGGGATATATTGCAAGAGCCTGCTCGGTAATAGCATGCGTGCTTGACCCCGAGGTAATAATTATCGGCGGAGGCGTGTCCGGAGCCGGGGACTACCTTATTGACGGCATCAGGGAACGTTTCAGGGAGATGGCTTTCCCTCCTCTGAAAGAGACTCCGATAAGGATCGCTGCTCTTGGCAATAAGGCCGGTATCTACGGCGCGGCCAAGATGGTGCGCGATATGTAGGCGGAGGAGCCGGCATGGATCCTTTATTTTATGCGGCCCTGGTCTCTGCCGCGGGAGAAGAAAATGTCTACGCGGACGAGCCGATGAGCCGCCATACGACCTTCAGGATAGGAGGGCCTGCAGATTATTTTGTAAACGTCTCTTCCGGCGAGGTCCTCAAAGCCGGGATGGCGGTCTGCAGGGAGTACGGGGTACCTTTCATGACGATGGGCAACGGAAGCAATATGCTTGTCGGCGACAAAGGGTACCGCGGAGTTATTTTTGACGTATTCCGGATGATGTCCGGTGCCGACCTTCGCTGCGAAGGTGAAGAGCTTATAGTGACCGCTGAGTGCGGGATACTGCTTTCCGCCCTGGCAAAGGAAGTCAGCGGCATGGGATACACCGGATTTGAGTTCGCCACAGGCATACCCGGTACGCTCGGCGGGGCAGCCGCTATGAACGCCGGAGCTTACGGCGGGGAGATCAGCGACTGCATACTCTGGGCCGAGGTGATGGACCGGGAGGGAAATGAGTTCCTCCTTGACAAAGAAACGCTTGAGCTTGGCTACAGGAAGAGCCGGATCCTTGCCGGACAGTACACCGCGCTCAGGGCATGCTTTTCCTTCAAAAAGGGGGATCCTGAGGCAATAAACAGCCGTGTGGCGGAGATTACTGCGGCAAGGCGTGAGAAGCAGCCTCTGGAATATCCGAGCGCGGGGAGCACATTTAAACGCCCCGAGGGATATTTTGCAGGTAAGCTCATAGAGGACTGCGGACTTAAAGGCGAGAGCGTCGGCGGCGCGATGGTGTCTCCCAAGCACGGCGGATTCATAATAAATACCGGCGGCGCAAGCGCGAAGGACGTTCTGGATCTCATCAGGCTTGTGCAGGACAGGGTAAAAGAGATGACCGGGGTGAGCCTTGAGCCGGAGGTGCGGCTCGTAGGTGAATTCTGAGAGTAGTTGAAAGGACAGGGCAGTATGAGTTTTGTTATCGTTACAGGGATGTCGGGAGCGGGGAAGAGCACAGTGCTGAATCTCCTTGAAGACGACGGATATTTCTGCGTAGACAATCTCCCAGTGCCCTTCCTGGAGAAATTCGCGGACATGACCTGGCACGAGGAAAACAATATTTCCAAAGTGGCCATAGGGATCGATATCCGCAGCATGAAGAACCTCAGCATGCTTGACGGCGTGCTCCGGAACATGCGCGAGGCTGGACACACCTACACTATTATTTTCCTCGACTGCAGCGACCAGGTCCTTATGAGGCGCTACAAGGAGACCCGGCGCAGCCATCCGCTGGCATCGGGCGGAAGGCTTGGGGAAGCCCTTGTGAAGGAGAGGCAGAAGCTCGAATTCCTCCGTGAGCAGTCGGATTACATTATTGACACCACCAAGATGAAGACCCGCGATCTCGCTGCCCAGGTAAGGAAGATCTTTGAGGGCGCGGGCGAGGAGAGATTCTTTATAAATATCGTTTCGTTCGGATATAAGTACGGGATACCGGAGGACGCCGATATCGTGATGGACGTGAGGTTCCTGCCCAACCCGTTCTATGTTGACGAGCTGAAGCACCGGACCGGGAACGATCAGCAGGTGCGCGACTACGTGCTTGAGAGCGACGACGCCAGAGAGTTCATGGCGAAGATGGAAGACCTTTGCGCTTTCCTTATCCCGCGCTACATCCAGGAGGGAAAGACCAGCCTGGTGATCGCGGTAGGGTGTACGGGAGGCAAGCACCGGTCCGTCGCAATAGCAAACGCTCTTTGTGAAGCGCTGAAGAGCCTGCACCGGAATATGGGCGTGGAGCACAGGGACATCGGAAGGGACACCAGGATACCGGAATGATCTCATTTTCAGGCAAAGTAAAAAAAGAGCTTTCCGGAAATGCAGACGGAGCCAGACACTGTCTGATCGCTGAGACCGCAGGAATACTGTGTTTCGGGGCGAAAGCCGATGGGCGGGACTCTGAAGGGCCCGGCGCGGTCTTCCAGACCGAGAGCTCCCCGGCAGCCAGAAAGTGCTTTACTTTATTCAAAAAAACATTTAATATAGTAGCAGTTATCCGAACGGGACAAAGGGTAAACCGCTCCGCGGGAAAACTGATCACGGTCATGACAGAACAGGCAGACACAGGGAAGATGCTGGCCGCCTGCCGCCTTGAGAGAAAGGGAAGCTGCTTTGTTCCGGCAGCGAGAGCCGATGACAGTATGATCCTGAGACGCGAGTGCTGCAGAAGGGCCTTTCTTCGGGGAGCGTTCCTGGCAGCGGGGTCCATGTCGGACCCGAACGGCAAGGGTTATCAGTTCGAGCTCGTCTCCCCGACAGAGGAGGCAGCAGAGGATGCGAGAGCAGTTATTGCCTCCTTCGGCATCAATGCCAGGATAAACGTTCGGAAGAAGTCTTTCGTGGTCTACGTGAAGGACGGGACCGATGTGGTGACACTTCTGGGGGCTATGGGTGCTTCCGGCGCGCTCATGGATATGGAGAATATCCGCATCGTTAAGGAAATGCGGAACAATGTTAACCGCGGCCTGAACTGCGATATGGCGAACATCAACAAGACTGTCGCAGCGGCGGCCAGACATACTGACGATATCAACTACATAATGCAGCACGGGGAATTTGAATCACTTCCTGCACAGCTAAAAGAGACTGCCCGTCTCCGGCTTCTGAACCCGGAGGCAACGCTTTCGGATCTTGGAGAAATGCTGGAGCCTCCTGTCGGGAAGTCGGGTGTCAACCACAGACTCGATAAGATCTCGCGCATTGCCGAGGATCTGAGGAAAAAATCCGGGGAAATTACTGAAGGATCAAGGTGATATTTATGGTAAATGAAAAGATAACTGTTACTAATGTTTCAGAGAGTTCTAATAATTCGGTCGCTGATCTCGTACAGCTTGCGATGAGGTACAGCAGCTCCATTTATTTATCAACCGGTGATAAGAAGATAAATGCCAAGAGCATCATGGGCATGCTGAGCATCAATCTTTTTAACGAACAGGAGATCGCTGTCAGCGCGGTCGGGCCGGACGAGAAGGAAGCTCTGGAGGCGATCCGGAGATTCCTTGCTCAGGATGACGTACAGTAACTTCACATCATAATGGCGAACGGCCTGCCGTCCCGGGGAGAGGACTGCAGGTCGTAACTTTTTTTACCGCTGCTCGTTCATCGGCGGCGGTATCGGGGTAAAATATGGAATTCACGCATCTCCACGTACATACTGAGTTCAGCCTTCTGGACGGATTCAACAGGATAAAAGACCTTGTGGCCCGGGTGAAAGAGCTTGGGATGGATTCCTGCGCTATCACGGACCACGGCGTAATGTACGGCGTAATAGATTTCTATAAGGAAGCCATCGCCCAGGGCATACACCCGGTGATCGGCTGCGAGATATATGTGGCTCCAGGGTCGCGCTTTGATAAATCCGGGAATCCCGGGAACAACAGGTACAACCACCTTGTGCTCCTGGCGGAGAACAACACCGGCTACCAGAACCTTATAAAGATAGTTTCAAAAGGGTTTACAGAGGGATTTTACTATAAACCCAGAGTGGATAAGGAAGTCCTGAGGGAGTATCACGAAGGCATAATCGCACTTTCTGCATGCCTCGCGGGCGAGATCCCTGAGGCGCTCCGCACCGGCAGGTATCAGACTGCCCTTGCCTCTGCGCGGGAGTTCCTGGATATTTTCGGCAAGGATCATTTTTATCTGGAGCTGCAGGATCACGGAATAGAAGAGCAGAAGATAGTGAACGAAGGCCTGCTGAAGCTTTCTGAGGAGACCGGGATCGAGCTTGTCGCAACGAACGACGCTCATTACACCTACCCGGAGGACGCCAAGGCGCACGACATCCTGCTCTGCATCCAGACAAATAAGAAGGTCACCGACACTGACCGTATGCGCTACGAGGGCGGTCAGTATTATATAAAGTCGCCCGAAGAGATGGCGGAGCTTTTCCCTTACGCGCTTGATGCGCTCGAGAACACTCATAAGATCGCGATGCGCTGCAACGTGGAGATAAAGTTCGGCGAGTATAAGCTTCCGCATTTTGACGTGCCGGCAGGCTACGATTCCTGGACCTATCTCAATAAGCTCGTCCAGGACGGAAAGAACGAGCGCTACCCGGAAGGCGGCGCGGAGGTCGACGCAAGAGTAGATTTCGAGCTTTCGACCATTAAGCAGATGGGCTTCGTGGATTATTTCCTGATAGTCTGGGATTTCATCCGCTACGCGAGGTCCCAGGGGATCATGGTCGGCCCCGGAAGAGGTTCGGCTGCGGGATCGATAGTTTCCTACTGCCTGGGCATCTCCATGCTCGATCCGCTGAAATACAACCTCCTTTTCGAGAGGTTCCTGAATCCTCACCGCGTTACCATGCCTGATATTGACGTGGACTTTAACGACGACCGCAGGCAGGACGTCATCGATTACGTTACCGAGAAGTACGGCCGCGACCATGTGGTCCAGATCGTCACTTTCGGTACAATGCTCGCAAGGGGCGTTATCAGGGACGTAGGGCGCGCGCTCGACCTTCCGTACTCGGTCTGCGACAACATCGCGAAGATGATCCCCTCGGTCCTCAACATCACCATAGACCAGGCGATGAAGAGCAATCCCGAGCTTGCGAAAAAATACGAAGAGGATCCTTCGGTAAAGCGTCTTATAGACCTGAGCCGCAAGCTTGAAGGGCTTTCAAGGCATGTCTCCGTACATGCTTCCGGCGTGGTGATCAGCCCGAAGCCCGTAATGGACTACGTGCCGCTCTCAAGGGGCACAGACGAGACCATTACCACCCAGTTTACAATGACCACGCTTGAGGAGCTCGGCCTTCTCAAGATGGACTTCCTGGGGATCCGCACGCTCACCGTCATCAAGAACGCGGTGAATCTTGCGAACCGCCGCCCCGGAACTGACATTGATATAGAGAAGATCGATTTCGCGGATCCCGAGGTTTACAGGATGATCGCGAAGGGCGACACCGACGGAGTATTCCAGCTGGTGAGCCCCGGGATGAGGTCCTTCATGAAGGAACTTAAGCCTGATCATTTTGAGGAAATAATCGCGGGAATCTCGCTTTACAGGCCGGGGCCTATGGATTTCATACCCAGGTACGTGAAGGGCAAATTTGAACCCGAATCTATCACCTACGAGTGCCCTGAGCTGGTGGAGATCCTCGAGCCTACCTACGGCTGCATAATTTACCAGGAGCAGGTCATGCAGATCTGCATGAAGCTTGCAGGATATGACCTCGGCCGGAGCGACCTCGTGCGAAGGGCCATGGCGAAAAAGAAGGCCTCCGTGATGCAGAAGGAGAGGCAGTATTTTGTCTACGGGAACGAGGAAATGGGAGTCCCCGGCTGCATCGCGAACGGGATAGACGAAAAGGTCGCGAACCATATATTTGACGAGATGGTAAGCTTCGCGGCATACGCGTTCAATAAATCGCACGCTGCTGCCTATGCGGTCGTATGCTACGAGACCGCCTGGCTTAAATGCCATTACCCGATCGAGTTCATGGCAGCCACAATGACCTCGGTCATCGACAACTCCAGCAAGGTCACGGAGTTCATCCAGGCCTGCCGGAGGATGGGGATTGAGATCACCGCGCCGGATATCAACGAAGGTATCTCCGGATTCAACGTGAGCGGAGGCAGGATCATTTACGGGCTTTCCGCGGTTAAAGGGATCGGCGTGTCGGTTGCGGACGCCATTGTGCGCGAGAGGGAGAAGAACGGCCTCTTCACCAGCCTGCGCGATTTCATAAGCCGCATGAACGGAAACGAGATCAACCGGCGCACGGTGGAGAACTTTATTAAGGCCGGGGCGTTCGACAGGCTTGGGCACACCCGCCGGCAGGAGATGCTGGTCTACAGCCTCATTATGGACGATGTGGCCTGCGAGAAGAAAAAGAGCATCGACGGACAGATGTCGCTCTTTGATTTCATGGACGACTCTGAGAAGAAAGCCTTCGAGGTAAAATATCCCGAGGTCGGAGAATTTGACAGGCCTACGCTCCTCATGTTCGAGAAGGAAGTCCTGGGCGTGTACGTCAGCGGACATCCGCTTGACGAGATCGCGGAGGAGCTTCATATGAACGCCACCGCGGTCACCACCGATTTCTACCTGGACGAGGAGACCGGGCAGTGCCGGATCACCGACAACGAGCGCGTCAGGGTTGGCGGCGTGATCTCCGGAAGGACGGTCAAGAGCACCAAGAACAGCCAGCTGATGGCATTTGTCCAGCTGGAGGACCTTGCGGGGACGATAGAAGTCATTGTTTTTCCCAAAATATTCGAAAAGAAGCAGCAGCTTCTCACCGAGGACACTAGGGTGTTTATTGAAGGCAGGGCCACGGTCACCGAGAACCAGCAGGCCAAGCTTATTGCCGAGGATATAATACTGATCTCCGAGGTCCCGAAGAGCATTTGGGTGCAGTTCCCGGACATGGATTCTTTCAGGCAGGAGAGCGGCAGGCTTGCCGGTATCGCGCAGTCGGAGCCCGGCGAGGACATGCTGACAGTATACTGCAGGGAAGAGAAGACAATGAAGAGACTTTCGCAGAAGGTTGACAGCGAGTTCGCGGTCCCGAAACTGCGGGAGGCGTTCGGCGAGAAAAATGTTGCGGTAAAATCCGGAAAGTTGAGGAAGATATACTGATGAGCACAGATATAAAGACTATCGCTGTTCTGACGAGCGGAGGGGATTCCCCCGGGATGAACGCCTGTGCCAGGGCAGTAATACGCGCGGGGATCGCCGCGGGATATAAAGTAAAAGGAATTCAGCGCGGATACGCCGGTCTTCTGGAGGAAGACATTACCGAGCTTACCTCGAGGAGCGCGGCCGATATCCTGAGCCGCGGGGGAACATTTCTCTACACCTCGAGGAGCAGGCGGTTCGCGACCCCGGAAGGGCTTGACGCCGCAGCAAAGATCTGCAGGAAGCATGAGATAGACGCCCTTATCGTTATCGGCGGGGACGGTTCCTTCAAGGGAGCCCGTGAGCTTGCAGGGAGAGGAGTCAGGGTGATCGGCATCCCCGGGACCATCGATCTTGACATCGCCTGCACGGATTACACGATCGGTTTTGACACCGCGGTGAACACCGCCATGGACGCGATCGACAAGGTGCGTGACACATCGACGTCCCACGAGAGATGCAGTATCATTGAAGTAATGGGCAGGAACGCGGGATGGATCGCGGTCTGCTGCGGCATAGCGAACGGCGCGGAGGAGATACTGGTCCCCGAGAATTATGATTACGATGAGCAGAAGCTGGCCGACCAGATCCTCGACGCCAAGCAGCGCGGAAAGACCAGGTTCATTATCGTAAACGCTGAAGGGATAGGCCACTCGACCAGCCTCGCGAAGAGGATAGAGGCCGCGACCGGGATAGAGACCAGGGCTACGATACTCGGGTATCTCCAGAGGGGCGGAAACCCCACAGCAAGAGACCGTGTCATGGCTTCGGTAATGGGAGTCAAAGCCATAGAGGTCCTAAAGGAAGGGCGCTATGACAGGATAATCGCCTTCAAGGACGGAAAATACGTAGACATCGATATCAATGAGGCCCTTGAGATGCAGAAGGATCTCGACGATATTTATCTGAAGACAGCAGCCGTACTTAACTGATATATTATAATTATGATTAGCAGCACCGGAAACAGGAAAATCAAGGAAATAAAAGAGCTTCTCGCAAAACCTAAGGCCCGCAGGGAGAGCAGGTGCTTCGTGGTTGAAGGCCCGAGGATGGTCTCAGAGATACCGGGAGACAGGCTTGAAGCCCTGTACATGTCGGAAAGTTTTGCGAAAGAGTCCGGGAGAACGGAGTATCCCGATGCGGAGATCGTGTCGGACAGCGTCTTTAATTCCATTTCCGACACCCAGACCCCGCAGGGGATACTTGCCGTGGTCAGGATGCAGGAGGAAGCCGGAAGTATTGATGCGGACGGCGCCGCGCCGCTGTGCCTTTTCCTTGAGAACATCCAGGATCCCGGGAATCTGGGGACGATTCTGCGCACCGCCGAATGCGCCGGAGTGAGCGAACTGGTAATGAGCCGCGGGTGCACCGATATTTACAGCCCCAAAGTGATTCGGTCGACGATGGGCGCGATATTCCGCGTGAATTTCCGCATAGCCCAGGACCTGCCGGAAACGGTGAGAGAGTATTCTGCGCGCGGCATCAGGGTTTACGCTGCGCACCTCGGAGGCACGAAAAGCTGCTACGACCAGGTTTACACCGTCCCCTGCGGTTTTATTATAGGTAATGAAGGGAACGGGCTAAGCGAAGATGCAGCAGCCTCCGCGGACGAACTTATCAGGATACCCATGGAAGGAAAGGCCGAGTCGCTTAACGCTTCGGTCTCTGCAGCAGTTCTTTTGTATGAAGCATTAAGACAGAGGAGGGGATAGAAGTATCATGGATATAGAAGGGAGAGTGCTTGCGGCCGCGAGCGCTTATGAACAGAAATATTATCTGAATCCGGCTTTTGAATCTCTTCCGCAGACGGTCAAAGATGAGATCCAGGTCATGTGCGTGCTCTTCACCGAGGAAGTCGGCGGCGTATTTTCGGTAGAATACGACGAGGAAGGGAATCTCGGGCTCGTGACCATGGCCGATGAGAACGATCTGCTCTACGATGATATCGGGAGCAATCTGAAGATAAAACAGCTTAGAAAAGAGAAGAGAGAACTGTTCGACCAGCTTGAGAAATATTACAAAGTGAAATATCTCGGAGAGGAGCTTACGGATGATTCTGGCTATTGATGTAGGAAATACCAATATCACGCTTGGCACTTTCAATAAATCAAGACTCAGGAGGATCTTCAGGGTCACCACGAAGACCCCCAGGACTTCGGACGAATACGGCATCCTGCTCACCGACATTATCAGGCTTTCGGAAGCCTCGGTAAGCGACATTGACGGCGTCATCATTGCTTCGGTCGTTCCTAGCGTCATGTATTCCCTGGTGAACGGCTGCAGCAAATATCTGCACATCCGCCCGCTCATCGTAGGCCCGGGGATGAAGACCGGAGTCCGGGTGCATTCAGACAACCCTAAGGATACCGGCGCGGACCTTATCGCGAATGCAGCCGCGGTCAAGGAGATCTATGGGGGACCAGCAATAGTGGTCGATTATGAGACTTCGACCTCCTATGAGCTCGTCCTCGAGGACGGTACCCTCTATTCCGTCATCCTCACGCCCGGCATACAGACCAGCCTCACCGCGCTCACCAGCGAGGCATCCAGGATCATGGAAGTTGAGATCAAAAAGCCCCGTACCAAGCTTCCTCACGAGACGACCGAGTGCATACAGGCCGGCATAGTCTACGGTACCATTGGAGAGACAGAATATATCGTCAAAATGATGAAGGAAGAAGCCGGCCTCGGAGATATCAAGGTCGTGGCCACGGGCGGATTCGGCCGTGTTATAGCCAAAGAGACTTCCGTAATAGATACTTTCGATCCGCTCCTGACCCTTCACGGTCTCAGGATCATTTACCAGAAATCAAGATCGGAAAAAGCCTGAAACAATGAAGAAGCTTAATATAGGCTGCATAGAACTGGATTCGCCGGTGATCCTTGCCCCGATGGCAGGGATCACGGACATGCCTTTCCGTATGCTCTGCAGGGAAATGGGAGCCGGTATGGTGTGTACGGAGATGGTCAGTGCGAAGGCCGTCACATTCGGTAATAAAAATACATATCTGATAGCTGAGACCGCGCCTGAGGAAAGGCCGGTCTCTCTTCAGGTCTTCGGCTCGGAGCCTGAGATAATGGAGCGGGCTGTAAACCTGATGGAAGACTGGAATTTTGACATACTGGACCTCAATATGGGGTGCCCGGTGCCGAAGGTCGTAAAGAGCGGAGAAGGGTCCGCGCTGATGAAGGATCCGGCCCTTGCCGGAAAGATACTTGAGAGCCTTGTAAGAGCTTCCCGGAGACCTGTGACGGTAAAGATCCGTAAGGGCTTTGATGATGATCACATTAACGCTCCGGAGATCGCGCATATCGCGCAGGAATGCGGCGCTACTGCCGTGACCGTTCACGGCAGGACCAGGGAGCAGTACTACAGCGGGAAAGCAGATTGGGACATTATCAGGCAGGTAAAAGAGACCGTAAAGATCCCGGTAATCGGAAACGGCGACGTCAGGTCACCTGAGGATGCGCTGTGGATGATGGAAGAGACCGGCTGCGACGGAGTGATGGTCGGCCGGGCCGCAAGGGGGAACCCCTGGATATTCAGAGCCATAAGGCGATCGATCGAAGACCCCGGCGGGGAAGAGGCAGGCAGCAGGATCAAACCTCCGGCAGCAGAAGCAGCCCAGGTGATCCGCAGGCATCTGGAGATGAGCATCGCCTGCAAGGGAGAGTACGTTGCCGTCCGCGAGATGAGGAAACATATCGCCTGGTATACTTCCGGGTATCCGGGGACCGCCTGGATACGGAGGGATATCAATACCCTGGAGAGCAGAGAAGAGATCATAGCTCTCCTCGACAAATGGATATACGGAGAATAAAAAAGATGCCGCACTGATTTCTCTGTGCGGCATCCGCTTGTTTATTACTGTTTAGTTATCCTTAACCTCAGGCCGACTGTCCGGTCAGACCGGATTAGTAGCCTGCGGCCATGTTCGGTACGAGGATCAGGAATCCAAGGACACCAACAATGAGACCGGAGATGATGAGGACGATCGCGCAGTAACCCATGATATCACGAGCACCGAGGCCTGCAATACCAAGTGCGGGCAGAGCCCAGAACGGCTGGAGCATATTGGTCCATGCATCGCCCCATGCGATAGCCATTGCTGCAACACCAGCGGGAACGCCGAGTGTCTGAGCTGCAGGCATAACGATAGGTCCCTGAACTGTCCACTGGCCGCCGCCTGAAGGTACGAAGAAGTTTACGATACCTGCGGAGAGGAATGTGAACAGAGGGAATGTGATCTTGTTGGAGATCGTTACGAAGAAATCGGAAATGATAGCTGCAAGGTTGGTTCCGGTGGAGCCGCCGCCAAGAGTCATCAGAGCCATGATTCCTGAGTAGAACGGGAACTGAAGGATAATTCCGCCTGCGCCCTTAACTGCATCATCGATAGCGTGTACATAGCTGATCGGCCTTACATGGAATGCGATACCAAGGATCAGGAATATGAAGTTAACGATGTTGAGTGAAAGGTTGAAGCCGTTGCTCTTGAAGTAGTAAATGAGGTAGATGATACCGCAGACCCAGATGAATCCGGAAAGGATCGGGCTGTCTTCCATCTTCTCAGCGGGAGTTGAAGCAACTCTCTTTGAACCGAAATCTTCCTGAACGAGCTTGGAAGCATCAACTTCTACGACATCTTCCGGAGCCGGATGCATCTTCATGCATGCGAAGGAGATAGCAACGAGAACTACAAGGCAGGTGATGAGGTTCCAGGGAGCGAAGATGGTCTCGCTGGTAGGAATAGCCTCTCCAACATAGCTCTCAGGGAGCCTGATGGATGTGGTCCAGGAGATATCTGCGACCTGAAGCGGAATGGAACCGGAAATACCTGCATGCCATACTACGAATCCCGAATATGCGGATGCGATAAGAAGGCGGTAGTCAACACCCTTCATGTTCCTTGCAACTTCCTTTGCAAGAAGGGCGCCTACAACGAGACCGAAGCCCCACTGCAGGAAGCAGCAGATGGTAGAAATAGCAGTTACGAAGAAGATAGCGCTTGCGGGGGTCTTGGGAACCTTCGCGATCCTAACGATGAACCTCTTAACTGCGGGAGCGGTAGCGAATGCATTACCAAGAACCAGGACCAGAGCCATCTGCATTGAGAATGCAAGCAGGTTCCAAACGCCTGAGCCCCATCCGATGATAGCCTGAAGCGGGCCAACACCTGCTGCCGGCATACATACGATCCAGATGATGATCGTCAGGATGATACAGAAGATAAATGCATCGGGCAGGAATCTCTGTACGATATGCACTGCACCATTTGTGAATTTCTTAAACAAAATAAAATCCTCCTCTCTTTTGTTAAAAAATCTGTAGGTATTGTATCATCGTTAATACAAAAAATCAACTGAATTTTATTTTTTGCACAGAATTACTATATAGAAATTTTATATTTTGCCGCAAAAACCGGAAGGCGCCTGTAACTACGCGCCTTCCGGGATGATGGATCTGTATGTTGATGTACTTGTTACTTACCGGATCCTGACGGGTCTTCAAGTTCCTCCAGAGTGTAGGGGTGGACGCTGTAGACCATTGAGCCTCGGGCCCCCACGACCCCGTTGTCTCCGTAGATCTTAAGGCTGATAAAGCTTACGGTCCTCCCGCAGTGTGTATGCTCCGCCTCGCAGTAGATGTTCTTGCTGCCGGAGAAAGCATGCATGAATTCTATGTTGGAAGAGATCGTAGGACCGATCTTCCCGACAGTCATATTGGTGATCCCCGCCGAGGTGTCAGCGAGAGAAAAGAGGCACCCTCCGTGAACTGTCCCGAGGGGATTCGTAATTTTCCCGGTAACTGGGAGCACGGTCTTCACCCAGCCGTCGCGGCACTCTAAAAGGCGTACCCCGAGCTGCGAGGAGTATTCATCAAGCGGGTCGTCGGAATTATATTTCTTCATTAAATAATTGCAGTACTCTTCAGACATCTTTATCAGCCTCCGGAAAGGTATTCTGCGGCGGCAGGGCCATCGCCGACAATTAATCTGTATGGAAAGATACCATATAACATCCGGCTTTGCAATCAGGCCCTGCGGGAACTTGTAATCGGCGGGAAATTCATTTACTATATAAATAATACAGTATATTTTTCCAGGGAGGTTCAGATGGGTTATTCAGAATTACATTCGCAGAAGATCGCGCGCCCGGAAGAAGCACTAAACCTCGTACATTCCGGAATGAACATTATCCTCGCGGGGGACGGGAACTGCCCTCATATATTCGCGAAGAGCCTCTCTGCGGTCACGGAGAGAGTTATCGGTGTCAAGGTATTTAAAGACCACACGAATGCAATGGATTTTGTGAATGATCCCCGATCTGCCGGCCATATCGAGAGTATCGGTTTCTTTTACGGAAAAGATTTCATCGAGGGCATGAATTACGGGACCTGCTCTTATTTCCCTACAGACCTGTGCAATTATGCTTCATTCATTATCCACCACTATAAACCTGACCTCTTTGTTACCGCGGCTACGCAGATGGACGATGAGGGCAATTTCCATATTTCCCTCTGCGATATGTGGGAGGGCGAGATCCTGGAATTCTGTATAGAGAACGGTGTTCCCGTCATCGTGGAGGAGAACGCGAATCTTCCTTATGTGACCGGGGCTCCGAAGATCAATATAGAAAAAGTGGCCGCAGTTATCGAAGCCGGCTATAAACCGGGCGAGATAAAAGGCGTTGTCCCCTCGGAGGATGAGATAAAGGTCGCGCAGAACGTCCGGTCGCTCCTCAGGGACGGTGATTGCGTGCAGTTCGGCATCGGTTCGCTTCCGGACGCGATCGCAGCGCAGTGCATGGACCTGCGGGACCTCGGACTTCACACTGAGATGATCACGACAGCCCTGGGGAAGATGATCCGCGAAGGCGTGATAACCGGCGAGAGGAAAAATCTGCATAAAGGCGAGCATATCTTTACTTTTGCGGGGGGAGACGAAGCGCTGTACAGGACGCTCGGCGAGAATCCCAGATGCCGGATCGTTCCGGGCTCATACGGTGTAAACCCGCGCATCATTATGCAGAATGACAACATGGTTTCCGTAAATACCCTGATCGAGATGGACATGACCGGACAGGTGTGCTCCGAGTCGATAGGCCCGAAACAGTATTCCGGGAGCGGCGGCGGCATGGACTACGCCTACGGCGCGCTGATGTCCAGGGGAGGCCGCGGGATCATGGCCTTCACCTCGGTGACTAAAAAAGGCTATTCAAAGATCAAGCCCATGCTGACTCCGGGGGCCGCAGTGACTGTGCCGAGGAATTATGTGGATTACATAGTAACCGAGTACGGCATAGCTCCGATGAGGGGAAGGACCGTAAAGGAGAGGGTAAACAACCTGATCGCTGCCGCCCACCCCGACTTCAGGGAAGAGCTCAGATTTGCCGCCAAAAAACACCTTTATATATAAGCCTTCTGAAGCCCGGTTTTTCCGGGCTTCATATTTTATATCCAAAAAGGAACCAAATCTGAGAGAATTATTGTGCAAAAAGATACTTGCAAAATTGTTCGAAAACTAATACAATAGCTTTGATTTGGCGTTTATAAGGGGGAGGGTTTTTCGGCACCCGGAAATAACCTCGAAAAGGTTTTTTCGGGTTAGTACCTGTTTATAGCTGCGCAGATCACACAGTACACTATATTGGCGCATGCAGTATCTTTGTGTGCGTCGGATATTGTATGGAAAGGAGAAGGACGAACTTATGGAACTACAGATTCAGGATTTGGTTTCATCAATCCGTAAGGAAGGGATCGATGCTGCCAACTCGGAAGCGAATGCTATTCTCGCCGAAGCGAAGAATAAAGCAGACGCTCTTGTAGCAGATGCCAAAGCGGAAGCTAAACGGACACTCGAGTCCGCGGAAAAGGAAATCGGCATTCTCAAGGAGAGTGCGATTGTAAGCTCCGATCAGGCAAAGCGTGACGCGCTGCTGGCATTCAAGTCGGCTGTACAGTCTGAGTATGAGAATATCCTGTCAGGCAAGATCAATTCTTCACTTGACGGAGAGGCTCTCGGAAAGCTGATCAGCGCAGCTGTCAAGGGAGAGGATGTCTCCGGTTATACCGCAGAGGTAGCCGAGGTCAGCGATTCCCTTAAGTCAGCTCTTGCAGAGGAGATCAAAGGCGGTCTTACCATTAAGCCTACCAAGGGCGTTCAGGCCGGTTTCCGTCTTGCTGCAAATGACGGCTCCGGTTATTTTGACTGCACTGATGACGAGATCATGCAGATGCTGATGCCGTACTTCAGGAACCTCGCTTTCTAAGGGGAGGTAAACATGGCTTCATATTATTATTTAATATCTAGCCTGCCTACGCTCACATCGGACGGTGAAATGCCGATGACCTACGAAGAGTTCCTGGTATGCTGCCAGGGAAATGTCAGCGGTGAGACTTACAAACAGCTTGAATCTCTGACACTTTCCTCAACAGAAGGCCCTCTGGTCAAAGAGTGGGCTTCTACCTACGGAACACTGATCAAGGAACTTAATTCCCAGAGAAGCATGGCTCTCGGAAAACAGTATCCGTCCGGCTTTGATAAGGACGCGACGAATACCCAGAAGGTCGCTGCAGCTCTTGCTGCGAAGAATCCTCTGGAGGCCGAGCAGCTCCTTCTTGATTATGAATTCGAGCTTCTTGATACACTGGTGGGCATGCATTTGTTTGATGATTACGTGTTATTCGGATATGCAATTAAATTAAAGCTGCTTGAGCGCAGAAGCTGTTTCGAGAAAGAAAAAGGGCAGGCTGAATTTAAACACCTGTTTGATCAGGCGCAGAAAAGCGTGTACAGCTTATAGGAGAGATTAATGGAAACTTTAACTGGACGTGTAACCGGAGTAAACGGAAACATGACAAAGGTCAGTTTCGAAGGCTCCGTGCGTAAAAACGAAGTTGCTTATATCATTGTTGGTGACAAGCGCTTAAAAGGCGAGGTCATCAAGATCAGCAATGGTGAAGCCAGCCTTCAGATTTACGAGATGTCAGAGGGTATCAAAGTAGGCGATCCTGTAGAGTTTACCGGAGAGCTGATGAGCGTTGAGCTCGGCCCCGGCCTTCTGACTCAGATATATGATGGACTCCAGAACCCGCTGCCCGATCTGGCAGAACAGTGCGGGTTCTTCCTGGAGCGCGGTGTTTATTTGAACCCTATACCGGACCGTGACTGGGAATTCACTCCCGTTGCCAAGGTCGGTGACAAGGTCGTTGCGGGCGATACGCTCGGAACCGTACCCGAGGGTATTTTCACTCACCAGATCATGGTTCCTTTTACGACCAGAGGCGAGTGGACTGTAAAATCAATCAATGAAAAAGGATCTTACAATGTAAGGTCTACCATAGCTGTTATTGATAACGGCAAGGGCGAAGAGAAGGAACTCAGCATGGTCTTCTCGCAGCCTATCAAGAAGCCTATCACCTGCTATGAAGAGAGACTTCGTCCTGATGAGACGCTTGTAACCAAGATCCGCTGTATCGATGCGTTCCTTCCCGTTGCAAAGGGCGGTACCTTCTGCGTACCCGGACCTTTCGGCGCAGGCAAGACCGTCCTTCAGCACCTTGAGGCAAAGAACTCAGAGGCAGACGTCGTTATCGTTGCTGCATGCGGAGAGCGTGCCGGCGAGGTCGTTGAGGTTCTTACCGAGTTCCCTGAACTCGAGGATCCCAAGACCGGACGTTCCCTGATGGAACGTACCATCATCATCTGCAATACCTCTTCAATGCCTGTTGCTGCCCGTGAGGCATCCTGCTACACCGCAGTTACGATGGCTGAGTATTACAGGCAGATGGGACTTGACGTACTGCTCCTTGCAGACTCTACCAGCCGTTGGGCTCAGGCGATGCGTGAGATGTCCGGACGTCTGGAGGAGATCCCCGGAGAAGAAGCATTCCCGGCATATCTCGAGTCCACCATCGCTGCATTCTACGAGCGCGCCGGCAAGGTCCGCCTCAAGGACGGCAAGATCGGTTCCGTTACGATCGGCGGTACCGTATCTCCTGCAGGCGGTAACTTCGAGGAGCCTGTTACCCAGGCGACCCTGAAGGTCGTAGGAGCTTTCCACGGACTTTCAAGAGAGCGTTCTGACGCCCGTAAGTATCCCGCTATCCACCCGATGGATTCCTGGTCACATTACGACGGCGTTGTTGACAGGGAGCGCGTTGAGAGAGCACGCAGCATCCTGATCCGCAGCAATGAAGTCAACCAGATGATGAAGGTCGTCGGTGAGGAAGGAACCTCGTCCGAAGACTACATTATCTATCAGAAGGGCGAACTTCTGGATGCAGTATATCTGCAGCAGAACTCCTTCGACCCGATCGACGCGGTCTGCCCGCCCGAGAGGCAGAGGATCGAGTTCGACAGGCTTTACGATGCGCTTTTGAAGTCATACAGCCTTGAAGACAAGTCGGAGATCCGTGCATTCTTCAACCAGCTCAGACAGGAATTCCTTGACTGGCACGCAACCTACTTCGAGACTCCGGAGTTCGAGGCGCAGGAGAAGAAGATCGCAGACTTTTACATGGCTAAGGCCATTGACTAGGAGGGCGACATGCAGAAGGTTTATACAAAGATTGAATCAATTGTCGGTAACGTTATCACTGTCCGCGCAGAGGGGATCCGAAACGCCGATCTGGCCCTCGTAGGCGACAGCTATGCAAGCGTTATCAAATTGGATAAAGACTTAGTTTCACTCCAGGTCTTCGCGGGCGCTCAGGGCGTCAGCACCGGAGATCCCGTCCGCTTCCTTGGAAGACCTATGATGGTATCATTTTCAGATAATCTGCTCGGCCGTATCTTCGACGGTACCGGCGTTCCGAGAGATCATGGCCCGGCTCTTACCGAGAATATGATCCCCATCGGCGGACCGTCCTTTAACCCTTCCAAGCGTACGCTGCCGAACAAGATGATCCGTACCGGTATCCCGATGATCGATCTTTTCAACACTCTCGTAGAGAGCCAGAAGCTGCCGATCTTCTCGATCTCCGGCGAACCTTACAATGAGCTTCTTGCCCGCATCGCGATGCAGGCAGAGGTCGACGTCATCGTTCTTGGCGGCATGGGCCTTAAGTATGATGACTATCTGAAATTTAAAGAGACCCTCGAAAAGGGCGGCGCTATGAGCCACACGGTAATGTTCATTCATACCGCTGCAGACCCTATCGTTGAGTGTACGCTTGTTCCTGATATGTCACTCGCTGTTGCAGAGCAGTTCGCACTGGAAGGAAAGAAGGTTCTCGTCCTTCTCACCGATATGACGAACTTCGCAGACGCACAGAAAGAGATGGCGATCACGATGGAGCAGGTACCTTCCAACCGTGGTTACCCGGGCGACCTTTACAGCTGTCTGGCATCCCGTTATGAGAAGGCCGTTGATATCACAGGCGCAGGTTCCATCACCATCCTCGGCGTAACCACGATGCCCGGCGATGACGTAACACATCCTGTACCGGATAACACCGGATACATCACTGAGGGCCAGTACTACTTAAAGGGCGGCCACATCGAGCCTTTCGGTTCGCTGTCACGTCTGAAACAGAACGTCAACGACAAGACAAGAGATGACCACCGTGCACTCATGGATGGTATGATCAAGCTTTATGCTCAGTATAAGGAGAGTCTTGAGAAGAAGTCGATGGGCTTCATGATGACCGAGTGGGATGAGAAGCTTCTGAAATACGGTAATCTCTTCGAGACGAAGCTTATGGACCTGAGCGTTAACATTCCTCTGGAGTCCGCTCTTGACCTTGGCTGGGAGATCCTGGCTGAGTGCTTCGAACCGAACGAGACCGGTCTTAAGACCAACCTGATCAAGGAGAGATGGCCGAAAAAAGAGGCCCTGAGCTAAAAGGAGCTAGTCAATGGCGATCAAACTAACAAAAAACGAGCAGAAGGTGCAGAAGGACAACCTGAAGCAGTTCCAGAGATACCTTCCCACGCTGCAGCTCAAGAAACAGCAGCTGCAGAGCGTGATCATGAAGGAGAATCAGGAGCTTGCCGCCAAGGAAGCCGAACGCGCCGCCATGATCGGCAATCTGGATGACTGGGTAGCTGTTTTCGCTGAGAACAGCATCTTCGAGGAATCCAAAAAGCTCGATCATCTGGTGCAGCCGGATACGGTCATCGCCACTACGGAGAATATCGCCGGTGTCAAGGTCCCGCTCTTTAAGGAACTGACATTCAAGGATATTCCGTACAACGTAGATGACTATCCTTTATGGGTTGATACTGCAATCGTGAAATTACGCGAGATCGCGCGGCTGGATGCTCTGGTTTCCACAATGCACAAGAGAGTCGAATGCCTGGAGAAGGAACTCCGGTCGACCTCGCAGCGTGTAAACCTGTTCGAGAAAGTAAAGATACCGGAGGCAAAGGAAAATATCCGCGTCATCGGTGTTTACCTCGGAGATCAGCAGACTAACGCAGTCGTTCGCGGTAAGATTTCCAAGAAGAAGTTAACGGGAGGAAACGCATGATAGAGAAAATGCAGATGGTTCATGTCGTGTCGTCCGCTTCCCGTAAGCAGGAGATGCTGGAGGGCCTTCGTGATTTAGGACTCCTTCATCTGGCTGAGAAGAAGAATCCCAGCAGGGCAAGTTCCGAAAGGTTCTCTTCTCTGTCCAGGACATCCACGGCACTTAATGAATATGCCGATAAAAAGGCAGAAAACGCACCTCTCCTTTCGGATGAAGAGTTCGAAAAGGTCTATGATGAAGTGCGTACCTCTCTGGAGCGCAAGACTTCCCTGGCTCAGGCAAAAGGAAATGCGGTCTCAGAGATAGAGAGGCTTCAGGCCTGGGGAGATTTCTCTCCGTCTGAGCTGAAGGAATTAGGCGAGGATGGCTTTGATTTCCATTTTTACCGCATGTCCACAAAGGATTTCCAGACGGCCTTAGCTGATGAGAACGTCAAGCTGATCCGCCTGGCATCGGTTGACAAGATGGATACGGTCGCTGTCCTTGGCAAACTTCCGCCGGAATATACCTCAATGGAATTTTCCGTTCCGGAAAAGAGCATTGGAGAGCTGAGAGAAGAGATCGCAGCCTGTGACACGGAAATTGCTGAGTGTGACGAGATCCTGAAGAAAGATTCCGTTTACCAGAACAGTTTCCAGAAGGCAATGCTGAAGGCGCAGAACGAAGAGAATTTCTCTGCTGCAGACGCATCTTCAGAGAGCGACGAAGACTTCGTATGGATCTCCGGCTACATCCCGGAAGACGACATTGAGAAATTTAAAGCAGCCGCTGCTGACAATCAGTGGGCGTGGGCGGTAGAAGATGTCGCTGACGACGACGAAAGCATTCCGACGAAGGTGAAGTACAATAAGATGTCCAAGCTTATCAAGCCTGTGTTTGATATCCTGGGCATACTTCCGGGTTACTATGAGCAGGATATTTCCCTCTGGTTCTTCCTGTTCTTTACCCTGTTCTTCGCAATGATCATCGGTGACGGAGCTTATGGTGTGCTGATTCTGGTCGCTACGATAGTGATCTCAAAGAAGTTCAAGGTCAGGGGAAACGCGATCTTCCTTCTTTACGTCCTGTCGATAGCTACGATCGTATGGGGAGCGATAACGGGCACATGGTTTGGTATGGAAAGCGCGATGAACGTGCCTTTCCTCAAAGCGCTCGTTATACCTCAGTTCGCATCCTATCCGGAATACTTTAATCTTACGTCTACCGTTACCCAGAACAATATCATGAAGTTCTCCTTCACGATCGGCGCGATCCAGATGGCTCTGGGTTCGATACTGGCGATCAGGAAGAAGATCAAGGAGAAGAACCTCAGCTGGGTAGGAGACCTTGGATGGGTCATCGCGATCATATGTATGTACCTGCTGGCGCTGTACCTGGTAATCGGAGACAACGTCCCGATCATTCCGGTATTCGGAGGAATCGTGGTAGCGTATCTGCTGGTCGTTCTGTTCAACGGATTTGCACCGGGCATGACGATCGGCCAGGGAATAAAAGCCAGTGTAGGCGGGTTCTTTACAATGTTCCTGAATACGATCAGCTGCTTCGGTAACGTAATGAGTTACATCCGTCTGTTCGCGGTCGGTATGGCAGGAATAGCTATTTCACAGAGCTTTAACAACATCGGCGCCAACCTGAAGAGCGGCCCTCTGATCGTTATGGCTATTGTGGTAGTAATCATCGGACATGCATTAAATATTGTAATGTGCTTCCTTTCAGTCGTCGTACACGGCGTCCGTCTGAACGTGTTGGAGTTCTCCGGTCAGGCCGGTCTGGAATGGACGGGAATCGCTTACGAACCATTTAAAGAAAACGAGAAAATCGTCAAATAGTATATCAGAAAAGGAGAATTACTATGAATATTGCTTTTGTTGGTATGGCTGCCGCCCTCGGATTATCAGCAGCTGGTTCTGCATTTGGCGCAGGTTACGCCGGAATGTCATCTGTTGGCGCATGGAAAAAATGTTATGCAAGTGGTAAGCCTGCTCCGTTCATCATGATCGCGTTCTCAGGCGCACCTCTTACGCAGACCATTTACGGTTTCCTGCTTATGAACTTCATCTCCAGCTCGGGATGCGATGCAGGAATGGCTCTCGGCGTTGGCCTCTTCGGCGGACTTGCAATCGGTCTTTCCGCTCTGTTCCAGGGCAGATGCGCAGCTGCAGCATCTGATGCGCTCGGTTCAACCGGCAAAGGTACTGCGAACTACTTCATCGTCATCGGTGTCGTAGAGACGGTAGCACTGTTCACGCTGGTATTCAGCTTACTGCTGCTGAATGCAGGCTAATAAATAAAGTTATTGTTAAAGCTGCCGGGCGGACTTCGCCCGGCAGCCTTTTGGGTTAAAAAAAACATACAGGAGATATCATGGGCAGAACGGTTTTTGAAGACAGGAGAAGTGAACTGGTCGCGCAGAAAGTAATCCGGAACCTTGAAAAACGCCATATGCAGGCCTTCTACGCAAAAGACGGGGCAGAAGCTCTCGAGAAAGCTCTTTCCCTTATCCCGGAAGGCAGCAGCGTAGGCTGGGGCGGCAGCATGTCGATCGAGCAGATCGGCCTGAAGGACGCCGTCCGGCAGGGAAATTACACAGCGATCGACAGAGATACCGCAGCAGATCCCGCAGAACGCTCCAGGCTCATGAGAGAGTGCCTTTCCGCGGATGTATTCCTGATGAGCACCAACGCTCTCTCGGAAGACGGACAGCTCGTTAATCTGGACGGGCTCGGCAACCGTGTCGCGGCGCTCTGTTTCGGGCCCGGATCCGTGATCGTAATCGCAGGGATGAATAAGCTCGCGAAAACATTGGATGACGCCGTATCGAGGGTTCGCAATTATGCCGCTCCGGTAAACCTGCAGCGCTTTGAAGGGAACAGGACCGCGTGCAGGGAGACAGGTTCCTGCGCTGACTGCATAATGGACGGCTGCCTCTGCAGCCAGCTGGTGATAACGCGCAACTGCTTCCCGGCAGGAAGGATCAAAGTCATCCTCGTGGGAGAGGAGCTTGGATTCTGAAGAAAAAACAGGATAATTATTATTTGAAAAAGCACCCGCAGAGGGTGCTTTTTCAATGTATTTGTGATATAATATAGCCAAATGCTGTACAATCCCCCAGAATGCCGTTTTGGTGTTCCGATCCTTTATACAGAGGTGCGTAATGCTGGCCTTTTTCTTTGTTTTCTGGCTCATCCTAAACGCAAGAGTTACTTTAGAGATAGTACTTTTTGGAATTGCAATAGCTGCAGTTATTTTTCTGTTCGCCCGAAAAATGTTCGGTTACGGTATCCGTACCGAGACATTCATTCTTCGCAACCTTCCTTTACTCATACTATATGTTTTTAATCTGATAATCGAGATCATCAAGGCTTCTCTTGCCGTTATGAAGATCGTCGTATCCGGTCATGATTCCGACCCGGTCATCGTTGAGTTTAATTCAGGCTTTAAATCCGGTGTTTTCAACACTATCCTCGCGAATTCGATCACTCTGACTCCCGGAACTTATACCGTATTCCAGGAAGACGGGCACTTCACGATACATTGCCTTTCAGAGAGTTTTTCCGCAGGACTGGATGATTCCTCGTTCATCCATCTGCTTCGTAAAATGACAATTTCAGAAGGGGAGGCGACAGAGAAATGACCATTGATCAGGCTTACAGTTATCTTTTCTTTGTCGCGCTTATAGTTTTCGGTATTCTTATGGCCGTAACGCTGATCCGCTGCATCATCGGCCCCAGCATAAATGACAGGATCCTTTCGATAAACATGATAGGGACCATGGTCGTCTGCAGCATAGCCATACTCTCCGGACTTTTAGACGAAAGCTGGCTGCTTGACGTAGCTCTTGTCTATGTAATGATAAGCTTCCTCGCAGTTATAATCCTTGCCTCGGTTTACATCCGCGAAGGCAGGAGAAAGGCGGCTGCGAGTGATAAGGAAACCGCGGGGAAGAAAGAGGAGGAGAGCGTATGACAGCCGAATGGATCCGTTTCTGGATAATAGCAGTTATCCTTATCCTGGGACTCATCGCTTTCATCCTCGCGGTGATAGGGGTGAACCGCTTTTCGTTTGTAATGAACAGGATGCACTCCGCCGGAGTAGGAGACAGCCTCGGGCTTATGATCGTGATAATTGCAATGATCATCTTTTCAGGGTCTGTCATGACCGCGCTGAAGCTTGCCCTTCTGGTAGTCTTCATGTGGTTTACAGCTCCGACGGCAACGCATTTTCTCAGCCAGATTGAGTTTTATACAAATAAACAGCTTGAAGACCATGTAAGGATGAAAAAGACCCTCGAGAGCGGTGAGACAGCTCCCGCGCCGGAGGATGCAGAGAGCAGGGGGAGAGAAGATGGAGATTAGAGAAATATTTACTATCCTGCTGCTGATCATCCTGATCCTCTGCGCAATTGCAGTAAACTTTACAAAGAACCTTCTGTCAGCGGTCGTCATTTTCATGGCTTACAGCCTTATCATGGCAATTGTCTGGGCGATGATGCGCTCCCCTGACCTCGCGATAACGGAGGCAGCAGTCGGAGCCGGAGTGAGCGGGACGCTCTTCCTTGTCACCTTGAAAAAGGTGCATCTGGAGGACAAGATCGTATCGGATCTGATCGAGATAGACTTGGATGAATCCGAAGAAGAGACAGCGGAAGTCGGAGAGGGGGCGCAGGTCTAAGTGACATCATTTGAAAAATGGTTTTACGGCGAGACCGACGTCCTGAACCACGCAATGGACGAGGCACGCGAGCCGGATTCCCCGGACCACGCCCGGAAAGAGCGCGTCAAGGCCAGACTCGCCGAGATCCGTGAGACCGAGCAGTACAGAGAGCGCGTTGAGAACAGCAGGAAAGAATTCCGCGGGCTTTATCTGGCGGTCACAGCGGTTGGGGCTATAGCCCTTATCGGAGTACTGCTGTATGTGACGGCCTGCCTTCCGGAATACGGGGCGGAGAACCCTCACACCCTCGAGGTCATTACCCGCTATATTGAAAAAGGTCTGGAGGAGACCGGCGCTGTAAATATCGTTTCCGGGATCATTCTGGACTATCGTGCTTTCGATACGCTCGGCGAATCGCACGTTCTGTTTACCGCGCTTATCTGCTCGATGCTCCTGCTCCGCCTGGACAGGAAGAACATGAGATCGGACCATGAGGATTACTATACCGTAAGGACCGATAAATTTTTTGATCTGTCAGCAGACCAGATCTTCCGCCGTGTAGGCGCTTTCCTGGTGCCGAGCATATTTATCTTCGGGATATACGTTGTGCTGAACGGCCAGGTGTCCCCGGGCGGAGGTTTTTCCGGAGGAGCGATCCTCGGAGCGGGCCTGATCCTGTTTTCCGCGTCATTTGGATTTGAAAAGGTTGACAGGATATTTACCCGGAAGGTCAGCAGCATAATAACCCTGTGCTCGCTGGGATTTTACAGTTTCGCGAAGGGTTACGTCTTTTTCACCGGGGCCAACGGGATCGAGAATCACATTCCCAAGGGCACCCCGGGCAATATATTATCCGGCGGGATGATCCTTCCGCTTGACATAGCGGTAGGTCTGGTCGTCGGATGCACGATGTTTGGCTTTTACAGCCTGTTCAGAAGGGGGAGTATCGGCGGCAATGGGGCAGCTACTGGGAAATCTTCTAAGTAATTACGAAGAAACTGCGGCTATCATCCTGTTCGGAATAGGCTTCTGCACGCTCCTTTTTCACAGGAACCTGGTCAAGAAGATCCTCGGGATGAACATAATGGATACCGGAGTCTTCCTCTACCTGGCTTCGATGGGCTACATAAGGGGACGCCGGGCGCCGATCATCACCGACGGGATACAGGATGCCTCGGCATATATCAATCCGCTTCCGGCGGGCCTGGTGCTCACCGGTATCGTCGTGTCTGTTTCTGTCACGGCTGTAATGCTATCGCTGACGATAAGGCTGTACAAGAGATACCATACTCTTGATATAGACGTTGTCTACGAACTCGCAAGAAAGAGCGAGCCTAAACGGTAAGAGGTAATAAGGATATGGCATTCATTTGGAATTTCCCGCTGTTTACCATAGTGCTCAGCCTCTTTTCTGGAGCGCTGTGCATGGTGCTTAGGCCCAAAGCAGCGAGATATTACACGATCATATATCAGTGCTTTCTGATCATACTGGTCAGTTTCGTGCTGTGGTTTACAGTGACGTCTGACAGCCAGTTCACTTATTCTATGGGCGAATTTCCGGCACCCTGGGGGAATGAGATCAGGGGAGGAGTCCTGGAATCCCTCGTCGCCCTCGCGATGCTTCTGGTACTGCTGGCAAGCTGCGTCGCCGGATGGCATTTCCTGAAGATCGACATTGACGAGAGCAAGATAAATCTGTACTTCAGTGTAATAAACCTGATCACTGCGGCTCTGATGTCGCTCGTCTGGACAAATGATATTTTCACCGGATACGTCTTCCTTGAGATACTGACGCTTTCCGCCTGCGGGATAACTATCGTCAGGGAGGTGGGCCGCACGACACTGGCGGCGGTCAAATACATGATCCTGAACCTCATGGGTTCCGGACTTTTCCTGCTCGGGGTAGTGCTGCTGTACGACTTCACCGGACAGCTGCTGATGGTTCCGATGAAGAGCGCGGTCGCCGCGGTACTGACCGACTCGGAATCGATGCCTGCGTTGACGCTGTCAGTAGCAATAATGACCATCGGTCTCGGGATTAAGAGCGGACTCTTCCCGTTCCATTTCTGGATGCCGGATTCATACGGATGGTCCACGCCTGCATCAGCTGCGATACTTTCAAGCCTGGTCTCGAAAGCATATATTTTCCTGCTGATCAAGATCTACTACAGGGCGGTCGGTATAGACGTTATCACACAGACGCCGATACTTAAGATGCTTTTTGTGCTCGGTATCTGCGGGATCATTTTCGGTTCTGTGTCTGCGACAAGTCCCGACACGCTTCCGAGAATGATCGGTTTCTCGTCGGCGGCGCAGATCGGATATATTTACATGGGCATCGGGATCGGGACCCATCTGGGGTTCGTTGCTGCGCTGTTCCAGCTCCTGACACACATGGTCACCAAGGCGCTGGTCTTCCTCGCGGCCCCGTATCTCGAGGAAGCTTCGGACAATAACATCAAGTTCATATTCCTGCAGGGAGCTGCCAGAAGAGACCGGACTGCGGGATTATATTTCACATTTGGAGCGCTTTCGATGGTAGGAATACCCTGCCTTGGAGGGTTCGCCATGAAGCTGATGTACGGGCAGGCCGCTATATCCGACCCGAGCAGCGCTAAAATGTTCATTATAATGATCACTCTGGCAGCGAGCTCGTTCCTGAATACTCTGTATTTCATCAGGACCGTGATTAGGCTGTACTCCGATCCTGAAGAAAAAGCGAGCAGTGAACGTCAAAAGCTTTATAAGGCGCAGGCTGAAAATGCAAAGAGGGCGGAGGGCCGCCGGGGCTTTGTGATAGCCGGAGCCTTCCTGATGGCTCTTAACCTGTTCCTGGGACTGTTCCCATGGATATTTGAGGCTCTAATCAATCAGGGTCTGGCAATGTTTTCGTAGAGAGATGCACGAAACGGACCCGCGGGCCGGGTCCTATATGACAGCAGGGGGATTGAAATGTTGATTTTGCTCGCAATTTGTTTTCCGATAATCGCGGGAATATGTGTCTCAGTGAAAAAGTTTCCGGACGAGAGGGCGAGGGACAAATGCTACGCCGTGATTTCAGTTGTATCTCTTGCCATCGGGATACTGGCCATGCTCCTGGGGAAACCTGTGACCATAGCCGAATTTTCCGAAAACGTGACGCTTTCTTTTGGGTTCGATAATCTCGGAAGATATTTCCTCGCGGCAGCGCTGATCATGTACTCGCTGGTGGCTTTCTACGCATTTGAGTACATGAAGATGGAAGAGAGGCCGAACGTATTCTTTGCGTTCTTCTATGCCTCCTACGGAGCTGTATTCGCGGTCTGCGCATCCTCGAACCTTGTGACCATGTATCTCTGCTTCGAGATGGCCACTCTTACCACCGTTCCGCTTGTGCTCCACGAGGGCAATAAAGAGGCGACCGCGGCCGGCTTAAAATACCTCTTCTACTCGATTGCCGGAGCTCTCATGGGACTGTTCGGAGTTTTCTTCGTATACTATTACGGCAGCGCAGGAAGGACATTCACGGAAGGCGGCTATATTGACAGGGCCGCTCTGTCAGGGCATGAAGGACTGCTTCTGGCTGCAGTATTTGTTGCCATACTCGGTTTCGGAACAAAAGCCGGAATGTACCCCATGCACGGCTGGCTCCCCACAGCTCACCCGGTGGCCCCCGCACCCGCGTCAGCTCTGCTTTCAGGTAATATCGCGAAGGCCGGCGTCATTGCCGTGATCCGCATAGTTTACTACTCTGTCGGCGTTGATTTCATCAAAGGCACCTGGGTGCAGTATGCCTGGATGATACTCGCGATGTGCACCGTCTTCATGGGCTCGATGATGGCCTTCATGGAGAAAAATCTAAAGAAACGCCTGGCTTTCTCTACAGTCAGCCAGATCTCGTACATCATGCTCGCGCTCAGCCTTCTCTCCCCGGAAGGCTTCAGAGGCGGTCTTCTGCACGTCATGGGCCACGCTTCCGCAAAGGGCTGCCTCTTCCTGGTTGCCGGTATATTTATCTACAAGCTTCATAAGAGAAATGTTGCCGACCTCGTAGGCGTCGGCAAGCAGATGCCGGTCACCCTGTGGTGCTTCCTGATATCCGCGCTTTCGCTCGTAGGTATCCCTCCCCTTGCGGGATTCCTCAGCAAATGGGTGATCGCCCAGGCAGCGGTAGGAGACGGCATGGGAGTGCTGGCATTCCTTCCGCCTATCGTGCTTCTGGTCTCAGCGCTGCTGACCGCAGGCTACCTCCTGCCAATAGCTTTCCGTGGTTTCTTCCCGGGTGAAGACTACACCGGCTCTACAGAGAATATGGAGCCATCCGCTCTAATGACTGTTCCGCTGATACTTTTCTGCGCTTGCAGCTTTATCATGGGCATCTTCGGAGTGAATATTCTTGCTGCAATAGGTTTCTGATCCCCTGGAGGATGTTATGGGACAAATATTAATACTGGCGGCGGTGATCATTCCTATTGCGGGGGGCTTGCTGCTGCACCTGCTGAATCTCCGCTCAGATAAGGCCAGAAACGTGTACTGCGAAGCCGTTGCGGTGATCACGTCAGTGCTTGTATGGGCCGCTATTCTGACCGGGCCGCACGGGTCCTTCAGGATCCTCAGGTTCACCGGAGATTTTTATGTGGCGCTCCATATGGACGGCATGTCGATGCTCTTCGCGGGGATGGTCAGTCTGATGTGGCCGCTGGTGCTGATCTACGCGTTCGACTATATGAGCCACGCAAAGCACAAAAAGGGCTTTTTCGCCTTTTATATGATGACCTACGGCGTGACGCTTGGCGTAGCCTGCGCTGCAAATATCGTAACGCTGTATCTATTTTATGAGTTCCTGACTATTGTTACCATTCCTCTGGTAGCTCATTACCGCGATCACGAAAGCATGCATGTAGGCAGGGTATACGCGGGGTACGTCATCGGAGGTGCATCCGCGTCTCTGGTAGCCGTGGTGTTCGCGACAATGCACGGGGCAGGAAGTTTTGCGCACGGCGGAAGCGCCATCACAGGTGTCAGTCTCGGGATCATCGAGGCTGTATATCTCTTCGGGTTCTTTGGATTAGGTGTAAAGGCAGCCATATTCCCGCTTTACAAGTGGCTCCCCATGGCCTCGGTAGCTCCCACCCCGGTAACAGCCCTGCTGCACGCGGTAGCTGTGGTAAATTCCGGCGTGTTCGCGGTCACAAGGCTTACTTACTATGTATTCGGGCCCGAGACCCTAAAAGGGACCTGGACCCAGTATCTGTGCCTTCTTGTAGTTTCATTTAATATAGTATTTGCCGCGGTGCAGGCGGTGAGAGAGCGGCATTTCAAGCGCCGCCTGGCTTACTCTACGGTTGCAAATCTCTCATATATGCTTTACGGGATCATGCTGATGTCAGATGCCGGTTTCACGGCAGGGATGTCGCACATGGTCTTCCACGGCGTAACGAAGATCGCGCTCTTCATGTGCGCGGGCGCGTTCATGCATGTGACCGGGGACAAATATATCTACGAGATCAACGGCGTCGGGAAGAGGATGCCGGTAACATTTGCTTTATATACGATCGGTTCGCTTTCGCTCATCGGAATACCGCTTTTCTGCGGGTTCGTCTCGAAGTGGGCGCTATTCACGGCCGGCGCTGCCGAGGGCTCACCTTTCGCTGTCGCAGGCATAGTTGCTCTGATAATAGGCGCCTTCCTTACCGGAATGTACACGCTTTCCGTGACCTTCCGCGCATTCATGCCGATGAACGGGACCGACCGTTATGTCGGAGCGAAGGTTTCCGACGCAAACTGGAAAATACTTGTGCCGATCGGGATATTCGCGGCCCTTACGGTCGTCTTTGGTATATTTCCGGGACCGATCATGGATCTCCTGTCGCGAATCGCGGCCGGTGCGCTTTAGGGAGGTGGAGTACATATGTTTAGTATCGTCATAGTATTTCTGCCTTTTGTCCTTGCGATTATTTCCTATCTCATCGGAAGGAAGAGCGAGCTGGCGCGCGACAGGTTTACAGTGATCGCGACAGCGATCGAGCTCGCCCTGGTGCTGGTGCTCTTTGTCCTCACATTTAACGGGACCGCGGCCCAGACAGGGATAGGCAATTTTAAGATCAGCAATATCCTCGCTTACGGGATTTCGTTCAAGACCGACGGATTCAGGGCTTCCTACGCGCTCGTGACCGCGTTCATGTGGTTCATGACCACGCTCTTCTCGCGGGAGTACTTCCTTCACGAAAGGGAGAACCTGAATCGCTACTTCATGTTCGTGCTTATGACGCTCGGAGCTACGGAAGGTGTCATGCTGTCGGGTGACATCATGACCGCGTATTTCTGCTTCGAGATCCTGTCATTTACCTCGTTCACCTGGGTAATCCACGAGGAGACCCACGGGGCCGTAAGAGCTGCCTACACATATCTTTTCATCGCGGTGATCGGCGGATTGGTGCTCTTTATGGGGCTCGCACTCCTGCAGAATACCGCCGGAACGCTGGCATTCTCGGAGCTTGGCCCGGCGCTTAAGGCACTTGGAAAGGAGGACGAGCCGGCGGTAATGGCCGCGGGCATATGTATTCTCCTGGGATTCGGGGCAAAAGCAGGCATATTCCCGGTGCATATCTGGCTCCCGAAAGCTCATCCGGTAGCCCCTTCACCGGCTTCGGCACTGCTTTCCGGCGTGCTTACCAAGGTCGGCGTCTACGGTATCCTGATGACCACTCTCGAGATATTCCTCGAGAATGAGAAATACGGCTGGATAGTCCTGACGCTCGGAACGATCACCATGTTCCTCGGAGCCTTCCTGGCACTCTTCTCGGTGAACCTGAAGCGAACGCTTGCGCTCTCATCAATGTCACAGATCGGTTTCATCATGGTCGGCACAGCGATGACGGTCCTGCTCTCATGCGCCGGGGCGGAAGAGGGCGCGATGGAGACGCTGGCAGGCACCTATCTCCACATGGTGAACCACTCGATGCTAAAGCTTTGCCTGTTCTGTGCAGCCGGCACCGTAGTCATGAATATTCATGCCCTGGATCTCGACACGATCCGCGGCTGGGGACGCAATAAGACCCTGCTGAAGATCGCGTTCTTCCTGGGCTATATCGGAATAAGCGGCGTGCCGATGTTCAACGGCTATGCCAGCAAGACCCTGCTTCACGAGGGAATAGTGATGGGGGCGGAAGCTTTCGAGCAGTATGAGAGCATTCTCAAGGCAATAGAGTGGATCTTCCTGACCTCCGGCGGATTTACCTTCGCGTACATGTCGAAGCTTTTCATCTGCGTATTTGTTGAAAAGAACAAGGATCCGCAGAGGCAGGCAAAATATGACGCGAACCGCCATGCGATGAATCCGGGCAGCACGGTCGCGGTCTTCGGGACCTCGATCCTGTTCATCCTGCTCGGGCAGAAACCGATATTCAATGCGCTTACCTCCTTTATGACCGGGGAGGCGAATGTGCTTCACCATTATAAGCCTCTGTCATGGGCGTGCGTTTCAGGCGGATTGATCTCCCTGGGGATCGGCGCGGCCGTGTACATTTTCTTCATAAGGGGCGTTACCCTGAAGAACGGCAGCTACAGGAATCTCTGGCCCGCAAAGCTCGACCTCGAGGACCTCATATACAGGCCGGCGCTGCTTAAATGGCTGCCGGGGATCGGCGGTGCATTTGCTTCGCTCCTTGGATTAAATAAGATCTCCGGGCCTCTCAGCAAAGCAGTGCTGAAGCTCGGCCAGGCTCTCGCAAGGCTCTTTGGAGAGAACAGGGTACTCGCTCCTCTCAGCAGAGCGGTGCTTCTTATCGGCGAGTTTGTCGGAAGGGTGCTGGTCACCGGGCCGGATGCCTTTATCATGCTCATGAGGCGCACTGTTGTAAGTGAGATGAAGGTAGAAGGGAAAGAAGAGACAAGGGCCGACCGCATGAAGGTGCGCGCAGAAGTCGTAAGGGGGATCGCATCCCCGATATTCGCGAACTTCAGCTTCTCGCTCATGATGAGCTGCATCGGCATAATCGCGATACTCGTAGTGACACTCATTGTCGCGCTGCACTGACAGGTGAATTATGAAAGCATATTTTCTTGATTATACGGGAACTATGGTCCAGGAGGACGAACCCTACACCAGGGAGCTTTTGGCCTACATGCTCTCGCACAGCGATATCTCAGGACCTCAGGAAGCTCTCGGAGTGGTCTGGGGAATGATAAAAAAGCTTGAAGCCGCAAGCTACGGAGACTCCTTCATAAAAAATGATGAAAAGGCCCGCAGGATCCTTAGGTATCTTGCGGACAACTACGGACTCCATGGCGACTTTGAGCATATGCTTGAGGTATGGCGTAATGTATGGGCATACGCACCGCTCTATGATGACGTGAAGCCTTTCTTTGAGAGGGCCAAAGTCCCGATATACGTGATCTCAAATGACGATATGATATATCTGGAGAGATCCTTTGAATCAAAAGATCTGCATCCGGCAGGGATAATATCCGCAGAGACTGCAAGGGCCTGCAAGCCTCACCGGGCAATATTTGAAAAAGCGCTGGAGATTGCTGGCTTAGACCCGGAAGATGTGGTCCATATCGGAGATTCGCTCGTATCCGATGTCGAGCCTGCGAGAGCGATCGGGATAACGCCGATATATTTGAGCAGAAAAGAAGATGATTTAGTTCCGGGCGTCAGGGTCATCCGGTCGCTGGATGAACTGGAATAAAATAAAGAGGATATCAATTATGCAGATTGCTGAAATTGATATCCTCAACTCATTTTATGGCGGATTATCCTGATCGACTCCCGGATATTCTGATGCCTTATGCGCGTAGCGTCGAAGTGTACGCTCCTGAATGCGGTCTGCATTATCGGACCGGTGCAGAACGCGCAGACCAGGGTACCTATGCCTACCGGGCCGCCGAGAAGATATCCGGTCAGCGTGACAGCGGACATCAGGATAATGCTGACCGCACCGATCGGCAGGACCTTTGTATGCCTCTTAAGCCCGACAAGAAGTGTATCTCTCGGACCGCAGCCCAGCGAAGCGCACATGTAGAGATACTGCGTGTAGCTGCAGATAACGATCCCGATCAGGATCATTCCGAGCCTTCCCGCCAGCGTTCCCGGCACGGGCACAATATTTATGTAATTAAAGAAATCAACAGATTTTCCGACCACGATGGCGTCTATGACCATCGAGATCCCGATCTGCTCGCGCAGAAGGATATCGATCAAAAGCACGGCAAATGATATCATGACTGAGGCGTTTCCGTAGGAGATCCCTGTCGAATTGGATATCCCGAGGTGAAGGACGTCCCAGGGAGCGGCCCCGAGGCCGGCGTGGATAGTCAGATAGACCCCCAGACCGTTAATGAAGAGGCTGACAGCTGAGATGAGCATGTTTGCCAGGATCATCCTGCCCGAAGTGTTGTCCGGGCACAGGCCGTTTTCTCTTCTGAGGAGTCTCTGTATTAATTTTTCCTTTGAAACATCAGTGCCTGCGCTCATATCTGCTCCGTTCTTTGTTTTTTTGCCATTATCCATAATATGCTATTTTGAGATAAATGCAATCTATATTTTTCTGGCGCAAAAAACTCCCCCGGGATCGATCTTGATATGCTACCCCCAAGTAGGACATTGAAATATAAAACCTACTTGGGGGTATTTCTATGTCCAGAAAAAGTAAGATTGATCCTGCTGAAAAGGTAAAGATCATTGAGCGGGTACTGGCAGATGAGATCAGCGATACTGAA
>JAIKVW010000008.1 GCA_024685315.1 Lachnospiraceae bacterium
TCCGAAGGTATCTACGGCGAACTGCACCATGGCCTCAGTCTCGTCCGCGTTCCTCACGTCGCAGAGAGTCCCGGCCGCGATCCCCCCGTTCTGAGTAATGAGCTCGACCGTGCCGATGCCCGGATGATAGTTTTCCGTCTCAGCCGGGGACAGGTCCCTGCGGCCAACGACCACAACTTTTGCTCCTTCAGCCGCGAAACCTGCGGCGATGACCCTTCCAAGGCCTCCTCGCGCTCCTGTCACCAGAGCGACTTTTCCGTCAAGCCTTCCCATAACAGCTTACTCCATGGGATATTCAGGAAATATTCCGACAGTATTGGTGTCGCCGCCGTCGACCGGGAGCAGAGCACCGTTAATGAAGTCGGATGCGGGTTCCGCAAGGAACAGGGCCGCGTTCGCAGCGTCGGCTGCCTCTCCCCATCTGCCTACAGGAATGCGGCAGTTCACGCGCTCCCTGATGGTGTCGTCCTCAAAATTCTTTATAAGAAGCGCTGTCTTCGAGGAAGCCGGGCAGATCCCGTTGGTGGTGATGCCCATGCGCCCGTATTCGATCGCGAGGGTCCTTACCAGCATAGCGCAGGCAGCCTTGGACATGCTGTAGGGAGCCTGGATGGGATAAGGATTCAGGTTTGAGGTCGAGCAGGTGATCACGATGCTTGCCTTGGTCTTCTGCTTAAGGAACTGCTTGATCGCCTCCTGGCAGCACATGTAGGTGCCGCGGATATTTATCCTGTAGATGTCGTCCATCCACTCGATCGGCTGGCGGTGCGTGACCACGCCGGCGCGGAATATGCCTGCATTGGCAAATAAAATATCGATGTGCCCAAAGGCTTCGACCGCTTTAACGAAGAGGTTCTTCACCTGTTCCTCGTCAGAGATATCGCAGGGAACAAATACCGCCTCTCCGCCGTCCCTTATTATGGCCTCGTGGGTCGGGGCGGTGTCCTCGTCGAAATTGTTGGGATCCATATCCTCCCTGACGTCAGAGCAGACGACCTTCGCGCCTTCCTTAGCGAAAAGCTTGGCCGTGGCCCTGCCGAATCCTGAGCTTGCGCCGGTAATAACTGCAACTTTTCCTAGCAATCTGTCCATTCTTGATACCTTCTTTCTTAAAAATTTTTAAACCTGATCGCTGCATGACAACAAAAAAAGACACCGCCCCTGCGACTCCTGTGGTTAGCAAAAGCGATGCCCGCGTGCGCCTCCAGGGGCTCGAACCCTGGACACCCTGATTAAGAGTCAGGTGCTCTACCAACTGAGCTAGAGGCGCAAAGATATGTGTTTTTTCGCGACAACCACAAGTATAGCGTACAACTCCGCGTTTTGCAAGCGGAAAATGTATTTTTTTTAGAAAAGTGGTCCTGCGGGCCAGAGCCCGCTGCTACATATCAGAAGTAAGCGGGTCGAGATACCACTTCCCGCCGGTCTTTACGACTATAAAATGCAGAGTCCTGGTGTCGCTCTTATCCTCGCCATTGACCTTGTAATTGACCGTGTACTCGGTCTTCAGGTCATATCCGGCAATGATATTGATCTCGGCATTGCACTTCTGCGAATATCTCTGCTCTATCTCCGCGATCTCCGCGTCGCCGAGCCTCACGGTATTCGTCACTTCATAAGTGATCTTGCAGCTGCCATAGGTATTTTCGAGATTCTCAATAGATGTTTGGACAGCGCCTGAGATCGTTTCTGCATATGAAGATCCCTCATCCGTGATCTGTGAGGGGAATGCTGAGAGCATCAGCTCCGCGTTCTGGTCGTTAAGCCCTTTCACATAAGAGGCAAGCGGTTTGCGGTAGGTCTTGTTCCCCGAAAGCACGAGGATCACGATCAGGATAAATATGGCCGCACAGGTCCCGATAAAAAACTTCGGGTTCTTTTTCCACATCTTCTTCGCGAATCCAAAGAAAGCGACGGCTCCGGCGGCGATCGCTCCCCCGATGACCTTCAGCGCCGAGAGGACCTTCCCTGCAGCGTTGCCGGCCTTCTCCCCGGCAGCCTTCCTCGCGGCTTTCCTTTCCTCTGCGGTCTTGCGCGCGGCCTTCTCTTCCTCTTCTGAGACGGCCTTCTCCCTGCGGGCCGCGGAGCTCCTTTCTCTCTTCACCCTGGGGATCTTGGCTGCGGCAGGCTTCTCTTCAGGGGACTTCTCAGGCTCTTCCACAAGGGCGGCATCTTCCTTAACGGAATCCTCTTCCTGCGTCCGGGCAATATTTTTCCTGTAGACCTGGTTAATGATGCTTGCTCCGCACTTCGGGCAGATCCTGGTCCCGGCGGCAAGCGGCTCGCCGCACTTTAAGCAGTATTCCGGTGTTGTAAAACCTGTTTCAGAAGCCATGTCCCGAGAGCTCCTTTCCTTAGATCAGCCTGGGGCTTCAGATGCGCGTGTTCGTCTGCGACTCTTTCCTGACAAGCCTGAATACCCCAATATACATGCATATGATAAAGATTATGAACAGCACGGTCGAGATTCCGTTCCCGATCATCGCGCAGGAATCGTAGAAACCATGCATCAGCACCGCGCAGAGGTATCCCATGAAGATATTCCTCTTTGCCCAGTCGTGATTCCCGTGATTCTCGGCTATACGCGCGCGGCCGTAGAAATATCCCATGACCACCGCAAATCCGAGGTGCCCGGGGATCGCCAGCAGCGCCCTGGGGATCGCGACCGACAGCCCGTAACTGAAGACATATTTTATATTCTCAAAGGCAGCGAATCCAAGGGAAACGAAGGTGCTGTAAACGATCCCGTCGAAGCGGTAGTCGAAGTTAGGATCGTTCCAGGTCCTCCTGTGCAGGAAGAAAAGCTTGGTCCCCTCCTCCACGACAGCCACAACGAAGAATGCAAGCACGATATAATACGCCGCGCTGTCCCCCGATATTGGGCTGAGGTTCAGGATGACCTGCCCCACCGTTTCCAGCACTACGGCGGCAAGCGCCGCGAGCACCCCGCGGATAATAAGGGCCAGAAGCAGCTCCCCGGGCTCTTTCTCGTAGGTATCATTATTATAGATATACCTCATGAGAAAGATGGCCGGCAGAATGGCTGCCCCGATATAGATAATATACCTCCACATCAAAGGAACCATGAAAAACAGCATAATTATATCCCCTGCCTAACGTCTTATGTCTTATTTCCGGCATGCTTCCGGAGTTCCGTACCGGAAGCATGCCGTCCGGTTCTTATTTAGATTTTACCATAGTCCAGAGCTCTGAGAACATTTTCTTTACCGCAGTGCTCTGATTATGGAATACCTCGTCCTTCTCGTAATCCACTCTCGGAGTGAATGCGCTGATTCCCGCGAAATCCTCTTCCTGCATGCTCTCATAGACCGAAAGCACGGCGGTACTGTAACCGATATATACCGTGTTGCGGGCGGCGACGTCTTCCCTCAGGAAGAAATCAATGTACTCATGGGCGAGGTCGGTATTCTGGCAGTCTTTGGTGATGACCATCGCGTCGCACCAGATATTTGTGCCCTGCTCCGGCTCAAAGAATTCGAGGTCCTCGTTCTCCGCCATTATATATGCGCCGTCGCCGGAATAAACTACCGCGATAGCCTTGTTCCCGGAGATCATGTTGTCGATCACATCGTCTCCCGCATAGACCACGTCCATGGTCTGGCCCTGACGCACGAGCCATTCGTAGGCTTCATGTATTTCATCAGGGTCTGCGGTGTTCATCGAATACCCGAGAGCCTTCAGCGCGATCATGAAGGAGTCGCGCTCGGAATCATACATATAGAGATTTCCTGCGTACTTTTTATTCATCAGGAGATCCCAGCCGTCCGCGAGGTCCTCTTCATCCACCACGGTGGTATCGTAGAGTATTCCGACGCTGCCCCAGAAATAAGGCACGGAGTAAACGTTCCCCGGATCGTAGTCCCTGTCCAGAACATCCGGATTGATCGCGTCAGCATTCGAGATCAGGCTCCAGTCCACGGGCTGCAGATAGTCTTCGTCGATCAGCCTCTCTATCATGTAATCCGAAGGGATCAGGATGTCATAGGTATCTCCCGCAAGGATCTTGGTGTAGAGCATCTCGTTGGACTCGAAGGTCTCGTAAATGACCTTGCAGTCGAACTCTTCCTCGAATTCCGTAAGGAGCTCCGGATCGACGTATTCGCCTGCGTTGTAGACTCTGAGCTCTCTCTTGCTTGTCGTGCCCGAGATCCCTGCGCGCCCGCCGAGCATCACAAGGACTAACGCTGCAGCTATGATCACGGCCACAAGCTTCCCGCCGCGGACCTTCTCCCCCGCGCCGGTCTTCCTGGAGATCCTCATGCCGATCAGCACCAGGATTATCAGCAGGACAACGATCGCGGAGAGCGCATTGATCGTAGGATTGATGCGCTTCGTCATGTTGTAGACCACGATGGAGATATTCTTGACGCCGTTCCCGGTCACGAAGTACGAGATAACGAAATCGTCAAATGACATCGTGAACGCGAGGAGCGCGCCTGCGAAGATCCCCGGCTGTATCATGGGGATAATGACCTTGGTAAGCGCCTGGTAGGGCGTCGCCCCCAGATCCATCGCCGCGTTCGCAAGGTTCGGGTCGAGACTCCTTACCTTCGGGTACACGCTCGTTATGACGAAGGGCGTGCTGAAACCGATATGCGCCAGCAGCATCGTAAGGTAGCCTTTATTGAAGCCGAGCGAGGAGAACAGCAGCATCCATCCGATCGCCGTCACTATATCCGGATTCAGGATCGGAACGTCGTTCATGGTCAGAATAGCGTTCTTCAGCACCTTTCTCTGCCTCGAAAGCCCGATCGCAGTGATCGTTCCAAGGAAGGTCGAGAAGACCGTCGCCAGGATAGCGATCGTGACCGAAACGTAAACCGCCGACATCATCTCATTGTTCTGGATAAGCGCGGCATACCAGCGGAGTGAGAATCCGGTGAACTTCGAGAGCGATTTCGAGCTGTTAAACGAAAATATTACCGTAACTATTATCGGCAGGTAGAAAAACGCGAAACACAGGATTATGTAGATCTTTGAGAGGACCGAACTTTTTTTCTTCATTTTCGCATCCTCCCGTCAGGCTTCGTCCATGGGGCTGGCGTCCATCTTTTTCATCAGCCTCATGGCGATGAGGATGAGGACGGCCAGTATCGTCGATATCGCGCTGCCGAAATTCCAGTCCCCGACCGAGACGAACTGCTGCTCGATGAGGTTTCCGATAAGGACGAACTGCCCTCCGCCGAGGAGCCTCGGGATAACAAAGGAGGAGATCGCCATCAGGAACACCATGATGATGCCGTTGATCACGCCGGGCATGGAAAGCTTGAATATAACGCGGATAAAGGTCTGGACCGGGTCGGCCCCGAGATCCATCGCCGCCTCAGTGAGGGAGGGATCCATCTTCCTAAGAGAGGTGTGGATGGGTATGATCATGAAGGGCACCAGGTTGCAGACCAGGCCGAGCACCACGGAGAAATTCGTGTACATCATGGTGACCGGGTCTATGCCGAGCAGCCCCAGGAGCCCGTTTATTATGCCGTTATCCGAGAGCAGGTTTATCCATGCATAGGTACGGATGACCATATTGATCCATGTGGGGATCGTGACCGCCATGATCAGCATATCCTGGATGGAATCATCCTGTTTGGATATGATGTAGGCAAGCGGGTACCCCATGACAAAGCATATCGCGGTCGTCAGCACGCCGAGCAGCAGAGATTTCGCGAACACCTTGATGTAGGTCTCGTCAAATATCCTCGCGAAGTTGTCCAGCGTGAAGTTGAGGGTCTTGACATCATTTCCGCCGTTGGTGAAGGCATATAGGATGATCAGCACCAGCGGGATAAGTATGAAGATGATGCACCATATGAAATACGGCACTGAGAGTTTTCTGAAATGTTTCAATTAATATACTCCCATCTTCCACATTACATGGATATCATCAGGGGTCAGGGTAAGCCCGACCTGTTTTCCGACAGGGCTGAAATCCGTGGTATGGATCTTGTAATCACGGTATTTTGACTCCACGATGATCTCGTAGTGCACTCCCATGAACACTACTGATTTTACCAAGCCGGTAAGGTTTGCCGCCTCCGGCTCCACTATGTCGAGATCCTCGGGCCTGATGACGATATCTACCGGCTCGTTCTCCGGGAAACCTTTGTCCAGGCACTCGAAGTCAAAGTCGTCAAATGATACCAGAAGGTCCTTCTTCATTGTGCCTTCAATGATATTCGACTCTCCGATGAACTGCGCGACAAAACGGTTCTCGGGCTCATTGTAGACGTCGATCGGGCTGCCGATCATCTGGATGGTGCCTTCGTTCATTACCACGACCGTATCGGACATGGTGAGAGCCTCTTCCTGGTCGTGAGTGACAAATACGAAAGTGATCCCGACTTCCTTCTGGATCTTCTTAAGCTCGGTCTGCATCTCCTTGCGGAGCTTTGCGTCGAGCGCGCCCAGAGGCTCGTCCAGAAGCAGGACCTTGGGCTCGTTGACAAGGGCCCTGGCGATAGCGACGCGCTGCTGCTGTCCGCCGGAAAGGTTCGACACGTCCCTGGGGCCGAAGCCTTTGAGGCCGACCAGGTTCAGCATGCGGTTTACCTTGGTCTCGATGACGGACTTGTCGACTTTTTTGATGTTGAGTCCGAAAGCCACGTTGTCAAAGACGTTCATGTGCGGGAAAAGCGCATACTTCTGGAATACGGTATTTACTTCGCGTTTGTAAGGGGGGATCCGGGAAATGTCCATGCCGTCGAAAAGCACTTCGCCGCTGGAAGGCTCCTCGAAGCCGGCAATGATGCGGAGCGTTGTCGTTTTTCCGCACCCGGAAGGACCCAGAAGGGTCAGAAATTCATTTTCTTTGATATTAAGATTGATGCCCTTCAGGACCTGAAGGTCGTCGTAGTTCTTGGTTAGATTTTTGAGCTCAATAAGGTCTCCCATTCTCATCTGCCTCCGTCAGCGCGCAGGTAAGGGCTGCGAACTGGGTAAGATCGAGGGCTTCACCCCTCACGTTCTCCGGTAACCCCGTCCGGTTGAGCGCTTCCTTCACCGCGTCGCGGGAAAAAGAAAGCTCGGGACGGTTGGCGATAGAATTCGCCAGAGTTTTCCGCCTCTGCATAAAGGCGGCACGAATGATCCTGAACATAAGCGCGGGGTCACTCACAGTTACCGGCGGATCCTTCCGCCGAAGAAGCCTGACAACCGCGGAGTCAACGTTCGGCCGCGGTATAAATGAGTTCCTGGGAACATTTGCCGCAAGGTACGGCTCAGAATAATACTGCACTGCCAGAGAGAGCGCGCCGTAATCCTTGCTGCCCGGAGACGCCTGCATCCGGAGGGCAACCTCCTTCTGCACCATCACGGTGATGGATTCAAACTCCGGAACCGTTCCCGTTATGCGGACAGTTCCCGGACCTGACCCTTCATCCTCCTTGAGCGAGGTTATTCCGGCCTTCCCTTCCAGGAGTGCCATAATGATAGGGGTCGTGATGTAGTACGGCAGGTTTGCCGCCACCTTCACGGTCCTTCCTTCAGAATATTTACTGCAGATATCCTCAAGATCGAGGTCCAGGATATCCGCGTTGATAACGGTCACATTGCTGTAATCGGACAGGGTCTCGTCCAGTATCGGGAGGAGCTTGCTGTCAAGCTCGACCGCGACGACATTCCCCGCAGCCTCTGCAAGGTACTGCGTGAGCGTGCCGATCCCGGGCCCGATCTCTATCACCATATCATCCTTCGTGATCCCCGCGCTCGCGATGATCTTATTGATCACGTGCTCGTCGATCAGGAAGTTCTGTCCGAGTTTTTTATGAAAGCTAAACGAGTACTTCTGGAGTATCTCTATAGTCCTTCTGGGATTGGAAAGTTTCTCCTGCAATTTTTCCCCTTCATATCCCACGGGAGCCATCAGTACTGGCGTCGCTTGGAGGCGTCGCCGATACCCATGCTCTCGCGGTATTTTGCTACGGTACGTCTGGAAATGCTTATCCCTGCCTGCTCAAGCTTCTCTACGATCAGCCTGTCGCTTAAAGGGGCGTTGTGGTCTTCATTTTCGATCAGCTTCCTGATCTCTATCTTCGCTTTCTCGGAGGTCGTGACGGCACCGCCCCGCTTGCTCGGGATAGCTCCGCGGAAGAAATAGTTGAGCGGATATACTCCCCAGGAGCACTGCAGGAACTTGTCCTTGGTCGCGCGGCTCACGGTTGACTCGTGAACTCCGATGTCCGCGGCGATGTCTTCAAGCTTCATCGGGCGAAGGTGCCCAGGCCCGTTCGTGAAGAAAGGCTTCTGCCGCTCCACGATGCATCTGGAAACATTAAGAATCGTACTCGACCTATGTGAAACGCATGTCCTCAGCCATTCGGCCTGGCGGATCTTCTGATCAACATAGCTCCTGGCTTCCTTGTCGTCGGTGGACTGCAGGACTTCCCGGTAATAGTTGCTGATATTTATAGAAGGAAGTGTATATTCATCTGTAAGGATCTCGAAATGGTCTTCAAACTTCGAGACAAATATCTCCGGGACGATGTATTTCAGGTTCTCCCGCCTGCTGAAGCCTGTCGCGGGTTTCGGATTGAGCCCCCGGACCGCCTCGGCGGCAGCCTTCACTTCGTTAACGGTTATCCCGAGCTTTTTTGCAATATAGGGGAGCTTATTCTTTGCCAGGTCTTCCAGGTGGCGGTCGACTATCGCGGTAAGGACAGGATCCTCTATACCCCGGCGCTCTATCTGCGCAAGGAGGCACTCCCGGAGCTTCCGGTAAGCAACCCCCGCAGGCTCAAATGAACGCACCACTTTCAGCGCTTCCTGCTCTTCCTCCAGGGTCACGCCAGCTCCGCGGGCAACATCCTCATCGCTGTCCTCAAGGTACCCGTTAGGATTCAGGGCTTCAATAATATAGACCGCCGCCCTGTGAACAGCCGGCGTCA
This sequence comes from Lachnospiraceae bacterium, assembly GCA_024685315.1. Lineage (GTDB taxonomy): Bacteria > Bacillota > Clostridia > Lachnospirales > Lachnospiraceae > UBA2912. The sequence goes on from JAIKVW010000008.1 coordinate 8,904, forward strand.
GGCTGACCGCCATCAGCTGGCTCTTTAAGTATTCCGCAAGCGTATCGCCCAGATTATCATGCAGCTCATATTCATGCTCATCATCATTGTCGCCGGCCCGGTAATCCTCATGATAATAGACCCTGGCCACGTTATCCCTCGCGACGGAGAGCTCGTAATCCCAGAGTTTCTCTTTCTTTTCCTCGTTTGTCTTCGCTATTTCGTCGATCTCGATCACAGGATTTTCAACAGCTGCCTGAACCAGATACTCCTCCAGTTCCTGAGTGTTCATCTGGAGGATACTGGCAGACAGGATCATGCGCTGTGAAAGCACCAGCTCCTGCGACTGCACAAGTTCCAGTCCCATAATTCTCTCTCTTCTTAAAATATATGCGTGCCTCAGGTGCGGCGGACCCGGCCGAAACGGCATTAACGGCCGGACTCGCAGCTCCTTGGCATAAAATTTGCTAATCAATTAAACAAATAATAACATAATTTGTGCACAATGCCAATAGAATATTTTAGCAGGCGCGCAACACGCCCGCCTTTCTGTCTGGTGACAATTCCCCCGCAATATGTTATAAAATAAGGTGTCGGACACCCCGTCCGTCGTGTACGAATAGAAAGGTGAACATTTATGCTTGATTTACAGAATCTCTGTTTCGAAGTAAACAGCGACGGATCTGAAAAGGAAATAATAAAGGACATCAACCTCTCCGTCGATGAGAACCGTTTTGTTGTAATAACCGGCCCAAACGGCGGAGGCAAATCCACCATGGCCAAGCTTATAGCAGGCATCGAAACCCCCACTTCCGGGAAGATCATTTTTGAGGGACAGGACATCACCTCCATGAGCATCACCGACCGCGCGAGGCTCGGCATCGGATTTGCTTTCCAGCAGCCCGTCCGCTTCAAGGGTCTGCAGGTGATCGACCTCCTTCGCATCGCGGCCGGAAAGCGCATCAGCCTGGCTGAGGCCTGCAATTATCTCGCAGAAGTAGGACTTTGTGCAGCTGACTATGTGAAGCGCGAGATCAATGCTTCTCTCTCCGGCGGTGAGCTGAAGAGGATTGAGATCGCAACCGTTCTCGCGAGGAAGCCGAAGCTTGCGATATTTGACGAGCCCGAGGCCGGGATCGACCTCTGGAGCTTCCAGAACCTGATCAGGATATTTGAGAAAATGCGCTCTGAGATCAACGGAAGCTCGATCATCATCATTTCCCACCAGGAGCGTATCCTCCGGATCGCGGATGACATCATCGTGCTGAAAAACGGCGCCGTCGACCGCTCAGGACCAGCCGGGGATATCCTCCCTGCGATCATGGGCACCGAATCCGCGGCCGTAGCCTGCGGCAAGGGCGAAGTGTAAGGAGGGACCGGCAATGAAAGTTTTAAAAGAAATAGACGAGACACAGAGAAGAATATTTGAAGAGGTCGCGGAGCTCCACGAGATCCCCGTAGGCGCTTACAATCTAAGGGCCAACGGAGAGTCCATCGGAAGGAACTCCACAGCCGAGATCGAGATAAAGTCAAAGACCGAAGGCAGCGGGCTGGAGATATACGTTAAGCCCGGGACAAAGAACCAAAGCGTCCATATCCCCGTCGTCATCAGCGAGAGCGGGCTCAAGGAGACCGTGCTGAATGATTTCTTCATCGGCGAGGACTGCGATATCCTGATCGTGGCAGGCTGCGGCATTGATAACTGCGGAACCGCGAATTCCCAGCACGACGGCATCCACCGCTTCTTCGTGGGCAAGAATTCAAAGGTTAAGTACGTCGAGAAGCACTACGGCTCCGGCGACGGCTCCGGAAAACGCATCCTGAACCCCGGCACCGAGGTCTACATGGAGGAAGGCAGCACGATGGAGATGGAGATGACCCAGATCAAGGGCGTCGACTCCACCGAGAGGAAGACCACCGCGGCGCTTAAGAAAGACGCGCATCTGGTGGTCCGCGAGAGGCTGATGACCCACGGCGTGCAATATGCTGTAAGCGATTACCACGTGACCCTCGACGAGGACGGCTCCAGCGCGGATATCGTCTCCAGGGGCGTAGCCCGCGACAATTCCTACCAGAAGCTTGACCTCTCGATCACCGGAAACGCGGTCTGCAGCGGACATACCGAGTGCGATTCGATCATTATGGACGAGGGCCGCATCCTCGCGATCCCCTCGCTTGAAGCCAACTGCATTGACGCTATGCTGGTGCACGAAGCCGCCATCGGAAAGATCGCCGGCGAGCAGCTGGTGAAGCTCATGACCCTCGGGCTTACCGAACAGGAAGCAGAGGAACAGATCATAAACGGATTCCTTAAGTAATTTTAAATAGGAGGCTCGCTATGAGCACTTTTCTCGCCGCGGTATCGCGGATGAAATATATCGAGCGCTGGGCTCTCATGCGCTCCTCCCGGGCCGAGACCCTCAGCGAGCATTCCCTTGAGGTCGCGATGATCGCGCACGCTCTCTGCACCATCGGGAATGTCCGCTACGGAAAGCATCTGAACAGCGAAAAGGCCGCGCTCGTCGGGATCTACCATGACGCCTCGGAGATCATTACCGGCGACATGCCCACCCCCGTAAAATATTATAACGAGGACATCCGCACAGCCTACAAGGAGATCGAGGCGATCGCCGAGGAAAAGCTGGTCTCGCGGCTCCCTGAAGATATGCAGCAGGAGTACCTCGGCATATTTAAAGCAGACGCGGACGACCCCGACGATCTCTATATGAGACGGCTTGTAAAGGCTGCGGACAAGATCTCAGCGCTTATCAAGTGCATCGAGGAAGAGCGCGCGGGGAACAGCGAGTTCGTGACCGCAAAGGCCTCCACTGAAAAAGCTCTCGAAGCCTACCGGGCAGAGCTCCCCGAGGTCGGGGATTTCATGGATGAATTCCTGCCCTCCTACGGAAAAACGCTGGACGAGCTGTCGTAAAACTAATAAAAAAGGCCCTGATGAGGGCCTTTTTTATTTGGTCAGCACGGTAATTTTCAGTATTTCGGCAGTATCAGCCGCTTCTCAACCACTTCAGCCACCAGCTGCACGGTGCTCCGAAAGCCGGTCTTCTGAAGGATGCTTTTGACGTGGTATTTAACGGTATTTACCGAGATATCCATCTCCTCCGCGATCTCCTCATATCGGTGCCCCGCGGTCAGCGCGCGCATGACCTCCAGTTCTCTTTTGGTAAATTCGCCCGCGGACACCAGACCTATGTATACCTCAGGCTCGCTCTCCGGCCAGACGCGGTCTCCCTCCAGAGTCCTGGTAATGACTTCCGCCAGCGGGATCTCATCTGTCTCCTTGTACCAGAAGCTGTCGCAGCCCGCCTCCCGCGCACGTTCCAGAAATGAATACTCAGGCATGGAGGTCATGATGATCACCTTAATCCCGGGGCTGTATTTTTTTATCTGGGCCGCGGCAGTGAGGCCGGATTCATTGTCTGCGGTGCAAACGTCCATCAACACAAGGTCTATGTCCCCTTTCATGCACGCGATCACCGCGTTTGCGGCATTTTCGATCGAAGCCGCAAGCCTGCAGTTCTCTATAGTCTCCAGTTCTCTTTCAAATGACTCCCTGGAAACCCTGGAATCCTCAACTATAAGTGCGTTAAACATCTTGTCTCTCCTCTATCAGCCTGCTAGCGGCAGTTCTATGTGAAGTACAAATCCTTCGCTGCTGTCAACTCTCATGCTGCCACCGGCCTGTTCCAGTCTCTTCCTGAGGCTGCCAAGGCCCCCTCCCTCATGGAAAGGATCATTCCCGGAGGCGCTTCCGTTATCGCTTATTGTCACCAGATATACATCCGCAGACTTCTCAATGGCAACCCTCAGCTCGTCAGCGCCCGCATGCCGCACCGCGTTGGTAAGGGCCTCGCGGATCGCTGCATAGAGCAGCAGAAGGCTCTCCCTCTCCGCTGGCTGCTCTCCTTCGAAAAAGACTTTGCAGCCTATCATTTCCGCAACTTTCAGCAATTCTTTTTCTGGGGTATTCTCTTTCATAGTTACCTGCTCCGAGGAGTTCACAAGGTCATCCATTTCATTTCTCCAGCTTTCGAATAATTCGTCCGCCTCTTCGTCCCGGACATCTCTGTCAAGGGCTTGTCCTGTCCTTATCAGCAGCCGGCCGATATTGTCATGAATGCTGACCTTGGCCTCCAGCAATTCTTTTTCGGTGTTGTTCCTGACTATGTTTTCCAGAAGATCTCTCTGACGCCGGTGCAGCTCCGCTACACGTCTGTTGTTGTCCGCAAGCCTCTGCCGGTATTCATAGAGTTCCGTGACGTCCGATGCCTCGTACTGCACCACCTTGCCGTGTTCAAGCTCAAGGTCCTTTGCCGCGAACTGCCAGACACGCCCATCCTTCATGATCACTATCAGAGGATTCTTCTGTTCACAGGCATTATTATGAGGATCTTCTTCCGCTGCTAATGCGGGGATTCCGCCCTGCGCTTTCGATGCCGCCTTCTCTATATCAGACCGCATAACTGCCGCATTGGTCACCGTATGTCCGGTGAGTTCGAAGCAGATCTGGTTCATCGCGCGGTTTACCAGTATCGGCCTCCCCTCCGGCGTGGCTGCACAGATACCGTCAGGACAGGCATCTATGGCTTCGCGGATCAGGGCGCCCGCAGGGTCTTTCTTAAATATTCCCATCTGCCTCGCCTCCCTTCCGCTGCGCAAATATGACCTCTTCTATCCGGTCCTCCGTTTCGTCAAATATCCTGACAGGGGAGACTTCATCCCGGAGCGGGACCTCCGGCAGGCCCGCCATGAGGCCGGTGGCCTTCAGAGCATGATCCATGTCTCTCAGGCTAAGTTCGAGGTCCTCCAGGTTTACAGATCCCTTCTCCATTTCTGTCAACCTCAGGTTGCAGCGCCTCTTGATGTAGGTCCCCAGGACAAGCAGGTATTTCATATTCAGAGTACGGTCCCCGCCTTCGCCGGGATGTTCCGCGATCTCCTTCACCAGTTCTATCCTGTCATGTATTTCCCTGTTGAGCGTATCGTAAATACCATTCTGGACCGCAGTCCTTGTCTCCTGATTCCTTGCGGCTATCTCCCGCTTCAGCAGAGTTCCCTCCTGGGCCAGCTCCTCCGCGGTGGCATTCAGCTCATCGATGGTCTCCTGTATCCGGGAGACATCCTTTGCCCAGAGCACCTCAGTGCCCTTAGGCAGTTTCTCGGGATGGAATACGTGCAGCTCTTTCCCGGGGACCGCCTCCGAGATGCTGTTTTCGGACCGGATCACCTCTCCCTCCGGAGTCCTGATCTGGAGGCCGAATGTAGACTTCTCAAAGATCTCTCTGTAGCCGGTATTTACCGGGACCAGCCCCAGGTAAATATAGATCTCCCAGGTAATCACCTCTATGTAATAGGCCTTCGCATACTGCTCTATTATTTCGGTCGGAGCAAGCGGCGCGTCCGGCTTCATCCAGTTAATGATGTAGGGCATGTAAAAAACGGTCTGCAGAGCGGCCTCGGTAAAAGGTATTATCGCGCGCAGCACCGGCCGGCTGTCCATGATATTGTTGCGCCGGTAGATGATAAGCACCCTGAGCGCCACAACCACAAGCACCGCAGCGCACACTGCCATAAAGCCCCAGTTAGGATGATAGATCAGGTTAGGCTGCGGCTCCTCCGGAATGATATACGTGATGATATGATGGAGGTCATCCGTCAGGAGCACAGGTATGGTTATTGCTGAAGGTATCAGCAATAGGAACCATTTCCGCGGAAGCTTGTAATTATCGTCCTGCCCTATCCCTGCAGAAGCAAGCAGTCCCAGTGTGAACAGAGGCAGAAATGTACCCGCCGCGAGGAATCCGGTAGACCGCAGCGCAGGAATATTTTCAGTCAGGAAGGTATCCTGCACGAACCTGATGGTGAGGCCTATGAACATAATGAGGTCTTCTGCCAGAAGGAAGATTCTCATATTCTTCTGGGTAATGCGGTTACGTATAGAACGGGCCCAGACTGCCAGAAGGATAATATACCCCGCGTAGAGGATATATGTCCTGAGGCCGTCTTCCGGCATGTACCTCAGGCTCAGCTGACGGTAAAGCGAGACCAGGAAGAGGAAGGCCAGAGCTATTAAGTTGTACTTTATCTGGTTTCGTTCTTTCATATATCCTTTCCGGATCTTCTTCTCTTAATGATCATAGCTGCAAGAACCATGACTATTGCTGCCGCGATCACGGCTATAACTATAGCTGTCTTATTTCCGGTATGGTTTTCCGTAGAATTTGATTCTGATTCAGTATCGGTTTCCGGTGCTTCCGAATCCGTTTCGGCATCTGTCTCAGAAGCATATGACTCATAAGCGGTCTCGGTCTCCGGCTCATCCGTATCGTCCGCGGTTTCGGCCACACTTATCTCTTCACCGTTCGGAGATACCTCAGCCGCTATCTCTGAGTTTTCATCCAGGACGTAGAGCCTCACCGGCTCTGCCTCTTCCTCAGACATGGTTTCGACGGAAGGAACCTTGCTCTCCATAGTCTTCCCTTTTTCAAGCGCAACGTTCGTGAAGGCTGCTGTTTCAACTGCTTCACCGGTTTCCTGATCCAGCAGATTTATGGAATAGCTCATCTCTCCGCTGTCAGTTCCAGTCATCACGAAGTCATACTCCTGGTCATCCATCAGGATTATGTATTTATGATCGCCTTCCACATATATTCCGACGGTAGTTACTATGCTGGCATCCTGGGCATCAGACTCTACTCTGCCGACCAGCTTGCCGGCGGAATCGTATACTTCCACGTCTACAGGACATTCCACAGCAATCACTCTGACAGGTTCAATGCGGCTCAGGAGCTCCTTATCATTTAATATCAGGTACGACATATATGTTTCCACAGCGTGCTGCGCCAGGAAGTTTCCGAAGGGGATCTCCTTGCATTTATTGCCAAAGATCTTCCCGGATGTCAATTTGGTGTATGCTTTCCTAAGCGCGCTGTTCTCTGTATTAAAGTAAAAGTTATCTCCTATCCTATAGTATCCCACAGGCGGAAGGAGCGGAACCTGGTCAAAAGTATTTACGATATTCTTGACATTGGTCATCTCATTTCTATGCTCCCTTTCCGACAACAGGAAAGGCTGGACCGCAGCAAATGTATATACAAAGGATTTGTCTTTAGGAGCCAGACCAAGCAAACTCACCGAAAGCCGGTTTGCTATTCCTCCCCCCAGGCTGTGTCCGGTTATGAGCAGAACATTATCCTGGTTTTCAGCAATAAGCTTCTCATAGTTCAGGCCAAGCTTTTTCTCAACATACTCAATGAAAGCCTTTTTAATATTGTCCGCAGAGACACTGAACCCGCCTACTGCTCCTGAAAGGTCGGTAAGAACATCAGAACCGTTAGTAGTTCCCCGGATCACGATAGCGAAGAGATTCTTCATCTCTCCGCCCACCTTGATCTGACGGTACGCAAAAACATAGGCCGGATTCAGATAATTGTATTCGGTATTAAAATATCCTGCGAACGAATTCTCATTGCTGAACCCCAGACTGCTGAGAATCTCAAAAGCCCTTACGTTTCCGTCATTCAGCTCGACAGCCCCTGACAGTACAAGGCACATCATTGCCATTTCATTGTGATACTTTGTGGCATCTCCCCCAAAGAGCTCGTCGCTCCAGGGTATATTCAGGGTGATATCCTGTTTGTCCTCATCCGCAAAGCCCACATGGAATGTAACGGGCACGCATGATTCGTAGTCGTTCACGCTCCCTAAACTGTTATAGTGGATCGTGGCTTCCTCCAGAGGCCAATTGGAGTTGCGGATCTCTATCTGCTTCCAGTCCTCCTCGCTTCCTTGATAATATACATCCGTAAGCTTATAGCAGTAAGTAAAGGCTCCGTACCCAATCTCTTTCACAGACGCAGGTATCCGTACGGAAGCGAGATTAGTGCACATATAAAATGCGCTTTTCTCTATGCTTTCCATACCATCCGGCAGGTAGATCCGCGCAAGGTTAGTATTATTAAAGAAAGAATCTGGAATATTTTTGATATTGTCAGGCAGTGTCACTGAATTCAGTTTATAGCAGAATTCAAGCACTCCATTGCCATAGCTTGCTATGCTCTCAGGAAAAGCAATTGTCTTTATCTGGGTACCGCTTAAAGCTCCCTGCCCAATTTCTGTCAGAGTAGACGGAAGCACTATCTCCTTTAATCCGGTAATGTTAAAGGCAAATTCTCCGATGAAAGTCAGTCCCTCAGGCAGGTCTGCATAGGTTAAGTTAGAACATCCATCGAAGGCAAGGGGGCCTATGGTTTCTGTCGCTGCCGGGATATTAACTTCAGTAAGGGCTGAACAGTACTTGAAACAGCTGTCCGGAATTGTCTTTAATCCTTCAGGCAGGTGTACTCTCTGCAGGTTGAAACACCCTTCGAAAAGATCTTCTCCTATAGCAACCACGCTTTCAGGAAAAGTCAGTTCTGTAAGATAATTGCAGCTTTTAAAGGCTCTCGCATCTACAGTTTTGAGGCCCTCCGGAAGGTCTATCGCGGAAATATGCGTCTGAGAAAACGCAGATTTCCCTATGGACATCAGCGTGGACGGAAGTATTATCTCCTCCGCCCAGCACGAAGCAAAGGCTGAATCACATATACGGGTGATACCCTCCTCCACGACTACCTTTGTGAGCGACTGCCCGTAGTTGAACCAGGGCATGTTCCCGTAAGAATACTCTATGTCGCGCATGTCCCCTTTGCCGCTGATCGTGAGGAGATCTCCCTCGATCTGCCAGGTGACATTGTTCCCCCAGGTCCCGGAGAGGATCTCTGAAGCTTCAGTCTCGGATGCGTTCAATGAAGCCGCGTGGACACTTCCGGCAAAAGGAAGAATCATTGCGACTGCTAATATGATGAATGTCAGATTCCGGAAAACTTTTTTAAGCACTGTAACACCGCCTGCGGTAAAAGCCTGATTACATTTTTACGATCATATTATATTAAATGGTTTTGGTTAGCGCCCTACACAAAAGTATAGTGCGCAGGTGTGTTTTTTAGTTTTGTCCTGCCAAAACTATACTTTTGTGTGGGTTAATCATTTTCCCTTTATGATAATATATCCTCCGATAATTATGTATAGTTTTTAGAACACATTAAAGGGGTGCAAATCATGCAGTGGTTCTTAATTATTCTGCTCGCTGCCGTCATCTTTGCAGCAGCTTTCTATTATCAGAAGAAAAAAATCGATCAGCTGGCCGCCGAGGGCAAGATAATCAGGAGATCCGGATTATTCTATGAAGAAAGCGAGATCTTCGAGACCAGCGCAAACTATGAAGATCTCAGGGCCATTTTTTCCAGGCTGGACCTTTCGGAAATGAAGGTCACCTACTACCCTGACCTTGAAGGCAGCCGGACGCTGCTATTTAAATCCGGGTATGCCTGGAATGCATCGCTGAAGGATATGGGCAGCAAGGACGGAAAGAACGTTCTGAAGTTCTCCTTCCCCGCGTGGGACGAGAAGAATGGCCAGGTCCATAACATAAACTCCATGAACATGATGGTCACCCAGGTGGAAAAGGCTATCCTCTCACTGGATCCCAACGCCATGGTAGAGAACCACAAGATGCAGCTGAAGACCAAAACAAAGCTCTTTTAGGCGGAGGGAATGATAATGGGTGCAGGTTTTTATATAGTATTGCTTATCGTGCTGATCGTCGCAGTCAAGTTCGGCGGCAAATTATTATACGCAGGACTTAATAAGGGAGAAAATGCTGTCTCTAACGCCATAAAGCGCTCCCAGGAAGAAAACAATCCCCCGCAGGCTGTACGGCTTGCATCACGCTACCAGGGCGTCAGTATACCGGACTACGCTGCTATGTATGGACTCACGGTCAATCGGGAGATCACGGCAGAGGCAGATAATATTTTTAACAGCGCTTTTGAAGCCTCAGACGGATCCGCTTTGGATGAAGCTTTTGAACCTTCAGACCGCTTTACAGGCGACGCTTTCAACAGTCTGGAAGGCGGAGCTTCGGCAGGCAGAGCGTTCGCAGGCACCTCTTACGGTGATCTCGGCAAAAAGCTCGCCGTATACGGTATGCTAGCTGCCTTCGCCGGAAAGATACTCAACTTTGTGATCCGCTATTTTATATTCAGATTTACCTGGTCCATGGGATTATATTATTTTACCGTGGCACTAGATATCATCGCGGGTATTGGCATAGCCGCAGCAGGCGCTGCCTATATCCTCAGATATCTTAACACCAGAGATAACATGGATTTGATCACGGGCGCAGCAGGAATTCTAAGTTTTTTGGTGGGAATACTGGCGCAGCCGGCCTACAGAGTATTCCCTGCACTTATTGTCGGAATCATTACAGGGGCCTTTTTCCTGATACTCTCATACCGGGCGAAACCGTTTGATGTAAAGATAAGAGCCGCGCTCATACTTGGCTTTGCGGGAAGCGTTATTTCCTGCCTGATAAGCGCCATCTATTATTATGGCTATTACCGCATCACTTTGGTTGCTTCGCTTTCCTGGATAACAGTGATCCTCATGATCCTGGCCCTTGCAGCCGGATACATTTTCGTAAAGAAGGACTTTGGCGGGAATTAAGGATCTGCAGCACATAAATGACCTGATAAGATCGGAGGATTTTATTATGAAAAAGATATTTGTTCTTCTGCCTGTTATTTCAATAATCTGTCTGGCTGCGTGCAGAAGCAAAGGGCAGTCAGCACCGGAGACCGTTCCTGCGGCTGAATCTGATTCGGCATATGAGGAGGAAACCTATACCGAGAGCGAGTCAGATTATGAAGAGTCCTATTATGAGGAAGAATCGTATTACGAAGACTTCTCGGAAACAGGTTTCGCGGACCATGTCCGCTGGTATGACTTTGAAAACAGCTATGAGGACAGGGGCTACAACATCCGGGTAACTATGCACATCAGCCAGTGGATCAGCTATGATAATGATTATGACACACTCTCCGCGGCCTGGGACGAGGTCTCAGAGGGAAACAGTCTGCCTGGCAAGTCGAGCATGGGATGCTACTACACGAACTGCTTCGAAAACGGGCAGTATACGACCTTTATCGATTACGATGAAGTTTTTTACGCGGTCGGATACATTGAATCCTATAACGAGACTCCCGGTTTTGACCTGTCCTCAAGCAATTCCCTGAGCTGCGGCCTTCAGGTCGGATGCGGCAGTTCCTGCTCGTCCATGATGGTCTTCTTCTCTAACGGAACTGAACTTTACGGAGTGGAACCCTCCAGTAATGTTTCCTTCATGTCCTTTGAGCAGGGAGGCAATCAAATCCTTTACAGAATGAAAAGCAATCACTGGGGCCCGGTTCCGTTCGTAATATGCTACGTAATAGACAAGACTCCGGAATATCCTATGGGCCGCCCTGCTCCCGCGAACCTCAGCATGTGGTTCGCAAGCCCGACAGAGAATCCGTTCTCGCTCGGAAGCGGTGTCCGTCCGACTTCCGCCTCTTCTGAGGCTGCGGAGCTGATTGGAGATTACACAGGAACTTACATAAACTCTAAAGGTGCTGAGATCAACTGCGAGGTGAGCATTTTTGAGGAAGACGGAGCCTTAACCGGAATGTTCTGGTTTTATGTTTCAGATGATATAGAAGGCTGCTACACGCTAAACGTTAACTTAGACGATCAGGGGAATTACAGGCTTCTCGCTGATGAGTGGGTCGACCATCCAGAGGGCTATACCATGATCCCCTGCTGGTATGTGACCCTGGATGGCAATGAGCTGACAGGCTTTGCAGAGTACGGAGACAATGCCAGGACAATTAGTTTGACCAGATAACGAACTATTTAAAATGCTCTGGAAGGATCAATAATAATGCTGAAAAAAGCAACCGGGAAAACCGCCGCGGTCATATTAGCTGCAGCCTGCATGGCATTAAGTGCCTGCTCAGGAGGACAGTCTTCCGCATCTTCCTCACAACAGCCCGAAACCTCTGAGAACCAGGAAACATCGGCAGACCAGGAAACCCTGGAGACTCAGGAAAATCAGGAACAAACGGAATCCGCCGCTTCAGAGGAACCTGCTCCTTCTACGGATGACCTCGTGTCATATGAAATTTACTACCGGATGGCTCCGGCCAACTACTATATTGATAAGGTCGTTCATTATACTTATGATCTTTTCGGAAATGTTCTGACCCGGGAAGACAAATATGATATCGACTACGAGCCTTATAATGTCCGGTACTACAGCTATGACGCATTCGGAAATCTGGAGGGGTACACGAGCGATGACGGAAGCTATGCCGTATACTATCCCGAAACAGGCCGGCTGGCAAAATCCCGCAGTGCCGAGGGAAGGGTCCTGGAATATGATGAAAACGGGAACCTGACGCATGATTACATTCCCAAAGAGGCCAGGCACTATCTGTACTTTTATGACGAAAACGGACGCATCCTCACGGAGGAAGATTACCGCGGCGCTGAGGACGAAGTTTACGGCGAATTACTGCTCAGACTCGAATACACCTACAGTGAAGACGGTCTGTACGGAACATCGGCAGCCTTCGGTCCTGACGGCTCCGAGATAGAATACTTTGGCGGCTTCTGTGAAGAATTCGAATATGATGAGTCAGGAAACATGATCTACCGTCACAGTTCCAGTGTTTCCGGTGAGCATGACCGGGAATTCTTCTACGAATATGATGACGACGGAAACCTGATCCACTATACAAAATCCGGCGAAGAAGACTTCTGGACATACGAAAACGGCGTCCTGACTGAAAAGATAGTGGAAGGAGATTATGTAATCACTTACACTACATATGAGCGGGATCAGTACGGCCGGGTGCTCTCAACGACAGTAACAGCAATAGACAAAAGCACCAATGAAGTCTATAAAGAATATATCTCGGCGCTCAACGAATATGATGAGCGCGGAAACCTTTCCAGAGCATATACATACTCAGAGACCACCGAAGAAGGCAGTTTCGAATCGCTGACCGTCTATGTCTACGGCAATGAAGATCCCTACAAGAAACTGCTGCCCGTAGAAGACTGAAATAAGGCCGGGCAATGGACGAGATTTTCCGTTCGCTGTCCGGTCTTTTATCATGCCCCTTGTATTCACTGATTGCAGCTTAGGCTTTCTGAAAAAGCCTTTCCGCACGCTCTTGACACGCCTTAAAACCAGATTTTATACTTACTAAGGAATGTGAATATTATGGCATACAGTTTTTATGAAATAGCTGAAAAAGATAGATAACAGGAGGAATCAGCAATGCTGGTAAAGGAGCGCAGCTCGGAAAAGAAAACGCATGTCCCGGTAAAAAGGGTCTTTACGGACCGCGACGAGCCCAGGCAGGTCTTCTGGGACACCTATGACAAAGCCTGCAAAGAGCCCGATCACTGCAATGTGCTGCATTATTACGGCCGAGGCGGCATCGGGAAAAGCACTCTCCTGCACGTGCTGCACAAACAGCTCCTTGAGAAGAAAGGATACTGCGTATTCTACGACATGGAGGAAGGCACTGAGATGCGCCGTATCCTCACCCGTATGCGCAACATGCTGGTAAAGCAGTATCCTGACGATTTCCGTTTCGATTTCTTCGATCTGACTCTGCTTAAGTTCAGTGAACTAGCCGGGGAGCATAATGAGATCGTAAAAAAAGAAGACAAGACTATCATCGAGAGCAACCCCGTCCTTTCGGCAATGCTGGACGGCGTGTCGCTGATCCCCGGGATCTCAGTCGTTTCCACCGTGGTGAACCGGCTGACAAAGGGCTATCACTATGCCAAGGATATTTCCGAGAAGCACAGAAAGCACCTCACTGAGAAGGCGGCCCAGATAAATGACCTCCAGATGGGACAGCTCCTGGATCTCATGCCTGAGTTTTTCAGCCGTGATCTCGACGAATGCTGCGCAAAGCTTGACAAGCCGGTAGTATTTTTCCTGGACACTTACGAGCGACTCGTGAATTACATGAGCGACGTAGGCGTGGCCGGGCTGGAGGACCGCTGGCTTCGCGAAGGCATTGTACAGTATACCCATAACAGCATGTGGGTCATCGCAGGCCGTGACCGCCTGCGATGGGGAGATCTGGATCCGAACTGGAAAAACGACCCGGACTACTCAGACCATCTTCTCGGTCAGCTCGGAAGGAACGATTCTGTGCACTATCTCCGCGAGGCAGGTATCGCAGACGAGGACCTGTGCGAAGGCCTTTTCACTCTTACAGACGGCGATCCCCTGTATCTGGACATCTGCGTAAGCACCTGGCAGGATCTGACTTCAGACGATAAGACGCCGGTGCTCGAGGATTTCGGCGACCGGACGCAGCTGGTGAGCCGGTACCTGAAGTATATGGATTCCGCCCACAGAGATATGGTCGAGCTTCTGGCCTGCGTGGGCAGATGGAAGGACAGCGAGATCCGTGACAAGGTCCGCACTGTTTCCGGGACCTTCAGCGAAAATGTTTACCGCGCCATCGTAGATTCGACCCTGGTGCAGTCAGATACCGCGGGAGGCTTTTACATTCACCGGGTCGTGCGGGAATCCGTAATGGCCCAGATCCCTCAGGAACGCGTCCGGGAGCTTATGGAGAAGCTTGGCGGGGAAAGCACCGAAACGGAGGCTCAATTCTCTCTGGACTATGTGGCAGAGCTGGAAAATGATGTTGACCGCGTCATCGAGGGCATGAAGAAGGATGTCAGTGTCCCCGCAAAATCTATTCCTCAAAAGACAGACCTGCTGAAAAAGCAGGGGAACTACCGGGAACTCTGCCGGAGCCTTGAACCTTTGTACAGATATCAGGAGAGCGTAGGCTTCAAGGATTTCAGTGTCTACTCCCGCCTGAAAGATTACCTTTACGCGCTGGGCTTAACCGATCAGAGCGAACAGTTCCTTGAAAAAGCCTCCCGGCTCTACAATGCCTACATTGATCTCAATGCCCCTGACAATATAAGGTTCAGCGCGGGGATCATGCTTGCAGACGCCTACACCTCCAACAGAAGGAATGACGAAGCCCTTGCGCTCGCAGAAAAACTAAAAGCGGAGCTGGAAAAAGCCGGCAAAGACGATTATACCTACACCACTGTGCTGGACCTGATCGGCGGAATCTACAGACTGCAGAACCGCTATTCTGAAGCCATCAGCTGCCTTGAGAAAGTCCGTGCCCGCCAGAACGATGAGATCGCAGCGGGAAAAAGAACACCTGAAGGCACAGTAGATACCCTGCTCCACCTGGGCAATTGCTACCGCGCTGTCGGAAGGCCGGAGGATGCGCTGAAGGTGGACGCTGAAGGCTGCCGTATCCAGGAGGAACGCTACGGGCCCGATCATCTGCTCACGATGAGATTCCTAAATTCTATGGCGCTTGATTACAGCGACCTGAAGGAATGGGACAAGCAGGAGGAGATCCTTCGCCATAATCTTGAGGTGCAGAAGGATAAGTACGGTCCTCTTTACTCCGGCACGCTTATGGCGATGAACAACCTTTCTATCGCCTGCACTAACCGCGGGAAATATCAGGAAGCCCTGGATCTTGACCAACAGTGCTATGAGCTTCGCCTGCAGAAGCAGGGCGAGGATCACCCGAATGTACTCCATGCCCTGCACAATCTGGCAGTTGACTATAAACAGATCGGCGAAAAGGGAAAGGCGAAAAAGCTGAACGAGCAGGCGCTTGAAGGCTTTAACCGCATCTTCGGCCAGGGCAGCTTAGATAGTCTTGACACATTGTACAGTCTGTCAAGTGAATATGACAGCCCGCAAGAATGGGCAAAGGGCGAGGAAACATGCAGGCAGGCGCTGGAGATCTGCGAACTTAACCCCGATATGGAGAAGAAGCTGGCAGATTACCGGACCGAGCTCCTGAAGAGACTCAGCGACTACTGCCGCAGGCAGAAAAAATTCGTCGAAGCGGAGCAAGCAGACAATGAGCTGCTTGAACACATTGCAAAGCTGCGGCCTGACAATAAGGAGTCATGCATCAAGGCTTACCGCAACCTGACGGATGAACTCTATAAGCAGAAAAAGTATTCCGAAGCACTGAAGATCTGCAGGGAAGGTATCGCTTACGCCGAAGAGAATCTTCCAAAAGATCACTCATACGCCCTGAATCTGATGGAGTGGCAGGGTTTCTGCCTTCGCAAACTGAACGACCCCGTCGGAGCAGAACAGGCTGACCGCGAACTGCTGGAAAGAGTGAGAACATACGGACAGGCGCAGCCAAAGCTGATCCCTAATGCCTGCAGGTATCTTACAAATGATCTCTACGACCAGAAACGGTACAACGAGGCGCTGGAGACCTGCCGGGAAGGCCTCTCCTTTGCAGAAAAGAATCTTCCGAAGGCTCATGAGTCCGCTATAAGACTTCTGGACTGGCAGGCTTACTGCCTCCGCAAGCTGAACGACAAAACAGGCGCAGCCGAGTCGGATCGCAAGCTGCTTGAACTATTGAAAGCAGAAGAACGAAAGCACCCTGAACTGATGGCTAAAGTCTGCGAGAGGCTCATCCGGGACGTCTTTAACCTTGGCAGCCATGAGGAGGCGCTTCAGCTCTCTCTGGAAGGGGCTGCCATGGCGGAAGATCAGCTGTCCCCTGATAATTCCACAGCGATCACCCTGCTTGAGTGGCCCGGATACTGCCTGCGTAAGCTGAACCGGTATCAGGAGGCATTCGACTCTGATAAGCACTGCTGGGAGAAGGAGAAACAGATCCTTGGAGAGAGCCATAAACGTACACTGAAGGCAAAGAACAATATGGACTATGACGCTAAAAAAATGGCAGAAGCAGCTGCCAACGCCATTTCCAAGACCTACTCTTCGGAGACAAGCGCAAGATAAATAAAAAATGCGGCCGTGCATTTTCCGGTTTCCCGGTATCTGCACGGCCCTCTTCGTTTTTCAAGTACTCTTTTACGTTCCCTCGTAGGCACGGATAGCAGCTGTCAAGACCGCCTGCAGCGTTGCTTCATCGATCCCTTCCGCTTCTTCCCGGTCTGCCCTTCTCTGTTTAAAGAAATCGACCGCGACCTGCGGGAACAGGGCATAGCTCAGCACATCTTCGTCCTGTTCTTTATATTCCTCTATATCTTTTTCCAGGATCTCCAGCTCATTGTCCAGGAGATCCGCAGGACGGCAGCTTATTGGCTCCGTATCCCCCAGGATCTTCTTCTGCAGCTCTTTATTAACCGGTTTAACGGTCTCGCCGTATTTGCCGGAAAGGAGGTCCTTGGTCTCCTTCGTCACTACTTTGTACCGCTCTCCGAAAATGACGTTAAATACAGCCTGCGTTCCCACGATCTGAGATGAGGGCGTGACCAGCGGAGGTTCGCCCAGGTCCTTCCTCACGCGGGGCACCTCTGCCAGCACTTCGTAGAGCTTGTCTTCCGCATGCTGCTCCGCAAGCTGGCTGGTCAGATTTGAAAGCATGCCTCCCGGGATCTGATACAGCAGTGTCTTAATGTCCACGCCCATATTTTTAGGATTAAGCAGGCCGTTTTCGAGACACTCATCCCTGTAAGGGCGGAAGTAATCCGCGATCTCCGCAAGCAGGTTCTGGTCCAGGCCGGGAAAATACGGTGTGCCGCGGAACACCTCATTCATCACTTCTGTCGCCGGCTGGGAAGTGCCCAGCGCAAAAGGCGATATTGCACAGTCGATGATGTCCACGCCTGCTTCCACAGCCTTCATATATGTCATGGCAGCCGCTCCGGAGGTATAATGTGTATGAAGCTCAATAGGGAGCGAGGTCTGCTCCTTCAGTGCAGTGATAAGTTCCGCAGCCTGATATGGAAGCAGCAGTCCTGCCATGTCCTTGATGCAGATGGAATCAGCTCCCATCTCTTCTATCTGCCGGGCCTTCTCTGTCCAGTACTCCAGGGTATATGCTTCCCCAAGGGTATATGACAAAGCTACCTGGGCATGTGCCTTCTCCGCGTTGGCAGCCTTCACCGCTGTTTCCAGATTCCGCAGATCATTCAGGCAGTCAAAAATTCGGATAATGTCTATCCCGTTGGCCACGGATTTCTTTACGAAATACTCTACCACGTCATCCGCGTACGGACGGTATCCCAGAAGGTTCTGGCCGCGCAGCAGCATCTGCAGCTTTGTATTTTTGAACCCCTCCTTAAGCTTTCTCAGCCTTTCCCAGGGGTCTTCTTTAAGGAATCTCAGGCAGGCGTCAAATGTAGCTCCGCCCCAGCATTCTACGGCATGATAACCGACCCGGTCCATTTTATCCACGATAGGCAGCATCACTTCGGTCGGCATACGCGTAGCTATCAAAGACTGATGCGCGTCGCGCAGCGCGGTCTCCATTATCTTTACCGGCTTTGCGGACCTTTCCAGCTGATTGTCTGTCATATTGCCATTACCCCTCGATACCATTCTTCTTGTTGTATTCCGCTATGGCGCGGACGGTCACCATCTGATGGAACGGGCAGAAGGAACGCGGATTCTGATAAGCGGCCTCTGTAAAGGCGATCATATAATTCCGGATCTTGTCCATATCCACCACTTCGTCTACCATGCCAAGCTTTGCGGTAAATGCCGGACGGGACGTCTCATGGAACTTCTGTATCAGATCGTTCATCTTTTTGATCGTGCCGTCCAGAGGCTTGCCCTCTTTTTTATCCTTGACCAGGCGGCGGACATACATCGCGGAAGCGCCGGTCTCGCTGTACAGTGCATAGGTTTCGCTGGCTGCCGTGGCGATAGAGAAAGCGTTGGTCTCGCCCTGAGGCCCGCCAAGTACATAGTGCGCGGCAGCGCTGGCCTTGCGGAGAGTTATCTCGAGCTGGGGCACACCGCTTGACTGGATGGAATAGATCAGGGACTGACCCAGGCCCAGAAGCTCCGCCTTTTCCGCATAGTCGTCCAGGTCAATACCGGTCGTATCCTGCAGCCATATTATCGGGATACGATCGCGGGCACAAAGGCCGACGAACTCATTCATTTTGACCAGGCCTTCGCGGTACAGCTTTCCTCCGATCGCGACAGAGGGCTGCGGACGGTAATCGGGATAATTCATAAAGATCCCCTGAACATTGGCGACAATGCCGACAGTGAGTCCGAAGATCCGCGCCAGACCGGTCACCATCTCCGGCCCGTAATCCTTCTGGTATTCCATGAATTCACTGTTATCCGTCAGACGCGCGATAACCTCACGTATATCGTAGGGCTTTTTGGGATTCAGCGGAATGATATCATACAGCTCGGAGGTATCATACTTCGGCTCCATCGGGGGAGCTGCACGGAAAAACTGCGGGTCATAAGCAGGCAGATAACCGACGTATTTGCGAAGGGTCTCGCATACAGCGTAATCGTCCTCGCAGACCTCGCGTATAAATCCGGTCTGATAATAATGAATATCCACTGTTCCCGGAGCCTTGCTCTTCTTTCCGTTCAGCTGGAAATCGATCAGGGCTTCCGCCACTTCTTCATCTACGTATCCTTTGGGCGTCATTCCGGATTCGATGCCGTTTCCTGCCACTGCCATGTTGGCGTCCTTATGAGCAATGATGACAGAAGGGCTGATAGCATGGTATCCGCCGCCCGCCGGGTTGGTGCCGAATATGCCTACCAGAACAGGAATTCCGAGCTGCGGCAGCTGGGAATTGCGGTAGAAGGGAGCGCCTCCCCCGCGGCGGTTCGGGTAGACCAGATGCTGCTCGTCAAATTTTACCCCTGCGCAGTTCAGCAGATAGATCAGCGGAATATTAAGACACTTTGCGGTCTCAGCGCCGCGCAGAATATTTTCTGCCTGTCCGGGTACCCAGGCTCCTGCAAGCTTCTTATTATCAGAAGCAATGATCACTGCCCACTTGCCGTTCACACGTCCGATTCCTTTTACAATGCTGGTGGAGCCTGTGGCATTGTCATTCGGATTAAACAGGCTGTTAAGAGGGCAGAAGCTGTCCTCATCCACAAGGGCCTCTATACGCTGCATTGCTGTCAGCTGCCCGCTCTCATTAAGTGATTCATCGCTGCGGCCGTTCTGACGGGCCTCTTCTATCATCTGCCAGATCGCTTCCTCGATCTGCCTGATCTGTTCTTTATTATCGGAATTTGCAGCTGCCGGCCTGCCAAGCTGCGGCATATTCTGAAAATATTTTGGCATGGAGTAACTGTCCATAATAAGACCCCCTTCTTCTATCTTCGCTTACTTTAAGGAAACCAGGGCCTGCCCTGCTTCTACGGGGCTTCCTTCCGTCACCAGGAAACGGTCGATAATGCCATCCTTAGTGGCTTTCACCGGGATTTCCATCTTCATTGCTTCAAGAATGATGAGCTGGTCTCCCTTCTTCACCTGCTGTCCGACAGAAGTAACTATCTTCCATACCTTGCCTGCGAGCTCCGCAGTTACCGTCTCGCCGTCCCCAGCAGCCGCATTTCCGGCAGATACCGGGGCAGCCTTTTTTTCTTCTTTTACCGGCTCAGCTTCGCCTGAAACGGGAGCCGCTGCCGGTGCAGGAACATAAGCTGCTGAATCTGCTGTTCCTGGTGTAACATGAAAAACGGAAGATGTTGTCCTTCCGATATCTTCTACCTCTACCTCAAACACCCGACCATCTACTTTTATTCTGTACTTCTTCATTGTTCCCTGTTCCCTCCTGAGACCGGTATAATATTCTATTATAAGTATCATTTGGAATTGCCGCAAAATCCAATATCTGTAAAAGATGAAAACATAGGCTATCCCTATGTAAAAGCCGGCCCCTGACGCAAAAAAGTCCCGGGATGCGCGCCCGCAGTCCCAGGGCTTTTTTCTGCCGCAGCTTAGCTGCTGTGGTCCCTCTTCCATTTTTTGATATATTCGAGGCGCTCCTTGAAATCCTTCTCACGCCCCATCCCCGCAGGTGTGTAGTACTCACGCCCGATCAGGTTGTCCGGCATGCACTGCATATTGGTGAGCTTCTCCTCGGTATCGTGCGCGTACTGGTAGCCCTTGCCGTAATCCATCTCCCGCATGAGTTTGGTCACGCCGTTCCGGATCACGAGCGGCACCGGCTCCGCAAGCATCGTGAGTGCGTCTCCCCTGGCCGCAATATAAGCCGCATCCAGAGCGTTCGACTTCGGCGCCACAGACATGTAGATCACGGCCTGGGTGAGGTTCACCGAGCACTCCGGCATTCCTATGAAATGGCAGGCCTGGTAGGCCGCGACAGCCTGCACCAGCGCCTGAGGATCCGCAAGCCCAACGTCCTCGCTTGCGAATCTGACCACGCGCCTCGCAACATAGAGCGGATCCTCACCGGCTTCAAGCATGCGCGCGAGCCAGTAGACCGCAGCGTCCGGGTCGGAATTCCGCATTGATTTGTGAAGCGCCGAGATCAGGTTGTAATGCTCCTCGCCCTTCTTGTCGTAAAGCAGGGACTTCTTTGAAATGCACTGCTCGAGAGTGTCTCTCGTAACGGTGGTCCGCTCGCCCGCGCCGGTCTCTTCTGTGTCGCCGTTAAGGACGACCATTTCCAGCGTCGAGAGCGCGCTCCTCGCGTCCCCGTTCGAGAACACCGCGATCATCTCCAGAAGCTCATCATCGATCACGATATCCTTCCCGCCGAATCCGCGCGGATCCGTGAGAGCCCGCTTCAGGAGCGACATAATGTCTTCCTTGGTGAGCTCGTGAAGCACGAACACCCTGCATCTCGAGAGAAGAGCCCCGTTCACCTCAAATGAAGGGTTCTCCGTGGTCGCGCCGATGAGGGTGATGCTGCCCTTCTCCACAAATGGCAGGAAAGCATCCTGCTGAGCCTTGTTGAAGCGGTGTATCTCGTCGATAAATACGATCGTGCGCTCCCCGTAAATGCGGTTCTGCTCGGCCTGCTGCATCACGGTGCGGATCTCCTTGATCCCGCTGGTGACCGCTGAGAAATTTATGAATTCGGAGCGCGTCCTCTTCGCGATTATCTGCGCGAGCGTGGTCTTCCCGACCCCCGGAGGGCCGTAAAATATCATCGAAGAAATATTGTCGGACTCGATCAGCCTCCGAAGTATCTTTCCGGGGCCGACAAGGTTCTGCTGCCCCACGAACTCATCCAGGGTCTCGGGGCGGAGCCTCGCCGCGAGCGGCTGCTCGGAATCCATGTTAAAAAGAGACATCTGCTGCATCAGTTCCCTCCTGCAGTGCATGATCCTCGGAATCTTACAGGGCCGCACATAATGCGGCCCTGCCTATAAAGACTATCTGTAGTTGAAGCTCGGAACGATCTTAAGGAGCGTGGGCATGATGCCGATGCCTCCGGGAGTCTGCCCCGGAAGCTGCCAGAAATCATGTGCGCAGTAGTTATTTCCCTCGATGATAACAGGGCCGGTGGGAGTGACTGCCACATCCCAGCCGATGTAGCGCATCTGGGGAACTACCATCGCTGCCTTCAGGACCATTTCCTTGGCTTCCTTGAAATAAGGCACCTGGAACCCGATCAGCGGGTATCCGGTGTTGGGGTGCTTTGTGACGAGACGGTGGTCCTGGGTGTCGCCGGGATGAGCCGGATAAAGGAATACTCCGGTCTCCAGGTCAACAGGCCCGTGCACGCCGTAGTTGTCGACGATCCTTCCGTTCCTTCCGAACTTCTGTACCGCAAGGAGCAGATGCGGCTCGCCGTCGTCGCCTATGAGAGTGATCATCCTCATGCAGTTGACCGAATAAGGATAGACCTTCGCGAGGTCAGGATGGTTGACGATCTGCTCCTCGATGGTCCCGAAATCCTTCTGCTTAACGTAATTGTAGAAGCCCTCGGCGCTGCCGAAAGCCTCTTTTTTCAGGACTTCCGCGCCGTGACCGCACTCGCCGGTCTTGATCTTGCAGAAGAAGGTGTCGTGCTCCTCGTAGAACTTCTCGATGTCTTCGCGGGTCGCGGTATCCATGTCGATATACTTTCTGCCGATGTAGTCCTTGAAGACCTCGTTCATCTCGTTCTTGTTGTCAAATATGTGCGAGTAGCTCTCGTCATTGTACTGCGCGATCAGCTTCTTGCTCCTGAAACGGGTGAGGTAGGTGTCCCTCTGCTCGTCTGTAAGCTCGTAGAACTTGAAAATATTGTAATCATAATAGCCCGCGCCGAATTTCCTCATGCAGTGGACCATGTCCTTAACTACAAACGCGGGATTCCTGCCGGAACGCTTGCTGGCCTTCTTTACTTCCTTAAGGAACTTGTCCATGCTCGCGTTCTTAACGACCTTCACTGCATAACCCAGTTTGCTCTCTGCCATGTCTATTTATCCTCCAGTCTCCCGGGGACCCGGGGATCCGATTCTAATTAATTGTAAACTGCGGAATCTATTATATCAGCAAAACGATTATTTTCATAGTCGGATTTGTCCACATGAATGCTTAATATTCGCATAAAACTCCCAAAAAAAGTGGCGGGGAGTCCCCCCGCCGGTAGGTTGGACCTTGGCATTGCTGCCAGCCCAATTGCTACATTAATGATAACATATAGCAGGTAAAATGCAATTTTTTTTGCCGAAGCTGAATTAACAAGGCTCTCAAACAAATCCTGATATTCAGAAAGGTGAATTAAAGTTTTACTACCTACTGAATTAACAAGGCTCTCAAACTATCTCGCCATTCGCCATCGCTTCGCGGAAGTTTTACTACCTACTGAATTAACAAGGCTCTCAAACAACGGCGCTGTTCACTGGCACAGTCACGGTGTTTTACTACCTACTGAATTAACAAGGCTCTCAAACTATAGCGGTGATCGGCACGTCCGCTGTCAGTTTTACTACCTACTGAATTAACAAGGCTCTCAAACCAGATATCCCAGATCCTGGATAACGGTATAGTTTTACTACCTACTGAATTAACAAGGCTCTCAAACCTACGCGAGGAGCGGAGGGCTGTGTGAACTGTTTTACTACCTACTGAATTAACAAGGCTCTCAAACCATCGTTGTAAGGATTCCGCACAAGGCAGAGTTTTACTACCTACTGAATTAACAAGGCTCTCAAACGGCCGGCACGCTGGTAAGAATTATCCGGCAGTTTTACTACCTACTGAATTAACAAGGCTCTCAAACCGTTCATCGAGCGCCAGCACTCCGTAACGGGTTTTACTACCTACTGAATTAACAAGGCTCTCAAACATAGCGGTGATCGGCACGTCCGCTGTCATGGTTTTACTACCTACTGAATTAACAAGGCTCTCAAACTGGTGCTACCTTAACCCGGAATACGCTAATGTTTTACTACCTACTGAATTAACAAGGCTCTCAAACAGCGGCGACGGCCGGGGCCTGCGTCTGCTTGTTTTACTACCTACTGAATTAACAAGGCTCTCAAACGGTGAAGACAGCGGAAGCATAGTGTATTTGGTTTTACTACCTACTGAATTAACAAGGCTCTCAAACTATATTGTTGCGAATAATACAGGGCTAAAAGTTTTACTACCTACTGAATTAACAAGGCTCTCAAACCTATATCCAGCTTGATTATTACCCATAAAAGTTTTACTACCTACTGAATTAACAAGGCTCTCAAACAGTCGTGCCTCAGGTGGTGCGTCGCGAATGGTTTTACTACCTACTGAATTAACAAGGCTCTCAAACCTCAAAATCTAAGGCTCTCGCTGAGCTTAACGCGTTGCTTGCGCAGCTAATTCAATAACACACAAATCTTTATCTACTATATGCATGGCCTCTACGGGCAAGCCTTTGATAAAATGATTGTCAAGCAAAACCAGCTGAATCTTTTCGTATCTGCAAAATTCAAAGAGATTATATAATTCTTCCTCCTCCAGATATTGTTTTATTCCAACAAAGATTATTATATCAATGTTGAGAATTTTATGTACAGTCCTTAGATAATCTATCAATCCATCGAGTAATGAATCCGATTCGCTTTCAATCCGAAGATTTGCAAGCTTAAATAAAGCGGTAATATCATAATCAAAATCAAATGTAAGATTATATGGACTTTTTTCAATTGTTTTATACAGAAATTTTAATTCTGTCGATTTTACCTCCTCAAAAGACCGCTCGAATGCAGAATCTTCGAAAATAACCTCCCTTAACTCCTGATATAATTTAGCTAAAATCCTTTTTTCATTACAATCAATTGAAAAAGGAGTGAAAATTGCCTTTGCATACTGAGAAAATTTGCATTCTCCTTTTTCATTTGCAAGTTTTATTGCTCCTGTGAGACCTTGCTGAACATTCCATAATTCCCGAAGCATATTTGAGTATAACTTGGGCGATTCTACGACTATATTTTCTACTTGATTTTCTATAAGCTCTATTTCTAAGCCCAGTTCTTTATATATTAATCTCATAAAACCACGATCCTCTCATCACTATCCAGGATCTCTGTTTTATTTTCACCGACCAGAAACTCTACCTTCTGATACTGCTTTTCAGTTACACGAAGAACCTGTACCAACCCTTCTGAAGGCTTGTTTTTCCTCAAATTATCTACAACAGAATCTGCCGCTCCCTGGTTTGAAACCAGCTTTACATAAACCGACTCCTGTGCCATAAGGAAGCCACTTTTTATAAGATATTTCCTGAACTGTCTGTAATCGCGCCGATTCTCCATAGAAAGTACCGGCAAATCAAAAAACACTATCAACCGCATATACCTATAATTCATATTTATAAAATTTGATCAACGAGACGTCACTCTCCGTTAATGCATCAAAAACACTTTTGCAATAAATCTTAATTGCATTTGGAAGATATTCTGAACGCCCTCCGATTCTTATCTCCGACTGTAATATTTGCAGTATCTCCATCTTTTCATCATGCTCAAATTTCTCAGGATTCATTTTAATCACTTTTGCATCTACTAGGGGCCTGAAGGGTTCCATGAGATCCGATGCAAGATTATACGGGTTAAACATATTATCATGGAAAAGTCCAAGTTGTGTTAAATATCCATTAGAGCTTATTTCCCTGTTGAATGATGAAACTAGAAGGCTATACCCATAATTAAGGGCAGCATTTTTGCTGTTCTCAGCGGTTCTGGTAAAATTCATACCAAATAGTGCATTAAAATACACTTTAGCTGCATGACCTTCGCGATTTGTGGCATCTCCTATTTCAATATTCTGTATATAGCTTTCGAGCAAATTAGCTTCTGCACAATGGCCGGTACACGCAAGCAGTTCCTTCTGTTTTCTTATTTTCTCAGCCACAATTTCCGTCCATACCAGAGCCTTAATATTAGAATCCCAGACGATTTGGCTCCTTACCTTTGCGCTACTGTCATGAGAACCATAATATGGTATTAGCTCAGAAGAAGGATTTCTTTTTTCATCGCAGAATATAACCTTTACTTTCTTTTTGGTTAATTCAGCGAGTAAAGCCGCTGTCAAAGAAACAGCTGTTGTCTCTATAATAACAATTCCAATTTCGCTTAAGTGTATTTTTGTTGTAGTTTCACCTCTTACTATCATATATCCGGACTGATAATCCAATTTTGCACTCTTAGAAATAACAACCGTTCTCCAACTCATACTGTATTTAAATCAACTTTATTTTCGAATATTCCGGTTACTGACTGATTAATTATTTCCATCTTCACATTCTTATCCAGTTTCTTACTAACTCGCATTAGGCCAGCATTTTCTGACAAACCCATAACTCTCATATCTGATTGAGTTTTTCCGATTTGCGAAAGAGTTAAAATCTGAAGTAACGCAGTGCCTTGCTTTTCTATCGTAAATTCTTCAAATTCATTTTTGAGTCGAATCAATGTTTCGACATTAAAATTAGGCCTCTTAGAAAAAACGGAGTTTGCATATTTATCTATCAGTACTTCATACAATTCACTATTCTTCTCACTCGTAATAACATCATCAAAATAGCCTTTCCCCAAGCCAACTTCAATTTTTCGTATGTAGAAAATCCATTTCTCAGGCAAGCATAGTGATACCGCATTATTTAAAATCAACCTACTCTCTGACTTAGCCGACAGATAGAATAGATAACCATCCCTTTTTATTAATGTCTGTTTCCTGATTTTCCTAATTATTATTGATGGTTCCTTAAGGCCCAACTGTTCTTTGCAATATTGCTCAAGTGCACTCTTGTCTTCCAAGCGTTCTGTGAGATATACCGGAACTGCCTCTATGCTACGTTCTCTCTCCTTTTTCTTGCTCTTATCCTTGTTATATTCTACAAGGAAAAAATATGATACCGAAACATTCTTAAATCCCCCATACTTCTGCACATTTTGAAGCCGCTCATTTGATGATTTTAAAGGAATATAAACCCCAGGTTTAGCTTTAACGGCCGGGCAGAGTGTCTCCTCAGAAATTTTGCCATGGGTTTCAAAAGTCATTCTGGTTAGCAACGGAGAGTTCTTGGCAAGAGTTTTCTTTACGGTAGATATCGTTCCTGCGGGTCCGTCATCTACTGAAGCTATCCATGCTTTTTCATTACCCCTTATCACATCCCAGTCGAACATCCTGCTTAAATGATAATTATTCTTTTCCGGATCCCGCCTATAATCATAAGAAATGAAATGCCTTGGATCCTGAGTGAACTTTACATGATATACGTTTCCAACAACAATATTAAGATATGCATCGTGTGCATGATGAAATTCGTTTACCAAACGACTTTTGGGAATGTTTCTCTCGTGTCGGAATTCCGAAACATTTGATGCCTTCACATAAACTACGGTACTGTCAGGCAATAATCCCTTTAAAAGATCTGTTATTCCTTTTGTTCCCTGTCCTGTTTCAACTAATTGTCTGGCAATAAACCCTGCCATCTGATTGTCGGTAAACGGCATATTGCATGTCAGCCTGGAATATTTCTCTTCATTTATCAATCCGCAAGTACGGAGTCTCTTCCAGAGATTTTTACAATTCCTGTGGATATCTGCATCCAGAGGATATTTGTCTTTTTTGGTACTGTTTTTTCTCTTATCAACCAGAACCATATTATTATCCAGATTGTCGTCTTTTACAAAATGTCTTGGATATATATGATCAATGTCATATATGTTATCGTTAAAGAGATTGTCTAAATCAATATCTTCACCGGTATACATGTCCTTTCCCATCTGGGTGAGGTAGAGATACATCTTTTTGCTGCGAATTTTGCCTGAGCTATCAGCAGATTCAATTATTTTTGACCAGTCATGAGATTCATCTTTAACATTTTTATATAAATCAAGAAATCTGTTTTTCCTTGAAACAGTCCTTTGCGGTTTGTCTTGGTGACTGCGGGTCATCTCTACAAATACACGAGCAGGAGGATTCCCAATTACTTGACTAATCTCTTTTATCACCAGCAGAGTCTGCCAGATCATCCTTTTTACCGGAGCAGAAAAATAATACTCATCTAGATCACTTGCCTCAAATTCTTGAAGAGTCTTCATAATCACATTTTGCTTTTCCTTCAAAGAAATGTTATATGTATACTCATTACTATTGATCAGCTCCATCATATTAAGGTTGCTGTCCCACATAGCTTGAATTAGAGGTTTAATCTCGCCGTCTTCTTTACTGCATCCAGGAAGCTCAAGAAATTCTTTTGACAGTCTTCCCCAATCGTTAAATTTAAAGGAACATATCCTCTTTATCTGATCATTCGTTAATATCTTTCCATATTCTTCCTCTAATCTTTCTCTGAGAAACTTCTTAGATGTGCCATAAATGGTACATAACGAGATAATATTTTCAACACGTTCTTTAGTACTGTCTTCTCTCATCTTTTCCCCGAACACAGCACTGAACTTCCCATAAGACGATAAATAATTATTAAGAGCAATATCCACTCCAGATAATTGTTCTTCTGATTTTATAATATCCCTGCCCTGAAGATATTTTATAAGGGCCCTTTTTGTTACGCGTTTTCCTGAAAGATAAAGCTCATTATATATCTGCTGTTTCAATTCAGGACTTATTCTTTCTCCGTCTATTTTAAGATTATTTATTTCATTTAAAACGCAGTACTTTTCATAGAGAAGAGAGTCTTTTGGCAAAACCTTCTCTCCGCTGATGTAAGTGCAATCCCTAATAAGCCTCTTAATAAAGGCATCCTGTGTTTTTCCTATGTCAATTTTGCTCTCAATATTCCAGGGGTATACTTCTCCTCCTTCTTTTCGCACAACCCATCCATTTCCACCATTTTTCGCACTATTTATGGAAACAGGACCTACATAGTATGGAATCTGAAATGCAAACAATTTACATATTCTCTCTGAAACACTGAGTCCACTATCATCTTTTTCCTTCAAAAAAGGAAGATTCTTCTCAGCATTCTTAAGAATTGCTTTCATTTCACTCAAATGAATCTGATTCGGAATAATACCATTTTGATTAGTAAGCTGTTTAGGCATAAATGATTCATTGCTAATCCTGGCGAGAATCTCTTGAATTAGCGGATCCTCATGCTCTCGCGCAATGTCAGACAGAACCTTTTTTACATTCTTGTAAAAGTCTTCCTTTGTACGCCCTTTTAAGCTCCTGCGCTGCTTTTTATTTGAATTGACAGAGTTTACGTATGCACTGTATGATCCGGAATCTTCGCTTCTTAATAATTTGTCATAAGTATCTTTATCTGCATATTGTTTCAATATGCTCTTTAAATTCGCTAAATCTTTTTTATGAATTTCGTATGCTTCTACTCTTGCACTTGAAAGATATTTATTACCACCAAGGATCTCTGAAAGCTGTCCAGCATCGCATAAGCGTTTCATGCTTTCAATTAATCCAAATTTTTCCTCCCCTATAAGCGAGATGATCTCGCCTTCCTTATCCTCATAGGAAGAATCCATAAAAGAAAAATCTATTTTGCTTTCATATTGCGTCTCTTCATCCGCAAAAATTTTGTCAGTATCTGTTTTTAAACCACAAATTGACCGCACTAACTCTGCCTTCTTTTTCTCGGATCTATCTATCTCAAGAAGGCTAAGAATTTTTTCAACTTTTTGAGTTCTGGAGTATGCCCTTGAACTCAGGATTGTTTCAAGCTCACTTGAATTAATGTTTTCGGGAAAGGTCATTCCTAAAACTTCAGAAGCTGAGAAAACAAAATCCTCATATGCCTCACTGACAGATAGAGTATCGTCTGTAGAACTTAATCCAGCAGCAAGAAAGTGGCCCCTATGCTTAAACATATTAAGGAGAGCAAGATATAACAATCTTGCATAGCGATCATTTACTTCGACTTGATCTTTAATAAGAGCATCCCTAAGATGAAAAATGGTAGGAAATTCATGATAGTACTCCTTGTCATCATAGTCCTTGTCATTAAAGATACCATTTGGAGTCCTCACAGGCTCATCTTTATCTTCTAAATGATATTTACTATTCTCAAGGCGTTGATAAAAATCAGGATCTGTTTTTGATATTTCATCTGCAAAATATGATTTCAGTATTCCAATACGAACTACTTCTCTTTGGCGTCTTCTTCTGCTGATACGATGCGTACGGCGATCGGCCGCTGTAGATGCCTCTTCGAATTCTCTTATGCCCCAAAGATCCTTACCCTTGGCTCTCAATAGATGATATTCAGGATCTGTTACGGCCCATCCTACTGAATTTGTACCCATATCTAATCCAAGATAATAAGTTTTTTTCTCCATACTTTCATCGTCCTCTTAATTATTGACACCTTATTAAATCACTGATATACTTAATGAGAATTAACAAGGCGAGTGCAAATAAGGTTAATCCGGAATCGCCGCTTTGCGGTCTGCATTGTGCAGTTTTTAAGACTTACTGAAAAGTGAGTCTTTTTAATTTTTACCTGTTTTATACATACCTTATGAGTATGCTATTTATGATTATAATTGTACTATGATGCATACATTATTTCAACTTTACCTTGTCGCACCATTTCGACATTGTTAGGCAATAAAAACATGCTTCCGACTGTTTTATCAATTA
>JAIKVW010000032.1 GCA_024685315.1 Lachnospiraceae bacterium
CGGCAACTCTGACGGAGCTGGGGCAAACGTATTACGCGACCGGGACTATCGGGTCGTTCCAGAACACCGCGATAACCAGCGTTAAATTTGAGGACAGCGAGGATGAATCGCAGCAGCTCCGGATAGGTACTGATACATTCTTCGGATGTTCGAAGTTAACGAGTGTAGAGATACCCGGGAAAGTAACAGCCATAGGGCAGAAGGCATTCTACAACGATATTTCTTTAGAGAGCATTATCTTTACGGGTGATTATCCTGCCTCCGAAACCGGAATAGTCTACAATTGTTTCTGTGATACTATCACAAATGCGTATTACCCTTTCACTAATGAGACCTGGACCAGCGATAAGCTTAAGGATTACGGCGGGAGCATTACATGGCTGCCCGGCCGTCCCGGAGACATCCTGATCAGTTTTTCATATTTCCCGGATCCGGTCTTCAGAAACTATATCCTGGAAAACGTGGATACCGATAAGGACCAGCTCCTAAGCAAGGAAGAGCGTGAGGCTGTAACAGAATTTGTTTTCACAGATGATACGTTAAGGCTGATCCAGTCGCTTTCGGGGATAGAATATTTTGGGGAACTGGAGAAGCTGGAAACGACGTGCGCGGTTACCAGACTTAACTTATCAGCAAACAGGAAACTGGAAAGTGTAAGCTGCCTTGGTGGATACCTTGAGAGCCTTGTACTTGGGTCGCAGCCGGATCTTCTGACACTTGACTGCAGCGGAAACAGCCTTGAGACTCTGGTCGTTTCAGGGTGCACTGCCCTAACGTCCCTTGATTGTCATGGAAATTTTCTGACAGGACTTGACCTTACCCAGAATACCAGACTCGAGTCGCTTGACTGTTCCGCAAACCGCCTTATCTATCTGGATCTGAGCAGCACGGGAGCCCTCACACAGGAGAACGCAGAATACTCGGGGCAGTATCCTCAGGCGATGATAGAATACGGCACAGATCTTGGGTACTATTTTGACCTGGATGATGTAGTTGGAAGCAGTCACTACAGTAAATTCAGCGTAGATTCAGTGACAGGGATCTCGGGGAGTACGGTAAGTTATACTATAGATGATGGGCATGTTCTGACAGTGATGGCTGAGCAGCCTGATTACGCGGATTACAGCTATCAGGTTGCGGACAGCGGCTTTGACCCCATGACCGGAAATCTGAATCTGGTACTTGAAACAGGCTGTTTTGTTGACGGGATCAGCTTCTCCTACAATCTCGACAATTTTGCGAGGTATGGGAATACGTCCGTTTATCATCCGACACTGTCTTACCTCATGATGGCGTTGGCAGACGCTGCCTATGATGCTGACAATATAAAGGCCGCGCATGAATCCCTCGGGATGACTAACTACCGGACATTCCGGTTCAACACGATGTCTCTGGATATGCCCGGATTCATGATAAGCAGCAAGACTCTCGACGACGGCACGAAGCTGGTCCTGATAACTATCAGGGGAACCAGCGGAGAAATAACCGATTTCGGCCCTGAATGGCAGGCAGATTTTCTGGGAGCCATCCCCGGTCTGGGTGGTCCTGCAACGAACTCTTTCTTTGACGTATGGGCCGAGCAGATATACCATACGCTAAGCAACCAGAACTACATCACGGACGGGGCGAAATACTTTGTTACCGGACACAGCAGGGGGGCCGGCGCGGGGAACCTCCTGGTCAAGAAGATGATCGACGGCGGAATCCCGAAAGACGATATCTTCGATTACAACTTTGCCTGCCCGGATACCGCAGCAGACTATGGCAACAAGTGGAATCCGGACGGGAAATACAGCTGCATATTCAATATCGAGAACGCGATAGACCCTATCACTTTCATTCCCGGCATCTTGGGGGATATAGTAGGAGCTTTCCTTAAGGCCGGAGCAAGCGATAAGGTCCAGCTGATAGGCAGCTCAATCTACAACCTCACCCAGGGCGGGCTTGCCTGGGGCAAGTACGGGAACACCAAGTGGTTCTCGTCAGACTGGAACAATCTCGATAAAGCATACCTTACACTGGCTGATCTGAACCCGGAAAATGATGTTCCCGGGTTTGCTGAAGGCCATGTTCAAGGAAACTATATCGATCTGATGTCAACACTGCCGCTGTACACCTCAGGGAAGAACTATGTTGAACTGAAGGCAAATCACCTCGCGGTGATGGGGGACACGCTCGGCAAGGGATTCGCCCAGCTCTTCTCCGTACAATGCCCGGTAGATATCATAGTAAGGGCAGAGGACGGTACCCCGGTAGCATCCGTTATCGGCGGAGAGGTCAATTACTATGATTCCGAGTTCGGAGAAGTGATAATACTTGTATCCGGAGACAGGAAACTCATCGTGGTGAACGGGGATGACAAATATACCGCGGAGCTTACGGGGACAGAAGAAGGCGAGATGACCTTCTCAGTGGCGACCCTAGACTACAGCATAAACGAGATCGTAAGCGAGAAGGACTACACGGATGTGGAGATCACCGAAGAGAAGAACATGAAGGCGGAGACCGGCGGAGATATAGCCTCAGAGGATACTATCCTTTATGTCATCGGGGAAGAAGACCAGCCGATAGCTGAGGTAGGGGAAGACGGGACCGAGACCCCGATAGAATGCCCTGTAAGCGGAGTATCGGTCGATAATGAATCCCTGGATATCGTGATCGGTGGGACTGCCAGAATAAATGCGCTTGTCAGGCCCTCGAACGCAGCGAACACGAACCTGGTATGGACCAGCTCTGATCCTTCCATAGCAGAGGTAGATGAAAACGGAGCCGTGACGGTACATAAGACCGGCACGGTCCTGATCACCGCGACGACCGAGGAGGGAGGATTCACAGCGTCCTGCAGGGTAAGGGGGCTCTTCCTCGACGTAACGAATCCGAATGTTTTCTGGTATGAGCCGGTATACTGGGGGACAGAGAACGGGATCGTGAACGGATATGCAAATGCAGCGGGAATATATACGACATTCAGGCCGGCCAATCAGTGCACCCGACAGCAGATGGTGACCTTCCTATGGAGGATCGCAGGCGAGCCTGAGCCTGAGTCGCAGGTGAGCCCGTTCTCAGACGTTAAGCTCAACAAGGACGGCAGCAAGCCTTACTACTACGATGCGGTGCTGTGGGCCGCGGATCAGGGGATCGCGCAGGGCTACAGCGACGGGACATTTAAACCGACCGGAAACTGCCTGAGACGCCAGGCGGTGATGTTCATGTGGAGGATGGCAGGGATGCCGGAAGAAGACTATTCAGGCCTGGATGAGTTCGCGGATGTCCCGCAGTATAACAAGAACGGCAGCGAGAACATATGGTACAAGCCTGTTATGTGGGCTGCTAAGCATGGGATCACCACAGGAGTGGTCGGCGCGGATTCATACATATTCAATGAAGGAGGCAACTGCCTCCGCCGCCAGATGGTGACCTTCCTCTGGAGATACAACGAGTATGTAATAAAGCCTGGAGATTAAAACAAAGCAGGGAAAAAGCAAAATGAGAGCAGCAATTATTGGCACGGGTATGATCGCGGGGATCCATGCGGATGCGATCAGATCCTGCGGAGGGGAGATAGTTCTTGCAGTCAGCAGGACTTTGGAAGGAGCACAAAAATTTGCCGGAAGGTACGGTATCCCCAGCTCTTCCGACAGACTCCTTCCGGAAGAGCTGGAGGATGTCGACGCTATCTATATCTGCACCCCGCCCGAGACGCACCTGGAGTATTTCAGGATAAGCGCGGAGGCGGGAAAGGCCGTTTTCTGCGAGAAACCTCTGGCACTCAGCGCGAGCGATGCCGAGGAAATATGCAGGATAGCCGAAGAGACGGGAATATTTGCGGCGGTAGATTTTAATAACAGATTTTATCACTCGGTGAACCTGATGAAAGAGAAGCTTTCAGGCATAGGTGGGCCGGTCCTGGTGAACGGCCGCTACTATCAGGAAGCTATTAAGAAACTGCTTGGGAGTTGACAGCCGCCGTATAGTTAATAGTAAGCACAGAGATGATATTTGCCATGGGGGAGAATGTCAAATGAAACGAGCCAGAAATATTCTATACCTTTTTATTTCCGTAACTGTTTTATGTATATGGGGGATCGTCAGAGGGCCTCAGATCGTCAATGCTGCTTCGGATGTGGAGATCTCAGAAAAAAACTTTCCCGATTCAAATTTCAGGGAGTATGTGAGCGATAGCTTTGATCTCGATGGAAATGGCAGACTGTCCAGTGCGGAGATCGCGAAGATCGAAAAGATAGACATTGCCGGCAGCGAAGACAGCTATTCTGAATTGACTGGGATAGAGTATTTTACTTATCTGAAGGAACTCTACTGCAAGGGCAAATCCATAAAGGGACTCGATGTCAGTAAAAATAAAAAGCTTGAAGTCCTGAGCTGTGACAATTTGGGCAGCACGGTACTGAGCGGCCTTTCCCAGCTGAAATATTTAGAGTGCAGCGGGGGAGTTTCGTGGATGTTTACTCCTGGTCCGGATGATCCTTCGATCGATGTGAGGAAAAACACCAGATTAGAAGAACTGCATATTCAGTTTTCAAATTTATATTCTCTGGACCTTAGCAACAATAAGGCGCTTAAAGTACTCGACCTGTTCTTCTCGAGTCTGCAGGAAGCTCCTGATCTATCCGAAAATGTAAATCTTCGTGAGATAAACTGTGCAGGGGACAGGATGACGCTTGAATCACTGGATCTTAGCAGCTGTATTAATCTGCAGAAACTGGTATGCAATGCAGGAACTACGCTTAAGACCCTGAAAATAAGCATGGTCCCAGGCAATACTTTGAATATAACCACATATCTGGAAACTTATACCGATTGGGTATGGACAAGTTCAAATGACAAAGCTGCCCGTGTCGAAAACTGTGAGATCAGTGATCCGAACGATAACTTTATCAGGGCGATTTTCCCCGGTAAAACGGTAGTTACGATTCCGAAGATATATGATACTGGTAATGATTTATCATGCGAGGTAAGCGTTGTTTATAAAGACGTAACGGATCCGGGTGTTTTCTGGTACGAACCGGTCTATTGGGGAACCGAAAAAGGCATCATTAAAGGATACCCTAGTGACAGTGGTTATTATACGACATTCAGGCCTGCGAACCAGTGTACCCGCCAGCAGATGGTGACCTTCCTCTGGAGGATAGCCGGGGAGCCGGATCCGTCGTCAGATGTAAGTCCGTTTTCAGATGTGAAGCTGAACGATGACGGGAGCAAGCCGTTCTACTACGACGCGGTTCTGTGGGCGGCAGAGAAAGGCATAGCGAAGGGATATAAGGACGGTACATTTAAACCTCAGGACAAGTGCCTCCGCCGTCAGGCCGTTATGTTTTTATGGAGAATGGCAGGGGAGCCCAAAGAAGACTATTCTAACCTGGAGCCCTTTGTGGATGTCCCGCAGTACGATGACGACGGGGAAGAGAATCTCTGGTACAGGCCTGTCATGTGGGCGGCAAAGCATGGAATCACTACCGGCGTGGTCGGCGCGGATTCACATATATTCAATGAGGGAGGCGACTGCCTCCGCCGCCAGATGGTGACCTTCCTCTGGAGATACAATGAGTATATCATAAAGCCTGGAGAGTTAAACTGATAAGGGAAAAGCAAAATGAGAGCAGCTATTATTGGCACGGGCATGATCGCCGGGATCCATGCGGATGCAGTCAGATCCTGCGGAGGGAAGACGGTCCTTGCTGTCAGCAGGACTTTGGAGGGAGCTCAGAAATTCGCCGGAAAGTACGGTATCACCCGGTATTCCGACAGGCTTCTTCCTGAAGACCTGGAGGAGGTTGACGCGGTTTACATCTGTACTCCTCCGGCGGCCCACCTTGAATACTTCAGGATATGCGCCGAGGCAGGGAAAGCGGTCTTCTGCGAGAAGCCTCTGGCACTTTCCGAGGCGGACGCAGAGGATATCTGCCGGATAGCAGAGGAGAGCGGTATTTTTGCCGCGGTCGGGTTTAACAACAGGTTCTACCCGGCGGTAAACATTATGAAAGAAAGGCTTGCCGGGATCGGGGAGCCGGTGCTTGTCGCAGGACATTATTACCAGGAGTTCCACATACTTCCCTGCCCGTATTCCTGGAGATATGAGGATCCCCTGAGAGCTGTCAGCGAGATTGGATCGCACTACCTTGACCTTGTGAGATATGTGACGGGCCTCG
This sequence comes from Lachnospiraceae bacterium, assembly GCA_024685315.1. Lineage (GTDB taxonomy): Bacteria > Bacillota > Clostridia > Lachnospirales > Lachnospiraceae > UBA2912. The sequence continues at coordinate 6,168 of JAIKVW010000032.1, forward strand.
AGATAGATCCGGATTCGGTTACTGCCTCTTTCAGGACAGTAAAGCCTGAGCGCGTGGTGAAGGACGGGATAATGTACCCGGCGGATTCTGCCGGAGAAGAGGATCTGCTGGATGATAGCCGGAAGATCACGGTGAGCAGTGAAGATATCGCCGTTGTGAGCTTTTCGCTGGAAAACGGGGCCCTTGGGAACGCTGTATTCTCCGAGACCGCGGCAGGACGATCGAATGACCTCGCGATAGAAGTCTTCTCGGGGGACAGTTCGATTGCATGGGAGTCGGAGCATTCCTACCAGCTGAAGTCAGGCAGGTACGGAGAGGGAGTGACCACTATCACCGACGCGTTCGGAGGAGGCTTTCCGGAGACCTTCAGGGAGAGCGCGAAGGTATTCATGGATTCCGTCCGGACCGGGAAGCGAGATCCCCGGCTCGCATCGCTCGAAGACGGACTGGCAAGCGTGAGGCTCGCGGAGGCCATAAAGGAGAAGGCTTCGAGGAGACCATAAAGGAGAAGGATTCGCGGAAAAATACGGACAGATCAGACTGAGGCAGGTATTCTAGGACTTGATCATCGGGGATGTCTGGCATTCCATTTTGTTTTTCTGACATCCCTGAAAATTTCCGGGGTATGTCAGAGAGCTTTTTAAGCAAGTTGTGACACCGCCCAATCTATGTCAAAAAGGCGAAAAACTCATATTGACATCTCGCATATTGTGAGATGGCGGTGGTGCTGGATAGTCAGTAATCGGGGGACAGACATCTAAAAGGGATGTCTGCCCCCGATTCTTGCTTTAATGACACAAGGGCAAAAAGTTTTAGTGAGGGAAGTCAGAATTCCAAAAACACGGATCTGACATATTTCGGGGTATGTCATGAGTCCTGAAAACAGGCTCCTGACACCACACCATCCGTTCAGCCCACCCTAACGAGCCTCCGTCAGCCTCCCTGGCGAGCCCCCAAGGGGACTCGCTTACGAGTTCCCTGCGGCCTCGCTGTATGCCTTAAGCTTAGCGTAGACCTTTCCGTGAACGGTGTCCTCAGGGTAGTTCCCGTTTTCATCGGGTTTCCCTGCCGGGCAGCCGAGAAGGAGCTCAAGCCCCTGGTCGATGTTGCTGATCGGATAGATGTGGAACATTCCTTCTTTCACAGCCTCGACGACCTCATCCTTCAGCACCAGGTCACGGATATTTGACTCCGGGATAATAACTCCCTGCTTTCCGGTAAGCCCGCGCTTTTTGCAGAGGTTAAAGAATCCCTCGATCTTGTATGTCGCGCCGCCGATCGCCTGGATCTGGCCCTTCTGGTTCACAGAACCGGTGACCGCGAGGTCCTGCCTGATTGGAAGCCCTGAGAGCGAAGAAAGTATGCAGTACAGCTCCGTGCTTGAAGCGCTGTCGCCGTCGATCCCGCTGTAGTTCTGCTCGAAGCAGATGCGGCAGGAGAGCGAGAGCGGGAATTTCTGCGCGTAGGTCTGGCCAAGGTAGCCCGAGATGATCTGGACGCCCTTATCGTGGGTCTGCCCGCTCATCTGGGCTTCTTTTTCAATATTCACGATGCCGGACTTCCCGGTATAGGCAGTAGCGGTTATGCGTGAAGGAATGCCGAATTCATAATCGCCGGAGTCCAGCACCGCAAGCCCGTTGATCTGGCCTATTTCGGCCCCGTCGGTCGCGATCATTATGACGTTGTCATCGTACATTTCCGAAAGCTTTTCTTCGTACTGCCTGAGGCGGAGCTCCTTCTCCAGGACAGCCTTTTTTATGTGCTCCGCGGTAATAACGGAGGCTCCGCCAAGCCTTGCCCAGGTGGCCGACTCGCAGAGCACTTCCTCGACGTGGTTGAACATCGTCGAAAGCTTGTCCTGACGCTCGGCGCAGCGCGAGGAGTGCTCGATCACCGCGCAGACCGCACTGGCGTCAAAGGGAGGGGTATTTTCCGACTCCGAGAACCTTTTGATGAATCTTGCCATCTTAAGCACATTTTCCTGCGTGCGGGGCATCTCTGAATCAAAATCCGCCCTGATCTTGAAAAACTTGTCAAATTCCTCGTCGCTCGCGCGGAGCAGGGCGTAGTGGTAATCGCTGCCGATCATAATGAATTTGATCCTCGCGGGTATCGGCTGGGGCTTAAGGTAAGGCGCTGCCGCGGGCTGCCCGTCCCGCACAGGTTCAATGCTGATCTCGCCGGTCTTGATAGTCCTCCTGATGGTCTCCCAGGCCTGGGGCGAAGTGAGGACGTCATAGACCTGGAGGATGAGGTAGCCGCCGCGGGCCTGGTGCAGGAGTCCGCCTTTGATCCGGGTGAAATCCGCGCCCGGAGCGGTTCCGGATACCGCTGCCTCCACCTCCCCGGTAAGGTTCGGGACCGAAGGATTGTAGGAAACTATGACAGGTGCGCCTTTTGTGCGGGAATTATCTATCACCAGGTTTGCTTTGTATCTGGCAGTCAGCTCATCCGCGGAAAGGCGAGTGCGCGCGCTGAGGAGCTCTGCAAGCCCTTCCTCAGGTTTTTCATCTTCATCCTCCAGGAGGATCTCAAGGTTCTCAAGCATATCGCCAAGGACCGCCGAAAGGAAGTTCTGCACATCCTCGGAGTCCTGATATTTCTTCTGAATGGCCTGGAAAGAGCGCTTAAGGGAAGCCTCGCCGGTATCCTGGTCGAGCTTATCTTTGGCATCCTCAGCTTCTTTCTGGAGAGAGCTCAGCTCGCGGAGCGTGTGGGCGCATTTTTCCTGCACCGTCAGCGCGCTCTTCTCGATCTGGTCGCGCATTTCGTCGGTAAGCTGGGCGAAGTCTTCTTCATTGAGGAGCGTGCCCTCGATCACCGGATTGAATGTGAGCCCATCGTCCGTGAACGCCGCAAGGAAGCCGTAATTCCCGGCAGTTTCGTTTATGACCGCAAGGAGCTCGTCCTCTTTTTTGCCGGCATCGCGGGCAATCTTTCCCTTTTCCGCCGCGTATTTGCTGCTGCTGAATGCCTTGGACAGCCCGCTGCGGCATTTCGTGACGAGGGCATCCATGTCCTTCACGAACTTTTTGCCGTGCCCGGCGGGAAATGAGATCGCGGAGGGCGCTTTGGGGTCGCTGAAATTATACACGTAGCACCAGTCCTCGGGCACCGGCTCCGAGGCGGCCTTTTCAAGGGCTTTCTTCTTTGCGTAAGTAGTCTTGCCGGTGCCTGAAGGTCCGGCCATGTATATATTGTAGCCCTTCATCCCGACCTCAAGGCCGAAGTCGAAGGCCTGCTCGCCGCGCTCCTGGCCGATTATGCCTTCAAGCGGCTCAAGCTCGGATGTGGTCCTGAAAATAAAGTCCGAAGGGGATGAAACCTGTTTTAATTCGGTATATGAAAGTTCATGGATCTCGCTCATTATACGGCCCTCCCGAAAGATTGGATTTGCTTAAATTATACCACAGCGGAGGCATCTATTGTGATAGAATGTTATTGCTCAGCACCCGGGCATGGGGTGCTGAATAGTTACCATAAAAAAGATATCAGGCGGCCGCGGCGCAGGAAGCGGCCCGCGGTCAGTTTCAGCGAGGGATAGATAAATGGACAGAAAAGAATTTCTGATAGCTCATTTCGGCATGGAGATGCTGGAGGCAGAGGGTACTTATGTAAAGCAGGTGTACGCAGGGGAAAATGCGGCAGCAGACGCCCCGGCCCCGGCGGTCACATGTATGTACGGCCTTTACAGCGACGATCCGCCTTCGCTCAGCCTTTTCCACCGGCTTACCGTCGATGAGGTGTGGAGCTGGTACGAAGGAGACCCGCTTGAGCTCTTCCTGCTGAAACCGGACGGAAGCAGTGAAAGGGTAGTGCTGGGCCCGGATACCGGGAGAGGCGAGCTTTACCAGTTCACGATCCCCGCGGGCACCTGGCAGGCCGGCAGGCTTGTCCCGGGCGGATCCTTCTGCCTTTACGGCTGCACCTGCGTGCCCGGGTTCACGCCGGAATGCTTCACCCCGGGAAGCCGCGCCCAGCTCGCCAAAGCCTACCCCCGGGACGAGGAGACAATAATCTGCTTTACACCTGACAGCGGGGATATTATGATATGATTCAGTAAAGTGATAAGACGCAGGAGTTTATTCAAAATATGCCCGAAAACAAGATGGGCGTCATGCCCGTAAAGAAGCTTATTATTTCAATGTCTGTGCCCATGATGATCTCAATGCTGGTGCAGGCCCTCTATAATATAGTTGACAGCGTATTTGTTGCCCGGATCAGTGAGGAAGCGCTCACTGCGGTGACTCTTGTATTCCCGCTGCAGAATCTCATGATCGCGGTTGGGTCGGGTACAGGGGTCGGCGTGAACGCGCTCCTCTCAAGGTCGCTCGGGGAGAAGAACTTCCCGCAGGCGGACAAGGCAGCGAACACCGCGGTCCTGCTTTCATTATTTAATTTCCTGCTTTTCCTGGTAATCTCATTTACGGTGGTAGGGCCCTTCGTCGGCTCCCAGACCGACAGCGAGATCATTAAAGAGTACGGCAGAATCTACGGGGCGATAGTCAGCGGGCTGAGCTTCGGCCTGTTCTTCCAGATCATGTTCGAGAGGCTGCTTCAGTCGACCGGGCTTACCATATATTCAATGGTCTCCCAGCTTACCGGCGCGATCATCAATATGATACTTGACCCGATAATGATATTCGGCCTTCTCGGTTTCCCGAAGCTGGGGATAGCCGGCGCCGCATACGCTACCGTCATAGGCCAGTCGATCGCCGCGCTCACAGGGCTTTTTTTTAACCTCAGGAAGAATAAGGAACTGCATTTCTCGATCAGATCGATACTAAGGCCTGAGAGAAGGACCTTAAAGCGCATCTATTCCGTAGGCGTCCCTTCGATAGCGATGCTGGCCATCGGCTCGATCATGACCTACTCGATGAACCGTGTGCTCAAGACTTTCTCGGATACCGCGACAGCGGTATTCGGAGCCTACTTTAAGCTCCAGAGCTTCTTCTTCATGCCGGTGATCGGCCTTAATAACGGGGCGATACCGGTGCTCGCCTACAATCTCGGCGCGGGGAAGAAGGAGAGGATAGATGAGACGATAAGCTTCACTTCAAAGCTCGCAATAGTGATAATGATCGCGGGAACGCTTGTTTTCGAGATATTCCCGGCGCAGCTGCTTTCGCTGTTCGATGCTTCGGAGCACATGCTTTCGATAGGGATCCCTGCGATGAGGATAATCGCCCTGCATTTCCCTGTGGCCGCGATCTCCATAACCAGAGGGGCGATTTTCCAGGCTTTTTCGAGAAGCCTTTATTCGCTCGTTGTGTCCCTTTGCAGGCAGCTGGTGGTGCTGATACCAGCAGCCTATCTGCTGTCGCTTACCGGGATAGTGGCAAATGTATGGTGGTCTTTCCTGATCGCGGAGGCGATGTCGCTGGCGCTCACACTGATCTTTTTCAGGAAAGTCTACAGGCAGACCTTTGGAGCAGAAGAGCCTGCTCCGGTTAATAATAATTAAGATAAGGAAGGTCTTTATCATGAATTACGCGGAGAAACTGATTGATTTCATCGAAAAAAGCCCGGTGAGCTTCCAGGCAGCTGCAAATGCCGCGGCGCTTCTCTCGGAGGCTGGCTTTGAAGAGCTCGCTGAGGACCAAAGGTGGAGCATCGCCCCAGGCGGGAAGTATTACGTGGTGAGGAATGATTCCGCGCTGATAGCATTTGCGGTCCCGGAAAGCTTTAACTCGGTGCACATCGCTGCGGCCCACACGGATTCCCCTTATTTTAAGATAAAAGAGAACCCGGAGATCAGCCGCGGCGGCAGCTATGCGGTGCTGAACGTTGAGAAATACGGCGGGATGCTTCAGGAACCCTGGTTTGACAGACCGCTCTCCGTGGCTGGAAGGATCATCGTGAAGGAAGAGGGCAGGCTAGTCTCAAAGCTTATCGATTTCAAAAAGGATATGCTCATCATTCCGTCGATTGCGATACATATGGACCGGGAGGCCAATGAGGGGAGAAAAAAGAATCCCCAGGAGGATATGCTTCCGCTCTACGGACTCTGCGGGGAGGGCAGCACGCCGGACCTTATGCAGGAAGCCGCAGACCTTGCCGGAGTCGGACGGGACGATATACTGGGAAGCGACCTCTTCGTGTACAACCGCCAGAAAGGCACCATCTGGGGGAATAACGGCGAGTTCGTCTCGGCTCCAAGGCTGGATGACCTTCAGTGCGTATTCAGCGGTCTTACAGGCTTCATTGCAGGCAAAAAAGAGAAAGCCCTCTCGGTATTTGCTGCCCTTGACAATGAAGAGGTCGGGAGCTCGACAAGGCAGGGAGCTGCCTCCGGATTTCTTAAAGACACCCTCCACAGGATCTACAATAGCCTCTGCAGGGATTTTGAGCAGTACCAGACGGACCTCGCGAACGGTTTCATGCTCTCGATGGACAATGCCCACGCGCTGCATCCGAACTACCTGGCAAAGGCGGATCCGGTCAACCGGCCGGTGATCGGGGGCGGAGTGGTCCTTAAGTTCTCGGGGAACCAGAAATACTGCACCGACGGCTACTCCGCGGCGGTATTCAGGGAAATATGCTCCTGCGCAGGAAAGAAGCTCCAGGTGTTTACGAACCGTTCGGATATCCCGGGAGGCTCGACCCTTGGGAACATTTCAAACAACCAGGTCGCGATACCTTCAGCAGATATCGGGATCGCGCAGCTGGCGATGCACTCGCCCTTTGAGACCGCCGGGACTTCGGACACGAAGGACATGGCGGAGATAGCGGAGGCATTCTTCTCGTAGCCGGAAACCATTTAAAATATCGTGTTAATCAGACCGCGGAACGGCAGGCAATAATAAAATAATTGCCCGCTGCTTCACGGTTTTTGTTGACAAACCGAGTTAGCTTATGCTAATGTATTTCGTGAAGTTAGCGGCGAGTAACTAGGTTAGTAATTACTATTGCAGACTGCAGGCTTCATATTTCGCGAAGCAGACTGCTCCGGCAGGTATGAAAGGAAGCTTTTACATTATGGAAAGAGTCAGGCAGGCAAAACTTAATAGAGTGCTGGCGCTGTTTCTTGCAGTGCTTGCTGCGTTCGGCCTGTTTTTCACGAATCCTCAGGAAGTCCGGGCTGATGAAGTCCCGGAGTATTATGAGACATTTGCAGATTATCAGAAGGATAATCCCGACGTTGTGCTTACCTGGAATATTGTTGTAGATGAGATGGACAAGGTCATCGCGGCCGGCAAGGCACAGTACGCGGCCGGTGATGCCAAGGAAGCCTACAACAGGATAAATAACGCATATTACGGATGGTATGAGACCACCGGTTTCGAGCGAATCGCGATGGGTTACATCTCAGGTTCAAGGAAGACCGAGATGGAGCTTCAGTTCGCGGCATGCAAGGCTGTGACAAAGGCAGAGGGAACGGTCGAGGAGTTTAACGCCGAGTGCGACCTGCTTTCCGCAATGCTCCGCGAGGATGCCAATAAGCTTGACGGGGTCAGCGGTGATTCCTCATCGGAGGACTCTTCCGGCAGTTCCTCGGACAGCAGCAGTTCAAGCGGCCAGAGATCCGCGGCAGCGGCAGCCTTTATCGCCTGCTTCTCTATCATTCTCAGAGAAGGCTTTGAGGCGATCCTGATCGTCGGAGCTATTGCAGCATACCTTATTAAGGGCGCAGCAGATGAAGCCGACAGGAAGAGGAAGACTAGGCCGGTATACGCCGGAGCCATCTTCGGCATCGTGGCAAGCTTCATCACCGCAGCTATCCTTAACGCGATCAAGCTTGCGAACAGCGCTTCGCAGGAAGTCATCGAAGGCGTTACCGCTCTTATCGCAGTCTGCGTTCTCTACTACGTAAGCAACTGGATGCTTAATAAGTCCGAGACCGAGGCCTGGACGAATTACATCAAGAGCAAGGCCGAGGCCGGAGCAGCCAGGAACAGCATGTTCGCGCTGGCTTTCACATCATTCCTTGCAGTTTACCGCGAGGGCGCTGAAGTCATCCTTTTCTATCAGCCAATGCTCAGCGGCGATTACGACCGCGGCGCGGTCTGGGCCGGATTCATAGTCGGATGCATCTGCCTGGTATTCGTATACCTCGCTATCCACTACTTCAGCATCAAGCTTCCTCTGAAGCCTCTGTTTACCGCGACCAGCATATTGATGTTCATCATGTCCATCGCGTTCCTGGGCTCCGGTATCAAAGAGCTCATCGAGGGAGACGTATTCACGATCTGGGTACCTTCGTGGGTCGCATGGATACCTTCGCATCCCGTTTTGGAGATCCTGGGCATCTATCCTTGCGGACAGACGGTTATTGCTCAGCTGATCCTTCTGGCAATTACGATAATTATATTCGTACGTACCAAGAGGAAGCAGAAGCTCGAACATGAACAGCTTCTTGCCGAACATCCCGAGATCGCAGAGCGCGAGAGGCTTGCTGTGCGCGCGACCAAGCAGGATGTTGTTGATATCGTCAATGAGAAGCTTGCCGAGGCAAGCGTCATGGCCGGGGAAGCGGCATCAGGCGTGAGCAGGGAAGAGCTTCAGAAGATGATAGAGGAAGCTGTAGCGAAGGCCCTCTCAGACAAATCAGGTAATTAGAAGCACAATTGCTTTTAGTTATAAATACTAATTTCCATTTTCACAAGGAGGCAAAGTATGAAAATGAAAAAGCTTTTGGCAAGTGCCGGAGCTCTTGCTCTTGCAGTAAGCATGCTTGCAGGATGCAGTTCCAGCTCGGCAGCACCCAGCAGCAGTTCAGCAGCTGAGACTCAGGCAACTGAGGCTGTTTCCGAGAGTGTTAAGGAAGACGCAGCTATCACCCCCGGCGGAGACAACGCTGGATTTACCGAGACCCCTATCTTTGAGGGACTGACCGCTGCATTCATGGATGTTAACGCAGTTTATTTCCAGCCCGTTCCGATGGCAGACGATGTAAACCCTGACATCCCCGCAGAAGGCTATGATATCCACCTTGAGTGCGACGTAGCTGCAAATGAGGAAGGCGCAAAACTTGGATACGGACTTGGCGACTGGGTTCCTTATCTCACCATCGACTACTCCATAGTTAATGCTGAGACCGGTGAAGTTGCTGCAGAAGGTACCTTCATGGAGATGAGCGCATCTGACGGCCCTCACTACGGACAGAACATCAAGCTTCCGGAGTCCGGAACCTACAATGTAACCTTTACCATTCATTCCCCCGGCGAGAACAACTATCTCATCCACACCGATGCTGAGACAGGCCCTGGCGGAAGGCTTTCCGATTACTTTGGAGACGGAAACCTTACCGTTACCTACGAAGGCTGGGAGTACACAGTACAGGATTGGTAAAAAGATCTGCTCTCTCTATAGAGACTGTAATCTGAAGAAAAAAACATGAATGCATCACAGCCGCCCCGGCATTCGACCGAGGGTTGGCTGTGGTGTATTTGTGCGTTAATATGGAATTGTTCAGCACCCAGGCTCAGAGACGAAAGCTGAACAGTTACGCAAATTTTTGTTCTCCGGAGGTTGTTTTTTATGCTCTATTATCTGGAACTTGCGACAGGTGTTATGGTCGGACCTGCCATTACGGTCGGCCTTCTGGCGGCATTTATCCAGTCAAGGTACGGGAAGAAAGCGGGAAGGATATATACGGTGGGAATTATTGCCGGAATAGTCCTTGCTGCAATAATGTCGTATATGAAAAATACTACCGCGAAGATCGATACGAGTCTGTGGAATTCAAGGATCTTCGGCGTAGGAATTATCGTGATCGCGGTATTTGCGGTATTCTGCATCGCTGGTTCGCTGAAGAAGGCGCCAAAGGTGATGGGCGTAATCGCTGCAGCTGCAGCCTCAGCGCTTGCTGCATTACTGCTTTTTCACGCGCTTCCGGACGTTCTTGCTTATCCGTATGCCGCGTTTATCGCGGAGCAGTCGACATTCTCGACCAGCTTCCTGCTGAAGCTTATCGGAGATGTGCTTGGCGTGTTCCTCTGCATTCTCTGCGGGATCGCCGCAGGCAGGTTAGGGTCGAAATACGGAACGAAACCTCTCGGTGTCTTTACCTTTATTGCTGTCATCATAACCGCTGTCAGGTTCATTCTCGGCATTCTGCACGTCGCGATAACGAAGCGCTGGATGGCTTCAAATCACACTCTGTTCACCCTGATAAAATTTTATACCAATAAGAGATACTGGTTCTCATACGCGCTTTTCCTCCTTGTAGTCGTGATGGGGATCATCCTCCTGGTGCGCAGCCTTCATGTGAACGAGCCTTACAGGAACCCTGCAGAACACAGAAAGATCCGCGCGAAGTGGCTCAGCATAAAACGCTGGTCAGTCGCAATGATGGTCTTCTGCGGGATAAGCATTTTTATAATGACCGCAGTCCGCTCATATAACAACCGTCCCATCGAGGTGGCTCCGATCGAGCCCTATACGAAGGAGGAAGACGGAAATATTTACGTTTCCGTCGACCTGCTTGAGGACGGACACCTTCACCGTTTCGCCATAACGAGCGACGACGGCACAGAGATACGTTTCATTGCCATCAAGAAACCAAACAGCACATCCTACGGCGTCGGAATGGATGCCTGCGAGATATGCGGAGAGACCGGATATTACGAGAAGGACGGCCAGATCGTCTGCAAGCTCTGCGACGTGGTCATGAACGTGAACACCATAGGCTATCCCGGCGGCTGCAACCCGCTGGTTGTCGAATACAGTGTTGAGAACGGCTATATCGTAATACCGGTAGAAGGCCTGCTTGCATACGAGAAAGAATTCAAGTAAAGACCGGGATGTGAGGAGATAAGAAAATGTTCGGCAGAATGATAAAAGGTATTCTTACCAGGCAATGGAAAAAGATGCTTATGATAGGCCTCACCATTGCTCTGGGAGCTTCCCTCGCTACAGCGATGCTGAGCGTAATGCTTGACGTGGGGGACAAGATAAACCAGGAACTTAAGGCCTACGGCGCGAATATAATCGTAAGCCCGCAGGAGGCCTCCGTCATCGAGGATCTCTACGATGTAGAGGGCGGTGACAAGGCAACGAAAGCCTACCTGCGCGAGGATGAGCTCAGCAAGGTAAAGACGATATTCTGGGCTTTCAATATTGTGGATTACTCACCCTTCATCAGCACCAGCGTGAAACTGGACGATGGTTCGGAGGTTAAGCTTACAGGAAGCTGGTTCAACCACCATCTCGAGCTGGCTACCGGCGAAACGCTCGACTCCGGGATCAGGAACATGAGGAGCTGGTGGGATATCGAAGACGGTGACTGGATAGACGAGCAGGGCTCTGGCGCTGAAGGCGAATGCATGGTTGGTACCGAGCTTGCGAAGAAGCTCGGGATCAGCGTTGGAGATAGCCTGCATGTGACAGGGAACGCCTCTGCTGCGGATCTGACCGTTAAAGGAATATTTGATGCGGGCGGCGATGAGGACGAGTACATTTTCACTACGCTTGATACCGCGCAGGCGATCGGCGGCCTCGACGGAAAGGTCGACACCATCGAAGTCAGCGCCCTGACGACCCCCGACAATGAGCTTTCTGAGAAGGCAGCTAAAGACCCGGGTTCACTCACGATCAAACAATATGAGACCTGGTACTGCACCGCGTACGCAAGCGCGATCTGCTACCAGCTCACCGAAGTCATCACCGATTCCACCGCGGCTCCAGTCAGGCAGGTCGCAAGCTCCGAGGGCGCGATCCTTGACAAGACAGAGCTCCTCATGGGACTTATAGCGGTGCTCTCGATGGTAGGATCGGCACTCGGAATATGCAACCTTGTGACCGCAAGCGTTATGGACCGCAGCAGGGAGATCGGACTTATGAAGGCGATCGGAGCCCAGAACAGCTCGATCATCCTCCAGGTCATCACGGAGATCCTTATAACCGCGGCAATAGGGGGCGCGGCAGGCTTTGCCGCCGGGATAGGGTTTGCACAGATCATCGGGCAGACCGTATTCGGATCCTCGATCGCGCTCAGGACTATGGTCATCCCCATAGTCATTGTGGCGGTCCTTGCGATCACGCTTATCGGATGCATACCCGCGATCAGGCAGCTGCTCAAGCTGTCGCCCACGGAAGTTCTTCATGAGTAAGGAGGCGCAGAGAAATGCAGAAGAAAAGAAAATGGTTCTTTCGAATGGCATTCGCCTCCCTTCTTAGAAGGAAGTCGAGGATGCTTATAGCGCTGCTGGCGATCGTAGTCGGCGCGACGATCCTTTCCGGGCTCGTGACCGTCTACATAGACGTTCCGAGGCAGATGGGCGCTGAGTTCAGAAATTACGGCGCGAACGTCATTTTCACATCAAAGGATGGAACGGCGCTTACCATCGAAGAGATCAATGACGGCCTTTCAAATGTGAACAGCTCGCAGATCGTGGGAATGACTCCCTACCGTTACGAGACGGTGCGTATCAACCAGACCCCGGTCACCGCGGCAGGCACTGACATGAGCAGCGTGCTTAAGACCAGTCCTTACTGGTCGGTGGACGGCGAGATCCCGGATAAAGACGGCGAGATCCTGATCGGGGCTACAGTAGCCCAGAATTATAATCTTCAGGTAGAAAAGTCGATCTCGGTTACATTTACCCCGGAGGAGGTCGCAGAGGAAGCGGTCGCCTTTGATAACGGAGATGAGGCCGCAGAGGGCGAAACAAGCACTTCTGACGTAGTGCTCGACAATTACATAGACTTCAAGATCACTGGAATACTTAATACAGGCGGAGCCGAGGAAAACTACATTTACATGTCGCTTGAAGACCTCGAAGAGCTTACGCAGATACCGACGACCATAAGCCTCGCGGAAGTGAGCATATCCGCTTCAGGAAGCGATCTGACAGCGGTGGTCGGCAGTATTAACCAGAATTCCGAAAACGTCAGCGCAAAGGTGGTAAAACGTGTCACGGCTTCCGAGACCACAGTCCTCGGCAAGCTCCAGGCGCTTATACTGTTGGTAACGATCATAGTTCTCGCGCTCACAATGATTACCGTTGCCACGACCATGACGGCCTCCGTAACCGAGAGGCGCAGGGAGATCGGCCTTAAAAAGGCCCTTGGCGCGCTGGACGGTGAGATCATCAAGGAGTTCATGGGAGAGCAGGTTCTTCTCGGAGGATTCGGCGGACTGATCGGAACGATACTGGGATTCCTGTTCGCGCAGCTTATCAGCGTAAACGTATTCAGCAGCTCGATCGTGTTCAGACCCGTGCTGCTTCCGCTTACCATCGTAATTTCCATGGCGGTAACTGCAGTCGCATGTCTGATCCCGATCAGGAACGCGACAGAGATCGAGCCCGCGCTCGTACTTAAAGGTGAATGATCAGGGAGGATATATAAATGAGCCTGTTGGAAATAAATAATGTTTCAAAAATTTACGGAGAGCTGCATGCTCTGGATAAGGTAAGCCTTAAGGTCGAAAAAGGCGAATGGGTCGCTATCATGGGTCCCTCGGGATCCGGCAAGAGCACGCTGATGAATATCATCGGCTGCATGGACAGGCCCAGTGAAGGCGAGGTCCTGATGGACGGGATTGACATCGCGAAAATGAACCAGAAGGAGCTGACCCTCATCAGGAGGGACAAGATAGGGCTTGTGTTCCAGCAGTTCCATCTGGTAAATTATCTCACCGCGGTTGAAAATGTAATGCTTTCGCAGTACTATCACAGTATCCCCGATGAGAAGGAAGCTCTCGAGGCACTTGACAGGGTCGGACTTGCCGGCCGCGCAAGGCATCTGCCGAGCCAGCTTTCAGGCGGTGAGCAGCAGAGGGTCTGCGTCGCAAGGGCGCTAATAAACTATCCCGAGATCATTCTTGCGGATGAGCCTACCGGTAACCTGGACGAGGCAAATGAGAAGATCATCATGGACCTTTTCCATAATCTGCACAATGAGGGGACAACGCTCATTGTTGTCACCCACGACCCTGAGGTCGCCCAGACCGCGCAGAGGACACTTTTCCTGCGCGACGGCAAGCTTGTCAGGGAAACAGTGAATGAGAATTTCACCGGCGAAATAAAATACGAAGATTGGACGGAAAACAAATAATGAAGAGAGCATTGACAGTCCTGCTCACAGCAGCCATGATCGCAGGTACAATGGCAGGCTGCGGAGGCAGCGGAAAGAATGTAAGCTACAAGGACGGAACATATACGGGAGTCAGCGAGACCCATGAAAATGAGGACGAGGATGACGTTGCGGGCAATGGCTACGGAATGGTCGAGATCACCATCAAGGACAATGTGATCACGGACTGCGTGTACACGACCTATGAGCTTGACGGCACCCAGAAGGACGAAAACTACGGCAAGGGCTCCGACGGCTCAGTCGCTAACCGTGATTACTACAATAAGGCCCAGAAGGCTCTTGCAGCCTGCGAGCAGTACGCAGTCCAGCTCGTGGAGACCAACAGCCTCGACGAGGTCGACGCGATCTCCGGCGCGACAATCAATTACGAAGAGTTCAAGCAGGCCGTTACCGAGGCCCTCAAGGAAGCCCAGGAATGAAACATGCCATTATCGTTGCGGTGGCAGCGTTCCTGATATTTTTCCTGCCGTTTTCGCGCTCAAACACATATGCAGTAATGATAGGGGCAGCCGAGGCGGACGCACTCTCAGGAGCAACGACCGTGCTCGACAAGCCTTCGGGCGATTATGTGGTCCTGATAAACCGGGAGGTACGCACCAGCGAGGATACCTTTAACACCTGGGTGGACTTTTTCTCGGGCAGGGAAATATCATTCCTCTTCGAGGACATCAGCTGCATGGTGGGGAGGGGTGATGCCGGCGGGCTGTCCATGGCCCAGAGTTTCCAGTCACAGCTCCCTGAAAATCAGATGAAAGTGGAGCTTGAAGATCCGATAATGATGATTTCCAAGGCAGAAGTGGGGAAATACGACATTATCGTGATGTCGGCGGAATTCGCTGATTCATATTCGGCAGACAGCTTGTTCGACAACGAAGGAACACAGGCTATATTCGTAAAAGGACAGAACTGATGAGAAAGATCAACGGAATAATAGCCCACCTAAGCATAGTACTCTTCGCGGTCCACGCGGTCGCAGGCGCTTTCCAGCTCTCGGGGATCTTTCCCGGAGGGAACACCGTCCTCAAGATCCTGGCCTACATACTTGTCCTGCTGATATTTGTCCATGTGGCTATCGGCGCGGTCCTGACCGTGAGGATCCTAAGGTCAATGAAAAAGTCCGGGACCTCATATTTCAGGGAAAACAAGCTTTTCTGGGTCAGAAGGATAAGCGGTTTCGCCCTCTTTTTCATCATGATCGTGCACGTGTACATCTTTTCGGGGCACGGATCAGGGAGCGCATACCGGCTGCATGATTACGGGGTAACGGAACTCGTGCTGATGCTGCTGATGGCGGCTGCCCTCGCGGTGCATGTGATCGCGAACGTAAGGCCCATGCTGATAACGCTCGGGATAGAATCCTTGCGCGAATACGCGCTTGATATACTGATAATACTCGCGCTGATAGTGGTCTTTGCTGCTGTCGGCTTTGTAATTTATTACTTTAGATGGAACGGCTAGGAGAGCTGCGGTGCTTACCGGCATGCCTGGCTTTGGAGCGGAATATATGGGAGACCATGGAGCAGTAAACATAATAGGTGCAGGGTTCGCGGGTCTCTCCGCGGCCTGCCTTCTGGCAAGGGAGGGCTTTTCCTGCCGCCTGTTTTCAGTCCAGCCTTCGGAGAGGGCGCAGTCGGTCCTAGCGGAAGGCGGGCTTAATGCGGCCCTCGATACCATGGGAGAGGATGACAGGCCGGAGGAACATTATAATGATACGCTTAAAGGCGGAGTCTTCCTCGCGGATCCCAACGCTGTGAAGAGGCTCTCCGAAGAGGCAGTGCGCGTCGCCGCCTGGCTGCAGGAACTTGGCGTTCCCTTCCACATGAAGAATGGCAGAGTGGTGCTCCGGAATTTCGGCGGACAGAAGAAAAAGCGCACGCTTTACTCTAGGAGCAGCACCGGCAAGATAATGATGACTGCCCTCATAGACGAGGTCAGGAAATACGAGGCCTCCGGGCTTGTGGAGCGCTTTCCCCACCATGAGTGCGTGAGAGTGCTGATCGCGGGCGGGAGCTGCTTCGGAGTGCGGATAAAAGATCTGTACACGGGCGCAGTCTGCGATTATCCCGGGAAGACCATACTCTGCTGCGGCGGACTCACAGGAATATTCCCCGGAATGACTACGGGAAGCGCGCTTAATACCGGGGACCTTGCGGCCTGCCTTTTTTCGGAGGGGGTAGTATTTTCAAATCTGGAGATGATTCAGTATCATCCGACCACATTAGGGATCCCGGGGAAAAGGCTGCTGGTGTCGGAAGCGGCCCGCGGCGAGGGTGGAAGGCTTTTCGTAATGAGGGACGGCGAGCCCTGGTATTTCATGGAAGAGAAATATCCCGAGCTCGGGAACCTCATGCCGAGGGACGTGGTTTCCAGGGAAATGTATTTTACCGCCAGACGCGAAGACTGCGGGGATACGGTGTACCTTGACCTAACGATGCTCTCTGATGCTGCCTGGGAGGAGAAGCTGAAGGATCTCCGGGAAGAACTCATCCATTATTTCTCTATCGATCCGATGACCGGCCCGGTGCCGGTGCAGCCCGGAATACATTACTTTATGGGCGGGATCGACGTGGATATTGACCACAGGACAAGTATTAACGGACTTTACGCCGCGGGAGAGTGCTGCTCGCAGTACCACGGCGCGAACCGCCTCGGCGGGAACTCTATGCTCGGAGCTCTCGTCGGCGGACATGCCGCGGCTTTGAATATAATCAATACGGAGAAGGCCGGAGACATGCCGGAAGCAGATCATCTGACAGGTTCCGGGCTTTATCCGGTATCTCCGGAAGACGACCCTGCGCTTGCCGAAGCCTCGCCGGTGCTTGTGAACCGGCTTTCAGACATCCTTCTCGAAGGCCTCGGTATAGTAAGGGATGGACAGAGCATAAGTGCTGCGCTGGAAAAGGTCCGCGCTGCCGCGGGCGAAAACCCAGACTATAATCTGCGGGAAAAGAACAGGCTGATCCTGGCGGAGGCAATGCTGAAATCCGCGGGAAGCCGCCGTGAGAGCCGCGGAGCGCACTACAGGAGCGATTACCCGGAAACGGACGAGAACTTCCGAAGGACAAGCGCTGCCTGCTATGAAGACGGTGAGGTCAGGATCGCTTTCCGAAGCATTCCGGAGAGGAGGGAATCATGAAGATAATACTTAAGATTCTCCGCCGGAAGGATGCCGCGAGCGAACCTTACTGGATAAGCATTCCCTACGAGACGGATGAGGCAGAATTTTCCGTTGCCTCCGCGCTCCGCGCGATAAATGAAGACACGGAAAGACGCGACGTAAACGGCGAGCCTTTCGAGCCTATACGCTGGGAGTGCAGCTGCTTACAGAAGAAATGCGGTTCCTGCGCGATGGTGATCGACGGAAAACCGGGACTTGCCTGCGACGCCATGATCTCCGGGACCGGAAAGGAGCGCACGGTCACACTTGAACCGCTGAAGACCTTTCCCCCGGTCGCGGACCTTATCGCGGACCGGAGCTCGATGTTTGAAGAGCTGAAGAAGCTTAAGGTCTGGAGCCCCGGCGGTCTGAAACTCTCGGAGGAAGCCGAGGAGACCGCATACGACGCCTCCAGATGCCTCCAGTGCGGGTGCTGCCTGGAAGTATGCCCGAATTTCCACGCGGGAGGATCCTTCGCCGGGAACGCTGCGCTCGGACCCTTCACGAGGCTTCTTGCGGAGCTCCCTAAAAAAGACAACAAGGAGCTTTCGGCCTCGTACAGCAAATATGTATTTGAAGGCTGCGGTAAATCCCTTGCCTGCCGGGACGTCTGTCCCGCAGGCATCGACATCGACCGCCTGCTCGTGCATTCGAACGCGATAGCAGTCTGGAGAAGAAAGTCTGCCGCGGATAAAGTAAAAAATTGAAGAAAAAGATAATAATTGCGGCTGCGGCCGTGGTTCTGGTCATTATAGGAGCGGCTGCGTTGCGAAAGGCCGCGGCTTCCGGGGATCAGAAGACTTATGTGATAAGCTCCGGGGGAAGCGTGACCTTCGAGAACGCCACTCAGACCGTGAAGGACATCCGGGCCGCGTTCGGAAGGCGTGCCTCAGGCATTCATATTTCTTACACATCGCACTCTGACCATATGTCCGAGATATCCCCGATAGTTGATGAGCTTATGGGATATGCGCTGGAGGAGACGGACGATCCGAAGGAAGGCGACTATCTGAGGCACCAGTACGGCGGGTACACGACCAGATACGGTTACACAGAGCAGAACGGGACCTATTCCTATGAGGTCACTATAGTCCCGGATTACTACACTTATCCCGAGCAGGAGAAAGAGGTTGACGCAGAGGTTGACAGGATAATCCAGAGCCTTGGCTTTACCTCATCCACCACGGATTACGAGAAGGTCAAAGCGATATACGATTATATCTGCGACACGGTGATCTATGACAGGATCCATGCCAAAAACCCCTATTATCACCTGAAGACCACGGCCTATGCCGCGCTGATAAATCATACCGCGGTATGCCAGGGGTACGCGGTGGGCCTCTACCGGCTGTTCCGGGAGGCAGGCCTTTCCGCAAGGGTGATCACCGGGATGGCGGTGGACCCTGAGGACGGATCGCAGCAGAACCACGCCTGGAACATTGTTTCCGTAGACGGCCGCTTTTATAATGTTGACGCTACCTGGGACGATATCATCGGGGGCCGGGATTATTTTCTGAAATGCAGCGAAGAATTCCCTGACCACATACCCGGCGGGGAATATCTCACCGATGAATTCCTCACGGAGTATCCTATGGCAGAAGAAAGTTACGGAAAGGTTTGATCATAAAGTCATGAAGAACAGCATCATTATCAGGAATATGAAAGCACACAAGGGCAGGACGCTGAGCCGTGCCCTGCTTACGATGCTGCTTTTTATCGTGATATTCGGGGGCACGCTTGCAATAATGAGCCTGAAAAGGGGCCTCTCATCAGTAAATGAGCGCTTCGGTGCGGACGTCATGGTCGTTTCGAGGCAGGCCTCGCTCAGCATTGACAAGAACACGCTGATCCTTCAGGGAGCGGATACATATTATTACATGGATGCTTCCGTTCTGGACAAGATAAATACAAGCCCTGAGCTCGAAGGCAAGATAGGAAAAATATCTCCGCAGTTCTACCTCACGAGCGAGAGCACGAATCTCGCCGATGACCCGGTCCCCTTCATAGGGATAGACCCCTCTACGGATTTCGTTGTGGGTTCCTGGATAGAAGAGGGAGAGCAGCTCAGTACCGATCCCTCCGCGCGAGAGATAATCGCCGGAAGCGGCATCAGTCTGGAGCGCGGGCAGCAGGTCTCGTTCTACGGCGTGGTGTGCACGGTTAAGGCGAAGCTCGGCGTCACAGGAACCGAGTATGACGGCAGCATCTTCGCGAGCATGGACACCATAAACGCAATGATAAACGCGGCAAATGGATCAGGCACCCGTGATTTTGGGAATCTGGATGCAAAGGAGCAGATCTCCAGCATCCTGATAAAATCTGATGAGTTTGCTGTCGCGGAAGAGATAACCGGAGAAATAAACCTGCATGTCAGAGGCGTGAAGGCTGTGCAGGCCGGCGGGGTAATGACAAATCTTGCTGACAGTGTGAGCGGCGCATCCACGATCATTACCATACTGCTCGCGGCCGCGGTAATACTGATCCTTGCGGTAATGGCGGCAGCGTACGTGATGAGCACCCAGGAGCAGAGGAGCGAGAGCGCGCTTCTCCGGATGCTCGGCGCCTCCAGGAAGACCGTGGTCAGGAATGTGATGGGAGAGGCTGCAGCTTCAAGCGCATGCGGCATTATCGCAGGCGCGGTGATCTGCCTGGCGCTTTCTGTACCATTCATCAGCATGATGAAAAAATGGCTGGGACTCCCCTTCCTGATGCCGGGGACCGGCAGCATAGCAATACTATTTGTGATAAGCGCAGCGGCGGCATTTCTCGCCGCGGCGGCAGCCTCAGGCATCTCAGCCCGCCATTTTAACGCATTCGATCCGGGCATGGAGCTTAAAAGGAGCATTTAGATGAAGAAGAATATTTCTCTTAAAAATCTGGCAAAGAAGCCCGGCAGGACCGCAGCGCTCACCATCATGGCCGCGCTCCTCTGCCTTGCGGTTTTCGGAGGATCGCTTCTCGTGAAAAGCCTCACCAGCGGATTTTCTTCACTTGAAGACCGCCTCGGGGCAGAGATCATGGTCATACCGGAAGACGCGGCAGGGAGCAAGAAGCTCCAGGACATAGTCCTCCAGGGCAACACCGGATACTTCTACATGGACTACGGCATCCTTGATGAAGTGGAAAATATGGAGGGTGTCGGTGAATGCACAGGGCAGTTCTTCCTCGCCTCCGCGATGTCAAACTGCTGCTCCGCAAGGCTTCAGATCATTGGATTTGACCCGGATACGGACTTCGTCATCAAGTCCTGGATCCAAAAGAGCTACAGCAAGGACCTGGGTGAAAACGACATAGTTATCGGAAACGGGATCAACGCCTTCGTCGGCGACACCATGCTTTTCTACGGCGTGAACTGCCATGTAGTCTCGAAGCTCGCTGCGACCGGTACGAGCTACGACTACAGCGTATTTACGACCAAGGACAATATCCGCACCCTGATAGCCTCATCCCTCGAGAAAAAGCTCAATAATTTCGGGGATATAGATCCCTATAACGTAGTATCAAGCATACTTATTAATACCGACGGAACGGTCACTCCCGACGAGCTCGCCGCGAAGATAACCGAGACTGTGCCCGGAGTCACCGCGATCGTCACGAACAGCATGATCTCAGGAATTTCGGACACGCTGAGCGGAGTCGGAAGAGTCATAAGGGTGCTGATCGTCGCGGTGTGCGTGCTGGCATTCGTGATAACCGCGATCGTATTCGCGATGAGCGTCCGCGGGCGCAAGAAGGAATTCGCGACTATGAGGCTTCTCGGCGCGACCAGGAATAAAATCGCCGGGATAGTTTTCGGGGAGTCTGCCGTAACAAGCCTTATTGGAAGCATTGCCGGAATAGTTCTCGGTATAATAATCGTAGTAATGTTCGGAAAATTCATTGAGGAGCAGCTGGGACTGCCGTATCTGCTTCCCGGCGCAGCGACATTTGTCCTGACCGGCATACTCGCGGCGGCCGGTACGGTGATATCCGGAACGGTGTCATCTGTCGTGCCGGCTATCAGGATAAGCCGCGCGGACCCGCAGATCCTGCTGAAGGAATAGGAGGAGCTTAAGATCTCTCATGGATATAAAAGCTGAAGGAATTAAACGCGAATTCATAAGGAAAATGAAGGACAGCAACGTGTTCGAAGCCGTGCAGAAGACGGACTTCGTACTGCGCGCGGGAGAGCTCACGATGCTGGAAGGAAGGTCAGGAGGCGGGAAGAGCACATTTATGAGCATGCTTTGCGGGCTGCTTAAGCCCACCGAAGGGAAAGTGACAGCCGGCGGTACGGACCTTTACAGCCTCTCAGACGACGAACTCTCGAAGTTCAGGAACCTGCATTTCGGTATAATCCCGCAGGTGCAGACCGGGATCTCCAGCCTGACTGTGAGGGAAAACATCCTGCTCCCGTACACGCTTTACAATGAGGAGCTTCCGGATGCCCGCTGGCTTGATGAGCTGTTAAAGACCCTGGACATCGGGAATCTCGCGGACTCTATGCTTTCCGAGCTGTCGGGAGGGGAGCTCCGGAGGATGACGATAGCAAGGGCAATGATCAGGAAGCCGGAGATACTGATGGCCGACGAGCCTACCGGCGACCTTGACGATGAGAATACGGAAATGGTGCTGCAGCTTCTGCAGAAGGCCGCCCGCGCGGGAAGCGCAGTGCTGCTGGTCACACACGAGAACTGCGCTGCAGGATACGCGGACGTCAGATATACGATGTCAGGCGGGGTGCTAAGGGAAGTCTGATAATAAGAGCCATACAAAAAACTCCGGAACGAACCTTGAGGTTAATCGTTCCGGAGTTTTTTTGTACAGTTCTTCGCTTGCCTTGCGGGATAAAACTATTTTGCTGCCTTCGCCGCCATTACGCACTGCAGCGCAGAGAGGACGATGACAACGACCGACATAATGCGGACGAAAGGCTGCATGACCGCGTAGCATCTCATGGAGTCCATCATGCACATGTGGATGATGGTTCCGGGGACCAGCATTGCCACGATGGCAAGTCCTGCTGCCGTGCATGAAAAGTTCAGGACGGCGCTTTTTGCCCGGCTTACAAGCGAGATCAGTGAGACCACGGCTATCAGAAGTCCCAGAATGAGAACGGCGGTCTGGGCATCGTGGCAGTTCATCCAGGTTCCGTCCTCCTTCTGAGAGCAGGCCCGGAATACTGTAGATACCCCGGCCGAGAGCAGCAGGCCGGCGATCAGGCTGAACAGGCTAAATACTTTACTTTTAAGATTCATTTATGCACATCCTCTTTATTTGGATTAACAGGCAGTGTAACCTCGCCTGCAGTTAGTCTAGACTATCCTGGGGCAATTGTCAACCGGAATGCAGGACATTTGACATCTCAGCCGGTCCGGAGAAGAGGGGACAGAAGGATAACGGCAGGTTTTTGGATAAATGCCTTTGAAAACTCGATGCCTTCAGGTTATAATTTTTTTGTCAGGTATGTGCTATGGCCTGATGCAGATTTTAGCATTGCGATTGCTGCGCCTGGAGGGGCATCTTCATGAATAAGACAACAGGAGAACTTCTGGCAGAACTGGGCGGAAGTGCCGGCTTTAACAGATATTTGCACAATAATCAGGCTGAGTTTATCTCCGGAGAGATCGGGAGCCATCTGGAAAGGATCCGCCAGGAACAGAAGCTTAGCAAAGCGGAGCTGTCAAGGCGGTCCGGCATCAGTGATTTTTTTAGTCACGGCAAATAAACCGTTCGCCTGAGCCGCGGTGACGAAGCAGGCGGATGGTCTTGTCAGCTGTCTCTTTATACGTATGCAGAGTCTCAAAGCAAAGAGGGATCTCCTCCTGCAGGAATGTGTACAAAGCGGTGCCCTCCCCCTCCCATAAATAGAAACACCTTTAGTATATCGTGCAGAAGCGATTTTAGCAAGATGGCAGCCGTCCTGACGAAAAAATCCGAAAAAGGCTGAAATAGCAATTGCCGGCATATTGAATTTGGAAGAGGCAAAATATATATTTTATTATGGATTATGCCGTGCCTTTGGAAGGAGGCAGGCTTTGACCCTGAGCGGGTCGGAAAGCAACTGAAATAATTTGGGGAGAATTGCGCTATGAAGAAATTTATCTGTGTGAGCCTGAGTATCATGATGATTTTATCTCATGTACCGGCGGCAGCTTTTGCGGCTGAGGCGGATAATATCAGTGAGACTTCGGCCGAGAGTGCGGCCGTAGAAGCCGCCGTGGGAGTTGAGAATGCTGAGACAGTGGAGGCTGTGCCGGAAGAGGCGGAGACCTCTTTGCCTGCGGAGATTGCGGCTGAAGAGGCGGAGCCTGCTGCGTTGGAGAACGTGACCGACGTGGCGGAGCCTGCTGCTGCAACGGAGGCAACAGCGGATACGAAGAGCACCGTGGCTTCAGGGACCTGCGGAGACAGCCTGACCTGGACGCTTGATTCTACAGGTGTTCTGACCATACAGGGGTCAGGAGCTATGACGGATTACACAAGCAGCAGCTCCATGCCCTGGTACTCTAACCGGAGCAGCATAAAAACTCTCGTAATAGGATCCGGCGCGACCAAGATCGGTGATTATGCTTTCAATGGCTGTTCCAATATTACAAGCGTGGACATTCCAGATACCGTGACCGCGATCGGAATCTACGCATTTGAAAACTGCTCTAAATTGACAAGCGTATCAATCCCTGAAGGAGTGAAAACGGTCAATATTTGTGCGTTTGGTAATTGTACCAGCCTGGCAAAAGTCAGTATGCCTGCAAGCGCAACATTGCTTTACTCTTCTGTGTTCACGGGATGCAGTAAGCTAATCACGGCCGGCCCTTCGGGCAGCGGCTGCAACTATGAGTTTGCATGGACAACGACGATCCCGATGTGGGCTTTTCATAATTGCAGCTCTCTGACTACTATAACCCTTCCGGAGAGCGTAACTAAAATAGAACTGGAAGCATTTCGAGGCTGCAGCTCCCTTACCAGCATTAACATACCTGCATCAGCAACATCGTTCGAGAGTAATGTTTTCTCAGGCTGCACCAGCCTTACGACAGCAGGCCCGATTAGGAGCGGCTGCAACATTGAGTTCGGCTGGGAAACCTCTATACCTGCCAAAGCATTTCACAACCATTCCAGCCTAGAAAGTATAATTCTCCCTACAACCCTTACCAGTATCGGGTCAAATGCTTTTTACACATGCACCGGCCTTAAGGATGTCTATTACCCTGGATCCCAGGCTGAGATGGAAACATTTCGGAACAACTTAACGGTCTCCAGCGGAAACACTTCTTTTTCATCCGCGGCTATGCATTATGAATATATAAGCAGGGGCACTGTGGGCGGCCTTACCTGGGTATTGCAGGAGGGCAATGTCCTCGTCATCTCCGGCACAGGCGCGATGACAGGGACCTATGAATATGATGACGGCGACTATTATCCGGCATATCCCTGGCCGAACACGATAGAGGAACTCATAATCGAGGAAGGGGTCACCTCGGTCAGCACCTGCGCCTTTGAGGGCTGCAAGAACCTCACAAAGGTGACGCTTCCGTCTACACTGACTGCAATCGGCATTCAGGCCTTTAGAGGCTGCTCCGCGCTCGAAGAGATAGAGCTGCCTGAAGGCCTTCTTACTATTAACGGAAGCGCATTTGAAAACTGCACAAGCCTGACAGAACTGGTCATTCCGGCAAGTGTTACCGGAATATATACTGATGCTATTAACGGCTGTACCGCACTTACAGCGCTTTCTTATGCGGGAACCGGTGAACAGTGGATCTCCTTGTACAAGAATGACAGCCAGATCAATCAGATGTTCATCCACTGTCTTGCGGACGATACCACTGTGTGCGGCGGAAGGATCGGCAGCACAAGCGGCACGACCTTCTGGGAGTATAGCGAGGACGGGACTTTAACTGTCAGCGGATCAGGCGCGATCCCTGACTATTTCAATACTTCAAGCAACGGGAACAACTATCCGGACAGGCCCTGGGAGAACATTCCATATACAAAACTGGTGGTTGAAGAGGGAATCACGAAGATCGGATGGCGCGCATTTGCCGGAGCTTCATCTCTGGTATCAGTACAGCTTCCTTCGACTCTGACTGAGATCAAGGGATACCGCTACTATTCCAACCATGTCGGAGCTTTCAGTTTCTGCACTGCATTGGAATCAATTGAGATACCTGAAGGCGTGACAAAGATCGGATGCTTCGCATTCATGTACTGCAATAATCTGAAGAGCATCATCGTTCCGGAATCCGTTACCATAATCGGATATGGCTCGTTCTATGGGTGCACTTCTCTCGAGACTATATGGTACCGCTGCACAAGCGATCAGCGGAACAGGGTATCAGTAGACAGCCAATACGACGGGAGCTCAGACGGCAGTAATCATAGCAGCGCAAGTGTACTTGCGAACGTGACCGAGTATGTACTTCCTAATAGTTTTTCAATTTCAGAAAGCAGCCTGACGATGGGTATCGGCTCGAGTACGACTCTCGAGGCTTCGATATTGCCGGAAGATACGGATAAGCAGAGGCTTTGGGACGGCACAAATATGTCGGCACTTCCTTCGGATATCGTATGGAGCAGCTCGGATGAAAACATCGTTTCTGTTGAGAACGGCGTGGTGACCGCAAAGGAAGCAGGAAGCGCGGTGATAACAGCTTCGCTCGGGGACCTTACTGCGGACTGCGAGGTTACTGTCGCTTCGATCCCCGCAGAAGGGATAGCGCTCAACAAGACTTCTCTCACGCTCTACGAAGGATACACCGAGCAGCTTACGGTGACATTCACTCCTGCGGGCACGTCGAATAAGACGCTCTACTGGAGCAGCAGCAATACGAACGTTGCTACGGTCGAAGACGGCCTCGTCACTTCTGTTGACGGAGGGACTGCGATCATAACCGTCATCTCTGACGACGGTGGGTTCTTTGCAACTTGTACGGTGAAGGTGCTGGATATTATTGATTCCGGAGTTTGCGGGGAGAATCTCACGTGGATAATTACGGGAGATGGCGATGAATATACGCTGCATATAATGGGCAGTGGGGATATGTATGACTTCTATGAAACCTCTCCCTGGAACGAATACTCTTTAAAGATTAGGTTTATTGAAATAG
Organism: Lachnospiraceae bacterium; assembly: GCA_024685315.1. Lineage (GTDB taxonomy): Bacteria > Bacillota > Clostridia > Lachnospirales > Lachnospiraceae > UBA2912. The sequence goes on from JAIKVW010000032.1 coordinate 32,454, forward strand.
AAAAAGGCGCGACCAGCATAGGATGGGATGCATTTTCTGGATGTAGTTCATTAACTGAAGTAAATATCCCAGAGGGTGTGACCCGAATAATGCCCTGTGCATTAAAGGGTTGCAGGTCATTAACAACAGTAACCATTCCAGAAGGTGTTACCAGTTTAGGCAGCGGTGTTTTTTCTGAATGCACATCCTTAACCGAAGTAACCATTCCAGAAAGTGTGACTGGGTTTGGAGACAGTGTATTTCAGTATTGCGAATCACTATCTGAAGTAATCCTTCCGGAAGGTTTGATTGATCTTGGGGACTATACTTTTTACGGTTGCACATCATTATTAAGGGTAAACATTCCGGAGAGCCTGACCTTTATAGGTGACGATGTTTTTGATGGCTGCATATCATTAATTGATGTTACTATACCAGAAACCATAACCAGCATAGGGATTGACGCGTTTAGAGACTGCACGTCTTTAACCGAAGTAACTATTCCGAATGATGTGACCAGTATAGGTAGTGCTGCGTTTAATGGCTGTAGTTCATTATCTACGGTGACTATTCCAGAGGGCTTGATTAGTTTAGGGAGCGGTGCATTTAGAGATTGTATCTCCTTAACAGAAATATCTATCCCAGATGGTTTAACAAGTATTGAGGAATACACTTTTTGTGGTTGTTCATCGTTAAGAGAAGTAACTATTCCGAATGATGTGACCAGTATAGGTAGTGCTGCGTTTTACGAATGCACATCTTTATATGAACTATTCATTTCAGAAAATCTTACCAGTTTAGGTAGTTATGCTTTTTCAAACTGCAGCTCCCTATCCAAAGTATCCATTCCAGACAGTGTTACAAGCATTGGTGACCATGCCTTTTCTGAGTGCAGATCATTAGCTGAAGTAATCCTTCCGAGGAGTATGACGGAAATAGCAGACGGTGTGTTTAGGGGCTGCAGGTCTTTAACCGAAGTAACCATTCCAGACGGCGTGATAAGTATAGGGGATTCAGCCTTTTACTACTGCACTTCACTTGAGAAAATAATAGTTCCAGGGAGTGTAGCGAGTATTGAGGAGAGAACTTTCGCCAACTGTTCAAATATGAGCGATGCGATTCTGGTCACTGGAGTTGAGACCATTGGGGAAAACGCCTTTAACTATTGCGGGCAGCTTCAAAGAGTGTCGATACCTGACAGCGTAAATGAGATTGGCGGATCTGCTTTTGCATATAGCGGTGTTAACTATCTTTTCTTCTATGGCACGGAATGCGATTGGAGCAAGGTCGCAGTAGATGAAAATAATGATGAACTTACTAATGCTGAGAGATATTTGGTATTGTTCATTGATTCTATGGAGTATTCGGCTAACGGCGAAGCCATTATTCCTCAAATCACAGTGATAAAAGACGGTATCACCCTCATCGAAGGCACGGACTATACCATTTCCTGCAGGGACAATATTAATGCCGGATTAGCATGGATCGACATCAGCTTTATGGGCAGCTATGCTGATGCAGGCATTGCTGAGATACCTTTTACTATTACTCCGCTTGACGCCTCCGGGGGGGTTATTGGGAACATCGCTTCCGTTATCTATACAGGAGAGCCGCTCACCCCTGCTCTTGAAGTTACTCTTGGCGGCCAGCTTCTGGAAGAGGGAAAGGATTATACGGTACAGTATTCGAATAACGTTAATGCCGGGACCGCAACTGCAACTGTCACCTTTACAGGTATTTACCAGGGGACTCTTTCCAGGGACTTTACAATTAATCCTGCAGATGCATCTAATGCGGTTATCGAACCGATTCCGGACCAGATATATACCGGAAGCGCCAGAACACCTGAAGTTGTGATAAGTCTTGACGGGAAGGTACTGAAACTCGGTACAGATTATACTGTTACATATACCAATAATGTAAACAAAGGAACGGCAAGGGTATTCGCGGTATTTATTAATAACTATACGCATGCAGGCACACTTCCGGGATCATTTAAGATTACGGATACCCTATCAACGCATTCAGGCGCTGCAACAAAAATGGATATCTCAGGAACAGATGCTTCGAGAGATGTTTCTGCGACAGTTGTATCCAGCAATCCGGGAACCGGATTCAGCTTCCGGGCGCTTGAGCAGACGAGTGGATCGAGCGGGTGGAGAGAATCCTATGAAGTCGTATTTGAGAATGCAGGGACTTATTCCCTTACCTTTGCAAACTCGACAGATACTGCCGGACAAGATGCTATTACCGTAATGGTAGCAGTTGAAGATCATACCTGGGATACGGAGAAAACCGTAGATACTGAGGCAACCTGCACCAGTGACGGGCAGAAGAGTCTTCATTGTTCTGTATGCGGGGCCATTAAGGCCGGCAGTGAAGAAGTCATTCCAGCACTTGGCCATGACTACCAGTTCAGCAAGTTTGTCTGGGAGGGCTACACCGCAACCGCACTGTATGTATGCGCGAACGACAGCGAGCATACGGTCAGCTACGATGCTGAGATCACTTCAGCAGTGACCGCCGAGGCAACATGTGATACCGCAGGGGTCAGGACATATACCGCAACATATGACGGCCATACCGATACCAAGACAGAGGAGATCGCAGCACTCGGCCATGACTATAAGCTTACCGAATGGACCTGGTCAGAGGATCACAGCAGCGCAACAGCAACCTTCACCTGCGCTAACGATGCAAGCCATGTTCAGACAGTTACAGCAACGGTATCAAGTGAGACCACGGCGGCGACCTGTGAGGCAGCCGGGAAGACCGTCTATACAGCAACAGTGACATTCGAAGGCGAGACCTATACCGACACGAAGGAAGTTGAAATCGAAGCGCTTGGCCACGACTATAAGCTTAGCGGCTGGACATGGGCTGATGAATACAGCAGCGCAGAGGCAACCTTCACCTGTGCTAACGATGCCGGCCATGTTCAGACAGTTACAGCAACGGTATCAAGCGTGACTACGCCTGCTACCTGTGGAGCAGCCGGGAAGACCGTCTACACAGCGACAGTGACATTTGAAGGCGAGGCCTACACTGATACTAAGGAGGTTGTGATCCCTGCAACCGGCCACGACTGGGGCGAGGTTACCTACACCTGGAGTGATGACAACTCTACAGTCACTGCGACCAGGACATGTGCTAACGACTCCAGCCATGTAGAAACTGAGACCGTCAATACGACCTCAGAAGTCACTAAGGCAGCGACCTGCGAAGCAAAGGGCGAAACGACCTACACCGCAGTCTTCGAGAATGAAGCGTTCGAGACTCAGACAAAGACCCTTGCAAATATTGACGCGCTCGGCCATAACTGGGGCGAGCCCGTATGGAAATGGCAGGACGACAACAGCAGCGGATCCGCATTATTCACCTGCGCGAACGACAAGGATCACGAGTACGAGGCCGAATTTACGACCGTGACCACCGAGCAGGGAACCGGAGATGACCTTGGATATACACTGTATATAGCAACGGTCGTTGGCCCAGATGGGAAGGTATATTCAGACACCAGGAAAGTGATCAACCAGTACACGATCACCTTCGATACTGCCGGCGGAAGCGAAGTGGAGTCCTTTACTGCAGATTACGGTACTGCGGTAACAGCTCCCGAAGATCCGGACAGGGAAGGCTACACATTCGATGGCTGGACACCGGAGATCCCGTCAACGATGCCGGCTGAGAACCTGACGGTCACCGCAGTCTGGACGCCTGTCACCTACACGATCACCTATGTACTGGACGGCGGCACCAATGCGGCATCGAACCCGGAATCTTACACCATCGAGACCGACACGATCGACCTTGCAAATGCAACGAGGGCCGGCTACACCTTCGGCGGATGGTACAGCGACAGCGAGTTCAGGAACCAGGTAAGCCAGATCATAAAGGGCAGCACCGGAAATGTAACGCTCTACGCTAAGTGGACGACCGATGATTACACCATCACTTACAATCTGGGCGGCGGCCTTGTTGCTCAGGCGAACCCGACAGCTTACTCGATCACTACAGAGACCTTCACCCTGAACAACCCGACCAGGGAAGGCTACACCTTTGCAGGCTGGACAGGCACGGATCTTGAAGAAGCTACGATTACCGTTACGGTTACTAAGGGCAGCATGGGCGACCGCGAGTACACCGCGACCTGGACCGCGAACAGCTACACTATCGTCTACAATGCAAACGGCGGAAACGGAACCATGGCAGACATCAGCGCAGTCTATGACCAGGAGGTCGTCCTGACAGAGAACGCGTTCGAGCGCGCAGGCTACACCTTCACAGGCTGGAACACCGCGGCTGACGGCAGCGGGACCGCATACGAAGACGGGGCTGCGGTGAAGAACCTGGCACCGGAAGGCAGCGTTACCCTGTACGCGCAGTGGACCGCAAGGGAAGATACCCCGTACTCTGTCGAGCATTACTTTGAGAAGCTGGACGGCGGATACAATATCATTACTCAGATGTTTGAAGGCGCTACCGATGCCGAAGTAACAGCAAAGCCGCTTACGATGAAAGGCTTCACATTCGACGAAGATAATGAAGCTAACGTGATCACCGGAACGGTGGCAGCGGACGGAAGCCTTGTACTGAAGCTCTACTACACGAGGAACAGCTACACGGTAACATTCCTCGATGAAGACGGAACCGTGCTGCAGACCGGCAAGGTGAAGTATGAAGCAGTTCCGGAATGCGAAGAGCCTGCAAAGGCTGCAACTGCTGACACGGTTTATACCTTTGCCGGCTGGACACCTGAGATAGCTGCAGTGAGCGGAGATGCGATCTACACCGCAACCTACACCAGCGCGGCTCAGGTCTACACTATTGACGAAGACAGTTGGGCATGGACCGGCAGCGACGAAGATGGCTATACCGCAGCGGAAGTGACCTTCAGGGCAGGTGCAGGAGATTTCACCACAGTCGTGAAGGCCACCGTCACCAGCGAGACCACCGCAGCGACCTGCGAGACAGCCAGAAAGACCGTCTACACCGCGACTGCGACATATGGCGGCAAGACCTACACTGACACCAGGGAAGTCGCGATCCCGGCAACAGGTCACGACTGGAACGAGGCAACGTACACCTGGGCAGAAGACAACAGCGAAGTGACAGCCTCCAGGACCTGTAAGAATGATCCCAGCCACATCGAGACCGAAACCGTTAATACTACTGTTGCCGAGACGGCAGCTACCTGCGAGACCGCAGGAAGCGCGATCTACACCGCAGCCTTCACGAACGAAGCGTTCGAGACCCAGACGAAGACTGTAGAGATCGCAGCGCTTGGCCATGACCTTGTCCACCATGACAGGGTAGAACCTACAAAGACAACTGTAGGCTACGAGGAATACTGGGAGTGCACCAGGTGCGGAAAGCTTTTCAGCGATGCGGAAGGCACTCATGAGATCGAAGCACCGGTCGAGATCCCCTGCACCTGGATCCCGGTAACTTCGGTAACTCTCGAG
>JAIKVW010000044.1 GCA_024685315.1 Lachnospiraceae bacterium
CTAAGGGCCCGGCATGTATCGCACGTAAGGCGCTGCTGCGCACCGCCTAAGTGCTCATAACAATCCTCGATAGCTCAATGGTAGAGCACTCGGCTGTTAACCGAGTTGTTGCAGGTTCGAGCCCCGCTCGGGGAGCTAAAATGTGCTTCGGCACCATATAAATGGCCACGTGGTCAAGCGGTTAAGACACCGCCCTTTCACGGCGGTAACATGGGTTCAAATCCCGTCGGGGTCATTGGTTTCTTTTAACCGGCCGATGTGGCTCAATTGGCAGAGCAGCTGATTTGTAATCAGCAGGTTATCGGTTCGAGTCCGATCATCGGCTTTTCAAATTTCGGACCTTTAGCTCAGTTGGTTAGAGCAACCGGCTCATAACCGGTCGGTCCTGGGTTCGAGTCCCCGAAGGTCCACTATGGTGCTTTTGCTTAACAATCTAAGTAAGATCAGCAAAAGCCCGCTCTTCGGACTTTAGTCCGGATGAGCTCACTTTTTTATATAAGGCCCAGTGGCTCAGTAGGTTAGAGCGCCGCCCAGGCACGGCGGAGGTCATCGGTTCAAGTCCGTTCTGGGTCGTTCCTATTAACTGCCGGCGTGGCGGAACTGGCAGACGCACGGGACTTAAAATCCCGCGGACCTAATCGTTCGTACCGGTTCGATTCCGGTCGCCGGCATTAATAAGTTAATAATATGTGTGTGTAGCTCAGCTGGATAGAGCACTTGGCTACGGACCAAGGTGTCGGGGGTTCGAATCCTCTCACGCACGTCTATAAAAGAAAACCAGGACTTATGAGTCCTGGTTTTCTTTTTGTAACGGAGCGGAAGATACGGACTTGGATTTTCATTAGTCTTCTCAGGGTTCTTTCTTAAGACCGTCAGTATAAATAATTGTGTTGCGAGAACTATTGGTGCACGATGATTATTATACCTGTAATTGATATATTAGGCCGTAGAAACCAGTATTTGTGATCGATAAGGAGCCAGTGCGGAGAGAGGAAGTAAAGGCATGTATGATCTTCGTGGAATATTTTCCGAGTATATTGTATAATAAATCATACATTTGAAATTTTCCGTACTTTCACTGCACAGATTAGTGCAGCATATTTAGGAGGGAATAAAACTATGTCAAAAGATGATCATCCTGATCTTTGGGATCTGGATGAGATATACCGCAGGGATCCCAGTCTGCTGGGATTTGACGAGAAAAAACATACAGAAATGCCTAAACGCTATTCATCAAGCAGAAAGCCGTCCGGCAGTGTTGATGGACCTTCAGTAGCTTTTGCCTTCTATGTGATTATTTTTGGTATAGCCGCGCTGTGGTCCGGGAAAGTTATAGCCGTTCTAATTTATCTGGCGGTATTGTTTATCTGGCTGTATTTTTTGAATAAACGGGGCTGAGACAGGCTTTTAAGACCTGGGGACTCTCGAGTGGTGAGGCTCCGGGTCTTTTTGTTCTCTGGGATTTAACCCCCGGGCGCTATGGAATACTTTCCGCCGTTATGTTATGATATCTAAGATGTTTTAGCAGCTCTTCCTGAGAAGGAGGATTTTTATGGATTATTTAGAGGCTGGTTGGAAGCATTTTAAGACAATTACCATGCATCGCATGCTGGTGTGCGAAGGCTGTTTTAAGGTCGGCCTTTACTATCAGGGCCTTGTGCACGATCTCTCGAAGTACAATCCTGTCGAATTCATGACCGGGGTGAAATTTTTCCAAGGAGACCGGAGCCCCAATGCTGCGGAGCGCGACGCGATCGGCTATTCGATGGCCTGGCTGCACCATAAAGGCCGGAATTACCACCATAACGAGTTCTGGGTCGATTTCGGAAGGGATTTTCCGAACGGCGTGAGGGGCGTGAAGATGCCTCTTAAATACCTGGTCGAGAACTACATGGACAGGGTCGCGGCCTGCAAAGTCTACCAGAAGGAAAAATACACTGACCGGAGCGCGTGGGAATATTTTGACCGCAGCCGGAATTATATCATCATGCATCCGGAGAGCAGGAAGATGCTTGAAAAGATGCTGCTGATCCTTGCCAATAAGGGCGAGGACGAAGCCAACAGATACATAAGGCATCTGCTGAAAAAAGGAACATATTGATATTTTGACCGAAAGGAGTCTGAAAATAATGGAGAAAAAACTGCCTGAAAGAAATGAAGTAGCGGAAGCGCTTACCTGGCGGCTTGAAGATATTTATCCGAGCAGGGAAGAATTTGAAGGCGATATGGAGAAGGCCGGGTCGCTCGCGGCTGAATTTGCGAAGAGGGAAGGACATTCTGCGCAGAGCGCTGCGGATCTTCTGACCTCGTTTGACCTTTACGAGGAACTGGAACTGCTCGAGGACAGATTCATGGAGTATGCCATGATGAAGCAGGATGAGGACACAGGCAATTCGCAGTCACAGGCTGATTTTAAGAAGGCTGAGGCGCTCTATATCGGGATCGCGCAGCAGACCGCGTTTTTTGAGCCGGAGATCCTGGAGCTTTCCGAAGAGACCGTTAATAAATATTATGAAGATGAGCCTGGATTAAGGAAGTACGAAGTCACCATAAAAGACATTTTCCGCAAGAAGGAGCATGGGCTTTCTGCAGAGATGGAGAAGACCATGGCTGCGGCTTCCGAGATGGCTCAGGTGCCTTACTCGGCTTTCGGGATGATGGCGAACGCGGACCTTACCTTCCCTTCGGTCAAGACAGATGACGGGAGCGATGTCGAGATCACGAACGGACGCTTTGTGCCCCTTGAGACGATGTCTTCACGCCCGGTGAGGAAGGAAGTTTTTGAGAAATATTACGGCACCTATGCCCAGTACAAAGATGTCTGGGCCGCTCTCTATGACGGGCAGGTAAAGCAGCAGAAGTTCTTCTCGAGGATGAGAAAGTATCCTTCGAACTTTGAGGCGGCTCTTGGCGAGACCAATGTTTCGGCGGCTGTATGCGACAACCTGATCGATTCGGTGCACCGCAACATGGAAAAGATGTACCGCTACGTGAGGCTCCGCAAGAAGCTGCTTGGAGTTGACGAGCTACACATGTATGACGTATACATTCCGATCGTGAAGGATGTGGTATGGAATACGACCATCGAAGAGGCCGAGGAGATCGCTCTTAAGGCTCTTGCGCCTCTCGGTGAGGACTACGTTGCCCTGCTGGACAAGGCTTTTAAGGAGCGCTGGATCGATGTTGTCGAGAATAAGGGAAAGCGCGGAGGCGCATATTCCAGCGGTGTTTACGGCGTGCATCCCTATGTTCTGCTTAATTTCAACGGCACGCTCGATGATATTTTCACGCTGGTGCATGAGATGGGCCATTCGCTCCACACCTGGTATTCAAGCCACGCCCAGACTCTGTTCAACGCGCGCTATAAGATATTTGTGGCGGAGGTCGCATCTACCACAAATGAAGTGCTTCTGCTCGAGTACCTTCTGAAGGTGACCGAGGATCCCGAGAAGCAGAAATACCTTGTAAACCACTATCTTGAGTCGTTCAAGAGCACGCTTTTCAGGCAGACCATGTTTGAGGAGTTCGAGCGCAGGACGAACGAGATGGGCGAGTCCGGTATTCCGCTCACCGCGCAGACTCTTTCTGAAGTTTACTATGAGCTGAATAAGGAATACTTCGGACCTGACATGGTCTCCGATGACGAGATCAGGTACGAGTGGTGCAGGATCCCTCATTTCTATTACAATTTCTATGTATATCAGTACGCGACCAGCTTTTCCGCAGCGGTAGCTATCGCGCGCAGGATCCTTGATGAGGGCGAGAGTGCGGTCGCTGATTACAGGAAGTTCCTTTCCTCCGGCTGCACCCAGGATCCGGTGAGCCTGCTTAAGCTGACCGGGGTTGACATGAGCACGAGTAAACCTGTCGATGAAGCTCTGAAGGTATTTGAAGAGCAGATCGCCAGGATGGAAGAGCTGTCCTTTGGGAAAAACGGGGATCAGTAATGGCTGACAGAATTTTCGAATACACTGTCCCTTGTCACTTCGGCACTGAAAGCGTGCTGAAAAGGGAGATAAGCGGCCTTGGTTACGAGATCGCGGGGACCGGCGACGGCAGGGTCAATTTCAGAGGCGGCCCGGAGGCTGCTGCGAGGGCCAATATATTTCTGAGATCCGCTGAAAGGGTACTATTGCTGGCGGGAAGGTTCAAGGCTGAATCATTTGACGAGCTTTTTGAGGGGACCAAGGCGATCCCCTGGGAGGAATTCCTTCCGGTCGACGCGAAGTTCTGGGTAACCAAGGCAACGACCAAGAACAGCCGGCTTTTCAGCACCTCCGACATTCAGTCGATCGTAAAGAAGGCCGTGGTCGAGCGCCTCAAGAAGACCTACAGGACCGACTGGTTCAAGGAGAACGGCGACGACTATCCGATAAGGGTATTTATTTTCAACGACGAGGTCGAGGTCACCCTGGACACTACCGGGGAGTCGCTGCATAAAAGAGGCTATCGCAAGCTTGTGGGCAAGGCTCCCTTATCGGAAACTCTGGCAGCCGCGCTCATTCAGCTGACTCCGTGGCATGCGGACAGGATCCTGGTCGATCCTTTCTGCGGAAGCGGCACATTTCCGATAGAAGCCGCGCTGATCGGGGCAAATATTGCACCCGGGATGAACCGCAGCTTTACCGCGGAAAACTGGAGAAGCGTCGCGCCCAAAAAGCTCTGGTACAGCGCGGTCGAAGAGGCTAATGACCTGATCCGCAGGGATGTGGAGATGACTATCCAGGGATACGATTCCGATGCGGAGATCATTAAGGCCGCTATGCAGAACGCAAGGGCTGCCGGAGTGGAAAAATACATTCATTTCCAGCAGAGGGACGTAGCGGATCTGAGGCATCCGAAGAAGTACGGCTTCATACTGACCAACCCTCCGTACGGCGAGAGGCTTGAAGAAAGAGCGGCGCTTCCGGAACTCTACAGGACCATGGGAGAGTCTTTTTCAAAGCTTGATTCCTGGTCGTGGTATATACTTACGGCATACTCTGATTCGGAGAAATATATCGGGCGCAAGGCAGACAGGAACCGCAAGATCTACAACGGCATGATAAAAACTTATTTTTATCAGTTCATGGGGCCGAAGCCTCCTGCAAGGAAAGCGCAGACGCGATAGTTTTTCAGGGGAAAAGAAATGAAAAATATTATTTTTGCCACGGGAAATCTTAATAAAGTCAGAGAACTGCGCGGGATACTGGCGGATTTCCCGGTCGAGATCATTTCTATGAAGGAAGCCGGGATCGATGCTGATATTGTAGAGGACGGCAGCACCTTTGAAGAAAATGCGGTAATAAAGGCTGAGAAGATCAGAGATATTTCCGGATGCATTGTTCTGGCGGATGACTCGGGGCTCGAGGTGGACTATCTTGGAGGCGCGCCGGGGATCTATTCAGCAAGGTTCCTCGGCGAGAAGACGCCCTACAGCGTAAAGAACGCAGAGATTATAAGCAGGCTTCAGGGTGTCCCGGATAGCAGCAGGACCGCGAGATTCGTGTGCGCCGCAGCTGCAGCGTTTCCGGATGAAGCTACTGTAGTGAGGCGCGGGACCATCGAAGGGATAATTGGATATAAGGAAGCAGGAGAGAACGGATTCGGATATGATCCTATCTTCTTTCTGCCTGAACGTGGCATGACGACTGCCCAGCTTTCGCCTGAAGAGAAAAACGCGATAAGCCACAGAGGAAAGGCCCTGAGAGCAATAAGGGAAGTCATCGCGGACTACCTGGAAAGGCACCCGCAGAGCTGATAAAAAACCGCGGAAACGCTTGCAACTTGGTTTTTTTGTCCTTGACAACTGGCGGTGTCTAATATAAAATAAACTTTGCGCCACGGAGAAACGGGGTTATGCAAGATTTGACGGGGTGTGGCTCAGCTTGGCTAGAGCGCTTGATTTGGGATCAAGAGGTCGCAGGTTCAAATCCTGTCACCCCGATAGGGTCACTTTTTTGAGTCTGTAGCTCAGCTGGATAGAGCAACGGCCTTCTAAGCCGTGTGTCAAGGGTTCGAATCCCTTCAGGCTCACTGCCCTTCGCCGAGGACCGCCTGGTTCACGGCAGGTGTTTTAATATGGTGGATATAGCGCAGTTGGCTAGCGCGCCAGATTGTGGCTCTGGAGGCCCAGGGTTCAAGTCCCTGTATCCACCCTCTCATGGAACGGAAGCTCTGTGCGTAATGGGCTATCGCCAAGCGGTAAGGCACAGGACTTTGACTCCTGTATTCGTTGGTTCGAATCCGACTAGCCCAGTTAAGATACCTCGTCTGTATTCTTAAGGAAAGGCTTGTCAGGGAGTGTTCCTTGAGGCTATACGGATGGGATATTAGCTCAGTTGGTAGAGCACTAGACTTTTAATCTAGGTGTCCCGGGTTCGAGTCCCGGATGTCTCATAAATGAAGGCCGCTTAATGGAAGCGGCCTTTGTTGTTTTTATTTATCGGACGGAGTGAGTTCAGTAAAAACGCTCTTCGGGGAATCCGTTTTTAGGGCGAAGGCCGAGGGAGCCTTCGTAAGAATACACGCAGATATGGCGGAACTGGCAGACGCGATAGACTTAGGATCTATTACCGTAAGGTGTGCAGGTTCAAATCCTGTTATCTGCATTATGAGCGGCAGCTCCTCAGAACTGATCTGAGGGGCTGCTTTTTATTGTGCCTTATTGTCCGGATTTTCCGGATTTTCCGATGCGGCACCCTCCTTTCGGGATATTCCGGCCTGGTACCTCCTGAGGATCCTGGCGACGGTCTCGATGTCCTCGGGGCCCGCATCCATAGCCAGGGTGAAGAGCTCCCTAAGCGCAGGGTTATCATAGAAGGACCTGATAAGACGGTCCGCCTCCGGGTCTTTCTCCTCATCGGCCGCTTCTGATTCGCCCGATATAAGATAACGTACGGGGACATTCAGGTATGATGCGATCTTATCGGCCTTCTCTGTAGTAATGGATCTGATCTTTCCCACATATCCGTTGGAAAAATCACAGTCTCTCTCAAGCTTCGCAACTGTGATCCCGCGCAGTCTGCAAAGCTCCTTAATTCTCTCGGAAATAGTCATAATCTATTGCTCCTGTCTGACCGGTTCCGGCTTCATCTTCTCCGGATAAGCGCTGCTGTCCGGGGGTCTCCCTAAAAAATAATAGAAAAAATTCTATTTTAACTATTGCATTTTGCCCGGCGAGGGGATATAATGCTAACACAATAGAAATATTTCTAAGTAAAACAATTATTATAGATAAATAGAATATTAAAATAAGCTATAGCTACATCATAAACCGCAGGGTACGGATTGTCAAGCACCTCAGGAGAGAATTTCCGCAGGCTCCGGCACGCTGCAGGAGGGAAGGTGCACAGATGAAGAGCTTTGCCGTGAAAATGGCAGTGACCGCGGCAGCAGCTGCGTTCCTGTTCATGTTCGTGATCGGTATATACCTATGTACGGCAAACTCGATGTATCCGAGGGTGCTGGACGGAGACCTTCTGATCACGTCCAGGATATCCGGGATATCTTCAGGGGACGTGATAGTGTTCAGCCGCGATGGGAAGCATATGTGCTCGAGGGTCGCGGCGGTTCCGGGCGACCGCATATCGGTGTCGGAGGCCGGGACCGTGACGGTGAACGGGATGCCTGTTTCAGAGGAAGTCTTTTACCCTACGGATCCTGGGGATGCCGATTATCCAGCTGAGCTTGGGGAGGGGGAGTACTTTGTCCTCAGCGATTACAGGATAAGTACCGGGACAGATTCGCGTTCGTCCTCTGTTGGCATCGTGACATCCCGCGATATAGAGGGAAAGGTCATATTTCTAGTAAGAAGAAGAGGTTTTTAGGACCTTTTCAGAATGCATACTGCAGGTTCAGGGATTCTATGTCCCGGACCCAGGGAAGACTATGTCCCGGACCTGCTGTCTGATTCCGTGCCGCGGACCATTTTCAGGAAGGAGGAGGGTGGCCGTCCGCGGCAGGATAGTATTACCAGGGCCACCTAGGATCAGTTATGTTCAGGAAGAAGATTGGCAAGGCCGCGTGCGCGGCTGCAGTTATGGCTTTTGTAATGGCGGCCGGAGCGCCCGCTGCTTTTGCTGCGGAGCAGTACGACCCTGTTCAGGGCGGTGAGATAACCATAGAGAAATATCTTGTCATGGATGAAGGGACAGTTACCCCTGCGGTCACGTTCTCGTTCTCGATCGAAGCAGGGACAGCCCTGTCCTCGGATGAGACCGACGGAACGGATGATGAAGCATCTCTGGAGATCTTTTCCGGAGGCGATACTTCCAGGGTCACCGGGACACCGACAATAGGACAGGCGGTTTTTGCTGCGAATCAGGAGCAGTATTCCGAAGCCCTGCCCTCGGAGAACAGCGCGATACAGAATGATGATGACGGTGACGGGACCGTGAATACTGACGGAGTAGTCCTGGGTGACGGCAAGGTTTACAGCAGGAGTCCGATAACCATAGACTTTTCGGGCGTCACGTTCAATGAGCCCGGAGTGTACAGGTATGTGGTTACAGAGCTCGAGACTGCGGCCGATGCAAACGGGCAGCAGATGCAGGGCGGGATCGCTTTTGACGATGACCTTACCAGGACGCTTGACGTGTATGTGGAGGACGACGGTGCCGGAACCCTGGCGGTAGTAGGGTACGTTCTGCATAACAGTGACGGCGCTGCTCTTGACTATGACGGTGCCAATATCGACGAGTCAGGCTATAAGGCCGACGGTTTCCAGAATGCCTATTCCTCAAAGGACCTCCTTGTGGGAAAGCATGTGACCGGCAATCAGGCTTCAAGGGATGAATATTTTGAGATCACCGTCACTTTGACAGGTTCTGTCCCCGGAAGCTGCTGCTTCGTCAATCTGGATCATGCTGATCTGCTGACCGGTGTAAACGGCGCCAGCACTGAGGCCCATGACAATACCGCTGATCTTGAGGCGGTGTATACCTACATTCCCAGCGGCAGCACGGTCCCGGTGAAGTATGAAGGCACTGTGGGCGGCACCGAAGCCGATCCGACAGGGACGGTAGACGGAGAGACCGTAGCCCTTACAAAGGCATACCAGATCGTGTTCGATTCTTCAGGCTCTGCCACCGCGGTCTTCTGGCTCAAGGGGGGATCAGACCAGTACATCGTGATCGAAGGACTCCCTTACGGCACGGATTATACGGTTTCCGAGAATGCCTCGACCATGAAGAGCGAAGGCTATACGGATACGATCGACAATGCTGATGACAGCAAGACTACGGATGAGGCTTCGTTCACTACTTCCGGATGCATAGGCGATGAGGATATCGCCGATACTCAGAACAACGATGAGTATGATTCATCACGCGCCCAGCTTTCAGATGCTTCCAACCGTGTAGACGTCGACATCGTGAATAAGCGCAGCGGAGTTATCCCTACAGGCATCTTTGTTTCCTGCGGCGCAGGTCTGGCAGCTCTTGCTGCAGGCGGTGCCGGAATAGTCTTCATGAAGACTAAGAAGCGCGCGAAGGCCTGATGCTCAGATTCGTCAGGATAGCTGACCGCATCACAGATATCCTGCTAACTGCGTTCTTTGTCATAGTATTTGCCGCAGGAGTCTATTCTGCGGCAGATACTTACCACATATATCACAGCGCAGTCTCCCGGGAAGCATTCGTTTACAAACCCGGGAAAGAGGATAGCTCTGCGGAAGGAACCGGTTTCACGCTTAGCGATCTTTCCGATGATGCAGTGGCCTGGATCGAAATAGCCGGAACCGGAATAGATCACCCGGTCATGCAGGGCGCGAACAATTCTGAGTATCTGAATAAAGATCCCTTTGGAAGGTATTCTCTCTCCGGATCGATTTTTCTTGACAGCAGGAATTCAGCTGACTTTGAAGATCCTTACTCGCTTATATACGGACATCATATGGAGGGCGGCGTTATGTTCGGAGCGCTGGACAGCTTCTTTGATGAGAAGTATGCAAAAGAGCATCGGAAAGGAACGCTTATCCTTGCAGACGGTACAGTCCTGGACCTTTCGCTATTTGCTGTAGTGAGAACAGATGTCTCAGACAGTGCCGTTTTTGATCCGGGGGATCTGGACGGTCTCCTCGCTGCGGTGAGAGAAAAGGCGGTTTATTACAGGGAACCTGAAACCGCGCACGTGGCAGGACTATCGACCTGCAGCTCTGCTTCTTCAGGGGAGCGGCTGGTCGTGCTTTTCGAGATCGGCAGCATACCTGATCCACAGAACGCAGCGGCAGCACATTAATTATGGAGGGACAGCAATGTCATTTAGATCAATATGGCTCCTTGCACTATCTGCGGTTTTAACGACGGCATTTCCAATTGAAGTGCGTTCGTCTGAAAACTCTTCAGAGCTGCAGCTACATTTGCCTGTTTCAGCAGAAGCCGGTGACACGGTAATGCTGTATCCGGAGAATGACTCCCCCATGCCTGATGAAAGCAGCATTTATTTTTCTCAGGATGAAGAAGCTGCTTTTACGGTAACTCTGAGTGAACCTGGCGTTTACAGTTATGTCCTTACGAACGGGAGGGCGAGCTATGAAGCCGTAATAACTGTTTTCTGGGAAGAGGGGAGCCTCCGGGGAGTGCTTGGATATTATGAGGCGGGAAGTTCCCTGAAAATGGAGTCGGCGGTGTTTTCCGGGCCTCCGCAGGAGGAAGATACCGTGTATCAGAAAGCAGATATTATAAGGACCGGAGACGGCACTGATATCGGAGGGCTTATTGTGCTTGGAGTTTCCGGAGCAGTCCTGCTTGGGATCGCCATGAAAGCAGGACCGGGAAAGGGGAGGCACAGGCATGTTTAGATGTTTTTTAGCGAAGATCGCTGCCGGGGCGCTTGCAGCCGCTCTGTTTATGGGGAGTGCAGGCGGAAGTGTGATCTCGCTTTCGGAAAGCACGGAAGAGAGTACGCTTGAAGAGTCTGCGGAAATTACAGAAACCGGAACGGAAGCGGATCCGGAGAGTGATCCGGGGACAGTCTCGGAATCGGCCTCGGAGACTGAAACGGAGACGGACATTGAAACGGCTCCGGAGACTGATCCGGAGTTCCCGGCTTTGTCTGATTATGATAGAAAAAAGGCTGCTTTCGGAGAATACCGCCTGGGTACAGACATAATCATTCCTTATGGGACCGAGCTCCATTCTCTTACCGAAGGCGTGGTCACATATGTTTATAATTGGCAGGAGGATAGGCAGAATCTGCTCAGTCCATACGGAAATGTTGTAGAGATATGTGATTGCAGCGGGACTTACATCCTCTATTCACGGCTTTCGGATATATCGGTCTGCTGCGGGGACAAGGTCTCGGAGGGGGACGTAATAGGTCATACAGGATCCTCCGGGACTTATCCCGGGGAGTACCTCCACCTCGAAGTAACTCTTTCTGACGGAACACCGGCAGATGCTTCGGCATTTCTGGACGGAGGGATAGAGGTTCCGGTGAGCCTGCTCCCCGCAGTTTCAGGGAAGAACGCGGGTACCCTTTCAACTCCTTCGGCCGGCTCAGACGGATACATTGTAAAGAATACCAGGACCCTTGCGGACTCTGCACAGAGCAGTGCTACCGGGGATCCCTCATCATGGGTAAACCATTACCGCGAGATTGTATATGGTGCTGAAACATTTACCGGATACTGCGGCAATCATGACAAGGGAACTCCGGCAGACGGAACTGACATGGACTGCATTCAGGAACTGACTTCCAACACCGGCACGGACGGCCTGGTGCGCAGGATACTTTACTACGGATATAAAGGCCCTGCGACACTTATAGGGACGAGCGATTATGACTTCCTTATAACTGAGCTCGCTATATCATATGCTCTCGACAGTTCCTCCGACTGTGTTAACGGACTGGGAAAACAGTTCATTTCAGACAACAACATAAGGAGTCTCGGGGCAGCCCCATCCAATTTCAGGGTATTCAGGCTTCATCTGGCAGGTTCTCAGTACACGCAGGATATTTTTATTTTCAAGCTTGAAGAAACTGCGGTGCGCGGAGATCTGGAGATATGGAAGGAAGACGGTTCCGGAGAAGCTATGGCAGGGGTCACGTTCCGGCTTGATTACTGCGGAAGCGACAGTACATGTTCTGATGTTGTCGAGAGTATAACGATATGTACGGATGAAAATGGCTATTATTCTTCGGCATCATCCTATGCCCTTCATTCGCTGAATACCAACTCGGCGAAAGCAGGGTGCGGTACGTGGATCAGCGGGGAGGATGGAGACATTGATAATGACCGTGGAGCGCTTCCTGAAGGATACTACAGGCTGACGGAACTCCGGTCATCCGCAAACAGTTCTTCTGAGAGGAACCTTACTCTGTGGGAAGGGACTTTCAGGATCAGGAACGAGGGGCAGAGCATATCGAAAAAGATAGTGGACCTGCCTATTGTTTCCACAAAGCTTCTGGTCACCGGAACAAGCAGCCATTTCAGTGCCGCAGCGGAAGGCATCTCGCTGACTGATACCGTCAGCTGCAGAGGCCTTGTTTCCGGAGAGACCTATACCGTAAAGGGACAGCTTTATTATGCGGATAACGGTAAACCTTCATATGACGATACTGGGGATCCGATCACATCTTCAGGCAGTTTTACCGCAGGAAATGACGGGAAAGGGAGCTGCACACTTGTCTATGAATTTGACGCAGAGACTCTGGCAGGGAAGAAACTTTCAGCATTTGCCGAGGTGTATTCAGGCAGTACCCTTATCGGTTATGAGAAAGACCTGACGGAAGATGACCAGGCTGTAAGCTTCGGAAGCCAGTCAACTGTACTACTTGACAGTACATCTTTGACACATTACAGCGCATGCACCGAGAAAGTTACTCTTGTTGACACAGTCACCTATACCAATCTTCAGGAGGGGAGCAGCTATATCGTAACAGGGTACTTGTATGACAAAACTTCAGGAGCGGATGCTCTTGATGTGAGCGGAAACCGGATCACAGTTACGGTTCCCTTTAAAGCAGCCTCCGGAGGCAGCGGGAGCGTAACCGTTAAATATGCCTTCAAGGCAGACCCGGAGGCGCTTGCAGGGAAGACATACGTGGCTTTTGAGACGATCAGCAAAGGCAGCAGTTCCAGCAGTACGCCTGTCGTGATACATAACGCTCCGGATGATACCGCGCAGCAGATTTATTTTCCTGGCATCACCACAGTCCTGTCAGATACTGCATCAGGCGGAAATATAGTAAATGCTGCCGCGGGTGTGACGGTGACCGACAGCGTATCGTACGTTAACCTTGAACCGGGAACGGTCTACACCTTGAAAGGAAGCCTCTATGATGCAGCGGCAGGCTCAAAAGCAGTAGATGATAACGGCAGTTACATCGAAGCAGAGACGACCTTCACCGCTTCTTCATCAGGAAGCGGGACCGTCACGCTTTCGTATTCATTTGATGCTGAGACCCTTGGAGGGGCCGTCCTTACGGCTTATGCTGAGGTCAGCCTGAGCGGAAAAACAGTTGCTTTTGAGCATGACCTTGATGAGGAAGCCCAGCAGATAAGGTTCCCCAGGGTAGAGACACAGCTCACGGATGAAAATAACGGGACACATTATACTTCGGCCAGTCAGGGGATAATATATCTCCTCGATACCGTGGTTTACACCAACCTTAAACCTAATACGGCTTATACTCTGGAAGGGATACTCTATGATACGGACACCGGAGTTCAGGCTGTAGATTCTGACGGAGAAGCTATAACTTCGTCTGTATCTTTTACAACAGGATCCGGGACATATGCAGCAGGAAGTGTGATGGTCGATTATTCTTTCAGGGCAGATGAATCTCTTGCTGGAAAGACATATACGGCTTTCGAGACGCTCAAAGAAGCTGACGGGACTACGGCAGCTCTGCACCACAGTCTTTATGACGAAGCACAGCAGATCACGCTTGCAGGCCTTTCCACAACTGCGATCGACTCCGGGAATGGTACACATTTTTCCGTTTCTCCCGATGATGACAGGGTAGTATATGGGAGCATAACTTCCGGAGTCTATAACTCCGGCCTTATCGAGATCAGGGATACTGTTAGGTATATAGGCCTTGTGCCGGGACAGACGTATACCCTTCTTGGAAAGATCGTTTTCAAAGATGACGGTACGGAGCTCAAGAATTACAGTTATGGCAGTTCTTCAGGAGGATATTCTCTGACCGCTGTTACTTCGGTTAAGACATTTACGGCTTCTTCCGGAAGCGGATCCGTTGAAATGGATTTTTCGTTCTATTCCGAGGCCGGAAAAGTAAACAGCGCCGTGCCGCAGGTCAGTGCAGACGGCAGGGATCTGGTGGTGCTCGAGTACATTTACGTCGGAAGCAGTACATCAGGGACAGTATTTGCTTCTCATGAGAACCTGGACTCCGCCTCGCAGACTATTCATGTCTGCAGCTTATCTACAGAAGCTGTCGATCCGGGTACGGGGACCCATATAGGTATCACATCCGGGGAGAATGCATATATAGTTGATACAGTTAAGTACACGAACCTGATGCCGGGAGTCAGATATACCCTTGAAGCGGTCCTGATGGATAAGGATAGCGGCGAGGTACTTATGAACAGTGACAGCCCTGTGACTGCTTCTTCCTCCTTCGTACCGCAGCAGGCTTCGGGAAGCTGGGCAATAAACTTTACACTGCCGTGTGAAATCCTTTCAGGAAAGTCGATAGTCGTATTTGAGAGACTGTATCAGGACGGAACCTTTATCGGATCTCACGAAGATATAGATGATGAAGATCAGACCGTTACTTACATAACTATAGATACTTCCGCCAAGGAAAGTGTGAGCGGCGGGGGAGCGTATCAGGCAGGGAAAGCGATCACCATTACGGATATGGTCACCTATGAAGGCATGGATCCTTCGAGCCTGTATATGATCAGGACACAGCTGTATGACAAGACGTTGGGAAGCCTTATAGAGGATTCCCTTACTGACAGTACCCTGTTCAGCCCTTCCGCATCTTCAGGAAGCCTGGATATCAGCATTACATTTACAGGATATGCAGGACAGGACGTAGTAGTTTATCAGTATCTGTATCTTGCAGTGAAGCAGGAGAGCGGGGGAGGGTCATCGACATCCTCCGTAATGATCCCAGCAGAGTCTTTCGCAGAAGGTTTCTCCCGGGGGATCGCCCTGCCTGAAGTGCGTGTACCGGATATTATCCAGTATGATTACTATCTCGTGGCTTCTCATGCCGATCCGGATGATGAGGACCAGACGATTCATTTCTTCGATATTGACACGACGGCTGCAGATTCTGTGATCCAGGGACACGTGGGCTATTCGGGAGATTCCGAGGTGACGATATCCGATACCGTAACTTATGACAACCTGGTCCCCGGGGAAGTCTACACCATTAAGGGGACGCTGTATGAGGCTTCAGGAGAACCCCTGGCATACGGAGAAGAGACTTTTTCGGAACAATATACTTTTACCGCGGGATATCATGCAGGAAGCGAGACCCTGCAGTTCACAATTCCCGGCGAGGCTGCGGCTGGAAAGAAGATAGTTGTCGGTGAAGTCTTGTACTTTGGGGAAGAAACATCCGATTCCGCTGTTATCGGAAAGCACTTTGATCTTGAAGATGAAGATCAGACAATATTCTATCCGGCCATATCTACAAGTGCCCGCGGTGAAGAGAGCGGAGACAGTTACATAGAGGCAGACGTCAATGCGGTGATCATAGATACCTGTTATTACTCTGCGATCCTTCCCGGGACAGAATATATGCTGAAGGCATGCCTTATGGACAAGGAAACGGGCCTGCCGGTGACCGAGAACGGGTCGGAAGTAACTGCGAGCCTTTATTTTACTCCTGATACTGAGTCCGGAGAGCAGGAAATAAGAATAACTTTCGATGCTGAGAATTACCTTACCCATGACATCGTGGTGTTTGAATACTTGTATGATGCCCAGACGGGAGAGCTGGCGGCCTCGCACGAGGACTATGCTTCAGAAGAGCAGACCGTACGTGTCATAAAATCTATTGAACTGACAGTGGGCAAGACAGCGAGAGGCGTATCAGGGGAATCGGAAGAATACTTTGAGTTTACTGCAGAGTTCTCGGGACTGGATCCTGAAACGCGTTATCCGGTCGATCTCTCAGCCGCTGAAGCACTCATACTGAGCGAGACAGGAGGAGAGACTGTTTACGAGAACAGTTCGGAGTTTACCTCGGATGACAGCGGATGCGCGGAGTATGTCTTCTGGATCAGGAGCGGGCAATGCATTACCTTTAAAAATCTGCCCGCAGGTACATCTTATTCCGTCAGCGAAGATGATGAGCTGCTGTCCCGCGAGTATTACAGCACTGCAGCTGAGATTTCAGGGGATACAGTAACGGGCGACGGTACAGATGAAGAGGCGGATCTGAGGATCAATACTTTATTGCGAAGGGTGGCAGACGATTTTCTGGCGGAAGACACTGAAATAATGTTTATAAACACTTTCCAGCCTGCGGTCCCTACAGGGATCAATATAGGATCCGGTACCGCTGAGCTCTGCGCCGCCGGCGCCGCAGCCCTGGCATTGATGCTGGCTTATAGAAGAATAAAAGAATCGAGGTCTTAAAATGAGTTTTTTAAATAAATTGGTCAGACCGGCCGTGATGGTGCTGATGCTTTCTGCCGCTGTTCATTGTCTTCCGGGAAACAGCGGTAATGCATATGCCGGGACGCTTAACACTGAAGCAGTTTCCGTTTTCAGCAGCGATAAAGAGGCTGGCACGGAAGACGCCATTTACACTGTGTCCGGGCAGGATACGGTTTGCGGGCAATATGATGATGAATTATCGGACCAGGTCATAGAGCTGATAAACAGCTATAGAGAGCAGGCAGGTCTTGGTGCGCTGAAGGTGTCTGCCGCAAGGATCGCTGATGCAGAAAAGAAGGTTCTCAGCAGCGCGTATAATTACAAAAGTTTCAGTACTGTAAACTCTGTAAAAGGTCTTCGGACAGCGACTGTCACAGCCATGGGATACGGGTCAGCGCAGTTTCTTGTTAACAGTATGACGATATCGTCAGGCACAAAGGCTAAGATTCTGAACAGGTCTTACAGATATATCGGGGTGAGCGTTTTCGCGTCAGCAGTTCCTACAGGCCGGATTACAGGAGGAGATCCCGAATCTTACTACCGTTATTATGTGGTTGTATCGCTGGGCCGGTAGGCTTTGGAAGAAATGTCAAAAACCATAAGTTTTTGAGAGGTTGTTTTGTACTATTTCTCATACAATTCGGGAAATGTTAAAAAAATAACAAAATAATGCCTAATAAACTATTCCATTTTCGCTCACAATGTTATACAATATTACAAGAAATATTTAGGATCCGGAATATGTGGTCCGGCCTAACAATATTTATTTCCGTATAGCGGAGAAAGGGAAGGTAAGTATATGGCATTTATCAAGTATGAAGTTAATGAGAATGTCGGAGTCATCACCATTGATCGTCCGAAGGCACTGAATGCACTTAACACGGATGTGCTTGCAGAGCTTTCTGCAGTTCTTGATGGAGTTGATCTTGACACTGTTAGAGCGCTTATCATTACTGGAAGCGGAGATAAGTCATTCGTAGCAGGTGCAGATATCGCTGAGATGAGCACCAAGACCCTTGAAGAAGGTGTTGCGTTCTACAGGGCTGGAAATGCCGTAATGCGCAAAGTCGAGACATTCCCTCTTCCTGTTATTGCAGCGGTCAACGGATTTGCACTTGGCGGCGGCAACGAGCTGGCAATGAGCTGCGACATCCGTATCTGCTCAGAGAATGCTGTTTTCGGACAGCCTGAGGTTGGCCTCGGCATTACACCCGGTTTCGGCGGCACCCAGAGACTTGCCCGCATAGTGAGCCCCGGAATTGCTAAGCAGTTCATCTATACAGCAACCAATTTCAAGGCAGACAAGGCTCTTGCCATCGGCCTTGTAAACGCAGTATATCCTCAGGAGCAGCTTATGGACGAGGCTATGAAGCTTGCTAAGAAGATTGCTGCACAGGCTCCTATCGCTGTCCGCGCTTGCAAGAAGTGCATCAATGACGGACTTGACAAGGCAATGGACGATGCTATCGAGGTTGAGTGCGTTGTCGGCGGAGCTTGCTTCGGAAGCGAAGACCAGAAGGAAGGAATGGCTAATTTCCTCCGCAAGAAAGACGATCCGCTTAAGGTTAAGCAGGTAGCATTTAAGAACGCATAAGGCATCCAATAATGTTTGGATCAGCTGCGATTTCTCGTCAGGCTGAATTTATAAGCACTAAGAAACTTCATTTTTTTCTAAAATTGTTAGGGAGGTAGTTTATCATGAAAGTTGCAGTCATCGGCGCCGGCACTATGGGATCTGGAATTGGTCAGGCATTTGCTCAGGCTGGACACGAAGTATATCTTACCGATATTACTGAAGAGTTCGCAGCTAACGGCAAGGCAAAGATCGCTAAAGGTTTCGCTGGAAGAGTAGCTAAGGGCAAAATGGCTCAGGAAGATGCTGATGCTATCCTTGGAAGAATTTCCACCGGCCTTAAGGAGATCGCAGGCGACGCCGATCTTGTAATCGAAGCAGCTATTGAGAATATGGAGATCAAGAAGCAGACATTCAAAGAGCTCGACGGATTTGTTAAGGAAGGCGCTATCTTCGCAACAAATACTTCTTCTCTTTCTGTTACCGAGATTGGTGCTGGCCTCAGCCGCCCGCTTATCGGAATGCACTTCTTCAATCCTGCTCCTGTTATGAAGCTCATCGAAGTTATCCCCGGCCTCAACACTCCTCAGGAATTAGTTGACAAGATCAAAGAGATCTCTGTTGAGATCGGCAAGACCCCTGTAGAAGTTAAGGAAGGCCCTGGCTTCGTAGTTAACAGGATCCTTGTTCCCATGATCAACGAAGGTATCGGCATCTATGCAGACGGACTTGCAGATGCTGAGGGTATTGATACTGCAATGAAGCTCGGCGCAAACCACCCGATGGGACCTCTGGCGCTCGGCGATCTGATCGGCCTTGATGTTTGCCTTGCTATCATGAATGTTCTTTACACTGAGACCGGCGATCCCAAGTATCGTCCTCACGTACTTCTCAAGAAGATGGTTCGTGGTGGAAAGCTTGGCCGCAAGACCGGAGAGGGCTTTTTCAAGTATTAATATAGTGCAATTCCCGGACAACAGTCTGAAGTTTTAATGGAATTGTCGGATATTTAGTACACATTTTAATTGTATCGGGGCTGTTTCTTAGAAAACAGCCCCGTTTTTGTATCAATTTCTAAACAAACGCGTAAATGTTTATTAAATTAACAGAAAATAGGGGGCTGTCCTATTGAAAATGCTATTATAATTTGATAAAATCGTGGAAGCAAGCCTATTGAGGAGGATTGATAATGTATAATAGCGTTGATTTTGAAGAGCATATAGAGAGCTCAAAACAGCAGCTTAGCAGGAACATCAAACATTTTCGTAAAGTAAGGAAAATCTCTCAGCAGGCTCTTGCGGATTCCAGCGGACTTCACAGGACATACATTTCCGATCTGGAGAATGCTAAATGCAACCCCACTCTGGGGGTCATGATCTCGATTGCAGATTCGTTAAATGTCTCATTGAAGCAGCTGCTGTTCAGGAATTCCTGATCAGCACGGACGAGGGCAATAGACAGCATTACAAAAAGGGCGAAAGGCAAACCGCTTACCGGGGTTTACTTTTCGCCCTTTTTGTCTTATTATTGTAAGGCAGTGATTTGAGATATCCTTTTCAGGAGGAATTAAAATGGTTAGAGCCGTTGTAGGTGCGAACTGGGGAGACGAAGGTAAGGGCAAGATCACAGATATGCTTGCTGACAGCTCTGATATTGTCATAAGGTTTCAGGGAGGAAGCAACGCTGGACATACTATCGTGAATGATTACGGTAAGTTTGCGCTGCACCTTCTTCCGTCAGGAGTGTTCCACCAGAATATTGTGAATATAATTGGCAACGGGGTGGCGCTTAACGTGCCGAAGCTCGTTGAAGAGATAGAGAGTGTAGTTTCCAGAGGGGTTACGGCTCCTAGGATCCTTGTGTCCGACAGGGCTCAGCTTCTGATGCCGTACCACGTGCTTCTGGATACCTATGAGGAAGCCAGGCTTGCGGGGAAATCTTACGGATCTACCAAGTCCGGGATCGCTCCGTTCTATTCAGACAAGTTTGCTAAAAAAGGCTTCCAGGTGAATGAACTTTTTGAAGACGAGAAGGATCTGCGCGAGAAGGTCGAGGACGTTGTAACGCTTAAGAACGCACTGATCACCGGCCTTTACCATCAGGAGCCGCTCAAGGGGGATGAAGTGTTTGACCAGCTGATGGAGTACAAAGATATGGTCGCGCCCTATGTGTGCGACACTTCAGCTTATCTGCACCAGGCCCTGAAGGAAGGCAAGAATATACTTCTTGAGGGACAGCTTGGTTCGCTGAAAGATCCTGATTTCGGCATATATCCCATGGTTACATCCTCGTCAACCCTTGCTTCGTACGGGGCTATCGGTTGCGGTATCCCCTGCTACGAGATCAAGGATGTGATAACCGTGGTCAAGGCTTATTCGAGCGCGGTCGGCGGCGGAGAGTTCGTGTCCGAGATCTTTGGCGATGAAGCCGATGAACTTAGAAGGCGCGGAGGTGACGGCGGCGAGTACGGCGCTACCACCGGAAGGCCCAGGCGTATGGGCTGGTTCGACGCGGTCGCTTCCAGATACGGCTGCCGCATGCAGGGAGCTACCCAGGTGGTCCTTACCGTTCTGGATGTCCTCGGATATCTCGATGAGATCCCGGTATGCGTTGGTTACGAGATCGACGGAGAGGTCATGAGAGATTTCCCGGTGACCCATCTGCTGAAGAAAGCAAAGCCTGTATACAAAGTGTTCCCGGGTTGGAAGACCGATATCACCGGGATCACTGATTATGATAAACTGCCCAAAGGGTGCCGCGATTATATCGAGTTCATCGAGAAGGAGCTGGAGGTGCCGATCACTATGGTATCTAACGGCCCCAGGCGCCACGATATCATTAAGAGGTAGATCTGTCACCGCATATGTCAGCGCGGTCTAAGGCTGTCTAAAAAGCGTCCGCAGGGCGATCGCCCCGCGGACGCTTTTTAGGGCTTTTTCCTTCCGTTTTCTTCGCCAAAACATTGTACGGATGCGCGTTTGATGTTAAAATATAAAATTAAGGTTACGCAATGTTTGTCTTGTATATGACCCCGGTACTACAGAGGTATTTGTTTTGAAAGAAAAGATCAGGCTCTTGTCGAAAGGCAATTTTGAATATAAGAAACCGGACATCAGGCTCTCTGAGAGCGTGATAGAGGAGTCCTGCGAGGAAGGCAGCGTTCTTAACGGGGAGTTTACCGTTGAGAGCGCTAATGATGTTGAGATCAGGGCCATGATATTCTCTTCAGAGCAGAATATGAAGCTGCAGGAGGAGAGTTTCATAGGCACGCGCCAGGTAATTCACTATACCTTTGATCCGGGATTCATGACGATCGGTGACAGCCAGGACGGATCCTTTATAATCATCAGCAATTCCGGCGAGATCACGGTTCCTTTCAGGATCAGGGTCTGCGAGCCTTACTGTGAGACCGGCATCGGAAAGATCAACGACCTTGATGGGTTCAGCGACCTGGCCAGGGACAACTGGAACGAGGCACAGAAAGTCTTCGTTTCCGATGATTTCAAGAGAGTTTTACTCCCTCAGAAAAAATACAGGGGAATATATGATGCGATAACCCGCGGCAATGACGTTTCGCTTGCCATGGATGAGTTCCTGTGCGCAATCAGGAGGAAGGAGCGCTGCGAGATCTCGGTCTCTCAGGAAGTGATCGAGTTTGAGAACGTTGCAGCTCCTTTCATGGAGAAACTCCTCATCGAGAGGAGCGAGTGGGGACATCTGAGAGTAAAGGCATCCACTGCAGGCAAATGCATTTCTCTGCAGAAAACTGAGATCAGCGGGGACGATTTCCTCGGCAGCTATTATGAGCTTGAGTACCGGATCGACCCGCCGAAGGGTGCCTTTGACGAGGGCAGCATCGTGCTGGAGACAGTCTCCCAGCGGATCGAGATCCCGGTGAAGGTCTACGGTGAAACCGATGAAAGCCTGAAATACAGCAGGCGCGGATCGCTCCGCGAAAGCTGGCTGAACCTTAACAAAAAATACTGCAGCTACAGGCTCCATCTCATGAGTTCTCTCCGCTGGTTCACCGAGGCGCAGGAGGATCTGAACGGATGCCTTAATAATTCCGATTCGCCGTTTTTCAAAGTGGTCGAAGCTCATTTCCGCTCGCTTCAGGGAAAGCAGGATGAAGCCCAGGCAATACTTGCAGGAGTGAACGGGCGCGAGCTGAGGTACAAGTCTGCGGTCGCCTACTGCTACTATATTTACGTGACCGCGCTTGTCAGGGACGAAGATTCCTACACCGATTATGCCCGCGATACCATCGAATTCTATACCCGCACTGAGCTTAAGAACAAATGGGAGCCTGTCGTCATGGCCAATAAGCTCGGGCTCCGCCGAGGCAAGAGGGTGACATTGGTTTACAGAGATCTGCGCGACTATTACGAGAGGAGCACAGAGATACCGGGCGCGCTCTTTTTCACAGAAGCGCTGAACCTGGTCAACGATGACCCGGCCCTCCTCCATGAGATGGGCTCTTTCGAGACCGCGCTGCTCTTCTGGGGAGTCAGAAAAGAAGCGCTCGGCAGGGAGGCTGCCTACAGGTTTGCCGAACTCGTGGCGCGCATGCGTGTCTACCGGACCGAGTGCCGTGACGCCATGATCGAGCTCTGCAATATTTACGAGACCAGGCCTATACTCGAGGCGGCGCTGAACCAGCTCATTCTCGGCAGGAACACGGATGCCCGCTGGAATAAATGGTACAAGCTTGGGATAGATTCCGAGCTCAAGGTCCCCAAACTTTATGAATTCTACATGGAGTCGCTCGACACCGACTCCATAAACAGAGCGGAGGCCGTCCTTCCGGCCCAGGCACTGGTATATTTCCAGTACAACAGCAAGCTCAGCGACCGCAGGAAAGGCTTCCTGTACAGATACATTCTGGATCACCGCGAGGAGCTGGGGAACACATACAGGAACTACGAGAACATTATCAAAGCCTTTTCCGAGAAGCAGCTGCTTGCGGGGAATATTGACGAGGATCTTGCGGTCCTGTACAGGGAGTACCTTGGCGACAGCAAGCCCGCGCCGCATATCGCGAAAGCTCTTCCCGGCGTGATCTTCAAAAATAAGGCCGTGCTCACCGAAGCGGTCCCCGAGACCGCGGATCAGCCCGAGGGAAGGTTCGCAAAGGTGGTCGTGTACAATTCGGAGACCGTTGATGTCAGGGAGTACCCGATAGTTAACGGCAAGGCCTACGTTGATATTTTCCTCGACGACAGTTCCATCCTGCTGGAGGACGCAGCGGGGTTCAGGTACATTTCTTCCGGAGCACTCAATCTGGAGAAACTTTTCGACCATGGCAGGTACCTTAAATACTGCTATGAGTACTGCCCGGAGGATGAGATGGTCCTGCTCAGCAGGAGCGAGCGGGCGCTTAAGTACCAGATGATCGACGAGACCACGGTCGCGGGATTCCGCAAGGTGCTGGAAGGCAATTCTTTCAGCAGCGAGTACCGCGAGACGATACTTAAGAACCTCGTAGAATTCTATTACGAGAATTACGAGGGCGAGACCCTCGAAAAATACATCGTAAATATCGACATCGACCTGCTGGACAGGCAGGAACGCAGCAGGGTGATCGAGTATTACATTCAGCGCGGGCTTTACGACCGCGCATATGAAGCCGTGCAGAAATACGGCTGGGAAGGCATCCAGGAGGCCCGCTTCATGAGGCTTTGCTCCAGGATGATCCGGAAAAATGATTTCGCGGCCGACAGGATGCTGCTTACGATGTCATACAAGGCTTTCGAGAGCGGAAAGTACGACGAGACGGTCCTGCGTTACCTCGTAAGGCATTTTAACGGATCCGCCGAAAGCATGATGAGCATATGGAAGGCGGCAGTGGAGTTCGAGATCCCGGCGCATGACCTGGAGGAAAGGCTGCTCTGCGTGGTCCTTTTCTCGGAAACGCTCCTCTACGAGAGCGGTCCGGTCTTTGTGTCCTACTACAACCACACCAGGAAATCGGACACCCTGATACGAGCCTACCTCGCGATCTCCGCGTACAGGTACCTCTCGGGCGAGAGCACTCCTGTGAACGGGGTCTTCCGGATAATGGAGATAGAGCTCGAGCAGACCGGAGAGGTGCGCGACATTATCTGCCTCGCGCTGCTGAAGCACCTCGACCGGAGCCTCATTCATGACGGAAAGTATTACGACAGCATAATGAACGAGGCCGCCAGGTTCATAGACAGGGGCATCACGCTGCCGTTCTTCAGGAACCTTGCCGGGGATGTTATGGTGCCCGCGGAGCTCGTAAATGTGACATACATAGTGCACAAGGCGCATCCGGAAGCTGTCTGCAAAGTGAAGCTTGAGTATGAAGACGGTGCTGAGGACCGCACGCTTCCCATGAAGCATCTTTTCGGGGAAATATTTATGAGGGAGGTCCGCTCCTTCAGGGGTGAGGATATCACCTTCACGATCACCGAGACCCTCGGGAGCGAGGCAAAGGAGTATCCGGTAAAGCCTCTCTCTGAGGCAGAGAGAAGCTTTGCACAGGAACATGCCGAGAAGGGACAGTACAGAGATCCGGACTCAGGCACTTCGGGCAGGAACACTTATGATCCTGATCTGAAGACCGGAAAGGACAGGGTAGACGACATGATACTCTGCCTGGAGAGGAAAGACCTCATCGGGCTTCACAGGGAAATTGAGGATTATGACCGCCGGGATGACATAGTTGACCGGCTGTTTGAACTGGATTAGGACGGAGTTCAGAAGATGGAAATAAGGGAACTTTTTGCCGGGATAGATATTTGCCGGGACGGTGCGAGGCTGTGCCTTATGGACCGCAGCCGGATCAGCGGCAGAAGTATGCCTCCGGATACAGAAGAAAGTTTTCCCGTGACAATGCAGCCGGACGCCGGCGGGGAGGATTTCATTGAGAATGTCCTCGAGTCCGTGATCAGGGAGGCCGGCAGCCGGAACACAGGGTCCGTTATTAAGCGGGTCGGCATCACGATGGAGGAAATAGATTTCGGGACCGACGGCAGGGTCGCCGGCGTGATGGAAAAGCTCGGGTTTGACAGAGACAGCTATACCCTTATGAGCCACTCTCGCAGCTATGCCTACTACGCGCTTTCGCAGGCGCGCGATACCTGGATAAAGGGCGCGGGCCTCTTTGAATCGAACGGGAGCAGGCATATTTACCGCGACCTGCGGGTGGTATGGGCCGACAAGCCGGTGTCCTGCCACGTCACCGAGACAGACTGTTCCCAGATGCTTCTGGGGCCGCTGACCGACCAGGGCTTCGCAGGCATGGTGAGCGGGATATCCCGGGATCATCCGGTGTCGGCATATTACCTTACCGGGCATGAATTCCGCGAAGACAGCGACATCAGCTGGATGAAGGAATCCCTGAAGCTCCTCGGCGCGAACCGCCGCAGGGTATTCATCGGGGAAAATATTTACGCCCGCGGGGCGCTTTTCGGGGCGATCTACCTCGAGAGGCCCTCGGACAGGCCTGCATTTGTTATAAAGGATAATGACGGAGTCTACGCAGACGTGTCGGTTAGGACGATGAGGCGCGGGACCGCTTCCAGCACTATGCTTTTAGGGAGAAATGATGCCTGGTACGACGCGCAGAAGCGGCTCGAGGTCCTGACGGACGGCGGCGAGGACTTCTTTGTAAGGATAAAGGATCCGGGCGGAAATGAGAGCACCGCGCTCCTCAGACTGACCGGGATCCCGCAGAGGAAGGGAAGGACGACGCGGCTTCTTCTGGAAGCCTCGATGGCCTCGCCGGTAGACTTTGAGCTCTCGGTCATCGACCTTGGATTCGGAGAGATATTTGAGTCCAGCGGGATGAGCTGGAAGTTCGATATAGACCTCGCGGATCCTCCGGCGGCAGAGAATGCTCCGGAAGAGCCCGGAATGACCGCGGCGATAATCCCTGTAAATAAGGCAGATTATCTGATCCCGGCCTCAGGGCTTACCGTAAGCACTCCGGAGGAGCTCTGCTGGTATATAGCCGAGAACCCGTTCTCGGTAAATAATGAATTCTTTGATGAGGACATGCTGTCCTGGCTGGATGCCGTAACCGGCGACAGCAGGCTGTCATCAGGGATCAGGGGTTATATTTCCGCGGGGAAGCCTGCGGAAGATACCGCGAGATTCCTCCTGAAGGCGGTCGATTACCAGGACAATGCCGAAATACAGAAGATCACCTCGCTTATCGGACAGATCGGGAAGCAGAACCCGGTAGAGCTCACGAAAGCAATAGCTGACAGCTACTACGAGAACGGCCTCTACATGGCGGCGCTGAGGTGCTATCACCGCGCAATGACGATGATGAACGGGGAGCATGAGAAGATCTCCGTCCGCCCGGTGAAGGCTGCCATCTGGCACAATATGGGCCTTACCTACCTTAAGCTCATGGATTACAAGTGCGCGCGGGAGTGCATGGAAAAGGCCTGCAGCCTCGCGCCTGGCAAGAAGAGCGTCAAGGATTACCTGATGGTATGCCGGCTTGCCGGGGACGAGAGCCAGCTGATGTACACCGCTGGCAGGTATAACCTCAGCCAGAAGGATATCGGGAGCATAAACGAGGAATACGACGAAGCCAGCTCCCGGTATGACCAGGACCCGAGAGGCAGGCATATGCAGCAGCAGCTCGGAAGGGGATCCTCGGAGAACGAGGATGAGTACAGGCAGTTCGCGCAGTACTTTATAGCCAGGCAGAAAAAAAGATTTGCAGTATAAATATTTAACTATTGGGAGATATACGAAAAATGCAGATGGACAAGACTTACGATCCGGCCGCGATAGAGGACAGGATCTACAGCAGGTGGCTTGAGAAGAAATACTTTCACGCAGAGGTTGACAGATCGAAGAAACCTTTCACGATCGTGATGCCGCCTCCGAACATCACCGGGCAGCTCCACATGGGGCACGCCCTTGACAATACCATGCAGGACATCCTCATCAGGTACAGGAGGATGCAGGGATATGAAGCCCTCTGGCAGCCAGGGACCGACCACGCCTCGATAGCTACAGAGGTCAAGATCATTAACCAGCTTAAATCGGAAGGAATCGACAAGGAGACCCTGGGGCGCGAGAAGTTCCTCGAGAGGGCCTGGAAGTGGCGCGACGAGTACGGCAGCAGGATAATCACCCAGCTGAAGAAGATGGGATCATCTGCCGACTGGGACCGCGAGCGCTTCACGATGGACGAGGGCTGCTCCAAGGCCGTCCAGGAAGTTTTTTTAAAGCTCCACAAGAAAGGCTATATATACAAGGGCTCAAGGATAATCAACTGGTGTCCTGTCTGCAAGACTTCCATTTCTGACGCAGAGGTCGAGCACGTTGACCAGCAGGGCCATTTCTGGCACATTCGCTATCCGATCACTGACCGCCCGGGTGAATACATCGAGGTCGCTACGACGAGGCCCGAGACCATGCTAGGCGATACAGCGATCGCTGTAAACCCGGATGACGAGAGGTATACGGACCTGGTCGGCAAGACCTGCATCCTTCCGCTTGTCAACAAGGAGATCCCTATCATCGCGGATCCCTACGTAGACAAGGAATTCGGGACCGGCGCGGTCAAGATCACTCCAGCGCACGATCCTAACGACTTCGAGGTGGGCAAGCGCCACGGCCTCGAGGAGATCAATATCCTGAACGACGACGCTACCGTTAATGAGAACGGCGGCAAGTACGCCGGAATGGACAGGTACGAGGCCAGGAAGGCTGTTGTAAAGGATCTCGAAGAGCAGGGTTATCTCACCGGGATCGAAGACCTTCAGCACAGCGTCGGGACTCACGACCGCTGCGGCACCACTGTCGAGCCGATGATCAAGCCCCAGTGGTTCGTCAGGATGGACGAGCTCGCAAAGCCCGCTATCGAAGCCATTGAGAAAGGCACGCTTAAGTTCGTGCCCGAGAGGTTCAACAACACCTACCTCAACTGGCTCACGAATATCCGCGACTGGTGCATTTCAAGGCAGCTCTGGTGGGGCCACAGGATACCGGCTTACTACTGCGATCAGTGCGGACATACCGTAGTTGCGGCAGAGATGCCGGAGGTATGCCCGGAGTGCGGCTGCACGCATTTCACCCAGGATCCCGATACCCTCGACACCTGGTTCTCCTCAGCGCTCTGGCCTTTCTCAACGCTCGGCTGGCCCGAGAAGACCGAGGAGCTGGAATATTTCTACCCGACAGACGTGCTGGTCACCGGATATGACATCATTTTCTTCTGGGTAGTAAGGATGGTGTTCTCCGGACTCGAGCATATGGGCGAGGTGCCTTTTAACACCGTACTGATCCACGGGCTCGTCAGGGACGAACTTGGCCGCAAGATGAGCAAATCCCTCGGGAACGGCATCGACCCGCTCGAGGTCATTGATAAATACGGCGCAGACGCGCTGAGGCTCACGCTCGTGACCGGAAACGCGCCTGGAAATGATATGAGGTTCTCATGGAAGAAGGTCGAGGCGAGCAGGAATTTCGCCAACAAGGTCTGGAACGCTTCAAGATTCATCCTGATGAATTTCGAGCAGGCCAGGGAGAGCGGTCTTAGCTGGGATAATGTTCCTGAAGAGAGCCTGACCCAGGGCGACAGGTGGATGCTCTGCAAGGCTAACCGCCTCATCCGCGAAGTCACCGAAAACCTCGATAAATACGAGCTCGGCATCGCGGTTTCCAAGGTATACGATTTTGTCTGGGAAGAGTTCTGCGACTGGTATATCGAGATGGCAAAGCCCAGGCTGTATAACAGCGAGGACGAGACCAGGCCCGCAGCCCTCTGGACACTTAAGACCGTGCTGATAATCGCGCTTAAGCTCCTTCACCCTTACATGCCGTTCATCACCGAGGAGATCTTCATGAACCTCCAGGACGAGGAAGAGTCGATAATGATCTCCCAGTGGCCGCTGTACAGGGATGAATGGAACTACACCGAGGACGAGGAAGAGGTCGAGCTTATCAAGGAAGCGGTCCGCGGCATCCGCGAGATCAGGAGAGACCTTAACGTTCCTCTGGCCCGCAGGACCAGGGTCTACGTCGTATCCGACGAGGAAGAAGTCAGGGATATCTTCACCAAGGGCAAGGTGTTCTTTGCTTCCCTCGGACATGCAAGCGAAGTAACCGTACAGGCTGACAGGAGCGGCATCCGCGATGACGCGGCTTCTGTTATCATTCACCAGGCAGGAATCTACATCCCGCTCGAGGAGCTGGTCGACATCGACAAGGAGATCCAGCGCCTTGAGAAGGACAGGGCCGACACCGAGAACGAGATAAAGAGGGCGGAGAGTCTCCTTGAGAACCCCAACTTCACCTCGAAGGCGCCGGAAGCCAAGGTCCAGGCTGAGCGTGACAAGCTTGAGAAATATACGGGCCTCCTGATACAGATAGCTGAGAGACTAGAGACTCTTAAGAACAGATGAATTATTCCGAGGCAGAAAGTTTTATAAACAACATCCCCCGCTTTGCGAAGGAAAAGAGCCGGGACGGGCTGGATCATCTGCTTGAGGGGTTTGGCCACCCGGAGAAGTCATTTTCATACATCCACGTTGCGGGGACGAACGGAAAGGGCTCGGTGTGCGCCTACCTTGACAGCATTCTTCGGAAGACCGGGGAGAAGGTCGGGCTGTTCACCTCGCCCCACCTCGTTTCGATGACTGAGAGGATCCGCGTGGACGGCCGGGAAATTTCCGAGGAGGATTTTGCGGAGCTTTGCAGCGAGGTGGCGGAGCATGTCCGGGAAGCCATGGCGGAGGGATACCCGCATCCGACATTTTTCGAGTGGGTATACCTGATGGCGATGGTCTGGTTCGGCAGGCAGCAGATCCGCTTTGGGGTGATCGAGGTCGGACTCGGCGGAAGGCTTGACGCGACAAATATCATCGAGGCTCCTGCGCTCTGCGTCATTACCTCGATAAGCCTGGACCACACCGAGATCCTCGGAGATACCATCGAAGAGATCGCAGGCGAAAAGGCAGGGATAATCAAGCCCGGGGTGCCGGTGGTCTGTGACGGCAGCAGTCCGCAGGCTCTCGAGGTCATACGCAGGACCGCCCGTGAAAAGGGTTCTCCGCTCTGTGTGATCATGCCGGATGATATTTCGAATCTAAAGTCGGACGGAGAGGAGCTGTCATACAGTCTCGCCCTTGACGCACAAGCACCGTTTAGTGCAAGGCTTAAGACCGGCGCGGTCTACCAGGCGATGAACAGCGCGCTCGCGGTCAGCGCGGCGAGGATCCTTATTCCGGATCTCCCGGAAGAGCTTATCCGCGAAGGGCTTTATGAGGCTTTCTGGCCCGCGAGGTTCGAGGAGATCCCGGCATTCGGGACCAGGATTTACGTTGACGGCGCTCATAATATCGGGGGGATCGCGGCCCTCAGGGACACCCTTGAGGCTGGATTCTCCGGCAGAGATAAATGCATAGTGTTTGCCGCGGCAGGCGACAAGCGCTATGACGAGATGGCGGAGATACTCTCCGGAGTGCGGCGCATTAAAAAGATAATAGTCACCAGGCTCGATTCCTACCGCGCGGCCGACATTGAAGCCGTAGCCGCGTGTTTCAGAAAATATGCCGGTGAAGGAATTGTAACAGAGAACGGGGATATTGAGTCAGCGTTAAGAGAAGGCGCGGAGTACGCTTCGGAGACCTGCGCCATGCTGATAGCCGCAGGCTCGCTTTACCTTGCGGGAAGTATCCTCAAAGCCCTGGAAGGCGGTAATATTTATGATCAATTTTGAAGAAGAACTGAAGAAATTCCAGCCGAGCCTCGAAGTAGGGCAGGCAGAGGAGCTTATCAACAATAACGATCTCCGCGATATCACCGACGTGATCGAGGAGATCCTGAAAGAACAGAAGACTTCGGCATTAAACAAGAGGATCTGAAATACGGATCGGGAACGGAGGACGGTATGAACTGCCCCAGATGTAAAATGCCGATGGAGGGCATCTATATCTGCAGACACTGCGGGTATGAAGACAAGGTGGCAAAGAAGATAATATTTGCCTCCAACCGGCATTATAATGAAGGACTCAGCCGCGCGAAAGTGAGAGACCTCTCCGGAGCAAGCGATTCTCTCCAGACGGCTTTAAGATATAATAAACGGAACACCCAGGCCAGGAACCTTCTGGGACTAATCTATTACCAGATGGGAGAGATCGTTCCGGCGCTCGCGGAGTGGGTAATAAGCCTGCACTTCCAGGAGCACGCGAATCCCGCGAAGGAATATATCCAGACCATTCAGGATAATCCACAGGAGCTCGCCGAGGCCGACCGCATAATCCAGCAGTACAACCAGGCGCTTGAAAGCCTCAAAGAGGGCAATGACGACATGGCGATCATGAACCTCAAGAAGGCTGTGAACCTGAACCCGAACTATGTGAAGGCCTACCAGCTGCTGGGGCTGCTTTACATGCGCAGGCACCAGTACACCGCCGCGCGGAAAGCCATTATGCACGCGGTGAGGGTAGACCGGAACAATATAACCACGCTCAAATACCTGAAGGAGCTGAACGTCCTGACCGGGAATGAGTCCGCTTCAAAGGTCTCGGTGGGCGACAGGGTTATCGATGATCCCGTGGCCGTGGTCGTGGAGGAGAATTCCGGCGGGTCATTCAGGGAGTACAACACCGGGTTCATCTCATTCATAAATGTGCTTATCGGAATCGTCATCGGCATCGCGGTGGTCTGGCTCCTCGTGGTGCCTTCTGTGACCGCTCAGAAGACCGCCGAGTACAATGACGCGGTGGTGGTCTACAGCGCACAGATCTCCGACAGGAACAAGGAGATCGACGACCTCAACAACAAGGTCGAGGAGCTGAATGCAAAGATAGAGGAGCTGAAGACGGACGCCGCGAATATTTCGGCCGAGATAACCAGAAATGACAACTACCTCTACACTTCGATCCAGCATTATCTCGCCGGAGAGACCTACGCCGCCGGAATGTCCATGGCGGAGGTGGATCCCGAGCTTCTCACCGACGATATCCAGAAAGAGCTCTACAATACTATCTACCGGAACACGGTCGGATATGTACTTGACGATCTCTTTGACAAGGGCGTGACCGCTTACGAGAACTACGAGTATATCGACGCGATCACCCAGTTCAAGAAGGTGCTTCGGCTTGACGATTCTCAGGGCAGCGCTGTATACTACATCGGACGCAGCTATCAGCTTTTAGGCGACAAAGTCAACGCCCAGTATTACTACGAAATGGTGATCAACGAGTACCCGAACAACGATTACGTCGGAGCCGCACAGCAGTTCCTGAAAGAGATGCTCGGGAACTAGGATGCCGGATATTAATTTGATTTGAACGCGGTTTTTTCAGCGTTTCAGATATTTGAACGCGGCTCTTGCCTGCGTTTCAGAGTATAGTAAAACAGTTCCGGTCCGCGGGGAGGAGCGATGGGACTGTTAGCGCCGGGCCACATAGAGGGTGACGAGGATGGCAGTTATCGAAAGATTCGGCGGATGCTGCCACGGCGTGAGGTCTTTCCCGGGAATTGCTTCCGGGCAGGACAGACGGTGCGCCGGAGAGGGAAAGAAAAAGCGGAATCAACACCGTAACAGAGGTTCCCTTAACACCGTGAGATTTCTTAAGACTAAAAAGGAGAAATAGACATATGCGTGTTGTTATACAGGACAACTATGAAAAAATGAGCAAGTGGGCCGCAGATTATATCGCAGATAAGATCCGCAGCCACAAGGAGGACCGTCCCTTTGTGCTCGGGCTTCCCACCGGTTCATCGCCGATCGGCGTATACCAGGAGCTTTCAAGGATGAACCGCGAAGGCGAGCTTTCTTTCGCGAACGTCGTGACATTCAACATGGATGAGTACCTCGGACTTCCGCGCGAGCATGACCAGAGCTACTGGTACTTCATGCATGACAACTTTTTCGACCATCTGGTAGACATGAAGCCCGAGAACATCAATATCCTCAACGGCATGACCGACGACCCCGAGGGAGAGTGCAGGAGATACGAAGAGAAGATAGCTTCCTACGGCGGGATCGACCTGTTCATGGGCGGCATCGGCGTTGACGGGCACATTGCATTTAATGAGCCTTTCACATCGCTCTCATCCCGCACCGGCGTCAGGAACCTGACCACTGATACACGCATCGTGAACAGCCGTTTCTTCGGGAATGACCCGGAGAAGGTACCCGCACAGGCCCTGTCTGTCGGCGTAGGCACCGTCTTTGATTCCAAGGAAGTGCTGATCCTGATCAACGGACACAACAAGGCGCGCGCGCTCGCGGCTACCGTAGAGGGCGGAGTGAGCCAGAAATGGACCTGCAGCGCGCTTCAGCAGCATAACGGCGCGATCATCGCCTGCGACGAAGCTGCCTGCGGCGAGCTGACTGTCGACACCTACAAATATTTCCTGGACATTGAAAAGGGAGAGCGCCTGTAAGATGTATAAGATAGAAGAATTATTTGACCTTGAACACACTTTAGCGGCAGATTATCTGAGACAGTTCACATATCCCTGGGAAGCGCTTAAGGGCATAAAGGACCTGATCCTTGAGCTCGGGCCGACCCTTGGGGACGAATACGAGGAGGTCTCAGAGCACGTCTGGGTCCACAAGACCGCAAAGGTATTTCCCTCGGCATATCTCGGCGCTCCGGTGATCATCGGTCCCAGGACAGAAGTAAGGCACTGCGCGTTCATCCGCAGCTCGGCCCTCGTCGGAGCTGACTGCGTGGTAGGCAACAGCGTCGAGCTCAAGAACGTTATACTTTTCGACAATGTGCAGACCCCGCACTATAATTACGTCGGCGATTCCATCCTCGGCTACAGGTCCCACATGGGAGCCGGTTCGATCACTTCGAACGTCAAGAGCGACAAGAAGCTCGTAGTGGTCCACAACGGGACCGAGCAGATCGAGACCGGGATCAAGAAGTTCGGCGCGATGCTTGGCAATTACGTAGAAGTCGGATGCAACAGCGTACTGAACCCCGGCACCGTGATCGGGCAGCATTCCAACATTTATCCTACTTCCTGCGTGCGCGGCGTTGTTCCGGAGTACAGCATATGGAGGGACAACGGCACCTTAATAGAAAAGAGGGACGACTGATGGGAAAATATTTCGGCACAGACGGCTTCCGCGGCGAAGCAAACGTTGATCTGACTTTTGAACATGCGATCAAGATCGGGCAGTTCCTCGGCTGGTACTACGGCGAGCGGATCGGCAAGAAATGCAAGGTAGTTATCGGCAAGGACACCAGAAGGTCCAGCTACATGTTCGAGTACGCGCTCTGCACGGGTCTCATGGCTTCCGGCGCGGATGCATACATCATGCACGTTACCACGACGCCTTCCGTAGCCTACATCACCCGTGTGGACGATTTTGACTGCGGCATCATGATCTCCGCGTCCCACAATCCCTACTATGACAACGGGATCAAGCTCCTCAACAGCAACGGCGAGAAGATGGATGAGGAGAC
Source organism: Lachnospiraceae bacterium (assembly GCA_024685315.1). Taxonomy (GTDB): domain Bacteria; phylum Bacillota; class Clostridia; order Lachnospirales; family Lachnospiraceae; genus UBA2912. The sequence goes on from JAIKVW010000044.1 coordinate 34,563, forward strand.
CATCCTGAAGGTGGAAGAGTACATTGACGGCAAGGTAGAGGTCCCGATCGCGACCAGGAACGTCGGAAGGACCGTTGACTACGTCGCCGGCAGGAACCGCTACATCGGCTTCCTGATCTCAATGTCCAAATTCAGCTTCAAAGGCGTGAAGGTCGGCCTCGACGTTGCGAACGGCGCGGCCTGGTCCATCGCGAAGAGCGTGTTCGACGCGCTCGGCGCAAAGACCTACGTGATCAACGATGAGCCCGACGGATACAATATCAACACTGACTGCGGCTCCACTCACATTGAGCACCTTCAGAAGGCTGTCGTCGAGAAAGCTCTTGATATCGGATTTGCCTACGACGGGGACGCCGACAGGTGCCTCTGCGTGGACGAGAAGGGCAATGTTGTGACCGGCGACCACGTGCTCTACATTTACGGTCTGTACATGAAGGAGCGCGGCAAGCTTGTGAACAACAAGGTCGTGACGACCGTCATGTCGAACTTCGGGCTTTACAAGGCTTTCGACAAGGTCGGGATCGAGTATGAGAAGACCAAGGTCGGCGACAAGTATGTTTATGAAAATATGAAAGAGACCGGGAACCGCATCGGCGGCGAGCAGTCCGGACACACGATCTTCCTCAAGTACGAGACCACCGGCGACGGCATCCTCACCAGCCTTAAGCTGATGGAAGTCATGCTCGCGAAGGAAAAACGCATGAGCGAACTCGCGGCGCCGGTAGTATTCTACCCTCAGGTCCTGAAGAACGTCCGCGTGAAGAGCAAGCCTGAGGCGCAGAACGATCCTGACGTGCAGGCAGCAGTCGCGAAGGTAGCCGAGGAGCTCGGCGACACCGGCCGCATCCTCGTGCGTGAGAGCGGCACCGAGCCAGTGATCCGCGTGATGGTAGAGGCAGAGAGCGACGAGATCTGCCAGAAGTATGTTGACGACGTGATAGAAGTGATCAAGGCGAAAGGCCACATGGTATAAGGAGGTTATTATGGCAGACTTTGATGTAAAGGCAATTGCGGAGCAGATCATTGAGAAACTCAAGGATTCCCCTGAAAAGCTTAAGGAACTCCTTCTGAACAACGAAAAGATCAAGGATTTCCTCGGGGACGACGGAAAGCTTTCCAAGGACGATTTCGCAAGGATCGCCGAAGAGATCAAGAAATCCGCGGTAGTTACCAGCATCCTGGGCGACGACGGAAAGCTTGGCAAGGACGACCTTGAAAGAGTCACCGACAGCGCGAAAGGGCTGCTTGACAAAGCAAAGGATATGTTCTCGAAGAAATAAGGGGCAAAAGATAACAGCGCATGAACAAACCTGAAGGTTAAACGTTCATGCGCTGTTTCTTTGCCTTTTTTTTGAGGAATGCCGAAGGGGTCAACAGGGTTCCGGCATCCCATGGGGTATGCCGGAACCCTGTTGACAAGCTTGTGGCCCAGCTTTTCGATAATCGGGGTGCCACATCCATGTAGGTGAGGGCACAGGCATCTCCTCCCTTGGAAATCTGAAAAGGTCAGTGGTTCTGGGAGGAGATGCCAGACTTGCCATAATGTGCTCCTGGCATCTCGAAAACCTTTTGGGGGATGCCAGCATACTGAAAAGCAAGTTGTGGCCCCGCCCTGGTTGTGCCAGTCAGCTCAAATGCTTCATCTGGTATCTCGACAAAAAAGGCACCATGAGGATGCCAGATTAAGTGGTTCAAAAAACAGGCATCTGAAAGGTATGCCTTTTTCCGATCAACGCTTTGAAGGTCAAAAAGCAAGATTTTCGTGCGGTGGAGCCTGTTTTGCAGCTTGAGCGTTCCGGCATCCCATGGGGTATGCCGGAACGCTCTCAGCAAACCGCAGGCCTACCCTCCGGAAAATCGGGGGTGCCGGATCGAGAAAAGCAAGTTCGCGGCACCCCGCAAAAACAGCATGCTGCGGCCTTCGCGCGCAAAAAGCCTTAAGTAGCCCGGCATGCACCGCCCTCCAGGCACTAAAGCCTCCGGGAACCGGCATGCACCGCCCTCCTGGCACCAAAAAAGGTTCCGTGGAGTCCGGCCGGACTCCACGGAACCTTTAACTTGCTTTCAAGCCCTTATCAGCAGATTCCCTGTGCGAGCATTGCTTCTGCGACTTTCTTGAAGCCTGCGATGTTCGCGCCTGCGACGTAGTCGCCTGCAACGCCGTACTGGTTCGCTGCGTCGTCGATGTTGTGGAAGATGTTGACCATGATGCCGTTCAGCTTCTGGTCTACCTCGTCAAAGCTCCAGCTGTAGCGCATGCTGTTCTGGCTCATCTCAAGGGCGGAAGTAGCGACGCCGCCTGCGTTTGCTGCCTTGCCGGGGATGAAGGTCACGCCGTTTGCTTTGAGGAAATCGGTAGCGTCCAGGGTGGTAGGCATGTTAGCGCCTTCTGCGACGAGCTGGCAGCCGTTAGCGGCCAGGAGCTTAGCGTCCTCGATGAGGAGCTCGTTCTGGGTAGCGCAGGGAAGTGCGATATCGACTTTCTTCTGCCATACGCCGCGGCCCTCATGGTACTCGCTGTCAGGACGGTAGTTCTTGTATTCGGTAAGGCGCGCGCGGCGGACTTCCTTGATCTCCTTGAGGGCTGCTACGTCGATGCCCTGAGGATCATAGACCCAGCCGGTGGAGTCGGAGCAGGTAACGACGGTAGCGCCGAGCTGCTGTGCCTTCTGGATAGCGTAAGTTGCAACGTTTCCTGCGCCGGAGACTGCAACGGTCTTGCCTTCGAGGGACTGTCCCTTGCTCTTAAGGTACTCCTGGACCATGTAAACAAGTCCGTATCCGGTAGCCTCGGTACGAGCGAGCGAACCGCCGTAGGTCAGGCCCTTGCCGGTGAGGACGCCTTCGGAAAGGTTGCGGATCCTCTTGTACTGGCCGTAGAGGAAACCGATCTCACGTCCGCCGACTCCGATGTCGCCTGCGGGAACGTCAGTGTCCGCGCCGATGTGCTTGCAGAGCTCGGTCATGAAGCTCTGGCAGAATGCCATGACTTCCCTGTCGGATTTGCCCTTGGGGTCGAAATCGGATCCGCCCTTGCCGCCGCCGATCGGAAGGCCGGTGAGGGAATTCTTGAAGATCTGCTCAAATCCCAGGAACTTGATTATGCTTAAGTTTACGGAAGGATGGAAACGGAGGCCTCCCTTGTAGGGGCCGATAGCGCTGTTGAACTGCACGCGCATGCCGCGGTTGACCTGGACGTTTCCCTTGTCGTCGACCCAGGGAACACGGAAAATGATGATCCTCTCGGGCTCGGTGAGCCTCTCGAGGAGAGCCTGCTCCTGATACCTGGGGTCGCTGTCGACCACGAGGCTGAGGGAATTTACGACCTCAGTGACTGCCTGAATGAACTCGGGCTGATTGGGGTTCTTCGCGGCTACTTTTGCAATAACATCTTGACTATAACTCATTGCCTTCCTCCAGAAAAAATGATTTGATGATTTAACGCTTTAAAGTACATGTGCAGATTATATAACAGTGAAAAACGGATTTCAACATTTTTTTTGTTCTTGTTAAAATACTGGAGCTTTGATATAATTTAAATTCGGTATTTATGTTTTGCATATTTTCGGAAGGTAATAATTGTGTCAACAGCTAAGAAAAAATGGTTAGCCTTCGCGACGATTATTTTCATCGTCCAGATCGCGCTTGAAACGTTCGCGGCTTACCAGATGATGAGGACGAACATACTTCCTCATAAATATACTTTTGTGATACTTGCCGGAGAGGTCATAATGGTGCTCCTCACGGCGATATTCCTCTTCACCATGGGAGCGAGGGAAGCCGGAGCAGCCAAGGTGATTGGCCGCATACTGGGGATCATCTTTGCGATTGCCGCGATAGGCGTTTCGATCTACGCGACCGTATTGTTCATGAAGGCCAGCCAGACCGTGAACGAGATCACCAATACCGACAAGCGCGTGGAAGCCGTGGTCGGGGTCTATGTCATGAATGAGGACCCTGCACAGACGATCGAGGATGCGGCGGACTACACCTTCGGCATCATGACCGACTATGACCAGGAGCACACAGAGGATGCCGTCAGCCATATCAGCGACCATCTGGGAAAAGAGATCGCTACAGAAGGCTCCCCTTCGGTATTTGAGACCGCGGAAGCGCTCTATAACGGGGAAGTCGGGGCAGTTATCGTCAACAAGGCCTATGTTGACCTCCTTGACGACAATGAAGCCGATACCGGCGCGGAGAAGACATTCAGCGACCGCACAAGGCTTCTTTATGAGGTTACCTTTGAGGTCGACATGTCTACCGAGACCGTGGATCCGGAAGAGGAGCAGGCCGCGGCCAACAGGAAGAAGCTGGGAACCGTTTCCGAGAGACCTTTTATAATGTATATCAGCGGTTCCGACACGACCGGGTACCTGCTTGAATCCACCAGGAGCGACGTAAATATTCTTGTGGTGGTCAACCCGGTCACCAAGCAGATACTGCTCCTTAACACACCTCGAGACTTCTATGTGGAGAACCCTGCAGGAAACGGTGCTTTGGACAAGCTCACGCACTGCGGCATCTACGGGATATCCAATTCGGTGGCGGCGCTTTCATGGCTCTATGATGCTGACATTGAATACTATGCCCAGATCAATTTCACCGGTTTCGAGACGCTGATCGATGCTATCGGGGGAGTCACAGTCTACTCCGAATACGAATTCTCGGCCAAGGATTACACCTACTATGTAGGGTATAATGATATGGACGGGGCAAAGGCCCTTGTATTCGCCCGTGAAAGGCATTCATTCGCAGGCGGAGACCGCGTCCGCGGCCAGAACCAGATGAGGGTGATCAATGCTGTCATCCAGAAGATCAGCTCTGACGGCGTTGCCCTGCTGACCAATTATTCGCAGATCATGAACAGCATTCAGGGAATGTTCAAGACGAACATGACCTCAAGCGATATCGAAGCGCTTATCAAGCTCCAGCTTAATGAGATGCCTTCCTGGAACGTTGTTAGCTATGCCGTGACCGGAAGCGACGGATCGGCGACGACCTACACGACTCCCGGAGCTTATGCTTACGTTATGATCAGGGATGAGTCGACCGTCGAGAAAGCGAAAGAGCTCATCAATATGGTGCTTGACGGCGAGACCATTACGAGCGAAGACGCGATGGCGGATTAGAAAAAATCAATATTGGACCTGAGGTGCAGCCTTACGAAAGGCTGCACATTTTTTTCTTAAAGACATATATTGACACGGTGTCAGAATAGCGGTATTTTATTTATGCGTTCTGACATCGCGACAGAACCAAGAGCATCACCTGGGAGGTATCGGAATGCCTAAAGGATCACCGGAGCTGACCGCAGCCAGAAAAGAAGAGATCATGAATGCCTGCGCGAAGCTTTACCGGACCATGAGTTTCAAGGAGATCACGCTGAAGGATGTCGGGGAGGTCACCAGCTTCTCCAGGACATCGATCTACAACTATTTTCAGACCAAAGAGGAGATCTTTCTGGGGCTTTTTCAAAGAGAGTATGAGCTGTGGTGCGGACAGTTGGAGGAGATCCTGGAAGATCCGCGGTATTATACGGCTGAAGAGCTGACAGACCGGATCGTGGATACACTATCAGAGAGAGAGCTCATGCTGAAACTTCTGGCGGTGAATCTCTATGACATGGAGGAAAACAGCCGGCTGGAGCGCCTGGTGGAATTAAAAAAGGCCTACGGAAGGTCGATGGAGCTGATGGATCAGATCCTCGGAAAACATTTCCCAGAGCGGAGTGAAGCCGAGCGCAGGGAAACTGTCATAGCATTATTTGAATTCCTTCACGGACTCTACCCTTATGCTTACCACACCAAAAAGCAGGAAGAGGCCATGAAAATCGCAGGAATCACTCCCGTAAATACAGGAATAGAGGAGCTTGCCTCGGCGGGTCTCCGAAGGATACTGGCATAACTTAAGAACATGAATTGAAAAGAGGTAAAGAACAATGAGCAAATTAGCAGCATATTTTTCAGCATCAGGAGTTACGGAAGCAAAAGCAAAGGAACTCGCGAGCGTGATCGGCGCAGACCTCTACGAGATCGGTCCGGCAGTACCTTATACCAGCGCGGATCTTGACTGGATGAACAAAAAGAGCCGCAGTTCCGTGGAGATGAACGATAAGTCCTCCCGCCCGGCACTTGCAGAGACCGAACATGACTTCAGCGCATACGACGAGATCTATATCGGATTCCCTATCTGGTGGTATACCGCGCCGACCATCATCAACACCTTCCTGGAGACCTTCGACTTCTCCGGCAAGAAGATAGTGCTGTTTGCCACCTCCGGTGGGAGCGGCATCGATAAGGCAGTAAAAGACCTGAAAAAGCAGTACCCGGGCCTCAATATTACTGGCGGAAAGCTCCTGAACGGAAAAGTCACGGGCGATATATTATGAAAAAGATGGCTGAGAAGATCGTACAGACAGCAGGGAGAGACCAGATCGGGGAATTCGCCCCTATGTTCGCGCATTTAAATGATGACGTACTGTTCGGAGAAGTGTGGAATGACGAGACTATTGACGTAAAGACCAGGTGCATCATCACGGTTGTTTCCCTGATGGCCTCCGGGATCACGGATTCATCTCTGGTCTACCACCTGCAGAACGCAAAGGCTCACGGCGTGACAAAAGAGGAGATCGCCGCCATAATCACCCACGTCACTATGTACACAGGCTGGCCGAAGGGCTGGGCGGTGTTCAGGCTCGCAAAAGAAGTCTGGAATGAGCCTGCCGCAGAATAATCAAAAAGGAGATCGTCAAATGGATTTTAAGGAAGTTATCAGGAACAGGTTTTCATGCAGGAAGTTTTCCGAAAGGCCGGTAGAGACCGAAAAGCTCGAGGCCATTCTGGAGGCCGGGCGTCTGGCTCCGACCGCGAAAAACTTTCAGGGGCAGCGGATATATGTCGTGCAGTCCGCCGAGGGGCTGGCGAAGATCGATGCCATTACACCCTGCAGATACGGCGCTTCGACCGTGATCGTCGTCGCCTTTGATAATAACAATGTTTTCACCTATCCCGGCGGGAAGAGAGATACGGGCGTTGAGGATTCCACCATCGTCGCAACGCATATGATCCTCGCGGCAGCGGACGAGGGCATTGACAGCTGCTGGATCAATTTTTTCGACCCGGACAAGGCTGCGGAAGCGCTCGGCCTGCCTGAGAACGAAGAAGTGCTGATGATCATGGATCTCGGTTATGCCGCCGAGGGAGCGGTTCCGTCAGCTAACCACGGCAGCAGGAAGGAGCTTTCCGAAACGGTCAGCTATCTCTAAAATCTGTGAGAGTATGAAGCTCCGCGATCCGGTCATTTTCAGGCCCGATAGCGGAGCTTTACATTTTCCCTTTACAAAAAGTTTAGACTTTAAGTCGTTGACAATAACTGAATGTTCGTTTAATATTAAATCCATCGGGAGGTCAGTGCCTTATGAGGATCAAAGACGAAAACAAGCAGCAGCGGATAAAGGACGCGATGGTGAGCCTGATCCTGCGGGACGGGATCGACGGCACTTCGATATCCAAGATCGCGAAGGAAGCCGGCGTTTCTCCGGCCACGATCTACGTCTACTACGAGAGCAAGGAAGACATGCTCTCCGAGGTCTTCCGCGAGTACGCGACCGCGCCTTACCGGTACCTGATGCAGCGCCTCAGCTGTGAGATGGACGGAAATGCTCTGATCGATACCATCGTCCGGGGCTGCTACGAATTCAGCCGCGAGCATGAGGAGATCTTCAGCTTCGTGGAGCAGTGCTCGCGCTGCCCGACGCTTTCCAAAAAGGTATCGGAGGAGGAGAGTTCCTGCGACATCCTGGACCTCATCCACGAATACCAGGCGAGAGGCGTGCTGAGACCCTACAGCGACCTGAATATGACCGCGGTGCTTTTCGCCCCGGTCCGTTTCCTGGCAGTAAGCCCCTGCTCAGCAGATGCCGGAGAGGAGCGCATCGAGGAGCTGGCCAGAATGCTGCAGGCCCTTCTGCTGTATTAGACTGAACAGATATCTTTCCCTGCCGATCAGGCAGGGAAAAATTAGGAATATTTTTAAACGAGCATTCAGTTAAGAAAGACACACAACATTTTGCAAAGAAAACATTATACGAGGAGACCATAGAGATGATAGTAGTTCCCACATACAAAATGATAATCGCCCCCGACGCCGCATTATTCCTCCCGGCCGACCAGCTGCGCAGGAACGCGGGCTCAGGAGGGGTCGCGGTCGGCGAAAAGGTGATACTGATCGTCGCCAAAGAAAACAAGTCTTTTTCGGAGCTCGAGGAGAGCGATTTTTATCCTATAGGCGTTGCCGGGACCGTCACCGAGCTCGACAGACAGGGCTTTGCGGTGATCCGCACCCAGTACCGCGTAAATGTGGAAGACCTGCGCGTCTACCCTGACCACACCATCAAGCTGGTGACCTCGAGGCGCAAGGACACCGAGGATCTGGAGCCCGCGGTCGAGCAGGAAAAGCTGAAGGCGCTGATCCAGGAGATGCACAGTTTCTCATCCGGTTTCGACTGGTCGGAGACCGCGGAATACTTCATAAAGCAGGTAGATTCCATTGGAACGGCTGCCTGCGTAATGTCCCCGATGCTCCAGATCTCCAATGAGGAGCGATACGCGATCCTGGCTCAGGACAGCAAGCGTGAGCGTATCGAGATGATAGAAAAGGTCCTTTACGAGTTCATGGAGGTCGGCAGGATCACCAACGAGGCCAATTCCTCACAGCAGCAGGAATACCAGCAGCGCATCAAGGAATCCGCGATAAAGCGCCAGATGGAGCACCTGCAGAAGGAGCTGGACGATATGCACCCGGAGAACGTGACTGACGTGCAGAAGTTCCAGCAGCGCATTGCCGAGTCGGGGATGAACGAGACCGCCCGCAAAGAAGCAGAGAAGGTACTGAACCGCCTTCGCCAGGAGGGCAAGGAAAGCGTTGAGTCCGGCATGCTCTATGACTATCTGGATTTTGTGACTACCCTCAGCTGGAAGAAGGCCGAAGCCCAGAGGATTGATCTCGGCTCCGCCCGCCGCATCCTGGACGAGGATCACTACGGACTTAAGAAAGTAAAGGACCGTATCATCCAGCAGATCGCGGTGATGAACCTTAAACAGCAGCAGTCAGGCTCGATCCTCCTTTTTGTCGGAGCGCCAGGTACCGGCAAGACCAGCATCGGCAAGAGCATTGCCCGTGCGCTCGGCAGGGAATATGTGCGCGTCAGCCTCGGCGGCGTTCACGATGAAAGCGATATCCGCGGGCACCGCCGCACCTACATCGGTTCCATGCCCGGACGTATAATGGACGGCATCCACAAGAGCGGGGTCTCAAACCCGGTAATGGTGCTGGACGAGGTCGACAAGCTTTCGGCTTCATTTAACGGCAGCCCCGCAAGCGCGCTGCTGGAGGTGCTGGACCCCGAGCAGAACAATACATTCACAGACCATTACATGAACGTGCCCTACGATCTTTCGGACGTGCTCTTCATCTGCACCGCGAACAGCCTCGACACGATCCCCCAGCCGCTGCTTGACCGTATGGAGGTCATCCAGTTCCAGGGCTACACTCCGCTTGAGAAGCTGCAGATCGCAAGGGAGCATCTCGTGCCCAGGTCGATGGAAGCCATGGGCATTTCCAAAGAACAGATGACGGTAAGCGATGAGGCGCTTGAGACACTGATCTCAGATTACACCATGGAGGCCGGGGTGCGCGGCCTGCGAAAGCGCATTGACGGGCTTTGCTGTTCGCTTGCGGTGAAAGTGGCTTCGGACCCCGATACGATTGTCGAGGTCACCCCGGAAATCGTTCACGAAGAGCTTGACACAAGGCCAATAAGGCACGACAGCATTCTGCCGGATCCAAAGGCAGGCGTGGTCACAGGGCTCGCCTGGACCCCGGTGGGCGGAGATATCCTTTATATCGAGACCATGCTGATGCCAGGGAAAGGCGAGCTGATCATTACCGGCCAGCTTGGAGACGTAATGAAGGAATCTGCCCGCATCGCGCTGAGCCTGGTAAAGAGCCTCTTCCCGAAGGAGGCTGAGCAGCTTAAGGACCACGATCTGCACATCCACGTGCCGGCCGGCGCTGTCCCGAAGGACGGCCCTTCCGCGGGAGTAACGCTGACAACGGCGCTCAGCTCCCTGCTCACAGGAAATGTGGTCGATCCGCACATTGCCATGACCGGCGAGGTAGCGCTGCGCGGCGCGGTTACGCCGATCGGCGGCCTGCCTGAGAAACTGATGGCCGCACAGCGCGCAGGCATCACCAGGGTATTCATTCCCAGGGAGAATCTTTACGACCTGAAGGACGTTGCTCAGGAGGTCAAGGACAAGATCGAGATCGTTCCGGTCTCGTACGTGACCGATATCCTGGAAGCGACCGGGGTGATGGAAAAGGCAGCTATGAGTGCGTGAGCGGATGCCGGGGGCGAGTACAAGAGAAATATTAAAACGGCTTCTAAACTTCACCCTTGCCTAAAACGTAATATCGAATAAACGATGCGCCGTAATGGTATACAACAGCAGCCAGAGAATTAAAGGATTCCCTGGCTGCTGTTTAGTTTGCATTTTCTGTTCGTCTGATATTTCCCGGACTATCAGATGCGCTTCAGCCCTTCCAGCACCGTGAAGAATTCCGGGAAGGTCTTCCTGCAGCATCCGGGGTCTTCGATGGTGATGCCCGGCGTGCAGAGACCTGTCACGGCGAAGGCCATGGCGACCCTGTGATCCTCATAAGTCGCGATCGACGCGGGCTGCGGGGTGTCTGGATAAATAGTGATGCAGCCGCCGCTTTCCTCCGCGCTTATCCCCATGCGGCGGAGATTTTCCATGATCGAATCGATCCGGTCGGACTCCTGGAAGCGGATGTGCCCGACATTTTCAATCCTTACCGGCGAGTCCGCAAACGGAGCTACCGCCGCGAGCGTAAGCGCCTGGTCGGAGAATGCATGCATGTCTGCTGTGATCCCTTTTAATTTCCTGCCTGCGGGGCCGGTAAGCCTGATACCGGACAAACCATTCGAGGAATCGGGGCATTCAAGCTCTGCGCCCATTTCCTTAAGGACATCGAGAAACGCGATATCGCCCTGGATGCTGCCGGGAAGGACGCCGGGAACCGTCACGGTGCTTCCGGCCGCAGCTGCAGCGGCGTAGAAGTAGCATGCCGCGGAAATATCCGGCTCTATGTCGTAATCAAGGGGCCTGTAGGACTGGCCCCCGGGGATAAAGAATGTGCGGGTAACGGAGGAGCTTTCAGCCGCGTCCGGAGCACAGCTGTCCGAAATGGAAGGGGAGCTGCTTTCCACACAAGCACTAACTTCACTGCTTTTAGAAGATTTATCAACCACTTCGACCCCGAAACTCTTCATTAATTTCGAAGTCATCTCCACATAAGAGAAACCGTGCGTTCCGGTCACAGTGATCTCAAAATCCCGCCCGCAGACCGGAGCGGCCATCAGGAGCGCGCTTAGATACTGGCTGCTGGTGTCAATATTGACTGTCACCGAGGTCCGGGCTGGGCCGGAGGATTCCAGGATGAAGGGAAAATGTCCCGGCTCTCCCAGGTAGCTGATCCGCGCTCCCAGAGAAATCAGCGAATCAAGGAGCGAGGCCATAGGCCGCCGGCGCATCTGCTCCGAGGAATCAAGGATGTAAGTCCCGCCCGCGAAGGCCAGCATCGCGGTCACAAAACGCGCGCAGGTCCCCGCACTCCCGACATTCAGCCTGACAGGCTCCTCAGAAGCATGGGCGTTTGCGGGAATACGTCCCCCAAGCCCGGTGACCGTGATGTCTTCCAGATGGACGCCGAGTTCCGTTACGGTCTCATTTCTTGAGATATCAAAACCCAGAACCTCCAGACAATCAAGAAAATGCATGGAGTCATCTGACACCAGTGCACCGCGGAGGCGTGAAGCGCCGTCCGCAAGCGCCGCAAGGAGCAGGGCCCTGTTCGTAATGCTCTTCGAACCGGGAACCCTGACCGTAAAAGCCCCTGAAGGGCCGATCTTTGATAAGGGAGTCACGGAATATGTGTCCATAGGGAGTCCTCATTTAATGCGTTAACAGCTTTTTTGCTATTATAGGCTGTCCGGGAGAGTCTGTCAAAAACAATCCTCAGATGAGGGTAAATATGGTATAGTAGAAAAGATAGTAATAATTCAGATAAACCTCCGCCTTATTCACAGGGCGGGGACAAAATATCAATGGGTAAGAACTGATGGACAGTACTACGGGCCGGATAATAAAATCCACACTGACAATAGCTGCTTTTATATGTCTCATGCTGCTTTTTTCTCCAGCTGATACGAGGAGCCTGATGATCTTCCTGGCAGCCGGGGCAGCTATGGGGATCGCAGCGGCGGTCCTTTATAATAAGTTCGGCGACGGAAGGTATGTGCACAAGGCGACGGTTTTCTTTGCCGGGGTGGCGGCGGCTGCATCCGGGAATATCTTTTATCTTCGATGGCTTCCGTCGAGCCAGGCTGCAGCTCTTGCGGGAAGGTTTTCAGTTCCGGCCAAATGGTTTATTTTTGAAGCTGCGGCCGTCCTTGGCATTCTGGCTGTCCATGCGGTTGACATGGCTTTTTACGGTATATCCAGGCTGGCTGCTAAGGCAGTTTCCGGCAGGATCCTCAGATGGATCAGCGGCATCGTTACGGTGTTCATTGCTGAATACCTGGTGATGGAGTTTTCTTCTATCTCTTTTCCTGAGACCTTCCTGAACCAGGGCATCCGGATATTCCTCCTTAATATCGCGATCGTCGGGGCCTTGAATCTGATCCTGCTTCTTATCGTGCAGAAGTGGAAGATCACTCTTGTCATATCATCGCTTTTCTTTGGCGTCTGGGGGACTTTTAACTACTACGTCATCCTTTATCACGGATCTCCTTTCTATGTGAGCGAGCTCGCTAATGTAAAGACTGCTGCGGCTGTCATGGGGCAGTACAATTATCCGGTCGTGCCTGAGTTCGTTTTTACGGTGATCTTTACGTTTCTTGCGGTTTGTGTGGCAGCAGGGACTCCGGAACCGGAACTAACTGCACTCTCCAGGGGAAAGAGATGGATCCTGCGGCTTTGCATTGCGTTGGGGGGAGGAGCAGCAGCACTTGTGATTTCTTTGAACGTTTGCAGTTCAAAGCAGGCCTGGAGCCCTTGGGACAGCAATATAGAAAAGTTTGGCTTCATGGTTTCGGTGCTGGATGACATTCAGGGAAAGACCACATCTGCAATCAAGCCTGAAGGATACTCAGAAGAGATGCTTGATGAGATAATCCGGTTAATTAACAGCACAGAAAGAGATGATGGCAAAGGATCGGGCACGGAATCAGAATATCCTGATATCATACTGATTCTCAATGAAACATTCTGCGATATAGGTTCCTATACCGATATTCATGCCGATACAGACTACATGACGGATTTTTATGATATTGACGGGGCATTATATGGATATACAGTAACTCCATCAATTGGCGGAGGTACAAATAATTCTGAATTTGAGCTCCTGATGTCCAAGTCCATGTACATCCTGCCCACTTCAGCGCCTTTTACATATCTTGACAACTCATTGCTGGGCAGGAGCATTGCTTCATATCTGAACAAATTCGGTTATGAGACAAGAGGCCTTCACTGCGAAATAGCGAGAAACTATTCCAGAGATACTGCATATCCTGCCATGGGTTTTAAAGAGGCATACCTTGGACCGGATGTATTCTCTTATTTCGGTACGAATGGGAACAGGGCGTGGCTTGACGAGGATAACTACCACGACCTTGAGGATATTACCAGTTCGGCAGGAGAGACCCCTCAGTTTAGCTTTGTCCTGACATTTCAAAACCACGGCGGATATGAGCAGAATGACGCCGGCCTGGACACGGTTCACGTGAAAGACGATTTTGGCGATCTGACTGACGACGTGGAAGAGTTCCTAAGCAGTATAAAGCTTTCCTGCGAAGCCTTCAGAGATCTTACGGAATACTACCGTGATTCCGAGAGGAAAGTTGTTATCTGTATGGTCGGGGATCATGCTCCTTCCTTTATCAGCAGCCTTGCGGCCCGTAAAGATCCGCTGATCGCCGATGACAGCATCTGTAAACGGCTGGTTCCTTATGTCATCTGGACTAACTTTGAGACGGATGCTGATTTCTATACGGATTATGCCTCAATGGTCGATCTGGTGCCTATGGCGCTTCGCACAGCAGGGGTCCCGCTCTCAGCATATTATCAGGAGATCCTGGAACTGCACGAGCTCTACCCGGTCAGGACCAGCGACGGGCTTTACGTGGACCGTGAAGGTACAGTCAGCGTTTATGATCTGAATGACAGCAAGTGCCGTAAGATAAGGGATTACTATTACCTGGAATACAATTCTCTGCAGGGAGGAGAAACATACCGGGAAGCAGTGTTTGAGCCCTGAAAAGTTTACTTTTACCTATGTATATGGTATTCTAAAATGTACGAATTATACCAAAGAATCCGGCTAAATAAGGAGTTTTAAGGTGGACAGCCTGAGTAATAACATGAGGTTTAAAAAGGACCACGACTGGTCCTGGATAAGGAGAGAGGTGATGCTGGGGATAATGGACGCCATCATCATTGCCTTTTCATACTTTTTTGCATTGTGGGCAAGGTTTGATTTCCGCTTCTCCACTATAGATCCAATTCACATTGAAAATTACAGCAAGATCATTATCCCTTATATCATAGCTGCGATCGTTATCATGTGGATCTGCAGGCTTTACCACAGCATCTGGCGTTTCGCAAGCTTCTTTGAATTGTCAAGGCTCGTTCAGGCCTGGATCATCTTCCAGGTGTTCATATTAGTATTTTATTATATTACAAAAATACGTATGCCGCTTTCCTTCTGGGCAATGGGAGGCGTGCTGTGCTTTGTACTGACTGCTGCGCTCAGATTCAGCTACCGGTTCCTAAGGATGCTGAAGGGTGCAAGGGCAGTTCAGGGAAAGGATTCCTATGAGAAGGTCATGGTCATAGGCGCGGGCAGTGCCGGCAAGGAAGTGATCCATGAATACGTCACCAGCAAATATCTAAACAGCAGGGTCTGCTGCATTATCGACGACAATCCTGTAAAAAAAGGCCGGTACCTCGACGGTGTGCCTATCGTGGGCAACCGTTATGCTATACCAGAAATGGTCGAAAAATACGGCGTCAACAAAATAATCTTCGCGATACCTACATCGTCCGGAGATGAGCGCAGGGAGATCCTTGAGTTATGTACTCCTACAGGCTGCAAGGTGCAGATCGTTCCAGGGATATACCAGCTCGTGGACGGAAGCGTTTCGATCGCAAAGATCCGTGACGTAGAGGTAGAGGACCTTCTCGGCAGGGAGCCTGTCAAGGTCGATCTCAATGAAATACACAAATTCATACATGACAAGGTCGTCCTTGTGACCGGCGGAGGAGGAAGCATAGGTTCTGAGCTATGCAGGCAGATAGCCGCTTCAGGGCCGAGGATGCTCATAATATTCGATATATTCGAGAACAATGCATACTGGATCCAGCAGGAGCTGAAGGCCAGATACGGCGACGGTCTGAACTTCGTGACGCTCATCGGAAGCGTGCGTGATTCAAAGCGTGTAAACAGCATCATGGAAGAATACCGTCCCGAGATCGTATTCCACGCGGCAGCCCATAAGCACGTGCCTCTGATGGAAGGCAGCCCCAATGAAGCTATAAAGAATAATGTCATGGGGACCTTCAATGTCGCTGAAGCAGCCCTTAAGTATGGCGTTAAGAGCTTTGTCCTTATTAGCACCGACAAGGCCGTTAATCCGACCAATATCATGGGTGCTTCAAAGCGTATCTGCGAGATGATCATACAGATGATGGACCGCAAGGCACAGAAGCTCGACGAGGAGCTGGGCTCTGCAGAACGCACTCATTTCGTTGCGGTGCGTTTCGGGAACGTCCTTGGATCCAGCGGATCCGTAATACCGCTGTTTAAAAAGCAGATTGAAGAAGGCGGTCCGGTGACCGTAACGCATAAGGATGTAATACGTTATTTCATGACGATCCCAGAGGCCGTTTCACTGGTCCTCCAGGCCGGATATTATTCCGGAAGCATGGAAGGCAACATAATGGTGCTTGACATGGGAAAACCTGTCCGGATCGATGATATGGCGAGGAACCTTATCCGGCTTTCAGGCCATGAGCCGGACAAGGATATCAGGATAGTATACACCGGGCTGCGCCCGGGAGAGAAGCTCTACGAGGAAAGGCTTATGGACGAGGAGGGCCTTCGCACTACCACGAATAAGCTGATCAGCATAGGCAGTCCGATACCTATGGATGACGAAAAGTTCTGCGAGGACCTCAAGAGGCTTGGCGATGCATCCATAGAAGAGTCAGGCGGGATCAGGGATGCCGTCGCAGCAATGGTACCGACCTACAGACCGAGGAAAGTGAGTTTACCGGATTAAGATATGTCAGGTTATTTATTGATTTTAGTGTGGGTAGCCTTTGTGGGCTTCGTGGTCTGGTCATCGAGAATACTGAGCGGCCGGGACGAAGTGGCGGTATGGAACCGCGGCGGGGGGATAAGTGTTCCAGGAGTAATCCTTGCAGTTTTGCCCCTTGTGATATGGACAGGATTCCGTGGGAATGTAGGTGACACGGCCGGATACAGAGGAGCATTTGCGCTAATGCCCAGTTCTTTGTCAGGAATATCGGATTATATAATTAATGTCGTCACTAAAGACAGAGGTTTTTATTTCAGCTCAGCTCTGATTAAGACTGTTATCGGGAATCGTGTACAACTATATTTTATCATACTTGCCGCGGCGCAGGCTTTCTTTGTGTTCCGGTTTTTCAGGAAGTATTCTTCTAGTTTTGTCCTCTGTTATTTTCTGTTTATAGCCTCGACAGACTATATTTCATGGATGTTTAATGGGATCAGACAGTTCACCGCTGTGACCATTACGCTCGCGGGATTCTACTTTGCGGTGAATAAAAAATTTATCCGGGCGATTATTATTATTCTGATCGCGGCTCTTTTCCATATGTCAGCGCTGATACTGATCCCTTTCATATTTCTGTGCCAAGGCAGGGCGTGGAACTGGAAAACCATCCTTTGGATAATCGCTGTAATCGCTGTAATAGTATATGTAGACAGGTTTACAGAAATTCTCGATACACTGCTAACTGACACTCAGTTTGAGAACGTCGTGAGTGACTGGAAGAGCTGGGATGACGACGGGACGTCTCCGATCCGGGCATTGGTATACAGCATTCCCGCGCTCATAAGCCTGCTGGGGCGCCGATATATAAGGGACGAACGTGATCCGGTGCTGAATTACTGCTCAAATATGTCGGTAATTTCTGCGGGACTTTACTGGATATCGGTTTTTACGAGCGGAATATTTATAGGAAGGCTCCCTATATATGCTTCGCTTTACGCTTACCCTGCGATGATCAGGACTATAGACCTGATGTTCACGAAGTTTTCTGCGAGGGTAGTCTATTTTGCAATGATAGCTTTGTACCTTGCTTATTATGCTTATGCTATAAGATACCAGTATGGACTAATTTAGGAAGGCTGTTCATCTAGGAGTGGTGGTATGGGAAAAAAGGATAACCATCCTATTCGTATATGTATCCTTACGACGATATCAGAAACCATGGGGTGGTTCGTGACAGATACCGCGAGGTACCTGAGAGATCATGGCTTTGAAGTAACGCTGGTCTGTAATATGCCTCCTGAGTTTCAGAAGGAAAACAGTGACTACGCATCATGCGTAGCTATTCCTATGAAGCGAGGCATGGATCCGGTCAATGCCTGGAGTTCGTTCCGCAGCATATATAAACTCTTTAGAGCAGAAAAATATGACATCATTCAGTACTCCACTCCGAATGCTTCCCTGTATGCAGCTCTTGCAGGAAAGCTTGCAGGGATAAAGGTGAGGCTATACTGCCAGTGGGGACTGCGTTACGTATCAGAAAAGGGCAAAAAGCGCACTTTCATGAAAGCCCTTGAAAAGCTGACATGCCTGCTGTCGACTCAGGTGGAACCTGACAGCCGGGGAAACCTTAAACTAGGCCGGAAGGAAGGACTTTTTTCTTCAAAGAAGAGTTCAGTAGTCTGGAATGGCAGTGCTGCAGGCGTGGATATGGATCGATTTCAGATAGCTTCCAAAGATGCATGGCGGGATGAGATCAGAAGAGAATACGGTATTCCTGCAGACGCATATGTTTTTGGCTTTGTTGGGCGTACGGACCGCGATAAGGGCTTTAATGAAATGATGCAGGCTTTCAGAAGCCTCTCAAAGGATAGTTCTTCCATGTACCTGCTTATGGTCGGAATGGAAGATAAGACAGAGACTCTGGATAAAGAGCTTTATCAGTGGTCTAAGGGGTCTGACATGGTCATATATACAGGCAGCGTGCGAGACCCTCAGCGCTACATGGCCGCAATGGACTGCCTCCTGCTCCCGAGCTACAGAGAGGGCTTCGGAAGCGTAGTTATTGAGGCCGGTGCCATGGGAGTCCCGGTCATCGCATCAGACATTGAAGGCCCGAGAGAATCTTTAAAGGACAGAGTGACCGGGCTGTTCGTCAAGCCGGGATCCGCGGAGGATCTTTTCCAGAAGATGGAGTACTTTTACCGTGATCCGGATGAAGGAAAACGGATGGGGTCAGCGGCTGTGGCTCATGTAAAAGGCCGGTATGACAGCAAAAAGCTTCATGAATACATCGCGGAGGATCGCCGCAGGCTGGTGAATAAGAGCCATGGAGAAAAACGGTCGAATTCTGAAGCAACCATGGCCTCGCCTGATCGCAAAACAGATTGGCAGAATTATGAGTATCCGAATAGGGTGTCTGTTATCATGGGCATATATAACTGTGCGGAGACTTTAAAGGAAGCTATTGATTGTATCCTGAATCAGACCTATTCGGACTGGGAACTCATCATGTGCGATGACGGATCTTCTGATTCGACATATGAAACTGCTAAAAGCATAGCGGCCCGTCATCCGGACAGGATTCTGGTGCTCCGAAACGCCCGCAACAGAGGACTTAACTATACTTTAAACAGATGCCTTAAGAAGGCCCGGGGAGGTTTCATCGCACGTATGGATGGGGATGACCTCTGCAGCCCGGATCGTTTTGAGAAAGAAATTGAAGCTTTAAGGAATCATCCTGAGATAGCTATCGTAAGTACCGCGATGGAGTTTTTCGATGAGTCCGGAGTATGGGGGATCATAAGGCACCCCGAGTTCGTATCGGAGAGAGACTTCGCTTCCGGTTCGCCTTTCTGCCACGCACCGTGCATGGTAAGGCATGAGGCATACGAAGCCGTCAAAGGGTATACTGTTGATCCCCGACTTTTGCGCTTGGAAGATTACCACCTATGGATCAAGATGTACCGTGAAGGATACCGCGGCATGAATCTGCAGGAGCCTTATTATCAGATGAGGGATGACAGGAATGCATACAGCCGAAGGAAATTCCGGTACCGCATCAATGAGGCTTACGTAACAGCTCTGGCGGTGAAGGAACTCAGACTGCCGAAGAGGAACCTGTTGAGGGCAGCCAGGCCAATACTTGTAGGTTTACTGCCTAAGCCGGTGTACGACAGGCTGCATAAGAAGAGACTGGTCGGAGAATGAAGAAAAAAATACTGTTTTTGATCCACGATCTGGGGCAGGGGGGCGCGGAGAAGGTCCTTGTCAACCTGGTCAACAACCTGGATCGGAAAAAATTTGATATCTCTGTCACGGTGCTTTTTGGAGGCGGAGTCAACGAGCAGTTTCTGAAACCGGATGTACATTTTCATGCGGTCTTTTCTAAGATGATTCCGGGAAACAGTAAGCTGATGAAAATGCTTACGCCCCGGCAGCTGCACAGGCTCTGCGTGAAGGAACGGTACGACATTGAAGTTTCCTATCTAGAAGGACCCTCTGCAAGAGTGATCAGTGGCTGTGAGGTCCCTGGGACGAAGCTGGTATCGTGGATACACAGCAATCATTTTTCAATGGACGAGGCTGCGGCTTCTTTCCGCAGTGCTTCAGAGGCAGCCGAGTGCTATGGGAGATTTGACCGGATAGTCTGCGTGTCCCAGTACATGAAGGATAATTTCTGTCATTGGATGCCTGTCCGGGAGAAATGCGCAGTACTGTACAACACGGTGGAATCAGACGAGATCAGGAGCCTGGCAGAAGAACCGGCCCCGGAACTTGAAACAGAAACCGCCAGCACAGTAAAACTGGTGGCTGTAGGAACACTGAAGCAAGTTAAAGGATTCGACCGGCTGCTTCGGATCGTGAAGCGGCTGAAGGAAGATGGTCGAAAAGTACATTTGTATCTCCTGGGGCGGGGGCCTCTCGAATCAGAGCTTCGAAATTATACTGAAGAAAACCATCTGGAAGACGAGGTAAGCCTTTTGGGTTACCAGGCCAATCCGTATAAATATGTGGCAAAGTGTGACATTATGGTCTGCTCGAGTTATTCAGAAGGCTTTTCCACGGCAGTGACAGAAGCACTTGTTGTAGGAACAGCCGTATGTACTGTGAATGTTTCCGGCATGACGGAGATGCTGGGAGAACACAATGAATACGGAATTGTTACGGATAACGATGAGGAAGCGCTTTATCAGGGGATCCGGACTCTGCTGGAGAATAATGATCTCCTGGAACGATACAAAGCACAGGCAGAAGCAAGAGGGAAGGTTTTTCAGAAAGAGCAGACCGTCGGAGCAGTGGAAGAGATGCTGCTGTATAAGTTAGGAGAAAATGATGTTGGAATCCATTGATTATTCCGTAGTGATAAGGACAATAGGAAAGGCCGGAAATCGGTATCAGCAGCTCCTGAATTCAATACAGAATCTGAAACCTGCGCCTAGAGAAGTGATTGTCGTTTTGCCGGAGGGCTTTGACCTTCCCCCAGAGAAGCTAGGGTATGAAGTTTTTAGCTTCTCCCCAAAAGGGATGGTGTCCCAAAGGATGGCAGGGATTAACCTATGCCAAAGCCCATATGCATTGGTGTGCGATGATGATGTATGTTTTGGACCTGACTTTGTTCAAAAGTTATATGTTCCAATAAAACAGGGTCTGGGATTATTTTCAGCGGGCCCCCTTTATTCTTTCCTTCCTGCGGGAAAGGTTCATATTATGAGTGATGCTGTTATGGGTAGAGCGGCGCCTACGGTTTTCCATAGAGATAGATATGTATCAGTCTTAAACACGACTGGATATTCATACAATCGTCATCTGAAGGCAGATAAGAAATACTATGAGTCACAATCATTAGCTGGAACATGCTTTTTTGCTGATGTTAAAGCGATGAAGGAAGTAGATCTTTCAGCGGAAATATGGATTGATAAAAATGGATATTCTGCGATGGAAGATCAGGTGCTTTTTTATAAAGCTTGGCTAAGGGGAAAAAAAGCAATTGTAGTAGAGGATGCCTTCTATGAGCATCTGGATGCGAAAACATCTATCCAGAACAATAAGCCTTCATTCATATATTCACTTCGCTTTAACCGGGCAGTCTTTTGGAAACGTTTTATTTATGAGCAAAAGAAAAGTTTGCAAGGGCGCATCTGGGCAAAATTATGTTTTGAATATCGGTTATTCTGGGAGAAAATATATGAAAGAGTATCTGTGTCTCGAGGCAGAATGACGAAAGAAGATGGTAAAATTGCGAGACAGGGCTGGAAAGATGCTTTCCGCTACTTTGAATCGAAAGAGTATTCCTGTTTGCCGCCAGTGTGTTGAGTTAGGTAGTTAGTAAAAGTGGAGCAGCTGATGATATCCGTAATAATTCCTTTTTACAATGCGGAAAAATACCTTGCCGATTGTCTTGAGAGCATAATAGGTCAGACTTATTCTGACTTGGAAATAATATGTGTCAATGATGGATCTACGGATAACAGCTTGACAGTGGCAGAGAAATATCAAAAGAATGATAAACGTATTCGAATTCTTTCCCAGAAGAATTCAGGCGTTTCTGCTGCCAGAAATCGCGGGATCGATCATGCTTCCGGTGATTTTATTACGTTCGTAGACAGCGACGATTCGATTTCACAGGATATGTA
Source organism: Lachnospiraceae bacterium (assembly GCA_024685315.1). Classification (GTDB taxonomy): domain Bacteria; phylum Bacillota; class Clostridia; order Lachnospirales; family Lachnospiraceae; genus UBA2912. Next base: position 56,601 of record JAIKVW010000044.1, read on the forward strand.
TGATATACTCTATTCTTTTATGACAGATAATACGGTAGACATTGTGCATTGTGGATACCGCAGGCATAATCAGGATGGTACCATACAAGATGTGAACGGCACTGAAAAGTTAATTATCCAAGATTCATTGGAAGCTGTGCGCTGTTTGATTGATGGAGAATTATTTGTAGGCAGTTTATGCAACAAGCTTTATCGAAAAGAGCTGTTCAAAGCTGTTCGATTGGATACGGAGCTCAAAATTAATGAAGATGTTCTGGCTAATGTACAGTTGTTCCTGAAAGCAAAAAGAACCATTTACTATGATATTCCTGCATATCAGTATTTTGATCGGCCTCATTCTGCGACTTCTGATACTGAAAAAGTAATTTCGGCTCAAAACTGTGTTGCGGCTGCTGAAAAAATATTGGAATTGGTAAAAGGAACGGCAGTTGAAAACAGTGCTTTAATTCGATTGCTTTATGCCAGAATCACAGAGTATCGCGTAAGGATATTTGCAGATAATAGTGCTCCTGGATCAACAATTCGTGAGTTGCAGGGAAGGATAGAAGAAGGGCTATCAGTGTGTTCCGGAGTATCGATTAAACAAAAAATTAATTATGGGTTAATGAAGCGTGCGCCAGAACTGTATAGACAATTGTATCAGCGTTACGATCACATTCGAAAGCCCAATTGGGATGTTAATTAAATGAGTGATTTAATCAGTGTTATTGTACCTGTTTACAATGCAGAGAAATATCTGGACAGCTGTGTGAAATCCATTGTTAATCAGTCCTATCGTGAACTAGAAATAATACTCGTAGATGACGGGTCAACAGATGGTTCTTCGAGGATATGTGATGAATGGAAATTGAAAGACCAAAGAATCGTAGCATTGCATAAGCAAAACGGCGGAGTATCCAGTGCTCGTAACGAAGGGATTAAAAAAGCAAGCGGGGCTTTTATTTCGTTCGTAGATGCAGATGATTTGTTAGATAGTTTTGCTTTAGAACGATTAGAAGAATTATCTAAGACTTTTGAAGGATCTGCTTTCTTATGCGCTTTTGACCGCTTTTTCGAAGAGGAAGAGCTTGATGATAACACTGCCATTGAGTCAAATGCAAAAGTATTGCAATGCGGCGGATTAAAAGGGATGATTTCTTGCCGTCAAGGCTGTTTTTGCGTTGGAATGCTGATTTCAAGATCAATTGTTGTAAAAAACAATATCTTGTTTGATGAGGGATTAACCAACCTGGAGGACGTAGCATGGACAGGAAAGTTGCTGAATCATTTAAAACGATTTGTGTATACGCCGGTTCCCTATTATCATTATCGAGTAACTCCTGGTTCTATTACAAGCAGATGTGCAGATCCAATCTGGCAGGCAGAATGTTGGGCAAAGGTTTATCGTTCTATTATGGAAAAACCTGCGAATTATCAGAAAAACAAATCTGAGATGCTCAGACATTGTTTGAAGAACTTTTTCGCAGAAAGCTTTGCTGCTAAAATTGGATATAGTAAAACAAATGAGATCCTAAAGTGTTCCAGAGGAAAGTTTCTGGTTTACCGCATGGGGATATGGTTGAAAAATAAATTGTAATTCTATTATTTGGGTTTGATTAGATAATGTTGGAAGGAAATCTTTTCGCCTTTTGGCCTGAGTTTTAGTGTGAGCAATATGAAAAAAATCCTTTTTATGCATGGCGGAAGTGGAAATCATGGATGCGAGGCCATTGTTCGAACCACATCCAAGCTTCTCGGTGGACCAAAGAACATGGTCCTTTGGTCAGGGAATCGTACAGAGGATGAACAGTACGGTGCAGCTGAATGTTTTGAGAAGGTGATTGTTGCTGAAGAAATAAGCAGATTTTCAAAGTCATATTTCGAATCTTTATTCAAACGAAAAGTATTGCATAATGGCAAAGCAAACCTTCAGGTTTTCTTAAGGGACCAGTTCAGGGGAAATGCAGCTGTTTCTGTTGGAGGGGATAATTATTGTTATCCATGGTCTGCAAAACAGGCGGTTGAATTGGATGCTGAGATACGAAAATATGCTGTAAAAACCGTGCTATGGGGCTGCTCTGTTGATGAAAAGGCTCTCACAGATGAGATAAAAAAGGATATCGTCCGGTTCGATCTAATTACGGCCAGAGAGAGTCTGTCTTACAATTATTTGAGGGAGCTTAATCCCAATACTGTGAAGGTAGCTGATCCGGCATTTTTGCTTGAAAGAGAAGACCTTCCGCTACCGGAACATTTTATTGAAGGAAGAACTATTGGAATAAATATCAGCCCTATGATTTTTGATTATGCAGGGGCTGAAAACTGTCTGTATGATAATTATAAGTTCTTAATAAGGTTTATATTAAAAGAAACCGATATGAACGTATGTCTGATACCGCATGTAGTCTGGTCGTACAATAATGACTATGAAGTGATAAAGAAATTATACTGTGAGTACAGCAATTCAGAACGTGTTTCGTATGTTAGGGATGGGAATTGTAAACAATTAAAAGGATATATTGCAAGATGCCGATTCTTTATAGGGGCAAGAACGCACGCCACTATAGCTGCATATTCATCGAATGTTCCTACTTTGGCGGTTGGGTATTCGATAAAATCAAAGGGAATTGCCACAGATCTATTTGGAACAGATGAAGGATATGTTCTTCCGGTTGATCGTATGAATGAGTCGGGCATGCTTGTTGAACAGTGCAAATGGCTGTTTGATACAGGAGACAATCAGAAGGGCATATTGGAAAAGATAATCCCTGAATATAAAAAAGCAGCTGAGTCTTCCGCAAATCATTTTAATGAAATTATAAGGTGTTATGAAGCTTAGAAACCTAAAAAATCTCAATCAAAGGAAAGCTGGTGCGCTGCTGTCCTATGTACATATAGTTGTCACTTCGGTGATCTCTATATTGTACACTCCATATATGCTCCGAATGCTCGGCCAGAGTGAGTATGGATTATACAGTACTGCGGGTTCCTTTATTTCCTATCTGTCTGTTTTGAGCTTTGGTATAGGAGGATCTTATATAAGATTCAATGCCATTGCTCGAGCAAGAAAGGACTGGGAAGAGGAAAAAAGGTTAAATGGGATGTATCTTATGATATTTTCCGTTTTATCGGTATTAGTACTGATCGGTGGACTGCTGATAGAGGTATTTGCCGGAGAGCTAGTCAAAAACACGTTTACCAGTGAAGAACTACTTAAACTGCGCATTATAATGGCACTTCTAATCATAAACACGATGGTTACATTTATATGTAATGTGTTTATGATGGCATTACAGGCATACGAAGAGTTTTTCTTTATTCGCATCGTGCTCCTGGCAGCAGCACTTATAAATCCTGTTGTGAATATTATTGCGCTTAGATCAGGAGGAAAAGCAGTTGCTTTATCTGCTGTTTCACTTGCGATAAGCGTATTATCATATGGCTGCATGTTTTTATATGCACGAAAGGCGATCCTTTTCCAGGTTAGATTTGATGGTTTCAAAAAAGAAGCAATAAAAGAAATAACTCTTTTTTCAGGCTTTCTGTTTCTGAATTCAATTACTGATCAGATCACCTGGTCTACAGATAATGTAGTGCTCGGTGCCATGAAAGGTACAACTGCAGTAGCTGTATATAACGTTGGCGCTCAGTTTAAAAGCTATTTTATGCAGTTGTCGACATCAGTTTCTTCAGTTTTTGCGCCAAGAATTAACCAGATTGTTGCTAATCAGGAAAGCTCTGATGCATTAGACGAAGTGTTTGTTCGCGTGGGGAGGATTCAGTTCTATATTATTTCGCTAGTGCTTATTGGTTATTGTTCAATAGGAGAAAGATTCATCTATATGTGGGCGGGCCCTGACTATACTGATTCTTTTTTAATAGGTCTTATATTAATGCTGGCCATTGCGGTGCCGCTGTTTCAAAACGTTGGAATTGAGATTCAGAAAGCTAAAAATATGCACAAAACCAGAAGCGTTGTATATTTTTTTGTTGCTTTGGTCAACGTAATTCTTACTATTCCCTTCAGCCGATTGTGGGGCGGAATAGGAGCTGCCATTGCGACTCTGATATGTATGTTTGCCGGAACAGTAGTTTTTATGAATTACTATTATGCAAAGCATGTAGGATTAGATATCAGACGTTTTTGGAAAAGCATAGCCTCTATTCTTCCAGGAATTCTTCCTACTATTGTTATAGGATTTCTGGTTAATAAGTATATTGAGATTAATTCGTTATGGGTGCTGCTGATAGTTGCCCTGCTGATAGTTGCAGCATTTTTTGGATTTGCATGGCTGCTGAGCATGAATCAATACGAAAAAGCACTTATTAAAAGTATTGGTCATCGATTCATCCGCACCAATCAGAAGAATCGGAGTTAAGCAAACAGCGCAGAATAAATGTATTGAGGATCGTGTGAATGTTAGCAAAGAAAGAATTATGTGTTGGATGTGGATTGTGCAGTACAATATGCCCGACCCAATGTATCTCAATGCAAGTGGATGATGAGGGATTTGTTTATCCCAGGATTGACGATTCAAGATGCATTTCATGTAATTCATGCGAGAAAGCTTGCCCAATCCTTCAAATAACCGAAGTTTCGGAAAAGAGTAATTTTCTTGCTGTAAAAAACAAAAATGATCGTATCAGAGAAAACAGTTCTTCAGGTGGAGTTTTCTTTGAAATTGCCCAGAAGGTCCTAGAAAGAGGCGGAGTCGTTTGCGCTGCTGGATATAACAATGAATATTCAGTCACCCACAGTATAGCCAGAACAATTGAAGAAGCTCATTCGTTCTGTGGGGCCAAATATTCTCAAAGCAATTTTTATCATTGTTATGGAGAGATTGTTGAGAGACTTCAACGGGGACAATGTGTGCTGTTTACAGGAACCCCTTGCCAGACAGCAGCTTTAAAGAATAATTTAAGCGAGGAGTTAAGAGAACAGCTGGTGCTGGTCGACATGATCTGTCATGGCGTTCCGTCGCCAAAGGTTTTTGAGGAATACCTAGAAGAACAGCGGCGATCATTTGCAAAAGATAGTCCCTTGAAAACCGTGAATCTACGTGATAAAACGACGGGATGGAGCAGGTATTCTTACTGTGTGTCTCTGCAGTTTGAAAATGGAGCTCTTTATCAGAAGAAGCAGGGAGAAGACTTGTTTATGCAAGGATTCGTGAATAATTTATATCTGCGGCCATCTTGCGAGAATTGCTCATTTAAAGGCGTTGAGAGATGTTCAGATATAACATTAGGCGATTTTTGGGGTATTTGGGACATAGCTCCGGATTTTGATGATGATAAAGGCGTTTCACTTTTGATGATTCATAGTCCAAAAGGACAGGAAATATGGGAGTCTATACGAGAAGAGTTCTGGGCGATGAATGTTACAGAAGACCAGGCAATAGCCCAGAATCCAAGCGCCGTAAGCAGTTCTGCTGCCCATGCTAAAAGAACTGATTTTTTTGAAATGATAAAGACCGGATCAGCCTTGCAGGATACCATACGAATTTGTTTATATGGGAAAAGCGATAAAACAGGGATGCTTTCATCGATAAAGAGTAAGCTTTTTAAGCGAAAATAATATGCTTTTGTTAGCATTGTTTATAGCCAGAAGGACTTTTTGATTAAGAATGGAAATATAGTCTATGTCATATTATTTAGGTAAGATATCAATTATTATTCCAGTTTTTAATGTGGAAGATTATTTGGACAAGTGTATAGATAGTATTTTGACTCAGTCTTACCGTAACTTGGAAATATTCTTAATTGATGATGGTTCAACTGACAACTCCGGAAAGATCTGTGAACATTATGCCGGTAAGGATGATCGTATTAAATGCATACACCAGAAGAACGCAGGTGCAGCGGCGGCAAGAAATGCTGGGTTGAGGCAGGCATCAGGCGAGTATCTGGCTTTTGTCGATAGTGACGATTACCTTGAGGCAGATGCTTATTCCTGTATGATAGAGCTTCTTAGGGAATATCAGGCAGATGCTGTGCAGTGTTCTTTTAGAAAAATTATGCATGAAGGGTCGAAGGAATATATCGCAGAGCCCGTAGTTCGAAAGTATAATGCAATGGAATACTTAAAGAAATATACTGAAGACTGGACTTGCGGGCTTTTGTGGGATAAATTGTACAGGAGACAATTGTTCGAGGGCATTACTTTCGAGGAAGGGCATAGGATTGACGATGAGTTTTTTACCTATCAGGGGATGATGAATGTGAATATGATCGTTCGATCTCCTCAAATAGTATATAACTATCGTCAACGATATGGCAGCTTAATGTGTGATCCCGATACAAAACAGGCTATTATTAATGATAAGCTTGCATACCTTAAGATGCGGCGCGAGAAAGTATTGGCTTGTTTTCCTTCTTTAAAGCAGGATTTTGATTATCATTATTTAACTATGCTTGTAATACTGGCACAGGATAAAGATGCAGATACTGACAACATTATTGCAATCCAAAAGGCAATTAAAGATTATCTGGCATGTTCTGATACATGCAAAATGGAGTTTTCGTTGAAGAGAAAGCTTCATTGGATCATACGAAGCAGGCCGGAAAAAATTGTAGAGCATAATAACAAGAGCTGACGGGAAGGGCATGAGGTATGACGGTAAAAAGTATTCTTGAAAGGCTTAGATTTCTCTTCATTGCCCCTGGAGTGAACTGGAAGGATAAATACTTATTAAAAGATGTTTCCAGGTGGAAAGAAATCTGGGGTGTCGAAGCCCCGAATAAGCAAGCATTGATGCACTTTTTATGGAATAATGCCGAATTCCGGAATCTTTTCATTTACCGGAATAGGTATAGGAAATTTTATCGTTCCTGGATCAAACTTTGGTATCATCCTTTGGATACGCTCTTCCTTGAAGCGAAGGAAATTGGCGGAGGGCTTTTTATCCAGCATGGTTTTGCTACTATGGTCACAGCCGAGAAGGTCGGTGAGAACTGCTGGATCAATCAGCAGGTTACTATTGGATACAGCGGTCACGGGAGAGCACCTATTATTGGCAATAATGTTATGATCACCTGCGGGGCAAAGGTGCTAGGGAGTATTACTGTTGGTGATAATGCAGTAATTGGAGCAAATGCAGTTGTAATTAGAGATGTGGAACCAGGGGCAACAATGGTAGGTGTTCCGGCCCATAAAGTGGATAAGTCAAAATGATTAAAAGCAAAAGTGACCTTGAAAAGTATCAGTCTATGGATATGCGTTTTTATCGGCAGCAGGACGTGAAAACAAGAAGAATGTGCCGTCTGACTCAGGATCCAGTTTATTTGATTGACAAATATGTTACTTATCTTAGGAGAGAGGAATACTTCTACAATACCAGGAAAGGGAAATGGGGTACTATGAGGTATCTTGCTGCTTTTCGAAAGAAAAACAAGCTTGGGAACAAACTGGGTTTTAAAATACCAAAGAATTGTTTTGGACCTGGCTTGACGATATATCACCACGGAGAGATTATCGTGAATGAAACAGCGCGAATTGGAGCCTTCTGCACTTTACATGGATCAAACTGTATCGGTAATAATGGAATTCAGGACAAATCTCCGGTAATCGGCGATAAATTGGATTTAGGTATCGGAGCTAAAGTTATAGGCGATGTCCACCTGGGGAATTCAGTTCGAGTTGGTGCAAATGCGGTAGTGATTAGTTCATTTGAACAGGATGGCATAACACTTGTTGGGGTGCCTGCTGTTCAGAAATAGAATTGAGGGATAATTGTGCGGGCTGTTCGAGCGAGCGTAATAATACCGGTTTATAATGCTGAAAAAACGATACGTAAGTGTGTGGAATCGTTGGCTTTTGGAAGCACGAAGGATGTAGAGATCATTCTGGTGGAGGACCACTCAAATGACAACAGTTATGTAATCTGCCAACAGCTGAAGGAGGATAATGAGCAAGTAAAATGCTTTCGGAATAGTGAAAATAGAGGCGTTTCATATTCACGAAACTTTGGGCTGGACATGGCGCAGGGGGAGTGGATATTTTTTGTTGACAGCGATGACTGGGTCTCTGGCAGATTTGTTGACATTATGTTAAATAGTGCGACGCAACATCCCATGCAATTAACTGTTTGCGGTTATCTTTTGGTGGATAAGGCTTCAGGTATAAAGACTCGGTATTGTTTTAATGAAGGGAGTTTAGCAGAATGTGAAGATCTCTTCATGATGGCAGATCGTATTATGCTCCAACAGATCTGGAACAAGGCATTTCGCAGCGATATTATCAAAAAGGAAGGTCTGCGCTTTGATGAGAACCAGAGCATGGGTGAAGATTTTCAGTTTGTTCTGGATTACCTTGAGGCAGGAAAGATTGGGAAATGCCGGATTATAAATGAGCTATTGTACTATTACACCCGGTCCGGCCAGCAATCTTTGATGAGCCAGTTTGGACTTGTGGAAAACCAGTATGAATTTAAACGGCTGGAGAAAATGATGGAGCTGTGCAGTGAGCGTGACCCTGGTGTACAGCAGAAATATGAAAGAGCAATAGAGAACCTTAAATATAATTATATGTATCAGGCAGTGCACAGTTCCAAAACAAAAGAAGATAAGCTGCGGTTTATTGAAAATATTATGCATGACGGAAGGGCTGAGAGTCATTACAGGAACCATTCAGCACTTCTGAAGAAAGAACAATTGGCTCAAAAGATTAACGATGCAAAGCAGCTGCCGGAGCGTGCAAAGGGGAGAAAACTTCGTAAGAACAGAGATGCTATTGCAGACAGGATGAAGAGTCAATTTGCTGCTAAAAATGTTTCTATCATTTCGCAAAACTGCATTGCGGGCGTGTTTTATCATGACATGGGAGAACAATTTCTGACGCCTACAGTAAACCTCTTCTTTAAAGAACCTGATTTCGTGAGGTTTGCATTGAATTTGGAGTACTATCTGTCGTGCGAACTACGTATGACCTGGGGAGAAGAGTATCCGATAGGTTATCTGGATGACGTGGCAGTATATTTTATGCATTACGATACTTGTTCTGAAGCAAAGACAGTATGGGAAAGGCGAAAAGAGCGCGTTAATTTTGAAAAAATAATGATTCTTGCTACAGACATGGAAGGCTTCACGGACGATGTTTACGAGGAATGGAGAACAATCCCTTATCCTAAAATTCTATTCTCAGCAGTAAACAGAGAAGACCCGGATACGGTATATTATCCGGAATACAAAGATAAAGAATGTGTGCCGGACCTGATTCCAGGGCGAGAGTTTTACAAGGATGGCAGGTTATTGAATCTGGTAAACCAAGTTGGAGCTTAATAAAAGATAGGGGAATTCTATTACCTGCTTTTCCTAACTTAAAAATGGAATATCCAATCTGTTTATATGTGAATTGACAACAAGAGGGAATTATGATCAGCATAATCGTACCGATCTATAAAGTAGAGCCTTATCTGCGCCGCTGTGTTGATTCTCTTCTGGCGCAATCCATCAAGGACACCGAGCTGATCCTTGTGGATGACGGCTCGCCTGATAACTGCGGCGAGATATGTGAAGAGTATGCCCGGACAGACGCAAGGGTCAGGGTGATCCATAAGGAGAACGGAGGGCTTTCTGATGCCAGAAATGCCGGGCTTGCGATTGCTCAGGGCGAGTGGATCAGCTATGTGGACAGCGATGACTGGGTCTCTCCGACATTTCTGGAAAGGCTTTTTGCCTCCGCGGAAAGAACTGGTGCTGATATCTGCGAGTGCGGCTTTATTCGGACAGATGGAAATGATGAGGAAACCTCTGTAAACCAGGGACCTTCCAGTACAAGCACCACTGAGACTATGACAGTAGGCACCTCTGAAGGGTTGAAGCTCCTGATAGAGGACTGTGTTTTCCATCAGACCGTCTGGAACAAGATCTATCGAAGAGAATGCCTCGAGGGCATGCTCTTTCCGGTCGGGAAGACAAATGAAGACGAGTTCTGGACATATCAGGTTTTCGGGAGAGCCGGTAAAGTAACTAAGATAGAGGATGGACTGTACTATTATTTCCAGCGGCCCGGCAGCATAATGGGGGCAGGATACAGTCTCAAAAGGCTGGACGCGCTGGAGGCTAAACTTGCACGGCAGCAGTATGTTGAGGAGAACTTCCCCGAGCTGACGCAGATCGCGGCGCTGAACCTGTTCGGCTCATGCATTTACAGCGGTCAGATGACGCTGAAGCACCTTTCGGGTGAAGAGCAGAAGGAAGCCGTCAGGAAGATCGATTCCATCCGGGCTGAGTGCACTCCAGATAAGGGGACAATTGCCGGCATGACCGGTCACGCAAAGATGTGGACGAACCTTGCAGTGAAGGATTTCTGGAAGCTATGCAGGGTGAAGAACTTTCTGGGTAAAGGCTTATGAGAAAGACTAAAAAGCGGATTGTTATTATTCTCCATATCGTTCTGCTCCTGGCTGCCTTTGCAGCCGTAGAGCTTTACTATTCCTATAACACTTTGTCGGAAACAGAATATGAGATCAGTTCAGACAAAATATCTCAGCCGGTCCGAATGGTGCTGATAGCGGACCTACATGACCACAGTTTCGGCACAGATAATGTTGAGTTGGTTGATCGTATCTCCAAGTGTCAACCGGACCTTATCCTGATGGCGGGGGATTTCCTGAATTCATATTCGGAGGATTCTTCAGCCGTAATTATACTTGTAAGCCAGCTTTCTGAAATCGCTCCAGTCTATTTTTCACTTGGTAATCATGAGAAGGGCTTTATTGAGGCCGGGCACCCGGAACTCATCGAAGAGCTCACAGCATCGGGTGCGGTCGTCCTGGATGAAGAGTCCGCATTTCTCGCAGTAAATGGAAATGATATCCTGATTGGCGGCTTATATGATTACGCCTTTGCTTATGATGGTAAAGGTCACATGGATAAGACCGCGATGGATCAGGACATGCTTGAGTTCCTGGAGGAATTCCAGGGTTCAGACTTATTTAAGATTATGATGGCTCATCGCCCGGACAGTTTTATATTTGGGGAGGCGGCAGATACCTGGGACATTGATCTGGTAGTGTCGGGGCATCTCCACGGGGGACAGGTGATCATTCCTTTTGTTGGAGGACTTTACGCCGGGGATCAGGGATACTGGCCGGAGTACGACTTTGGAGACTTTCATTTTTCTGCGGTGAAGGATATGATAATCACGAGGGGGCTTGGAAGTCAGAGAGAGAAGCTTCCGAGGTTCAATAATCCTCCGGAGATTGTAATAATCGATTTGGTCGAGGAACAGTGATACGATGAAATACGAAACATTCAATTGTTTGTAAATTGCAAATAACTGAAATTTGGCGCATTTTTGAGGTCCCAATCAATGACTAATCGCTTAAACTGTGGTGGTATGACAGTAAGAAACGGGCATTAGCTCCCGGCGGTTTGCAGCGGGGTATACGGTAAACTTAGGACCATATCCTTTTTTATTATAAAGAACAAAAATGTCTGACGCGCCTTTTGAACTGGCTTTCAAAGGTTAGATCAAGAATCTGTGGCGCGTCAGGCTTTTTTGATATAGTTCCCGGCAGAACCCTTCTCAGAAGAATAATAATGTGAATAAAATAACTATTCTTCCCTCAAAAAGATAATATGATATTATATGCATTAACTATAGTTCCTCAGAATTACGATGTGTTATTATTAAGTTAATAATCTGAGTATACAGCATGAATAGGAGATGTGACTGATGTACAAGATTTTACGCAAGGAAAACTTAAATCCTACAGTTACTCTTATGGAGATCGACGCTCCGCTGATAGCCAGGAAGGCTGAGCCGGGGCAGTTCATCATCCTGAGAGTCAATGAAGACGGCGAGCGTATTCCCCTCACCATAGCGGATTTCGACCGCGAGAAGGGGACCGTTACGATCATATTCCAGATCGTCGGCGCGACCACCGAGCTTTTAAATGCTAAAAACCAGGGCGAATATATCGAGGATTTCGTTGGCCCTCTCGGAAAAGAATCCGAACTCGAAGGGCTGAAGAAGGTCTGCGTTGTCGGCGGCGGCGTAGGAAACGCGATCGCGTATCCCGTAGCCAAGAAGCTGCATAATCTCGACGCGGAAGTTACCGTAATCGCAGGTTTTAAGAATAAAGACCTTGTCATTCTCGAAGATCAGTACGAAGCGATCACGGACCATTTTGTAAAGATGTCCGACGAAGGCAACTGGGGCGAGAAGGGCCTCGTTACCGACGCGCTCCGCAAGCTCCTTGAAGCCGGAGAGCAGTTCGACGAAGTGATCGCGATCGGCCCGGTTATCATGATGAAGTTCGTGTGCGCGCTCACCAAGCAGTTCGGCGTAAAGACTGTCATCTCGATGAACCCCATTATGGTAGACGGCACCGGCATGTGCGGCGCCTGCAGGCTTACGGTCGGCGGCGAGACAAAGTTCGCCTGCGTTGACGGCCCGGATTTCGACGGCCACCAGGTGGATTTTGATGAGGCCATGAGCAGGCTGACTATGTACCGCGATTTCGAAAGACAGGCTCATGACCATGTCTGCAATCTCTTGAAAATGGAGGTGAAGTAATATGCCGAATATGAGTCTAAAGAAAAACGAGATGCCGAGCCAGGCACCGGACGTAAGAAATAAGAATTTTAACGAGGTAGCTCTCGGCTACGAGCTTTCCCAGGCGCTTGACGAGGCGGAGAGGTGCCTTAACTGCAAAAAGAGTCCCTGCGTTTCCGGATGCCCCGTAGGGATCAGGATCCCGGAGTTCATTGCGAAGATCAGGGAAAATGATTTCGAGGGCGCTTATCAGGTAATAAATAAGGATTCTTCGCTCCCCGCTGTCTGCGGAAGGGTGTGCCCTCAGGAGTCCCAGTGCGAGCAGAAATGCGTGCGCGGCGTGAAGGGCGAGCCTGTCGGCATCGGCCGTCTGGAGCGTTTCGTCGCTGACTGGCATAATGCTAACGTGACCGCATCTCCCGAGAAGCCGGAACCGAACGGCCACAAGGTCGCTGTTATCGGTTCAGGTCCTTCCGGGCTTACCTGCGCGGGCGACCTCGCGAAGAAGGGCTACGACGTAACGATCTTCGAAGCACTGCACAAGGCGGGCGGAGTCCTCGTTTACGGTATCCCCGAGTTCCGTCTTCCGAAAGCGATCGTGCAGAAGGAAGTTGACGGCCTCAAGGCCCTCGGCGTAAAGGTCGAGACCAACGTAGTCATCGGCAAGACCGTTACGATCGACGAGCTCTTTGACATGGGCTTCGAGTCCGTATTCATCGGCTCCGGCGCAGGTCTTCCTTCCTTCATGAAGATCCCCGGCGAGAACCTCAAGGGCGTATATTCCGCAAATGAGTTCCTCACCCGCAGCAATCTCATGAAGGCTTACAGGCCTGACAGCTACACCCCGATCAAGAAGAACGATAATGTTATCGTAGTCGGCGGCGGAAACGTTGCAATGGACGCTGCAAGGTCCGCGCTCCGTCTCGGCGCGAAGAATGTCTACATCGTTTACAGAAGGTCCGAGGAAGAGCTTCCGGCCAGGAGGGAAGAGGTCGAGCACGCTAAGGAAGAGGGCATCATCTTCAAGCTCCTCAACAACCCCGTTAAGATCAACGGCGACGAGAACGGTTTCGTTAAGTCGGTCACCTGCCTCAAGCAGGAGCTTGGCGAGCCCGACGCGTCCGGCAGGAGATCTCCTCATCCGGTCCCGGGCTCCGAGTTCGATATCGAGGCAGATTGCGTGATCATGTCGATCGGCACTTCGCCGAACCCGCTGATCAAGTCCACGACACCCGGCCTTGAGTCCAACAGGAAGGGCTGCATCGTTGCTGACGAAGCGACCGGAAAGACGAGCCGCGAGCACGTCTATGCCGGCGGCGACGCCGTGACCGGAGCGGCTACCGTAATCCTGGCGATGGGTGCAGGAAAGGCAGCAGCAAAAGCCATTGACGAAGATCTGATGGGATAAAAGATTCAATGTATTTATAAGGGGCAAGCAGCCGCAAGTGGAAGCTTGCCTTTTATTTTTTTTGCTAACAGACTTTGGAATTTCCTATATTTATACTTTGGAATTTACTAAGTCCTGATTTTGGATTATTCTATATTGGGATATAATATAAACATGGGTACAGGCGTGATCACTTTAAACATTTCGCCTGGGTCGGTTGATTTTATAGAGAAAGGAGCAGTCTGTTCATGGGCAGAATAAATGTTGAGAAGAATGCCGGCGGGATCAACGGCTTATACGTCATCACGCCCGAGGTGCACGGCGACAGCCGCGGATATTATATGGAGACCTACAATGAGCGCGACCTCGCGGAGGCCGGAATAGACGTTACTTTCGTCCAGGACAACCAGTCCGCTTCGTCCGCAGGCGTGCTGAGGGGGCTGCATTTCCAGATCCGCTTCCCGCAGGACAAGCTGGTCAGGGTGATCAGGGGCTCGGTCTTCGACGTCGCGGTCGATCTCCGCAGGGAGAGCGGGACCTTCGGAAAATGGTTCGGCATCGAGCTTTCCGAGAAGAACAAGAAGCAGCTTTTCATCCCGAAGGGCTTCGCGCACGGCTTCCTGGTGCTCAGCGATTATGCGGAGTTCTGCTATAAAGTCACGGATTTCTATCACCCGGACGATGAGGGCGGGATCATGTGGAACGACCCGGATCTCGCAATTACCTGGCCGCTGCCGGAAGGACTGACCGAGGACGATCTGATCCTTTCTGACAAGGACCGGAAGAACATGTCTTTCAGCGAATATGATTCATACACGGAAGGGTAGCTTTTGCAGGGGAAATAATGAAGAAGAGCAACCAGTATAAAGATGTCATCAAGCCTATCATAGGAAAGGTCCTTTCTTTCGGCGCGCTGATAATCCTGTCGCCGGTTTTTGGGGCGATCGCCCTCGCGATCGTGATCGACGATCCGGGGCCGGTCCTGTTTACCCAGAAGAGGGTCGGAGAGGGGAAGAGCCTCTTTAACCTGCACAAGTTCCGCACGATGAAGATGGACACGCCTCACGACGTGCCGACGCACCTGCTTGAGGATCCTGATAAATACATTACCCGCGTGGGAAAGATACTGCGTAAGACCTCGCTCGACGAGCTCCCGCAGATCTGGGATATTTTTGTCGGGAACATGGCGATAATCGGGCCTCGCCCCGCGCTCTGGAACCAGGACGATCTCGTGGCCGAGCGCGATAAGTACGGCGCGAACGACATTAAGCCGGGGCTTACCGGCTGGGCACAGATAAACGGACGTGACGAGCTGGAGATCCCGGTGAAGGCACGGCTCGACGGGAAATACACCGCAAAGCTGAACAAGGGCGGCCTCACGGCCTTCCTCTTTGACCTCAAGTGCTTTTTGGGCACGATAAAGAGCGTGCTGGGCTCCGAGGGCGTTGTCGAGGGCGGGACCGGCGAGATGAAGAGGCGTAAGAATAAGAAATAGATTGGTATGGCCTGCATTATCTTACAGCAGGCTTTTGGAGGTTCTGTTTTATGGCAGATCTAGATGAGAAAAACGCAGATCAGAATACCGGCGGGGAGAATACCGCCCCGGAAGGTACCGGCTCGCAGAAGTCCGGCGACCCGCTCAGCAGCGCGCCGGGGATGTTCGAGTTCGACTCTGTGAAAAAACTGAGAGAATCCCTGAAGGACGGAACCTTTTCCGAGATCATTGACGACTGGAAATGGATCTTCTCGTACAGCATGCACTTCAAGGGAGCGATAGTTTTCTACACTATCCTGGGCATCGTGAGCACCACCCTCGGGCTGATCGCTTCCCTGGTGAGCAAGTACGTGATCGATATCATTACCGGCTACCAGATGGACAAGCTCGGTACGATGATATTTATCCTTCTCGGAAGCGCGGCGTTCAGGATCATTATCAATAATGTCCTTAAACGCATTACGCTTAAGCTCAGGATCAATATCAACAACGAGATCCAGGCCGATATTTTCAACAAGATCGTCGACTCCGAGTGGCTTTCTCTCAGCAAATATTCGAGCGGCGACATCCTGAACCGCTTCAGCAGCGATACCGGGACTGTGGCCACGAACGCGATCAGCTGGCTGCCCTCGATAATCATCGCGGTCTACAACTTTGTTATCACTTTTGTTGCGATCTGGTCGCTCAGCAAAGTCATGGCGCTGATTTCCTTTGGCACCGCGCCGGTGCTTCTTATCATGTCGCGCTATTTCATCCGCAGGCAGCGTGAGTACGGCAAGAAGGTGCGCGAGATGAGCAGTTCGGTCACCGCATTCGAGGTCGAGACCTTTTACAACATGGACACCATAAAATCATTTGGCGTCATGGACTATTATAAAAAGAAGCTGCGCGGATGGCAGGCGAAGTTCAAGCAGATCCAGCTGGATTACAACATGTTCTCCATCAAGACCGGCGTGCTGCTTTCGGTCGTGGGAATGATCGTGCAGTATTCCGTGTTCGGGTACTGCCTCTGGCTGCTGTGGACGCGCGCGATCACCTACGGTACCATGGTATTCTTCCTGGAGCAGAGGGGAAGGCTTTCGACCGCATTTGACAACCTGGTCAGCGTGGTGCCGAACTTCCTGAACAGCTCGATCTCCGCGCACCGCATACGCGAGCTGGTCGACCTGCCGAAGGAGCAGCATCTGGAGAGCCATGAGAATATGCCTCCGGAAAAAGGCACGCAGGGCTACACTATAAAGATGTCCGAGGTGGATTTCTCGTACACCGAGGGAAAACAGGTCATCACCGAGTCGGCGTTTGAGGCACATCCGGGCGAGATCGTGGCCCTGGTCGGGCCTTCCGGCGAAGGAAAGACCACGATGATCAGGCTGATCCTCGGGTTGGTGCATCCGGAAGAGGGCGACGTCACTATCTCTTATAAGGACGGCGAAGAGCTTTCGATGAGCGCGGACTACAGGTACCTGTTCTCGTACGTTCCCCAGGGGAACTCGATAATGTCAGGGACCGTGGCGGAGAACCTCCGCCTTGCGAAGGAAGACGCTACGGACGAGGAGATCGTGCAGGCGCTGAAGACCGCCTGCGCCTGGGACTTTATTAAGGATAAGCCGGATACGATCAACTGTCAGATTGGCGAGCGCGGCCGGGGCTTCTCGGAAGGCCAGGCCCAGCGTATCGCTATCGCGCGTGCGCTGCTGCGCGACGCGCCGGTGATGCTGCTTGATGAGGCGACTTCGGCACTTGACGTTGCTACCGAGCGTGAAGTTCTCAGGAACATAATCACCGAGCGGGCCGACCGTACCGTCATCGTTACTACGCACAGGCCCACGGTCCTCAATATGTGCAGCCGCATTTACCGCGTCGTGGACCGCAAGGTGACCCAGCTCTCAGAGGAAGAATCAAGCAAGATGGCGATGGAGTTCTAAGGGAGACCGGCATCTGACTCAATCAGGCCGCCAATTTAGATTAGATAAGAAGATACCCTCTGCGGAGAGCAGACTCTCGCAGGGGGTAATAATTTGCTTTACGATACATGTTTTTTAAATGCCATGCTTCTGCCTTCTCCGGCTGGCAATTGCGTAAACTTCCTCATCCTCGCGGACGCCGATAACAATTATCAGCATCTTTGTATCTGTACGGATAAGTTTGTAGACTACCCGGATGCCTTCGCCGCGAAGCTTGACTTTAAGCAGATTAGTTAAATTCATCCCATGTTTGTGGCCGAGAGGCTTTCCATATCCGCCCTCGTTTTGAGGCAAAGGATTGTCACGGATTTTTATAATAGCTTTCTTTACGAGGATCTGCTGGTTTTTGGAAAGACCGGCCAGATCCTTTACAGCTTCTGGAAGGAAATCAACGGCCCAGCTCATTCAAACTCTGCCTCACCGACTGTTTCCAGATCTTCATCGGAGATACCCAGGTTTTCCCAGACCTTATCTTCCGGGACCGGTATGGCCTGATCATAGCGGTTAAGACGTGCAAGTGCCAGGGTGAGAAGTTCATAATCGTTTATCATATCGATCATTACGACGTACTCATCGGGCGGAAGGATAATGGCCTCTGACTCGTTATTTTTCATTACGACTTTAGCGCCGTTCTTTTTTACATCAGAAAAAATCTTACCTGCCAGACCGCGATTAAACTGTGAGATCGGAACAGTGCGATTAATAGCACTAACTACGGAATCATACATAAGACCATCTCCCCATATAATATTTTCTGCATAGTCGAGCAGATGCATAATCTCGGATAGCTTAGTACCTAAATATAAAAATATCAGGTCAGGTGTAAAAGGTCAATAAATATATCAGTTAATTTACTGACATACAAAGCTTGCTTTTATTGCCACACATCCAACCCCTCTATTTGACTATATCCTGCTTCTTATGCTATGATACAAAGACCTATGGGTAATTTTTAATATTTTAAGGGTTTGCAATTTCAGAATATGATAGACATACACACACATATCCTTCCCGGGCTGGACGACGGTTCGGACACCCTGGAAGATTCCCTGGAGATGGCCAGGATCGCGGAGGCGGACGGGATAGGATATATATTCGCGACCACGCACAGCAATCTTGATCCCTCCAGAGGGATAGAACACAGAGACAATGTGCTTGCCAGGACCCGGGAGCTCCGCAGGGCCCTGATCAGCGAGGATATACGGGTGCAGGTGTTCCCGGGGATGGAGATCATGGCCTCGGAGGACATCGCGCAGCTGATGCGGGAGCACGTGCTGATCGGACTCAACGACTCGCACTATTACCTTATGGAGTATCCGTTTAACGCGGGTCCCGATTACATGGATTTCGTGATAGATGAGATGCTGGGTGTCGAGGGGGCGGTCCCGGTGATCGCGCACCCGGAGAGGTACTTTTACATACAGGCCCATCCGGAGCACGTTTACGGCTGGGTGATGAAGGGATGTCTGCCGCAGATCAACCGGGCAAGCCTTGAAGGCAAGTTCGGGCCGGCAGCCCAGGAAGCCTGCATCGAGCTTATGGACCACAATCTCGTGGCGTTCCTGGCCAGCGACGCCCACACGCCGAGGTACCGGACACCGAGGCTCAGCTCAGCGAGGGCGTTCCTGAGCGAGAGGTATTCCGAATATTATGCAAAGCTGATCCTGGAGGACAACCCCAGGCATCTGATAGATGGCAGACCGCTTGATATAAGGGCGGCAGCCAGGAGAATTTAGACCGGGAGACAGTAATGGGAAGGTTAAAAAGATTTTCATTGATCGTTTTTATATTGGCGGCGGCTGGCTTTGCCTTTCTCTACGTCACGAAAGTCCTTGCGAATGACCGCAAAGGGCCGGAGATCTCGATGGACTCCGATTCGGTAGAGATAAGCGTGGAGGATGACACTTCGATCCTGCTTAACGGGATCACGGCCCGCGATGCCAGGGACGGGGACGTCACCGACTCCCTGGTAATAGAGAACATTTCCTCGTTCATGAGCGACGGCAGCAGGGTAGTGTCCTACGCGGCTTTTGACAGCGAGGGCAATGTTTCCAAGGCTCAGAGGAATGTGACATATTCCGATTACAGGTCCCCACAGTTCATTCTCAAGGCACCCCTTTCCTACAATACCGGGAAGTCGGGCGTCGATATCTCCGCGGAAGACATCCTGGACGGCGATATCACGAGGAATATCCAGATCTCAATGGAAGAGTACTACGACTTCAGCGAAGAGGGCGAGTATACGCTGAACTTCCTGGTATCTAACAGTGCCGGGGACGTTTCGACGCTCACCGCGACCGTAGATATTCATTCCTCTTCTTCGAGAAGGCCGGTCATCACGCTCACCGACTACATCGTTTATGTGGATCAGGGGTCGAGAAGGCTGGATTACGCTTCCTACCTTGACAAGATCACGGTCGGGAATGTGACCTATGACCTCAACGAAGAGCCTGAGGAAGTCATTTATTACGACTATCTGGGCGAGCCGGTGGACGATCCGGAGAATTACTACGGAACGCTCTACGATGAGGACGGGAACGCAACAGAGTACGTTGAGCCGGACGACACATTCAGGATAACCAAGGATGACATCAGGATCCGCGGCACCGTTGATTACAACAAGGCCGGAAGCTATGAGGTCGTCTATACTTATTCCCCTGCAACTGATGAAGGCTCTGCTTCCGGAATCGTATCAAGCGAGTCTTCCGGAACGGTAAGGCTGATAGTCGTGGTCGATGACGGCCAGGTCTCGGTCGGCGGTTCCCTTACATTTATAGAGGACGATACACTTAACTATATTGACGGAGATACCGGAAATGAAGGTTCCGGCGGAGGAAACTGATGGATCAGGAAATTAACGAAAGCAGTATTTACGGCAGTTCGCGCGCGATAGACTATATGTCCGTCGTCAGGGACGTCCTTAGGAACTGGCTCGTGATCGTGCTGATCTCACTTGCGGTCTCACTTGCTGCCGGGGCGTTTACAATAATGCGATACAGCCCGAGGTATACCTCCAGCGTGACCCTGGTAGTGCAGGGGAACAGCCGGAGCTCGGTGTTCAATAATTCCGTCACCGCGAAGACGGTCTCGACCAACTTCTCCGCGCTCCTTGAGAGCGACATCATGAAGAAGGCGGTCGCGCGCGATCTCGGGATGAAGAGCTTCAGCGGCTCGACCTCCGCGAATGTTATCAGCGGCACGAACCTCATGCAGCTCAGCGTTACCGCGGGGTCATCGAAGCTTGCTTTTGAAGAGCTTTCGTCCATACTGCGGTGCTACCCGGAGTATTCCAGCGAGGCGATCGGAAACGTCATCCTGCAGACGCTGGAGGCGCCGACAGTCCCGACGAGCCCGAACAACGCCCTGAACTTCCTGAGGCCTATGATGATGGCCTTCGTGGCCGCGGCGGTGCTGCTGATAGCGCTTTTCGCGCTTATCTCGGCATCAAGGGATACCATCAGGAATGAAGGAGACGTCGAGCGGAAACTCGACACCCGGCTCCTGGTCAGCATTGCTCATGAGGAGAAATACAAGACCATCGGGGCCCGGATCAGGAAAAAGAAGACTTCCATACTGATCACCGACAGCTCGGTAAGCTTCAGGTACGTTGAGACCATCCGCAAGCTTGCCCACCGCGTGATCGAGCGTATGGAAAAGAAGGGCGCGAAGACGATCCTCGTGACCAGCGTTATGGAGGATGAAGGAAAGTCGACCGTAGCTGTCAACCTTGCCATGGGCATGGCGCAGGAGAATAAAAAGGTCCTGCTGATCGACTGCGACTTCCGAAAGCCTTCCCTCTACAAGATAATGAACCGCGGGAACGAGAAGTTCGAAAAGCTCGGGAAGCTCCTGCACGGCGAGAATACCCTGAAGGGGCTGGTCATCAAGGATCCCTCATCGAACCTTTCGGTAATACTGAACTCGCAGCCCTTCAGGAATTCCACAGAGCTGATCGCTTCCGACCGCTTCAAGATGCTCCTGAACGTGCTCAAGCCGAAATTCGACTATATCGTTGTGGACACTTCGCCCATGGCGCTTGTGCCGGATGCGGAGGAGTTCGCGGGAATACTTGACTCCTCGCTCATCGTAGTGCGCCAGCACCTCATCGAGGCGAGCGTTATAAATGATTACATTGACGTGCTGAACGCGGGCCACCACAAGATGGTCGGGTGCGTGTTCAACAACGTTTACAGCGGCGGCCTCTTCGGACGCCAGTCCGGAGGCTACGGCTACGGATACGGTTACGGCTACGGAAGCCATTACGAAAAGAACTACGAGAAAAACTACGCCAGGCAGAATAGTTAGATCGAAGGCACATATTATTAATTACGAGGAAACTGAGAATGAAAAGTGATACAGCCTCTGATGAGCAGCAGTACAGGGAAGACATGAAGATCGACCTGTCCGGGCTCGTCGATGATGCCTGGAAAGGCTTTAAGCGGTTCTGGTTACTGCTTCTGCTGATAGTGATCGTCTGCGCCGGAGCGGGCTTTGGGTACACAAAGCTGAGATACATGCCCCAATACACCGCGAGCGAGACTTTCTACATCAGCGCCGCGAACACAAACGGATACTCGGCCACTTCGTTCAACAACGCGGTGACCTCCAACATTACCACGATCTTCCCGTACCTGCTGAACAGCAACGCGATGAAGAAGGTCATCAAGACGGATCTCGGGATAAGCTACGTGCCTGACATCAAGTGCAGCTCCGTCAGCGGCACCAATATCATGACGATGTCGGTCACCAGCAGCGATCCGGTCCTTGCGAACGACGTCCTGGTAAACGCGATGGAGAACTACAACATCCTGGGCCAGTACGTTACCGGAAACGTTGTGTTCAAAATCATGGATAAGAGCGGAGTTCCGACCTCGCCGGACAACTATCCGCAATACCGCCGCAACACCATTATCGGCGCGGCGGCCGGGGTCGCGATCTGTATTATTTTTCTGATCGTTTACGCCGTGACCAGGAAGACCATCCGCAAGGAAGAAGACCTCAAGAAGATATTTAACGGGACCGTGCTTGGATCGATACCGATGGCGCGCTTCAAGAAGAGGGCCAGCCAGAAGAACATGACCAAGGAAGTCCTGATAGACAATGAAGCCGTGCCGCATATTTTCCTAGAGGCGGTCAGGACCGTGCGCACCAGGCTGGAGCGCATCGTGCGCGAGAAGGGGATGCACTCCTTCGTGATCACGAGTTCGGTCGCCGGAGAAGGGAAGAGCACCGTTTCGAAAAACATTGCGATATCGCTCACACACAGGAATTACAGGGTGCTGCTGATCGACGGCGACATCCGCAAGGACGACAGCAGGAAGAAGGGCGGCAAGAAAGCTTCGAAGGCTGCTCTGAAGGGCGGAGCAGGCTCTGCTTCCGCTATGGGGCTTCATGAGGTGCTCGCTGGGAAGGCCCAGCTGTCCGAAGTGCTGCAGCCTTACGGCGACGGGAAGCTTACGATCCTTCCGTCCGGCTCGCCTATGGCGAATCCGACCGGCCTGATCTCCAGCAAGGAGATAAAGGAGCTGATCGCCCAGATGCGAAAGAGCTACGATTTCGTCATCATCGACACCCCGCCGAGCGCGATCCTCTCCGACGCGGCGATCATGGCGCGCTACGTGGAAGGCGTCATTTACGTAATCCGTCAGGACTACGCGACCAAGGACCAGATCCTCGAGGGCCAGGAAATGTTCCTGGATTCCCCGACCCCGGTCATCGGCTGTGTCCTGAATGATTCCGTCGTCGGTATCACCGGCTACGGCTATGGCTACGGCTACGGCTACGGACGCTACGGCTATGGTTACGGTTACGGCTACGGCAAGAAGTACGGCAGCAAGGGCAAGGGCTACGGCTCGTACGGCGGCCACGCCTACGGCGAAGAAGCCGCGGAAACCGCGAAAAGCTCTGCGGCCGCGGAGAAGAAATAATTTGTTTTTGCGGCCGGGTCCATGAGGGGTCCGGCCATAATTTAATTAAATATACGAGGAGGCCGAAGAAATGAAGGTTATCAGTACAACTAAGGCACCCGGGGCTATTGGCCCCTATTCACAGGGATATATTTCAAACGGGCTCGTTTTCGTGTCCGGCCAGACGCCTTTCGATCCGGAGACAGGAGTGGCTCCCGAAGGCATTACCGCGCAGGCCGAGAACAGCTGCAAGAACGTCGGTGCGATCCTTGAGGCCGCCGGCAGCTCCTACGAGAAGGTCATCAAGACGACCTGCTTCCTTGCCGACATGAAGGATTTCAAGGCTTTCAATGAAGTCTACGCGAAATATTTCGTCTCGAAGCCGGCGCGCTCCTGCGTGGCAGCGAGAGAGCTTCCCGCCGGGATCCTCTGCGAGATAGAGGCGATCGCGGAAGAGTAGGATAACGAGTTAGAAGCAATTGGGGAAGAGCAGAAAAAGCGATAGAAGCGACTGCGGAAGAGCAGGAAAAACAGAATAGAATACTAAATGCTTAGATACCCGCCGGTTTTGGACCGGCGGGTTTTTTCGCTCGCAGGGGAGTGGAGCAGAGTGTGGGTATGTCCGGTATCCCATAATGGATTTCCGGCATCCATGAATTTTTGTGGGGGATGCCAGTGCGCTGATAAGCAAGTTGTGGCACCGCCCGGGTTGGACCAGATGGCCGGGAAAATGCCTCTGACATCTAACTAAAAAGATCGAGCCGGAGATGCCGGATTGAGTTCATCTGGGGACAGACATCCAAAGGGGATGCCTGTCCCCAGATACTTCCTAAAAGGTCGAAGGGAGAAAAATCTGGAGAGGGATGCCTGATTTGCCGTAGCTGTTTCCGGCATCCCCCGGGGGATGCCGGAAACAGACTTGCAAGCCGCAGGCACCGCCTGCGGAAAATAAGATGATGCCGGAATGCAGAGAAGCGGGGTGCAGGCCCCAACCTCCGGCCCATATATCCCCTGGCCCCAATCATATAGCAGCATCCCCCCTCCCCCGAAATATCCCTCTCTATTTCCCTATGACGCCATATCAAACCTCTCTTATGTTTATTATTAAGTGCTTTAACAGGCACTTTTTTTGTTCTATAATTATTTTAAGAAGAAATGTCGCTTTTTGTTCCCTTATGGGTTTTTTGTGGTATACTTAATTCCAATTTCCAATATGTTCTAAAGGCTTTTGACCGGAAGGGAGACATAATATGAAGAAACTTATAACTGCGGCAGTTACTTTTGCGATGATAGTTTCAATGTGCGCCTGCAGCAGCAGCTCGTCTGCGGCGCCTGAGAGCTCAGCACAGACCGAGACCGCGTCCGAGACTGAAACCGGTGAAGAGACCGCGTCCGAGACCGGAGAAGAAACTGCAGAAGAGACTGAGACCGAGACAGAGTTTGATGAGAGCGACCCCGCGGCCTATATTATTAGTTATGACGTAAATGATTACGTGACCCTTGGCGAGTACAAGGGACTTACTTATACACTGCAGGCAACCGAGTATACCGAGGAGGAGCTTGCAGACATCCACAACCAGTACGCGCAGAGTATGTCCAGCTATGAGCAGATCACCGACCGCGCCGTAGCTGAAGGCGACACGATCAACCTTGACTATTCAGGTGTGCTCGCCGGAGAGACAGAGCCTTTCCAGGACGGGACCGCTACGGGCGACTATCTTGAAATCGGATCGGGCAGTATTATCGACGGATTTGAAAGCGGACTCATAGGGGTAATGCCCGGCGAGACGGTCGAGCTTGAGCTTACATTCCCGGAGGATTACCTGAACGAGGAATATGCAGGCAAGGACGTCGTGTTCACAGTTACCGTGAACTATATCGAGGGCGAGCTCATTGTCCCTGAGTTTGACGATGAGCTGGTAGCGCTCCTTTCAATGTACGGATACTTTGATTCGACTCTCTCTACAGTGGAGGAGTTCGACGCATACATGAATACCCAGCTGGCTTCGAGCGTGGACGACACCCAGAAGACCGAGCTTATTGAAGAGCTCATTGAGCAGTGCACATTCACGGATGAGTATCCGCAGGGCGTTTACGACCGCTACATTAATAATTTCACGAGCTATTATGAGCAGTACGCAGCATACTACGGAATGGAGCTTGAGGATCTGCTCTCTACGATGGGCTATGACATGGAGTCTTTCATGACGGATGCTAATGATTATGCCGAGGCAGCTGTCAAGGAAGACATAGCTGCTTACGCGGTCTTCACCGCTGAGGGATACGACGCAGACAAGTTTTACAAGGAAGAGGGCCTTTCCTACCTTAGTCTTTGGGGGATCGAGTCTCTGGAAGTAGCGGAGGAGGCTTATCCTCAGGTAATGCTGAAAGCAGCGGTCTCATACAGCAAGGGCCTTGATATATTGAAGGAATACGGCACAGGCGTTGAAGCTACAGAAACAGAGACCGAGTCGGTGGTCTCGGAGTAATTAGAACATAATTATCGGAGGAGAATACAAATGAAAGACAGAAAGATCTATTGCCTGAACAACATTTCAGCGGTCGGAACAGACAAATTCAGGGCCGGCTACGAGCTTGTCGATGCCATCGACGAGGCGGCAGGCGTGCTTGTGCGTTCCGCGGACATGAAGACCATGGAGTTCCCCGCAGGGCTCCGCGCGATCGCGAGAGCAGGTGCCGGAGTCAACAATATTCCGCTTGACCGCTGCGCAGAGCAGGGCATCGTGGTGTTCAACACCCCCGGCGCGAACGCAAACTCAGTTAAGGAGCTGGTACTTGCAGGTCTGCTTCTCTCCTCCAGAGACATAATCGGCGGAAATGAGTGGGTCAAGGCCAACGCAGATGACGAAAACGTGTCGAAATCTGTCGAAAAAGCGAAGAAGGCGTTCGCAGGCCACGAGATCAAGGGCAAGACCCTCGGCGTCATCGGCCTCGGCGCGATCGGCGCGCTGGTCGCTAACGCAGCCATCGACCTCGGCATGAAGGTATACGGCTTCGATCCTTACCTCTCCGTAAAGTCCGCATGGAACCTCAGCCCGGTCGTTAACCACGCAGCATCCCTCGAAGAGATCTGCGCGGTTTCGGATTTCATTACCATCCACGTTCCCGCAATGGACTCCACCAAGGGAATGCTCAGCCGTGACATCATCGGCAAGATGAAGGACGGCGTGACCCTGCTTAACTTCTCCCGCGAGACCCTGGTCGACGAGGACGCGCTCGGCGAAGCGCTTGAATCCGGCAAGGTTGCTAAATATGTGACCGATTTCGCGGATCCGAAGAGCGTCAGGTTCAAAAATTCGATCGTGCTGCCGCACCTCGGAGCTTCCACAGAGGAGGCCGAGGACAACTGCGCGGTAATGGCTGTTGAGCAGATGCAGGACTATCTTGATAATGGAAATATCACCAATTCCGTCAATTTCCCCGCAGTGAACCTTGGGGTCTGCGATACGGAGGCGAGGGTAGCGATCCTGCACAGGAATATTCCAAACATGCTGTCCCAGATCACCTCTTTCTTCGGAAACAACGGACTGAACATCGAAAACCTCGCAAACAAGAGCCGCGGCGACTACGCATACACGCTTCTGGACCTCTCACATCCGATGCCGAGAGACACCGTTGAGAGACTTAAGGCCATCGAGGGAGTGCTCAGGGTCCGCAGGGTGAAAGAGTAAGAAGTAAGACAGATCTTTAATAATATATAGAATAATGCAACGCAGGTGCCGCAGGGAAAAGTCCTGCGGCACTTGCCTTTTGAATATGGCTCACACCGATATGATGCATTTTTCCTGATAATCTGCAATCAGCTCTTCATGGGTCATAAAAGAAAGATTTTCAACCTTCGCCTGCGCGAGAAGCAGTCTGTCAAACGGGTCGTTATGTTCTTTTGCATTGTCCGGTCTGCTCAGGGTTTTAATGGCAAGTATATGTTTATCTCTGATTCCAAGAGGAACATATCCTGCATTTACGCACTCAGAAGAAAACTCCTTTTCATCAAAGGGAATATCTTCCGGCCTTCTGGCGTGTTTCAGGCACACCTCCCAAACGGATGCTGTGCTGTAATATACAGTATTATTTGAATCAAGAATAATCTCGCGCGCTTTCTCTGACAGCTCTTCGCTGTCATTCAGTGCCCATATGGCGATATGCGTGTCAAGAAGTATATTCACAGTACGCCTCCCTCGAGCATATCCGCTATCTCTTTATTATCCTGATCAAAATCACCCCGAACTGAGAATCTGCCCCGGGCTATTCCAATACGGTCAGATACAGGTTTCTCATTTATAAGAACCATTTTAACTACAGGTTTTCCATTTCTTGCAACAGTGATAGCGTCCTCTTTTCCTGATTCCAGCAGCCGGATCAGCCTTGAGAAATCCGTTTTAGCTTCAAGAATATTTACCTGAATCATAAGGTACCTCCCCTCCAGGTGGTCAATATGACCAGCCTGGTCTTTCTGACCAGATTATATCATGTTTAAATGCCCTGTTCAACATTAGATGAAAAACAGGCACAGATTCCCGTGCAATGCTTTAATTGTAAAGTTTGGATACGCGCGGCATTCAGGTGCGCTTGATACGGCGGGAGAACCTTCTGGTCCGGTTCCGGACCTTTCTAAGGGCAATGACACCTTTTGAGATATCGCTTGCTTCATTTGTGATCCCGAATCCGGATGCCTCGGAGATCCTTTCTATAGCCTGCCGGGGGTCCAGTGAGTGATAAGGGAAATAGAGCCTGCGTAACTGCCCGGGCTTTACCAGCCTGTAGACTTCCTTGCTGGTCCTTCCGCTTATGTATGCCCAGTAGCGGTAAATATATCCAATCCAGTGCAATTCTTCCAATCCGGACGAAATATCTGTCGATTCGAACAGTAATCCTGACTGATCCAATCGAGAAGCCAGATCGGAATTCATAAACTTCGTATAAAAACAGCCGAACTGCAGTCTGATCCTTTCCCGGATGCTTCAAAGAGCAATGCCTGATAGCTGCACATTCTTAGACCTAACTTCCGAGCTGATCCCTCATATTCCTTCAGATTGTCTAATATTACAAACAACTCCGCGAGAAACTGTGAAAATTCGACTTTTTCAGGGGGGGGGGTACTTGATTTTTCCTTAGGGATGATATAATATAACTGTGTATAACTACGCTCTGACGGGGGTGCTATGTAATTTTACATGGGATCCTGGGAAACCTCCCTTTATTTATTCCCGCGCCTGACCGGCGCCGCAGCGCGAAGAGGGAGCATTTTAATGTATTATTTTTTCGGAACCGGAGAATTCTGAAAGAGAAGGAGAAGAGAAACATGAAGACAAAAATCAGGGGATTTTTAGTGGCGCTCCTTGCAGCAGCTATGATCATCTCTATGGTTCCCGCTACCGCCTTCGCTGGCGCGACTAACGGGAAGTCCTCTTCGAAAGAGTATACCGTAAGCATCGAGTATACCTATGAAGACGGAACAGAGGCGGCAGAAAGCTACAGCAAGACATACAAGACAGGTAAGGCTGTCAAGAATGTAGTAGTTCCGAATCCGGAGATCGACGGATATACCGCCGGCGCGGACGAGGAGGCTATTGCTGCGCTTGCTTCTCTCGGAGCAAAGGTAAGCGTGACTGATGAGGCTGTGACATACTCCCTCGGCTCTATGGCCGGAGCAAAGAACAGCAGCATCGTGATCAATGTCATCTATACCGAAGAGGCAGAAGAGACCGAAGCACCGATTGAGACTGAGGCTCCTGTCGAGACAGAGACCGAAGCACCGGTCGAGACTGAAGCTCCAGTCGAGACAGAGGCTGAGGCTCCCGAGATGATCACGTTCGACACCCAGGTCGTTGATGGCGTTGCAGTGACTGTGGAAGCACCGGAAGGCGCTCTTCCCGAAGGCACTACAATGTCTGTTAAGAGTGTCCTCGCAGAGGATATCGAAGGCAAGGTCGGCGGCAAGGTCATCGCAGCTGTCGATATCTCCTTCACTGACGAGAACGGCGGAGAAGTTGAGCCTACAGCAGACCTTACTGTACATATGACAGTAGAAGGTCTTGAAGCTGACGGCAACTATACGGTCGTACACATTCCCGATGAAGAAGAGGCTGAGCCCGAGACCATCGAGAACGCAGAGTTCGACGTAGAGGAAGATCCCGCAAATGTCACCTTCAAAAATGACTCGTTCTCCGTTTACGCGATTGTAAGTACTGCAATTGAAAGCGGAAAGCAGTACGTGATATATAGACAGGGGAGTTCGCATCACTATGCCCTGACAAATTCCTTGGCTGCAGAACAAATCACTGTCTCCGGAACTTCAGTGACTTCAACTGCAAACAACATTCTTTGGACTTTTACCAGCAGCGGGAGTGGTTATAAGATCTCATATACTGACGGAGAGACTACTTATTATTTAAAGGCCGCGGGGAATCAGCGAGCGCTGACTACTACTACGACGGAAAACGATGACGGAACTACATGGACATATTCAAGTTCGAATAATAGACTACAGGTAACTTATAGGAGTACTACATATTATTTGCAATGGACCAGTAATAGTTTTCAAACTAATAACAGTTCATCATCTGCTGCAACGATTCGAATTGCTGCTTATCAGGGCGCACATCCTGAAGTTCCCACAGGTAATATCACTGTCCACTATGTAGATGCTGATGGAAACAAGATTGCTGATGACAGGGATATTTCTGAAACGATTGATATAGCAACCGCTACGACAGATCATTATGATACATATACCGGTGGTGGGTATATTTACGATCTTGTTTATTCGATCGATGGTTATACCTATAATTCCTCATATCTTAGCTCCTATACTTCTGCATCTTCTCACGGTACCAAGATCAATGCCGAGGTGATCTACAACAGCGGATGGAGATATCAGGTATATGCAGGAAATACAAGCCCTAACGCTTCTCCTTCGTCATTTGGAACCGTAAAGGACATCTATGTTGTCTATGACAGCAACACTTCTTCCCAAGGCGAGACACCTTCCTCCGGTGACGATACAGAACTTGAAAAACCCCTTTCAGGGAAGGATGTCTCAGATAACGGCGATGGAACAAGCACCCTTTCGCTTAGCATAAGCGGTAGTTCGAAGAGTAAATCTGCCAATAAAGGCGCAAATGTTATCATCGTATTTGATGCTTCGGGTTCAATGACATGGACAGACGGTGTCACATCAGGAAATACCAGGCTTTACGAAGCTAAAAAAGCCGCACGCGCTGTTGCCACCTCCCTGCTCGGGAATAATGGAACAACCCCAGGTTCTGATCCACTTGTAGAGATGTTCCTCGTTACGTTCGATGGTGATGCGACCCCCGGAACGTCCTGGTATTCACAGGCCGGAGTTAATAACGATTCCCAGAAAACTGATGGTTTTAACGGTGCAATTAACAGTATTACCACAGGTTCGGGTACAAACTGGGAGGCAGGTCTGAAACAGGCGTTAACATCTGCGAATGCTAAACTTTCTGCAGAAGCCGCTGCCAGAGCCAATCTTGAAGAAGACGATCCTAATTATGGCCGTGTAGACGATACCTATATCATCTTCATTACTGACGGTAATCCAACAGAAAGTAATAGTGGAACTTCCGGTGGTACTACAGGTGAAGGTAGTGAAAGTAACTACTATAACAATCGTTACTATTTTGCAGCTACAGACGATGCAAGAGCCCTTGTTGAAGCAGGATTTGACCTCTATGGGATCGGTGTTTTCGGAAATATCGAAGTGCTCCATTATCTGATGGATTTCTCTCTGTCAGAAAGAAGCACCTACGATGCCTCCAAGCCGACCACCGCTAACGCATCAAAGCATTTCTTCCCCGCAGGAAATGAATCCCAGCTGACAAGTGCCCTTGGCAAGATTGCCGATACTATCACCGGCAAGCTTGCGGTTGCAGGAGTTTCCTTTAGCGACGGTATTGCTACAAGCGTCACCAGCACCAACATTTCCGCCAACAAGGCTTCCGGATTCAAGTATACGGTTACGAATGATTCCGACAAGGTAATCTATGAAGTTAAGATCGCTGACGACGGAACTGCCACATATACTTTCGGAGAGGGATCCGATTACAACGGAGAGACCTTCACTGTAAAGAAGACTGACAGTGGAACCGCCGGGACAGGTTCAAATAATACTGCTTATACTGCGACATACAAAGAAGAGACCATCCAGTTCAAGTATACTGATACGGACGGAGTAGAGCATACTGTTCCGAAGGCAACCAAGATTTACACGGTTAAGATTGGTGACAACGAATATAAGATGTGCCCTGCTTCCGTGGACAGCAATGGTGAGGTCGAATGGGATCTTACAGGTGCCGGGAATATTGACAGCGGATATACCTGGACAGTCAGCTTCATTATCTGGCCGGATCAGGATGCTTACGATATAGTGACCGACCTTAATAACGGAATTGAGACCACTTATAAGTGGATCGATTATGACGCTAATAAGGATGAGGAAACAGAATGTGCAAGAGCAGAGTACGACAGTGAGAATAATTTCCTCTACTATTATGACGGTGTATTCGTACAGGATGAAAACGGCGAAGTTGAGGATGAAAACGGCGTTAAATGGACAAAATCCAAGTATGAGCACATCGTAAAATACGCGGATGGTACTTACGCTGCTCTTACCAATACGCATCAGGATATAGAGTACTATATCGCTGAAGATGACGGTGAAGGCAACGTCAAATATATCGGACCCGTAAAAACACAGTTAGATCCGGCAGAACCGATTTCTCTGGATGCTGCTACGGCAACCGTTCAGAAGAAATGGGAAGTTGACCTCGATAGGAAGCAGCTTGTATACGCACTGTTTGATACATGGACGGGAAAATCTCAAGAAGTTGCGGTGACCCTGTACATATTTGAAGATGGAGCAGACACTTCCGATCCTGCGAATGCTTACACATCTATTGAACTTGGATGGGATAGCGAGACCAACGCTTACACATGGGCCGACGAAGTAGAGACGATCAATCTCTACGGAACAGACTACACTGTAGGCACCATCTGGGAAGATGATCTGTCCATAGCGGTCGGTGTCATGATAGATGCTGCTAAGGCAGAAGAATACGGCCTTACAGATTATCCTACTGCTACCTTTAACGGCGCTACATATTATGTTCTTGAAGAAGGACATGATTATGAGATCACTGAGGATGGATTCAGCAACTATCGTTTCGACTACATTGCAAAGAAATATCATCCGATGCTCGTAGACGGCGTCCTTTACAACATTGAAGATCTTGAGAAGACGACTGTTGACGGGAAAACTACATATACCTTCGGTGATATGGAGCAGATAACCTCTCTGGTAGCTCATAATACTCTCCGCGGCGGTATCAATATCAACAAGGATGTATTCGAGGCGGACGGAGAGACTGAGTATGCTACAGATGATCTGTTTACGTTCATTATTACTCTGAATAACGATACTGCAGGAACCTTCAGTGGTGACAACATACCTTGGTACTCAATCAATGGATATTATTATCACGATGATGATGGGAACCTTTATCAGACATCAAAAGCAGATGGTGTTGTCACTCTGACTGTTGACAACGGTGACGGAACCTCCTCTGAGTATAAGAATGTAACAGCTCCAAACTTCAATGAGAATGGGATACCGTTTGATGTGACATATACAAATAGTGAAGGAGAAACGGTCACTGTAACACTTAATGGTAATATCTTAACTGCCAATAATGCAGGTACTCAGGCAACAGGTACGATCAGCATTTCCAGCAGTGATGACCTTCGTATTGCAAACGTTCCTTATGGAACCACATATACTGTAAAAGAAGCTGATATCGAAGGCTACGATCTTACTGAGATCGACCAGCTTGTAAAGCTTGAAGACGCAACGACCGCTGACGAGACCAGGACGATCACTGAAGAAAAAGAGGTTGACACTACAGTTACCACTTCCACTGTAGTCCTGAGGGATGACGAAGGAAATGTGACTTCCACTAAGGTCACAACAACTACCGTTACCGTTACTACGGACGCAGAAGGAAATGTGACCACTAAGACCGTTGTAAATGTCAAGGTAACAGACGGTGAGGGTAACGAGACTTCGAACACCACCACTGAGAGCACCGAGACTTCCACAGGCACTGCTCCGGACCTTGCAGCAGGTATTACTGACGAGATCATTCCGAACAGGCAGAACAACATAACGTTCAACAACCAGATCAATGATGATGCGTTCTATGTATACCACTCTTCAGACGTAACGGTTGAGAAGGTGCTTTTCTCCGATAACAGGATTGAGAAAACCTATGATGAGGAGAATGCTAAATATACCTATACTTTCAACATAGTAGACGAGACCAAGACCGGATTCCTCTATGGCGGTTACTACAAGGGATATGGCAAGACTACCGCTACAGATGATGAGATCAAGGGTCTGACCTTCAGTTTAACTGATGCAGCCGGGTATACCTATGACACTGACAAGACCAACTCAACCAAGAACTGGGCAACGGACAGCAAGGGAACCGCATACCTGGGAACTGAGGAGACCGATCTTCAGTGCTGGGATATGAATGATACCGATAAGGGCGCTTACACCGCTTCTGGTGTTACCATGAGTCCTGTATCTAATAAGGTTTACTACCTGAAGGAAGTTCCGGATGTATACCTCCAGCCCGCAACCTACGTTGTATATGACGAGAGGGATACTGACGAGGCCGGATACTATCAGGTAATAAAGCTCTACGAGATGACTGCTACCGATGACGCTAACTACACTCATGTAGGTTTTGATACCACAACTTCCAAGGCTTTAAATGATACCGGAACTGCAGACGCCGATTTCCAGGGAGATAAGATCACAGTAACCAAAGCCGGAGAGACTTATGCAACTCTTAAAGCCGGAAATGTTGTTACCGATCATTTTGGACAGATTGCGTCGAGGGATGTGACATCGTATATTAAACAGGCAGCATATTATAAGCTGATCCCTTATCACATCACACCTGATAACATTAAGGTTATCTCCTTACGGTCAATGTTCGTACGTGTCAGGAATACAAGGTTCCTCAACTGGACAACACCTGGTATGACCAAGACATTTACTTCAGTTAAACCTGCATATGCAGACCTGAATCAGTAAGGAGGTGGTAAAGATGAAGAGAGCATACGAAACACCATTTTTCCTTAATGCAGAAGGCATAATTACCATGACGGTTTCCCAGGCAGCCAATATGGGGCTTGGAAATATCGCTGAATGGAACGAATGGTATACCGAATTTGAGGATCTCATCGAAAAAGCATTTCCTGAGTTTAATGTTTTGGATCGGGATACCTGGCCGGAGGGGTTCGAACAGAGCGATCCCGGTACATGGGAGATCCTCCTGGGCGATGACTGGGGCTGATAAGACCCGTCAAATCATTTGAATCTGTTTACTTATCTATGGTGCGGGAGACATCCTCCCGCACCATATTACTTAACAGGGGAAATGTCAGAATGAACCACTATCCCGTGACCGTTTCAGGACTTAAATTTCTGCTTGATTTAAGGATCCCCAGGACGGAAGCATATTTCCGGTCTTTCAGGAGCGTGTCTGCAGAAACCGAAACCGGCCTCCCCGGCGCTATCGCTGTCCCCATGCTTGATGAAAGCTCTCTCAGGGAAGAAGCTTCGCGTCTCGGCGGAGACATTTCCTATGCCGAGTACAGCCTTCTGGTGGAGCCTTTCGCGAACCTCCTGCTGAGCCATGAGAGATTCCTGTTCCACGGAGCTGCCATGCTCTGGCATGACAAGGCGTACCTTTTCACCGGGAAGAGCCGGGCAGGTAAAAGCACCCAGCTCATGAACTGGCTGAAGCTTTTTCCCGAAGAGACCGAAGTCATTAACGGGGACAAGCCTGTCATAGAGAGGAGCGGCATAGATTTCATCGTGCATCCCTCTCCCTGGTCAGGGAAGGAGGGCCTGAACGGGACGAAGCCAGCGCCTCTAGGCGGGATCATTTATCTCGAGCAGGGGAAGGCTGACATGATCAGCCGGATATCTGCGCAGGAAGCTGCTTTTCCTCTGTTTCTCCAGTTCCTGTATGAGCCTGACTGCGCCGAAAGGGCTGACCTGGTGTGCGGTTATGAACGGTCTTTGCTGGAGAAGGTCCCGGTCTGGAAGCTCACCAACACCGGGACGGAGGAATCTGCTTTACTGACTCGCCGTGAGCTGCTTAAGGAGGGGTACTGAGATGCGGATAAGGGAAGGTGTACTGCTGAGGAACGTCTGCGGAGAATGGCTTCTGATAGCCGTAGGAGACGCGGCAAGGCACTGCATGTATGTACGGCAGATCAATGACACCCTGGCTTACTACTGGCAGATGATCGAGGAAGGTAAGACCGAAGAAGAGATCATAACGGCTGCTCGGGAAGAATACGATGCTTCCCCGGAAGTGATAGAAAAAGACGTTCGCGAGCTCATCCGTCAGCTTTATGATATGAATTATCTGGTCGGTCCTGCCGCAATCGACCCTGAAAAAGGCGTAAAAGCATGACTCCGGAACAGTCTTACTTTATCTCTCTTCTGAGAGATTATGTCCATGATCGTCCTTCAGTGGCGCCTGAGAAGCCGCTTTCCTGGGAGAAGATCGCGGAGTACGCGGCCGGACAGGACCTCTCCGGGATCATTTATTATCAGACCCGGGGGTTCTTAAGGCTAGAAGCTCTTCCAGAGAATGTCACCGCGAAGCTGAAAGAGGGCTTTTTCTCAGATGCTTACCGCGCGGCCAGCTTTGAATACGAATTCGGGAAGATAGCGGCCGCGTTCCGAAAGAAAAGGATCCGCTGTCTCCCCTTCAAGGGAGCGGTGCTTCGGGACTACTATCCCCAGAGGGAGCTCAGGACCATGGGGGACCGGGACATACTGATCCGGCATGAGGACCGGGAAGCCTCAGACAGGGCCATGCGGGCCCTCGGATACCGGAAATACGTGGACAACCACGCGGTCTGGACCTACACAAAAGGCATCCTGATGTTCGAGATCCACGACGTCATGTTCTATGATGAGCTGGCGAACCGGGTGGATTACCGGGAGTATTTCTCCCATATCTGGGATGGCGCCATGCAGAGGTGTACCGTGCCGGAAGGATCCACTGGGGAATGTGCGGTGCCGGAGACCGAGGATCCTGATGCCGGAAGCTATGAATACATCCCGGACCACAATACGCATTTCCTCTATCTGGTCGCCCATGCGGCAAAGCATATCATCCATAAAGGAATGGGGTTCAGGTCTTTCCTCGACATGGTCTTCTACGCGAAGGGCGAGCCTTCTCTCGACTGGGTGCGGATCGCCGGCGAGCTTAAGAAGCTTGAACTCTATGATTTCGCGAAGACCTGCTTCTCGCTCTGCGAGTTATGGTTTGATGTGAAGATGCCTTTCAGGCAGGAAGAGGCGGACACAGGGTTCCTTGAGGAAATATCGGAGAAAACCTTCCGTGACGGGCTGTTCGGTCTCGAAAATGAGGAGAACGCCGCATCAGGCTCTGCCAGGATCATAAAAAGGTCGGAGGGCTCCTACGGCCGCGCAGTTGCAGGCCTCACGCTCCGCAAGCTGTTCCCGCCGTACCGCGACATGCAGCTGATCCCCTGGTACTCCTGGGTCGACGGAAAGCCCTGGCTTCTCCCGGCGGCATGGGTCTACCGCTGGTTCTACTGCCTTTTCAACAAGAGGGGGTCAAGCCAGGAAGCCCTTCTGGAGCCGTTTAAGAAGAAAGAAGCCATCGAGAACAGGGAAAAATACCTGGAGCGATGGGGATTATAGATTCGCAGGAGAACAAGATGAAAAAAGGATATAAAGTATTAACAGTCATGGCAATAGGCTGCCTTATGTGCGCGTTTCCCGCGTGCAAATCAAAAACAGGCGACAAGGAAACTTCTTCTCAGGGAAATATCGAAGTGGTTGAGGAAACCGGTTCAGAATCAGGAGATTCTGAAGGCAGCAATAATTCCGGGTCCGTTACAGATAACGTAGATACGTCACTTCTTGAAGGCGAAGAAGAATACCCTGAGGACGTCTTCGGAACATTTGATTCCAATGGAAATGAAGAGGTCGAGGTCATGATCCCTTCCGATACGGTTGAGCAGATGGACGTCCAGGAAAGCGGAGAGATAGAGATGAATGAAGGCCAGGGAGGGTCGTTCTAAATACAGCTCCACTCTTGACAAATAGAGTGTGTGTAAATTTTTCTGTAAATAGCCTCAAATGGCAGATATTCTTGTTAATGCCAGGCAGATCCCAGCCCGCAGTTTTACGGTATCAATATAAAATTCAGCTATAGAAATGTCAAGTCCGGCAAGCCCTGTTCAGCTGGCCGGACAGCTGTTTCAAGGACTTTATAATCCCATCCTGCCTTCATACATGATGCAGAATTCGTTGTACAAACCTCCCCAGCCGTGGATTGGCTGAGTCCACTTTTTCATTACCTGCATCGTTGAAAGATATAGGGATTTTAGCAATGCTGTAGAGTTTGGAAATACGCTCCTCTGGCGGTTCAGTTTCTTGTAGGAACTGTTCAGGCTCTCGATCGCGTTCGTAGTGTAAATGACCTTCCTCGTAGCCATAGAGAACTTAAATATAGGACATATGACGTCCCAGTTGTCGTACCACCGCTTCATTGCGTGGGGATACTTTTCGTTCCATTTCTCTGCCACTTCATCGAGTGCTTTCCGGCCTGCCTCCTCGGAGGCTGCAAGGTATATCGTCTTAAGATCAGCGGCAAAGGGCTTCATGTCTTTGTAATAGACGTATTTTAAAGTGTTGCGGACCATATGGACGATGCAGCGCTGGTATTCGGTACTTGGAAAAGCGCTTGAAATAGCTTCCTTGATTCCGGTAAGCCCGTCTGCGCAGAGAACCATTATGTCTTTTACACCGCGGTTCTTTATTTCATTTAAAACACTGAGCCAGTATTTCGCGCTCTCGTTTTCGCCTACCTGAAGGCTTAATACATCCTTGCGGCCTTCCTCCGAAATGCCCAGGATCACATAAGCCGCAAGCTTTTTCACGATGTTATCCTCGCGAACGGAAAAATGAACTGCATCTATATATACGACAGGATATATGTCATCCAATGGTCTGTTCTGCCATTCCTCAATGTCTTTGAGGATCTTGTCTGTAACATCGGAGATAAAGCTCTCACTGCACTCAAAGCCATAGATCTCTTCGATCTGATCAGAGATCTGGCGTGTGGTAAGGCCTCTGGCATACATGCTTATGATCTTGTCATCAATCCCGGAAATATCCTTCTGACGCTTTTTTACGATCTTCGGATCGAAGCTGCTGTTACGGTCCTGGGGCACATCAAGCTCAAACTCGCCATAGTTACTGCGGATCGTCTTTTTCTTTGTGCCATTGCGGGCATTATTTGAGTCTGATCTGGCAGATTTCTCATAACCCAGATGGTCGGTCATTTCCGCTTCCATCATGGACTTGATCGTGCCTCCCAACAGGTCTTTAAGGGCCTCTTGGATGTCATCGGCAGTTTCAATGTCATACTCATCCATTAATGCCGCGATGATGTTCTTTTTGCCTTCAGAGAGGGGCTTGACGTGATACACTTCCTTTTTCTGTCCCATAATTAAACCTCCTATGGTACATCACTTAGATTCTACCATAGGAGGCTTGGTTATTATTAATTTACAGACTTTTTCTCACACACTCCAAGGTCATGGAGTATCTCCACTACGCCAAGAACTCGGCCCTCCTCGCGGCCCTCTTCGCGGCCTTCTTCCCGAAGCTCCATTTCACGTATCATCATAATCATTTACTCGTGCCTCCTCTCTTCACTGGCTTTAACACGCGCTATGGCTTGATCCAGCTGCTGCGTGTACGGCCCTGTGACTTTTCTCTCGCTGAGATAATCCAGCAGTTCTTTCAGTCCCTCGCTTATGCTGCCCCTGGTACCATTGATATTGATGATCACCTTGCTGGTCTCATCGCCGAATACCAGATCCGGCTCCTCGAGGCACCGGTTCTCAAATGTGTAAATGTACCTGCCCCTGTCATATGGATCATAATTACATATGAAGATTACACAGGACATTTCAAGTCTGTCGTAATCGATGCCAGGAGAGAGTATGCTGATATCGATAATTGATTGATAATACCGCATCCTTTTCGGCAGTTTTGTCTTTGGGGAGGTCTGGATCTCTACATTATAGAGGCGCCCCTCCTCGTCCTGTGCGTACAAGTCCAGCCGTACACCATGTGAGGCGTAACCCTCCTTAAGAGTCCTTTGGGGCTCAATAAAATGAAAACGGCTGATCCTGACTCCGAGGATTAACTCAAGCAGAGGGAGCAGGTTCTGCTCCTCTCTCATGATGGTTCCAAACATAAAATCATCTGTGAGTGTCAGATCCTCGAAGGGTTTTTCCCGGAAGAATTCGTAAGACTGCTCTTATCATTCAAGCCAACTCCTCCTCTCAAAAGTGGTATATTCAGACTAACACTCTTAAAGAAGGGGGTTCAATGATCTCTTTTCGACAAAATTCGACAAAATGCAGACAGGGCGCTCCTGTTAATTCCTTAACATTTGTTGACGCTTGTATTTTTATGGTCTATCATGAAATACGGAAACAGACATTTCCTTTATTATGATCTAAGGAGAATTGAAGATGTTATTCAGAGTTGGAATCAACGGTTTCGGACGTATCGCAAGGGTCATCCTGCGGATCCTCGAGGAAAGGGACACCGACATTGAAGTGTGCGCCATCAACCTGCACAGCGCGGACACAGAGCGCATGGCTTACCTGTTTGAGTATGATTCGGTATTCGGACGTTTCAAAGGCCGCGTGCGCGCCACTGACAATGAGCTCGTAATCAATGGCAAGAAGATCCTGGTATTTTCGGAAGAGGATCCGGCAAAGATCGACTGGGCTTCGGCAGGCGTACAGTACGTTATCGAGACCACCGGCAAGTTCAGGACGCTCGAAGAGTGCGGAAAGCACCTCGAGGGTGGCGC
This sequence comes from Lachnospiraceae bacterium, assembly GCA_024685315.1. Lineage (GTDB taxonomy): Bacteria > Bacillota > Clostridia > Lachnospirales > Lachnospiraceae > UBA2912. The sequence goes on from JAIKVW010000044.1 coordinate 96,837, forward strand.
GAAGAGGGTAGTCCTCACCGCGCCCGGCAAGGACTCCGATTTCCCTACATTCGTCATGGGCGTTAACCAGGAGAAATATGATCCTCTTACGATGCCGATCATTTCCAACGCTTCCTGCACCACGAACTGCCTTGCGCCTCTCACCAAGGTCGTCAACGACAAGTTCGGAATAGAGAAGGCCCTCATGTCCACTATCCACGCCGCTACCTCGAAGCAGAGGCCTGTCGACTCGAACGGCGGGCGCGACTGGAGGACCGGCCGCTCCGTATTTAACAACATTATCCCTTCGACCACTGGCGCAGCCAAGGCCGTAGGACTGGTAATCCCCGAGCTCAAGGGCAAGATGACCGGAATGAGCTTCCGCGTTCCTTCGAATGACGTCTCTGTAGTAGACCTCACCGCCCAGCTGAAGACTCCCACGACCTATGAGGAGATCTGCGACGCGATCGAGCATGCAAGCCGCCATGAGTTCAAGGGCATCATCGAGTACAACCACGACGATATCGTTTCCTCCGACGTGCGCGGCAACTACAACACCTGCGTATTCGACGAGAAGGCCGGCATCATGCTTGACGATTCCTTCGTGAAGCTCATCGCATGGTACGACAATGAGTGGGGCTATTCGAACCAGTGCATCGAGCTCGTTGAGTACATCGGCAAGAAAGACCTGAAGCTCGAGAAGAGGGCCAAAGCCGCAGAGAAGGCCAAGGCCGCAGAGAAGACGAAGAAATAGGAGTTTTTCTATATTCTTCAACTTGCTTTCCTGAAGGAGACAATAATAACTCCCTCGGAACGATTAACATTTATGTTTGTTCCGAGGGAGTTATTATTGCCTACCGTCTTAGTATCCGGTAAGCCACAGGAGCTCATCCGATAAGTTCTGCACTGTGGAGGAAGCGGTGTAGTCATCGTTTCCGAAGAGGTGGCTGTGGAGCTCGGAGACGTTGCTGAGCAGGCCGTCGGCAAACACGCAGCTCATGTCGCCGTAATAGCCGACCACGTTTTCAAACGGGAAGCCTGACTGGTCGCCGAGGTCGTACTTCGTAAGGTCCGATGCCAGCGAGATAATGTCGGAATAGGAGAGGTCGGTGTAGATATTCGGAAGGAGCTCATCGACCAGCTTTAATATTGTGCCGACGCCCGCGGACTTTGCGGCTGCAAGCATCTTTGAGATCACGAGACGCTGGCGCTCGGTTCGCTTGAAGTCGTTGTCGGCCTTCCTGATTCGCGAGTAGGCGACCGCCTGCGTGCCGTCAAGGTGGTGCATGCCTGCTTCGTATATTTCCTCTGAGTTGGAGCCGGTGACGCGGTTCTGCTCGCGGATAACCTCGTTGATCCACTGGACCTCGCTCTCGGAGAGTTCGATATCGAGTCCGCCGAGGGCGTCGATTATCTGCGCGAGGCTTCCGAAATCCACGGTCACGAACTCGGTTATATCAAGGTCGAAGTTGGTGTTCAGCATGCTCATGGCCAGCTCCGCGCCCCCGTAGGCGTAGGCGTGGGTGGCCTTGTCGTAGCCGTAGCTTTCGCCGAGGTAGAGCAGGGTGTCGCGGTAAACGCTGACTAGCTTGACATCCTTGGTGCTGGTGTTGATGCTGGCGATCAGTATCGCGTCGGAGCGGGCCCCGGTCTCCAGTGAGCCGTCCCTGGAGTCAACGCCGAAGAACGCGATATTACGGTAGCCCGCGAGGGAATCCTGAGTCATGGAATCCATATCGTTCATGGAGATATCGTCTTTATTTACCTGGTCTTTCGAGGCTTTGTTGATCATCCCGAGGCGGGTGATAAGGTAGATGGCCGGGATGAGCACCACGATCAGGATTATTTCTATTATAAGTATGCGGCCCCATTTGCGGGTCGCGTTTTTTTTCTTAGGTATTACGGGTTCTTCCATTGCGGAATCGGCCTTTCATCTTAAATTATTAAAAGAATTGTGTGTCTGTCTGTGTCGCAAAACTCTTTAATATAATACTCTAATCTTTTGCAGATAGCAAGATTTTAAGCGGGAGGCGCAGATTGTTTATTTAAAGAGTTACACTTTTTTAATCTCTGCAACACACTTTCTTCACAAACGAGTGATAGGATTTCATGTGAATTATGGAAAGGGGGCGTGTATTCTATGTACGAAGATGATTATTCGGATTTTAACTACAACCGTACAAATGATACCGCAGACAATAATACATACAGGGACGGCGGGAGCAGCTATGGCAGCTCTGCCGGCAATAGTTACGGAAGCAGTTCCGGCAGTTCAGGCAGCGGCTTCAATGGAGGTTCCGGCAGCAGTAATTTCAGCGGAGGTTCCGGCAGCCGCAATAATAACCACAGGAAGGGCGGATTCATTTTCGCGATCTGCCTAGGCATAGTCTTCGGGCTTTGCGCGTTCGGCATTATTTTCGGGCTGGGAAAGGCCACCGGGCTGTTCGCGAAGAATAACAGCACTGCGGTCGAGACCGAGGCTGAGAGTGAGAAGTCTTCTTCCGGCGTATCGATCACGACCCATGGAAGCACCTCATCATCGGATGCGGAAGTAAGCACCGATGCGACTGATTCAGACCATCAGATCACCATCGTCCAGACTTCGTCCAGCTACGTGTCGACCACGGCAGCCAATGACGTAGCTGACATTGTTGAGGAGGTTATGCCCAGTGTTGTAGCGGTTAATACCACCGTAGAGACTATCTATCAGGACTGGTACGGACGCCAGTATGCACAGGAGTTACCGGGTGCGGGCTCCGGGATCATTATCAGCGAAGACAACGGACTGATATATGTGATGACGAATTATCACGTAGTGGAAGGCGCGAAGACAGTTTCGGTCCAGTTCTCCGATGATACCTCAGCCTCCGCCACGGTACTTGGCTATGACGAAGACCAGGATATTGCGGTAGTTACGATAGATGAATCCGAGCTTTCATCCGATACACTTAATACCATCAAGATCGCGGTGCTCGGCGATTCCTCAACGCTTAGGGCCGGTGAGAGCGCGATCGCGATCGGAAACGCGCTTGGCTACGGCCAGTCGGTCACCACCGGCGTCATCAGCGCGCTTAACCGCCAGGTCCAGCTTGAAGACAAGACCATGACCCTTATCCAGACGAGCGCGGCAATTAACCCCGGGAACTCGGGCGGAGCGCTGCTTAACGGCAAGGGCGAGATCATCGGGATCAACACCGTTAAATACGAAGACACTTCCGTTGAAGGTATGGGCTACGCGATCCCGGTCAATGACGCAATTGAGACCGCCAAGGGCATCATCGAGGGCAGGATCGTTGTAAAGACTGACGATGCCACTCCTTTCCTCGGCATCATGGGCGGCACGCTCAGCGAAGACATCGCGGAGCAGTACGATATGCCTGCAGGCGTCTACATCAGCAATGTTGTTTCAGGATCTGCGGCAGATATGGCCGGACTTGAACAGGGCTGCGTCATTACCGGATTCAACGGCCAGAACATAACCACTATGGAAGAGCTCCAGGAAGCGATAGCAGAGTGCAGCCCCGGGGATACCGTCACGATCACCGCATATTTCTACAGCAGGAGCGGATACGTTGAGAAGAGCCTGACCGCGGTCATGGGATCGAAATCCGACATAGGCAACTGATCTCCGGAAGAGTGAATTAAGGGCTGCTAATTCTGATTAACAAAGCATTAAATTTGCATTAAGTTTGTTCTCAAGGCATTTTCAAAGATTTCTGCCGTGATATAATTATCGCATGAAGAGATCGGAACAGTTGTCCTGCGGAGATCTCCGCAGAAGATACTTGATATTTGACACAGGTCTCCGTTAGAGACCATTCACGACAGGAGGTTTTGAACATGACATCATTCTTTGACGATTTAAGGAGAAATATTCAGGAGAGTCTTAGCGGCATCAGCAGGACTTCTGAAAACGTAATGCAGAGGACCGGGGACATTTTTGAGGCTCAGAAGGCAAGGGTGCAGAAGGCATCCCTCGAGAACGACCTCATCGATATTTACGCTGAGATCGGTAAGCTTTTCACCGAGAAGACCGCTGCAGAGGATGTTCCTGAAGAGTACGCTGAGCTTTTCACCAAGCTTGGCGACTGCAAGGCAGCTATCACCGGGATCGAGAATAAGATCGCAGCCCTGAAGGGCGTTAAGATCTGCCCGGAGTGCAGCGCAGAAGTCCAGAAGGACGCAGCATTCTGCCCTCATTGCGGCGCGAAGCTGCCTGAACCCGAGCCGGAGCCGGTAGAGGAGGCCGCAGAGACTGAAGAGGCTGCTGAGGCTAAGTTCGAAGAGGTGAAGGAAGCTGCGGAAGGTGCCTGCGAGGAAGTCAAGGAAGCTGCAGCTGAGACCGTCGAGGGCATCAAGGAAGCCGCCGAGGGAATTAAGGAAGAGCTGAAGGATGCTGCTGAGGAAGCAGTTGAGGCAGTCAAGGAAGAAGCCGAGAACGTTGCAGACAAGATCAAGGATGACGAGGCTGAATAAGCCTTACATAATATGAAAGGATCCGCTCAACCATTGCCCGCAAAATGCGGATCCTGTATACCCCAGGAAGAGGGCCCCTGCCTGTTCTCCTTCGGAAACATGCTTATTGCATATAGTTTCCTGCATGAGACAAGCGCCGGGGCTCTTTTTTGACTTTAAGCAGCTAAGTTTTTTGTGATACGTGTTTATGGCGGTTGGGCCAATAATCCCATTTTTTCATACCGGCACCATCATTTTTGAAAGGGGTATGCCTGCATCGGGATTTTTGTAATCGGACATGCCCTAATGTATGCCAAGATGCCAATAATAATTATCAGGCATACCAGCCGTCTGCGCGGAGGCGGTATGCCTGATAGCCGGAAACCGCAAGGGAGGCACCTGATAGAGGTGCCTCCCTTGCACTTATAACAAAATGGCGTATGAGGTAAAGCTTTGGGAAGTGGTGCCTGATTCACAAAAGGTCAGATCGGGCATGCCACGGGGTATGCCCGATTTGAAAAAGCAAGCTATTGGCACCACATTCCCAGAAATCGATGATGCCTTTTGACAAAAAAGTGCGAGGAGGCTCCGCAGCAAACTGCTAGCCAAAAAAAGTGCGCATAGGCAAGCAGCAAACTGCCTGCCTATTCCTTCATGTCTGTGAGGGATGCTTTACCTTGCCCTGCACGTCTCTGAGTGGTACTTAATCTGCTGTCCTTGACATCTTCCTCCAATCTAAGTATAATTTATAGAATCACTGCTTTAAACCATTCTTGCGTTAATGCGTCAAATCGACGCTGAGCGCAGGAATAATGATGTTAAAGCGAATACTTTGAAGGGAAGATAATCATGGGCATATACATACTGAAGAGGGTCGGAGCGGCTATCCTTACGATGCTGCTGATAATCACGATCACCTTTTTCCTGATGAACGCGATCCCCGGGAGTCCGTTCCTTACAGAGAAATCGACTCCGCAGATGATAGAGCTTGCGAATCAGAAGTACGGACTGGATAAGCCTCTTATCATCCAGCTCAAGAACTATATCGTGAGCTATCTGAAGGGAGATCTCGGAACTTCCCTTAAAATGCAGGAAGGAACATCCGTTAATGATATCCTGTTCCACCAGGGGAAATTCCAGCTGTCTATCAAGCTGGGCGTGGCGGCGCTGGTGCTTGCCATAGCGGTGGGAATACCACTAGGATGCATTGCGGCCTACCGAAGGGGGACCTGGATCGACGGGCTGCTAAGGGTAGTAACTACAGTCGGGGTCGCCATACCAACCTTCGTTCTGGCGACGACCCTGCTCATACTGCTAGCGGTGAAGCTGGGGTGGCTGAGTACCATCTCGGGGAGTCTTGAGGACGCCAAGAGCTACGTCATGCCTGTCATAAGTCTGTCCTTCTATTACATGTGCTATATTGCGAAGCTGATGCGCACCAGCATGCTTGATGCGATCAACCAGGACTATATCCGCACGGCCCGCGCGAAGGGCGTAAAGACCAAGTGGATAGTGCTTAAGCATGCCCTCAGGAATTCGCTTATTCCGGTCATCACATACCTTGGACCGGTCACCGCGGGTATTATCACGGGCTCCTTTGTAGTCGAGTCTACATTTGCGATTCCCGGACTTGGAAAATATTTCGTACAGAGCGTCCTTAACAGGGACTATCCTATAATAATGGCTACGACGGCCGTTCTTTCCGCGATGGTCATCGGCATGAACCTTGTCGTTGACATTGCTTACAAGATCGTTGATCCCAGGATCTCGCTGTCTGCAAAGGAGGATTAAGGCATGAAGGACAAACTGAAATCTTTCAGCCCCTTCCAGGTAGACGCAGGCAAGATCATGGATATGTACGGCCTTTCCGATGAAGATTTCACCGCGGCGGCTGATTCCGAGAAGGAGTCTATGGTCGAGATGCATAAAAGCATCTCGTTCTGGCAGGATGCCTGGAGAAGGTTTAAGGAGAATACCGTCTCCATGGTCGCGCTCGTAGTGTTCATTGTGATCGTGCTCTTCGCGTTCCTTGGACCGGTGCTGATCCCTTATGATTACAGCAGCCAGTACCGTTCGGCCCAGAACCTGGCCCCGATGCAGTACTCCGAGAACGAGCAGCTTACCATGCTGGCGACTTCAGGCGCCGACGCATATTATTCCACTGCAGTGCAGTCAGGAAGCCTTACCGCGATAAGGAAGGGCAGCCACTATATCAACTGGAAGGGCGCCACATACGCTTTTTCCAATGATAAAGGGATCGAGAACGCGATCCTGATGCTTGATACCGACGCTGAGAATCCGCTTTACTATGTAAAGCTCGATGATATTGCCGAGGACGGGACTTATTCAGAGATCACCGTGGTCGAGTATACATCCGAGGCCGCTGAAGGCGCGGATGAACTTGAACTCTCTACGAAGATATTCCCGCATGTCTTCGGGACTGATTCCGCAGGGCGTGATCTCATGGCGAGGACAATGTTCGGCGCCAGAGTCTCAATCATCATCGGAACGATGGCGGCGCTGATAGTGCTGGTCATCGGATCGATCTACGGATCGATATCAGGCCTTGCAGGCGGGCGCGTGGATTTCATCATGATGAGAATAGTAGAGCTTATCTACTCGATACCAGAAGTCCTGATCGTGCTCCTTCTTCAGGTGGTACTGAAAGACCCGCTCCAGGAGTGGTTTGACAGCGGCACTTCGGCTTTCTCGCAGGCGATGAGCGATCTGGGTACCGGTATCGTATCGATCATGATCACATTCGCGCTCCTTTACTGGGTAACCATGGCGAGGATCATCCGCGGTCAGGTGCTCCAGCTGAAGAAGCAGGAATACATAACCGCAGCTACCGCGCTCGGAGCTTCGAACGGAAGGATCATCCGCAAGCATCTGCTTCCGAACTGCGTGGGGCCCCTGGTTATCACTACCTGCCTGCAGATCCCTTCGGCAATATTCCTTGAATCGTTCCTGTCCTTCCTGGGACTGGGCGTTTCCGCGCCGATGGCTTCACTCGGCTCGCTCTGCTCTGACGCGCTTGCGAGCATAACCCTGTATCCCTACAGACTTCTGTTCCCGGCAGTTGTGCTGACGCTTATCGTGCTTACGCTCAACCTCGTCGGCGACGGCCTTCGCGACGCGCTTGACCCGCGTCTTAAGAAATAAGAGGAGGACCGGAAAATGGCAGAAGATAATAAGAAATTACTTGAGGTAAAAGACCTCGCGGTCTCCTTTTTCACGCCGGCAGGCGAGGTAAAGGCAGTTAACGGTATCAGCTATTCCCTTGGATACAATGAAGTCATGGGAGTGGTTGGAGAGTCCGGTTCCGGAAAGAGCGTTGAAGCCTACGCCATTATGGGACTCCTGCAGAGCCCCGGAAGGGTCATCGGCGGAAGCATTACCTTTGAGGGGCGCGACGTATTGGCTTTTAATGAGGAAGAGCGCCGCCAGTTCCGCGGGAACGAGTGCAGCATGATCTTCCAGAACCCTATGACTTGCCTTAACCCGGTCTACACCATAGGGAATCAGCTCATGGAGGCGCTTACCTGCCATGACAGCGGCATCAGCAAGGATGAAGCCAGGAACCGCGCGATCGAGATGCTCGAAAAGGTCGGGATCAATAACGCCAGCAAGAGGGTAGACCAGTATCCTCATGAGTTCTCCGGCGGGATGCGCCAGAGGGCAATGATCGCGATGGCGCTGATCACAAGGCCGAAACTCCTCATTGCGGACGAGCCCACGACCGCGCTTGACGTTACCATCCAGGCGCAGATCCTTGAGCTAATGAAGGAACTCCAGGAAAAGGAGAACACTTCGATCATATTTATTACGCATAACCTGGGCGTTGTTGCCGAGATCTGCGACAAGGTTTCCGTAATGTACGCCGGAAATATTATCGAGCAGGGAGATGTGAACGACATTTTCTATTCTCCGCAGCACCCCTACACCAAGGGTCTTCTGGCATCGATGCCGAGGCTGGACGCGGAGGGCCATGAGAGGCTGATCCCTATCGAGGGCACGCCTATCGACCTTCTGAATCCCCCGGCAGGCTGCAATTTCGGGCCCAGGTGCGCAGAGTGCATGAAAGTCTGCACCAGGATGAAACCGCCCTACGCGGAAATGGAGAACGGGCACCGGTCCGCGTGCTGGCTGCATTTCATGGGAAATAAGGGAAAGGAGGACGAGTGATGGGCGAGAAGCTTGTTGAAGTCGATAACCTCCGCAAATATTTCCAGGTAAAGGGCAGAGGCGGCCGGAAGCAGTATGTCCAGGCCGTTGAGAACGTCAGCCTTTTCATTAATAAAGGTGAGACACTGGGTCTCGTCGGCGAGTCGGGCTGCGGCAAGACCACGCTCGGCAGGACGATCATCCGCCTCTACGAGCCTACTTCGGGACGCATAACATACGGCGGCGAGGTCATTTCTGACGTAGAAAACCATATATCCGTGAACATGCTGCCTTACCGCAGGAAGATGCAGATCATTTTCCAGGATCCTTCGGCTTCGCTCGACCCCAGAATGACGGTCGGAGAGATCATCGGGGAAGCGCTCGATATCCATAAGCTCTGTGCCTCCAAACAGGACAGGACCGACAGGATCAGGGAGCTGCTTGACAAGGTAGGCCTTAATACCGAGCATTCCAACAGGTTCCCCCACGAATTCTCCGGCGGACAGCAGCAGAGAATAGGTATCGCGAGGGCGCTGGCAGTTGATCCCGAGTTCATCGTGTGCGACGAGCCGATATCCGCGCTGGACGTATCCATCCAGTCGCAGGTCGTAAATATGCTCGAGGACCTGCAGGAAGAGCTGGGACTCACCTATCTCTTCATCGCTCATGACATCTCGGTCGTAAGGCATATTTCAAACAGGATCGGCGTTATGTACCTCGGATGCCTCGTGGAGCTTTCAGAGAGCTATGAGCTCTGCAACAACCCTATACATCCCTACACCAAGACCCTGATGTCGGCAGTGCCGCTCCCGGACCCCATAAAGAGCCGGGCAAATAAGCGGATCCTGCTTGAGGGCGACGTGCCGAGCCCGATCAATCCGCCTTCAGGGTGCCGTTTCCATACGCGCTGCCCGTACGCCTCGGAGAGGTGCAGGCAGGAAATGCCGGCGCTGAAGGAATATTCGCCCGGACATTACGCAGCCTGCCACATGCTCGAAGGATGATGTCCGGACGCGGAAGATGTTCATTGACAACGGTATTTTACTTCTGCATACAGAAGGGAAATATATATGGAACTTATTCACATCGCAGTTAGCCGGAAAATTCCGGCGGACAATTTCATTCTAAGGAGGAATTGAGAATGAAAAAGAGAATCGTTGCGCTTGTTCTTGCAGCAAGCATGTGCGCCGGATTAGCCGCATGCAGCAGCAGTTCATCAAGCACACCCAGCTCCTCTGCTGAGACACAGGCTCAGTCAGAGAGCGAAGCAGCAGAAAGCGAG
>JAIKVW010000039.1 GCA_024685315.1 Lachnospiraceae bacterium
TGCCTGTAATGTACGATATCATGTTTAAGAAGAAACCTCTGGATATTGATATAGGCGAAGATATCGATGAGGTAAATGACGACGCCGCGGACTTTATACGTGAGCTGGGCGCAAAAGAAAGGCCCGAAGACACTGCGGTCCCGGACCCGGAATAAACGATATTTATCTTTAATACTTAAGCTCTTAGCAGAGCATCAAACCTTGACTGGACAGAGGGGTCGGTCTCGAAAGCTCCCTTCATTACAGAAGTGACAGTGCAGCTGTCAGGCTTTTTGATCCCTCTGGCCGTCATGCAGGAATGCTTTCCCTTTATTATGACCGCTACGGAAGAGGATCCCGTTACCTCACTGACAGTTTCTGCTATGTCTCTCGTCAGCCTTTCCTGGATCTGCAGCCTCTTCGACAGCTTGTCGCATATACGTGCGATCTTCGAAAGACCTATCACCTTGCCGTTCGGTATGTACGCAACGGTAGCTTTCATGTCATACATCAGCGCCATATGGTGCTCGCAGTAGCTGAAAATGTCTATATCACGCACGATAACGATATCCTTGTGCGAGACCCCGTCATTATCTTCCTCGTCAAAAGTCTTGCTGAACATCTCAGCGATCTCGTGGTTAGTATAATTCATTCCGTCGAATACTTCAACGCACATGCGCGCAACACGTTCAGGGGTATCCGCAAGCCCCTCCCTGTCGGGGTCATCGCCGAGAGCTTCAATGATCTCGCGTATACTCTTTTTAATCTTTTCCTGATCTATAGCCATATCACGCCTCCATGCTATGATTATATACCATTGCGGTTAATTAATGTCAATTGCGGCAGGCAAGAAATCCCTCTGAATCCAGCCTCAAAAATGAATGTATGCAAAAATATGCCTGTATGTTAAAATGATTAGAATAAAGGAGCTATATCTATGCAAAATAATAAAGCCGGCAGATCCGGGCAGACATCCGCTTCCCGCGCCCGCAGGCCTAAAAAGAAGAAAAAGCGCTCTATCAGCATTATACTGATCGCGGGGCTGGCCTTTATGGCAGTACTCTCGATAATAGGCATCAAGAAGCATATCGACCTTATGGATAAAGGCAACGGCGACAATAACGCAAGGACAGCACACGTCAGCGATGATGTCCTTTTTTATGAAGACGTCATAATCGAATATGCTGAAGAGTACGGGATCTCAGATTTTGTCCCGGTCATAGAAGCCGTAATGCAGCAGGAGAGCGGAGGCAAAGGCCTTGATGTAATGCAGTGTTCGGAATGCATGTTCAATTATGATTATCCGCAGGAGCCAGGCGGGATAACGGATCCCTATTATTCCGTCAGGACCGGCGTAAGGTATCTCGCCTACTGTCTTTCAGAAGCAGGATGCGACAGCCTGGCGGACCTTAACGGAATCAAACTAGCGCTTCAAGGCTACAATTTCGGACACAATTACATACATTGGGCTATTGAAAACGGCGGAGGCTACTCAGAGTCCAACGCGCGTGAGTATTCCCAGATCCTGGCCAAACAGTTCGGCTGGGATACCTACGGGGACCCCCTCTACGTAGAGCATGTCCTCAGATACTACAATTAAAGGATAGAACATGAACAATTATCTTATTGTTATTGATATGCAGAACGATTTCATTGACGGCTCTCTCGGCACTCCCGAGGCTGTCAGCGTCGTTCCCCAAGCAGTAAAGGCAGCCCGCGGATTTGCAGGCCCGCTGATATTCACAAGGGATACCCATGACGAAGACTATCTCGAGACCCAGGAAGGCGTGAATCTCCCCGTCATCCACTGCGTCAAAGGCACAAAAGGCTGGGAAATACAGGACGAACTTATGTCGATCGCTCTGGAAAGACGCGCGATGATCTTCGACAAGAATACCTTTGGTTCCGCGCATCTTGCCGGATGCATGACAGGTATAAACAGGGTCACTCCTATTGACGAGATCAGGCTTATCGGAGTCTGCACGGACATCTGCGTTATTTCAAACGCGATGCTTCTAAAGGCTGCTCTCCCTGAGACGGTTATAAGCGTAGACGCGTCATGCTGCGCCGGGACGACCCCTGAAATGCACAATAAAGCCCTTGATATTATGGAATCCTGCCAGATCAAGGTGATCAACAGATGAATAAATTCAATAGAATACTGGCTATTGTACTTGCTTTTGTTGCTGCTGCAGCGGTCATAGCTAATGCCGTTATCCCTAAGGAACGGCATGCCTATGTCAGCTGTATTTATACGTCAAATATACAGGGTAACGCCTTGTATAAGTCCGGAGAAAACGCCGGTTATGAAAAGATCGCCGGGATCAGGGCGGAACTTGAGGATGAAAGCGCCCTCACGATACTCATAGATTCTGGCGGCTGCCTCGGGGCAAGCGCATTTGCCGAGGAAAACTCAGGCAAGGATATCCTTTCACTTATGGTAAGCGCAGGATACTCAGCAATGTCTCTTGGGACTGCCGATTATGTCTACGGATCTGAGAGGCTTCGCCAGCTTTCAAAGGATTCCGGCATACCGTTCCTGGCAGCCAATCTTGAAAGCAGCGGGAGCACGGCATTTGAAGACTATATTGAATACGAGCAGGGCGGTATACGGATAATAATTACCGGAGTCTGCGATTCGCTTCCCCTGGACGGTATGGAAGGGATCACCGTGAATGACCCCTCTGACACCGTAAACAGCCTAATATCGAGGATGAGCCCTTCACCTGATATCGTAATAGTGCTTGCGAATCTCAGCAGCAAAGACGAAATATCCGAGATCGCATCTCTCAGCCTGGTAGACGCAGTCATAGACGGCAGAAGCACTTCCGTGTCAGAGGAAAAGGAAGAAGGCAAAGCCCTGGTAGTCTCCGCAGGCAGCAAAGGGACCAATATAGGCGTGATCACATTTGAAGCCGGTTCCGCCGGAGTTACTGCAGAGAACCGTTTCATAAACGCTCTTGAATATGATTCGACCGCATCCGAAAAGAAGACCGCAGTGCTTGCTGAGGAATATTACAATAATTATGTTTCATCGACTTCCTCACTTCAGGCAGACGTATATGTCGAGAACATAATCGGGACTTCTGAGGATTATGATAAAGATTCGAATCTACCGTATGAGACCGGCACAGGCGATATTATTGCGGATGCAGTGCTTTATGCCTGCTCGAAGGATGGGGCCGAAGCCGCGCTGATACCCAATACTTATATCGGCGGTGAGCTTGTAAGCGGAAAGATCAGCAAGAGCGCAGTGATCGCGCTTTTCCCCGACGATCTCCACGCCGTGACCTTCAGGGTCACAGGAGGAGAGCTGAGGGATATCCTGGAAGACTGTTTCTCCGGGAACAGCAGCGGCATCGGATACTGCCAGGTCGCAGGCCTTTCATTCACCTATAACAGCAGCGGATCGATAGGCACCAGGCTCTCAAATATCACAATAAACGGTGAGACTCTTGATGATGCGCGCACCTATGTTATCGCAGGATGTACCCAGAATGCTGCTTCAAACGCTTTTTCTGCATACGATGCCGAACAGCTCTCGACATACAAAAGCATTGCCGGAATAACCTGGCAGTACATACAGCAGCAATTCCCTGAGGAAATACCGGAAACGTCCGAGGGAAGCACTGAAAGCACAGAGATGGAGAGTTCGGAACCTGTTCAGGAACCTGTCTCCCCGACCCGGATCATCATATACTGATCTCTGCCGTACTTGTTAACAAACAGTAAATGTAGTAAAATAATCTTTAAGGCTGCAGCCGGTCCAGTTCCTGCCGCGGCCTGCAGCGCTTATTTCCGGAGGATGCGATCATGTCAATTATTCAGGCCCTTCTTCTTGGCGTACTTCAGGGGATCACTGAATTTCTGCCTGTCAGCAGTTCAGGGCATCTTGCAATAGCCGAAAACCTCTTTAAGATCAATACCAGCGGAGGACTTTTATTTGAGACTTTCCTTCACCTCGGTACCACGCTTGCGGTCATCATCATTTACCGCAAGGATTTCGTGAACCTGATCACGGCATTTATCAGGATGGTAATCGACATCATCGGAAATATCAGGATCTTCTTCGCCGACAGGAAGAACGGCGGATCCGAGCCTTATAACAAGATTATTGACACCGCGTACAAAAAGTTCGTCGTGCTTATAATAGTGACCTGCATACCGACCGCAATAATCGGGCTTATTCTGAGCAATGTTATTGAGAAAGCTTCCGAGACGCTCTTTGTCCCGGGAGTATGCCTGCTGATCACCGCGATCATACTCCTTCTTTCAGAAAGAGCTCCTGAGGGGACCAAGAAGGTCAAGAAGACCGGCTATAAAGATGCCCTTCTGATAGGCGTTGCACAGGGCTTTGCTGCGTTCCCGGGCATTTCGCGTTCCGGAACGACAATTACCGCAGGACTTATGCTCGGGCTTGACAGAAGCTTCGCTGTTAAGTATTCGCTTCTTGCGTCGCTTCCGGCAATTCTCGGCGCAAATCTTCTTGAGCTCAGGCACCTTGGAGACGCAGCAGGAAGTGCCGGCGCAGGGGCATACATATGCGGATTTATTGCTGCGGCAGTTGTAGGATACATATTTATCAGGCTTGTCATTAATCTTGTTAAGAGCAATAAATTTAAATATTTTGCATATTACTGCGCAGCAGTCGGTATTGTATGTTTAATAGTTTATTTCGTAAGGGGCTGACCCCTGATATTAAATAATCTATCCAGGGGCTGTCGCACACTATACAGATGGATGCGAAGCCCCATTTTTAAGGAGGTAGTTGATGGCTAACCGCAACACAGGCGGAAAGACCCGCAGCAGCAGTTCTGCGGGGAAATCTTCAGGAAGCTCTTCAAAAAAGAGCGGCACTTCAAAAAGCAGATCCGGTTCTTCGAAGTCCAGGACGAGCACCAGAACTAAAAGCTCTTCTTTGGCAGATAAAGAGCCTTTATATTCAAAACCCGTCTACGATGAGATAAAGCTCTTAGTGGCTCTTGCAGTCTGCATTATACTTCTGCTGAGCGTTTTCGGACTCTGCGGGAAGCTGGGAGATATAATCGGATATTTTATGTTCGGGCTCTTTGGCGTCCTTGCATACACCGTGCCTTTCATCGTATTCATAGGCTATGCATTTATCCTCTCAAACAAGAGGGATCCCAGAGTAAAGGTGAAGATCGTTGCGGCAGTGGTATGCTTTGTAATGATACTTGCGCTTATAACTGTTACTAACAGCGAATACGAGGAAAGCAGGTCCATCCTTAACTGCTACTATGAGTCCGCAGCCTCGCACAGAGGCGGAGGCCTTATCGGAAATATCCCTGCGCAGCCCTTATGCACTGCACTCGGCAAGCTTGGCAGCACTGTAATATTTATTATCGTGCTCCTGATCTCCGTGGTGCTGATGAGCGGCAGAGGCATAGTGACTGCTATAGGCGAGAAGCTTGGCAGCCTCGGCAAGAAGGGCGGGGAAAAGGTCAAAGAAGCTCACGAGCAGATGGCAGTCAGGCGCGAGGAAAGGCGCGAAGAGAGATTAGAGCAGAAACGCGCTGAAGAAGAGGAAAAGGCTAAAGTCTCAAATGGGACTCGCGACTATACATTTACCGCTGCTCCCGGGAAGAACGCTGAGACCCCTGTTAAGCCTGCGGAAAACGAGATGCCTGCTGCCGCAGCTCCCGCAGCCAGGGAGCTTAAAGCTACTGCTATTGACGCTGACTTTGAAGTTATTCCTGAAGAGGAAGATGAGATCGCAGCTGGATCCCTGCCCAAGGCTATCCGGATTTCTGAGGAAGGTCCTTCTATAAAGACATACGGCAAGACGGAAGAGGTGCCCGCTGAGGAAACTGCTCCACAGCTGAAAGAACAAAAGGCGGCAGCCGATGCTTCCGCTGAACCTTCTGAGATCATGATCCCTGGTTTCCTCAGGAGCGAGATCAGCCGCAATTCCGGTTCCGCTGCGCAGACAGCGCGTACATCCGGAGCCTTTTATGTTCCTGAGCTTAAAGCTGCTGAGAACAAATATTCCGGAAGGACCAGGACCGTTCCCCAGAAGCCTGATTTCATGAAATCCGCTGAAGATCTGGCTGAAGAAGCAGCTGGAGCAGAGGCTGCATTGACAGGTAATGAGCCTGCTCCTGATGCAAAGTCCGAACCTGTCGGGGAAATCACGATAGAGACAGAGGCCCCTGAGAATACAGTTAAGGCCCGTAAATACGAATTCCCTCCGATAGAGCTCCTTGATATTCACAAAGATGTCGGCGGTGCAGATCCTGCTTCGCTGAGGAACACCTCAGAAAAGCTTCAGGCAACATTTGAAAGCTTTAACGTAGGCGTTACCATAACAAATGTTACTGAGGGTCCTACCGTTACCAGATACGAGCTTCTGCCTGATACAGGCGTTAAAGTGCAGAGCATCCTGAACCTCTCGGATGACATCAAGCTCAGCCTCGCGGTCCCGGACATCAGGATCGAAGCGCCGATCCCCGGAAAATCAGCGATAGGTATCGAAGTCCCGAACGTCAATAAGAAAACAGTAGGCCTCAGAAATATCCTTATCTCTGACGAAGCCAAGGCTATGTTCCGCAAGTCCAAGCTCGGATTTGCGGTAGGCGAAGACATCGGCGGATCCGTGATCATGGGCGATATCAGAAAGATGCCTCACCTGATCATCGCGGGCGCTACGGGTTCCGGAAAATCCGTATGCATAAACTGCATAATCATGAGCCTGATCTACAACGCAAGCCCTGAAGACCTGCGCATGATCATGATAGACCCCAAGATGGTCGAGCTCTCAGTCTATAACGGGATACCTCATATGGCGGCTCCTGTCGTCAATGATCCCAAACAGGCTGCCGCTGTGCTTAACAGCGTGGTCGAGACCATGATGAACCGCTATAAGCGTTTTGCCCAGGTAGGCGCCAAGGATATCGGGAGCTACAATGAGAGAGTCGCAGCGCTTCCGGCTGATTCCGGCATCCCTAAGATGCCTTATATTGTCGTTATCATTGACGAGCTTGCCGACCTTATGATGGTCGCTAAAAACGACGTCGAAGACGCGATAGTAAGGCTCACACAGCTCGCCAGGGCTGCGGGCATCCACCTGATAATCGCTACCCAGAGGCCTTCCGTAAACGTTATTACCGGCCTTATTAAGGCAAACGTTCCTTCCAGGATCGCATTCGCGGTCTCTCAGGGAGTTGACTCACGTACCATAATAGATGCTAACGGAGCTGAAAAGCTCCTTGGAAACGGCGACATGCTTTACTTCCCGCAGGGCTACACTAAACCGCTGAGGGTGCAGGGAGCTTTCGTAGATGAAAAGGAGATCAAGCGCGTTACAGATTTCGTAAAAGACCAGACGCAGTGGCTGTCTCTTACGAATGACGAGATAAATACCGATTCGAGATCCGGCAGGACTGCATCGCAGTCATCATCCGGAGAGCGTAGAGATGGAAGAGACGAGTATTTCGAAGAGGCAGGCAAATTCGTTATTGAGAAGCAGAAGGCTTCTATAGGAATGCTTCAGAGGGTCTACAGGATCGGATTTAACAGGGCGGCCCGCATCATGGACCAGCTCTGCGACGCCGGAGTGGTCGGCCCTGAAATAGGCACAAAACCTCGTGAGATCCATATGACAATGGAAGAGTTCCAGAGTTTTCTTAACTCACAGGAATAATCAGCTTTATTAATAATAATTATTTAACGGAGGTGCGCCAGTATGGTAATGCTGATCGACGGCAAACAGATCGCTGCTGATATCCAGGAAGAATTAAGGGTAAAGACAGAAGAGCTTAATGCTAAGTGTATATTCCCCTGCCTTGCTGTAATCCAGGTCGGAGACGATCCGGCTTCAACCGTTTACGTACGCAACAAAAAGAAAGCCTGTGAGAAGATCGGGATCAAGTCCTTATCATATGAACTTCCAGAGGAAACTACAGAAGAAGAACTGCTTTCGCTTATAGATGAGCTCAACGGACGGAGCGATGTTGACGGGATCCTTGTGCAGCTTCCCGTGCCCGCACATATCAGCGAGGAGAAGATCATTATGAGCATCGACCCTGCAAAAGACGTCGACGGCTTTAATCCCGAAAATACCGGCAAGCTCCTCGCGGGCAGCAAATGCTTTGAATCCTGTACCCCGGCAGGCGTAATTCAGCTTCTTAAGAGAAGCGGCATCGAGCTTGACGGAAAGGAGTGCGTTGTCGTAGGCAGGAGCAATAACGTAGGCAAGCCCATGGCGCTCCTTATGCTCCAGGAAAACGCCACCGTTACGATCTGTCATTCCCATACAAAGGACCTTCCTGAGATATGCAGACGCGCTGACATCCTGATCTGCGCTATCGGAAAGCCTAAGTTCTTTGACAGGAGCTACATAAAGGAAGGCGCTGCAGTTATCGACGTAGGCATCCACAGGCTTGAAGGCAAGAAACTCTGCGGTGACGTTGACAGAGATGATGTCATGGACCTGGTATCGGCTATAACCCCTGTTCCGGGCGGAGTCGGACCGATGACCGTCACCATGCTTATGTTTAACTGCGTTAAGGCTGCCGAGATGCATGCCGGATTACTCTAAAATGTCAAAAGGTAAAATATATTTCATATCTCTCGGATGCGACAAGAACCTGGTCGACTCCGAGTACATGCTCGGGATACTTTCATCAAATGGCTATACCATTACCAATGATGAAGATGAAGCGGATACGGTCATCGTTAATACCTGCGGTTTTATTAAAGATGCGCAGGAAGAAAGCATCGAGACTATTCTGGAGGCCGCGGCGTTAAAGTCCGAAGGACGTATCTCAAAGCTTATTGTTGCAGGATGTCTTTCTGAGAGATATAAAGGCGAAATACTGAAGGAGATTCCTGAGGTCGACGCGATTGTCGGGACTACAGCTTATGACGGGATACTTAATGCTCTTGACTGCCAGAACACCGGCAGTGAACATTTCTGCGATATTTCAAGGCTTGTTGAGCCTGAAAGCAGCAGACTGATTACCGGAGGAATGTTCTCGTCCAGCCTTAAGATCGCTGAGGGCTGCGATAAGAGATGCACTTATTGCATAATACCCAGCCTTCGCGGTTCATACAGGAGCTATCCAATGTCAAGGCTTATCGCTGAAGCAAAGTATCTTGCCTCAAGAGGAGTTAAGGAACTGAATATCATCGCACAGGAGACCACTGTCTACGGCAGAGACCTGTACGGAAAGAAAATGCTTCCTGAGCTTCTCCGTAAGCTTTGCGCTGTTGATGGGATCGAATGGGTAAGACTGCTTTACTGTTATCCTGAAGAGATCACTGACGAGCTGATCGATACGATAAAAAGCGAACCAAAGATCTGTCACTACATAGATATGCCTATCCAGCATTCTTCCGACGATATCCTGAGAAGGATGGGAAGGCATACGAACAGGCTGGAGCTTGAAGACATAATTTCACGTATACGCGAAAACATTCCGGATATCGTTCTCAGAACTACACTGATAACCGGATTCCCGGGCGAGATCGAAGAGGATCACGAGGATCTGATGGATTTTGTGAGCCGGATGCAGTTCGACCGCCTCGGGGTATTCACCTACTCGGCGGAGGACGGAACACCGGCCGCTCTGTTTCCGGACCAGGTCGGGGAGGATGTAAAGGAAGAACGCCGCGATGCTATCATGCAGCTTCAGCAGGATATAGCTTTCCGGAAGGCTGAGGCCATGAAAGGAAGGGTCATTAAGGTCCTTACGGAAGGAAGGATCCCCGAAGACGATGTATATGTAGGGCGCTCTTATATGGACGCACAGGATATAGACGGTTATGTGTTCTTTAAAGCTGACTACCCGGTTATGTCAGGAGATTTTATAGATATCCTGATCACCGGAGCGGAAGGGTATGACCTTACGGGCGTACCTGCAGAGGAGGAATCTTAAGATGCCGGACTTTATTAAAAGATCAAAACTGTACAAAACGGTCGACAAGATGAACCTGCCGAACAAACTTACGCTGCTTCGTGTTGTACTTATCCCGTTCTTCGTGCTATTCATGAAGATATCGCCGATGACCGGGGCATGGGCCCGCTGGGTCGCGCTTGTCATTTTTGTGGCTGCAAGTGTTACCGACCTGCTTGACGGAAAAATTGCCCGCAAATATAATCTGGTTACCGATTTCGGCAAGTTCATGGATCCTCTTGCTGACAAGCTCCTGGTCTGCTCCGCGCTGATCCTTTTTGTCGATCTCGGAAGGATGCAGTCCTGGATAGTAATAATTATTATAGCCAGGGAGTTCATCATCAGCGGCTTCAGGCTGATCGCCGCTGAGAAAGGCAAAGTCATCGCAGCCGGGATCTGGGGGAAGCTTAAGACCGCTGTCACGATGGTGACAATAATCATTATGATCCCGGCCTTTTCAGGTGCAGGGATCCACGTATTGGAGCAGATACTGATCTATCTGTCCCTTGCACTTACCATTCTTTCACTTATTGATTACCTGAGCGCCAACAGAGACGTTCTTGACGGAGAAGTCTGATACTATGAGATTTATCAAGTATTTGCTCCTTTCTTTCGCAGTCATGTTCATCATGACTGCCTCCGGGTGCGGAGAGAAGGAGACCCCTGTTATCAAAGCCGATACTACCTTTAAGCTGGATAAGGAATTCTCCGGCGTAAGGGTTATTAATGCTGAGATTTCATGGTCTGATTACCGCAATGCGATCGGTAAGGAAAAGAGCATACTTGATTCAGTAATCGAGGAAAACCTTCCCGAAGGGATTTCCTGTTCTACTTATAAGCAGACTGACGGAAGCATCCTTATAACAGAGACGATCTCGTTCTCATCTGAGGCAGACTATAATGATAAGATCTCTGCTCTTTATTCACTGATCCCGGAATCAGAACGCAGGGTGGAGCCTGAGGCGGTACTGTCGTATGACAGCTCACTTCTTAAAAAAGGATATGCCTACCGCGAAAACTTTACCTCTTCAGAGCTTCTCAGCTGGATATGCTATGCGCTGAATGATTCTGAAGAAACTCCCGATGAAGAGCTTACGAACCTGTTTACAGACGGAAGTGTTACAGCGTATTTTGAGGGTGAACAGGTATCTGTAAAAGGCAGCACTGTCGTATTTTCCACGATCGACAGCGATACCTTTACAAATATATCGATCTATACATATGTAGCCGGCAACGGCAGTATCTCTGCCAAAGTCAGCTTTACCGTGCCGAACAGCATGGTAGGAAGGCTCGGCACAAGGCTCACCAGCATCATGAACAGCTTTGTCCCCTCAGAAGCTGTGATCACATACACTAACGGCGGTTCGAGCCGCATATATACCATTTCGTTCAACAGTTCAAGCACAGATGATTATGTCCTCAAAATGGACAAGATCCTCTGTACAAATAATAACTCGCTCACTGTAACCACATCCGCGAATGAGCTGAGTTTTACAGGGAGCAATAATATTACCGCGTTTTTCGACGGAAGCCATTTCCTGGATTACGCTGATTCCGACACAGAGCTGGACGTGACCCTCTGTGTGGACTCTTCGTATTCTCTTAACAGCTGCACCGGGAAATACGGTTACGTCTCTTCATGTTCTTCAAGCTACAACAGCGAAGGCCTCAATATCTCGATCTCACTGCACGGACCGGAAGAAGTTTCTGTAGAGCTTGGATTTGCCGTCGAGATCCAGTCTGTAAGCATAAACACAATAATCAATAAGCAGAATGATATTGAGCGCGAGATCGTCTTCACGCTTACCAGCGATGCTTATGAACTTATCGGGACCGGGATAGAAGAGAAGCTTAAGGACTCCGCTCAGTACTGGGTAAATACGGGCAAGGTCACTATCAGCGCTAACGAAAAGGTCGACAGCACTGAGTACAGGATCTATATGTCAGCCTCATCCGGAGATGAGCTCTCTGAGATGACCAGGGCTGTCCTTGGCGAGAGCAGTTACGATAACGGAAGTTCAGGCGTTACCGGACATTCCTCCTTTAACGAGGTGGAGCAGACACATTCTTCGCCCTTCCGGATCTATTACAAGACAAATGACGTGCTGAACCTTTCTTCATTCCTCGGCGGGTCTTTCGTTACCGGCGGCGTGCATTACCAGCTCACATATCCTGAGTTCTTCATTGCATCGTTTACCGAGAACATGATATTCGAGGACGGCAGCGCGAGCGGAAGGTCGGTTTCAGGCAGCACCTATAACAAGATCATATCCGTAACTTCCGAAGCTTATAGATACAATATGGTCGGAATAGTGCTGGTCATTATCACACTTGCATCACTGATGTCGAGTGCAGTAATAATCGCTCTTAACTTCAGCCAGTTCGTGTACTTCATGCTTCACGGAAGCTTCGAGACTGACGGCAAAGAAGTATTTACAAAGAAGAACATCCGCACGATAACATTGCTATGCGTTTCCCTTGTATGCCTTGCGATCTGCCTTATAAGGCTGATATTCCACATATATTAACTTGTTCGGGACATTAGCTTATACGCATATTTAAAATAAATATTCCCATCCAATCACAGCAGGTATTCTGCTTGACTTGGAAGGGAATATTTTTATTATGTCAGTTATTCTGAATTAGATTAAATAATTGCGCTATTCAGTAAAAACCTTCTTCGCGAACTCCGTGAGGAAATCTGCGGTCCCGTCGATGCCAAGGATGCTGGTGTCGAGGATAAGGTCATGTCCGTCCATTGAACCCCAGGTGAAATCGGTATAATACTGATAATAGTTCTTCCTGATGCGGTCTATGCGCGCGATCTCATGGCGGGCCTTCTCCTCAGTCTCGATAAGATAGAGGTCCATGCATCTCTTGATCCTGAGATCCATCGGGGCAAACAGGAAAACGTCAAGGCTGGGAGCGTATTCCCTAATGATCGCATTAGCGCATCTGCCTACAATGACAAATGACTCCGTCTCCGTCAGCGTCTTAATAAGCTCGCGCTGAGCGGCAAAGAGCTGGTCTGAAATGGTAGGAGAGTAAGTTGAGGAGAAAATGCTCGGAGCCCTTTCATCGGAAGAGTTGATGACATTGGGATTAAGCCCGCTCCGTGCGGCAGTAAGTTCTATGAGGTTCTTATCATAGAAATTGATGCCGAGATTCTTCGCGATTTTCTCGCCGATCTCGTGACCTCCGCTTCCATACTGGCGTCCTATGGTAATGATAATACGTTTATCCATCACATGCACTTCCTCTCTCCTGAATGGATTTATTGTTCTGTGTATTTATTATATCACATGAATTAATATTAATAAAATATTTTAACTTCAATGTTCTGTACACATTATGGTATAATTGCCACAAAATAAATCAGGAGAACAAAAAAATGGATTTAATGTATAAAAGCACCCGCGGAGATGAATACTGTACGGCTTCCCAGGCAGTGATCAAGGGACTGGCTTCTGACGGAGGGCTTTATGTCCCCACTGAATTCCCGGTATTCCAGAAATCTCTCGAAGAAATGTCCCGCATGGATTACCGCGAGCTCGCATATAACGTAATGAGCCTTTACCTCACTGATTACACAGAGGAAGAGCTCCGTTACTGTGTAAACAATGCCTATGATGAGAAATTTGATACTCCTGCGATAGCTCCCTTAAGAGAAGCCGGCGGTGCATACTACCTGGAGCTTTTCCACGGCAGGACTCTTGCCTTTAAGGATATGGCGCTTTCGATACTGCCTTACCTTATGACCACCGCCGCCAAAAAGAATAATATTACAGATAAGATCGTAATACTCACCGCGACAAGCGGAGATACCGGCAAGGCCGCGCTTGCAGGCTTTGCAGACGTTCCCGGCACAGGCATAATCGTTTTTTACCCGAAGGACGGAGTGAGCCGTGTCCAGGAGCTCCAGATGGTGACCCAGAAGGGCGCCAACACGCTGGTTGCAGGAATACACGGGAACTTTGACGATGCCCAGGCAGGAGTCAAAAAGATGTTCTCCGACAAGGATCTCGAAAAGCTCCTGGCCGCAAAAGGCTATAGATTCTCATCAGCAAATTCGATCAACGTAGGCCGTCTTGTTCCCCAGGTCGTTTATTATGTCCACGCATATACCGAGCTCATGAGGAGAGGCGTTATAAGCGCGGGCGATCCTGTAAACCTCTGTGTACCTACAGGAAACTTCGGGAATATCCTGGCTGCATACTTTGCTAAAAGATCCGGTCTTCCGGTCAACAAACTGATCCTTGCTTCAAACAAGAATAAAGTCCTTACAGATTTCTTCAATACCGGGACCTATGACAGGAACAGGGAATTCTATGTGACCAGTTCTCCCTCAATGGATATACTTGTTTCAAGCAATCTTGAAAGACTTATTTATCTGATAGACGGATGCAGCAGCGAACTGACCGCGGATCTGATGGCAAAGCTGTCTAAAGCCGGGAAATACGAGATTACCCAGGAAATGATGGAGCAGCTTGTTGATTTCTACGCAGGATTTGCTACAGAAGAGGATACTCTTGCAGAGATCGGCAAGCTTTACGAGGAGACAGGGTACGTTACCGATACCCACACCGCCGTTGCAGGATCTGTCTACCGCAGTTACAAAGCTGGGACAGGAGACACTACCCCTACAGTCATCACCTCCACCGCGAGCCCTTACAAGTTCTCCGCTGCGGTGGTCGGAGCGATAGAAGGGGACATTTCCGGAAAGAGTGACGACGAGCTGATCGCCAGGCTTTCAGCGCTCAGCGGCACTGAGATACCTGATGCGGTAGCAAGCCTAAGCAGCGCTCCGGTACTGCATAAGACAGTCTGCAAGATAGCTGAAATGGAAAAAGTCGTACTTGATTTCCTTAAATAGTATCCTTTATAATAATTACAAGGGAACTTTTCTGAAATGTTCGCCAGTTCGTATATTTGAACCTACATTATAAGAAAGGGAAGCCCTGTGCTCTGTTCAATATGTCATGCCGCAGCTATCCAGCGGAAGACAGAAGTACGGTCCGGACTACCCACCTTGGCGCTGGGATAGGCGTCAATGAACGGACAGCGGCATTTCGGAGGTTCCTATAATTCGTTTTACCTTGATTTTTAAATCTCTGTATAATATACTATTATCAGTTTTTTTAGGGAGGAAATCTTAATGATTACTGCAGGTGATTTTAGAAACGGCAGAACAATACAGTATGACGGGGCAGTATACAAGATCCTTGAATTCCAGCATGTAAAGCCTGGCAAGGGTGCCGCATTCGTCCGCACCAAGATGAAGGATATCATAAACGGCGGCGTTATCGAGACCAGCTTCAGGCCTACCGAGAAATTCGACGAAGCTACTATCGACCGCACCGACATGACCTACCTGTACAAGGACGGCGACCTTTTCAATTTCATGGATTCCGAGACTTACGAGCAGATCACTATTCCCGAAGAGGATGTCGGAGATGCTATGAAGTTCGTCAAGGAAGATATGGTAGTCAAGGTCCTTTCCTTCAACGGCAAGATCTTCTCCGTAGAGCCTCCGCTTTTTGTTGAGCTTGAGATCACCGATACCGAACCCGGTTTTAAGGGAAATACTACTACCGGCGCTACCAAACCTGCTATCGTTGAGACCGGCGCTCAGATCGCTGTTCCTCTCTTTATCGATAAAGGCGATAAGATCCAGATCGATACGAGGACCGGAGAGTATCTTAAGAGGGTTTAATACTAATTGACCGTTTAGTCTGAATGGCTGCTGCAGGTAGATGCGGCAGCCATTTTACTATAAGTCCGGAATTATTATTTTAGGATAGAAGAGGACCCGATGGATAATAATAAAATCAGCGGCAGGACAGGACTGATTTGTCTGCTGGGAAGTCCTGTTTCACACAGCAGATCACCTTTGATCCACAATGAGGCTTTCCGCCTTCTGGGCCTGGATTATGTCTACCTTTGCTTTGATGTGGACGAGGCCGGCCTTGAGAATGTCGTTAAGGGACTTGCCGGGATAGGCGCGAGGGGATTTAACCTTACGATGCCCGACAAGAGCGCTATGTGCGCTTACTGCGATACGCTTTCCGATGCCTCCAGGCTTACCGGTTCAGTTAATACCGTTGTAATTGAAAACGGCAGACTTCACGGGCATACTACTGACGGAGTCGGGTATCTGAACTCCGTAAGGGAACAGGGCTGTAATCCAAGCGGCAAGGTAATGACCGTTCTGGGCGGAGGCGGCGCAGCAGTCTCAATAATAGTTCAGGCTGCGCTTGAGGGAGTCAGCGAAATCAGGATATTTAACAGAAAAGGCGGTTCCTTCGACAGGATCGAACGCCTTATCCCTGAGATCGGAAGGATATCTTCCTGCAGGATTACGCAGGATTATATCACCGACAAGGAGATGCTCCAGGCAAGCCTTGAAGACAGCTATATGCTTACCAACTGCACAAATGTAGGCATGGCGCCTGACACTAAGGGATGCCTTATAAGCGATGATATGGTCCTCCCTTCCAGGCTTATAGTTTCGGATATCATTTATGAACCTTCTGAAACCGCGCTCCTAAGGCACGCCCGCCGTGACGGCTGTCCGGCTTTTAACGGGGAATATATGCTGCTTTACCAGGCGGCCGAAAGCTTCAAGCTCTGGACAGGGAGAGAAATGCCTGTTGAAACGATAAAAGAGATGGACATATGGAAATAAATAAGCACATTTTTCTGATTGGGTTCATGGGATGCGGGAAGACCTCCGTTTCGCGTGAACTTTCAGCGCAGACCGGGATAAATGCCTTCGATACCGATGAGCTCATAGCTGAAAGCGAGCAAATGAGCATATCTGAAATATTCAGGGTGAAAGGCGAGCCTTATTTCAGAGAGAAAGAGACCGGGCTTCTTGCATCTATGAAGGGGCAGGAGCCGCTGATCGTTTCATGCGGCGGCGGGATCGCCCTCGCTCCGCGAAACAGGGAGCTGATGCACGAATCCGGCGTAACCGTGCTACTGACCGCAGAACCTGAGACCATCCTTGAAAGGCTTAAGGACGACGACAGCCGCCCGCTTCTTGCAGGCAGGAAGAATGTTCCGCATATATCTTCTCTGATAGATGCCCGCAGGCCTGCCTATGAAGAAGCCGCGGATATTATTATAAAAACGGACGGGATATCCCCCTCCGAGATATCCCGTGAAATAACAGAGCTCATCAGTCAGCTTTAGTAAGCACTGAGATATCGGTGTCTGCCGTCATAGAGTAGTTCTTGTGGTATATAACGAAGCCGGCAGGAGCGCCTGGCGCCTTTTTTAGATACTTCCTTTGAATATAATCGATTTCTGCACGTCCGGAACCCGCGTTCGCGCTGTAGTGCGCCGCAAGGCTCGCTGCCTCTTCATATACCCGGTCGGGCAGCTCCTTCCCTGAGGTCTTCACTATAACGTGAGATCCCGGGGATTTTTTTGCGTGGAACCACCAATCATCAGGACCAGCGAATTCAAAGGTAAGCTCCTCATTCTGAATGTTGTTTTTCCCGACATAGATATCAAATCCGTCGGAAGATATATAGTGCATGGGAGCGGCTTTGGACCTTTGCTTTTGCTGCTTCTTTTTGCCCTGGCGGCCTGCAGGCCCCTGGCCGGCATGCTTTTTGATGTAACCGCTCTTCACAAGCTCCTGCCTGATCTGGTCCAGGTCGTTTTCATCTTCAGATGTGTTGAGAGACTGCTCGATGGATCTAAGGTGGGCAAGCTCATTACGGCTTTCCTCAAGCTGAACTGTGACCGCTTCGAAAGTCCTCTTAAGCTTATTGTATTTCTCAAAATAGCGGACCGCATTGTCGTGAGGCGTGAGGGCCGGATCCAACGGGACGGTGATCTCCTCATCGGTATAGTAATTATTGCAGACAAGCTTGTCAGCACCTTCTTCTATGCCGTAACCCCAGGTATTTATCATTTCACCGTACACGCGGTATTTATCTCTCTTTTCGGTGTCCTTCAGCTGCTTTTCCTGAAGATCAAGCTTATGTGTGCAGCGTGTTATCGCGTTCGTCACAGTCTTCCTGATATCAGTGGATTTCTGCTTAATACGGATCACGCTTTCCCTGGTGCTGTAAAAGCGCTCAAGCATCTGCGAAGCGCTGCCGCAGGGCGCTGTATCAAGATCTCCGTAAAGACTTAGGGTGACAGAAGAGAACTCAACAGGGATGCCGTTTTCGTATACTATTGCAGGCGAAAATGAACCTGCCTTGATGCTGTCGATGATACCGGCAAATTCATCGGCCATGCGTTCTTTATCAGAGGATGCAAGAGCAGCCGTGCTGGACCCCGAATCCACTCCCGCGCGGAAGCATATCTCCTCGGCGATTATCGGGCTTATCCCGGTAAAAGATGTATAGACAGCTTTTGCTGCAGGCAAAGGCTTTGAAAAGACATTTGATATAAATTCCTCTCGTCCTGCGCTAAGCGGGTCGCACTTATGCATTGTGTCAGGAATGAAATACTTCCTCCCCGGGAGCACTTCACGCACGGAGCTAACATTTGAGGAAACATGCTTTATGCTTTCAAGGATTGTATAGTCAGTGGACGTGAAAATGATGTTGCTGTACTTTCCCATCATTTCTGCAATGAGCAGTTTCTCCGAGGGGTCCCCGAGCTCATTCAGATGGCTTATCCTGAACTCAAGTATCCTCTCGAGTCCGGGCTGGCGGACTTCAATAAGTATCCCGCCCTGAATATGTTTTCTCAGGAACATGCAGAAATTAGGCGCTGTAAGAGGATTGGCCTGCTGGCTGTCCTTAATATATACCAGCGGGAAAGAAGCGTTGGCGCTGATGTGGATACGTTTCTCCTGGCCCCTGTTCTTGACGGAGAGCACAACAGTATCCTTTTCAGGCTGGTATATGCGGGTGATCCTGCCACCGGCACAGACCCGGTTGATATCATCTGCAATATTAGAAACTACGATCCCGTCAAGAGCCATTTCGCACCTCCCCAAATCCCTCATGACATTATAACATTATACATTATCTGCGCAAATTATGCAGGGGTGCTGCAGAGGTAATATTTATTGACTACATTTCACCTGTGGGATATAATAGTACAGTATATGCAAACAAAAAGCTTCATCAGGAAGGTGTTTAATTATGGTCAGCAGCATGACCGGTTTCGGGCGCAGCGAGGCCGTTGACAGCGAAGGCAAGATCACGGTCGAGATAAAAAGCGTCAACCACAGATACCTGGACATCTCTGTTAAAATGCCGAGATCGCTCACAATGTTCGAGCCCGGTATCAGGAATCTCGTTAAGGAGAACGTCGAAAGGGGAAAGATCGACATTTTCATTAACTACGAGTCATACAATGATTCTTCTAATGCGGTGAGGTACAATAAGAACCTCGCCGGAGAATACTATAAAGCCCTGCTTGAGATGAAGGAAGATTTCGGTTTTAGCGACTTTATAAGGCTCTCTGAGCTTTCGCGATTCCCTGAAGTACTATCTCTTGAGGAACAGGCGATCGACGAGGATGCGCTTTTCAGGAGGCTCTCCTCAGTGATATCCGAGGCATTTAAGGCCCTTAAGGCTACACGTCAGCATGAGGGTGAGAGGCTGAAGGAAGACCTGATGGCGAAGCTTTCCCATATGTCCGACTATGTAGCTGATATTGAAAGGCACGCTCCGGAGATCGTTTCTGCATACAGGGATAAGATAACCGAGAAGGTAAATGCGCTGCTGGAAGGTTCCGGTATAGACGAAAGCCGTATCGTGACTGAGACCGCGATCTTTGCAGATAAGATAGCAGTAGATGAAGAGATCGTAAGGCTCAGGAGCCACATCAAGGCAATGCAGAAAACTCTCTCCGACGGCGGATGCATCGGCAGGAAGCTTGATTTCCTTGCACAGGAGATGAACAGGGAGGCCAACACGATCCTCTCTAAATCCGGAGATCTCATTACTACGGATAACGCGATCGAGCTCAAGACGGATATAGAGAAGATCCGCGAACAGATCCAGAATATTGAATAGACGAACAGTTTATTATGGATGCATTAATTAACATTGGTTTCGGCAACATGGTCAGCAAGTCCAAGGTAGTTGCAGTGATCAGCCCGGATTCAGCCCCAAGCAAGCGGCTTGTACAGAAATCCAGGGATGAAGGCCTTACGATAGACGCCACTCTTGGAAGGAAGACAAAATCTCTAATAATAACCTCAGACGGATATCTTGTGCTATCCGCCCTGCTTCCCGAAACCATCGCAGGGAGATTCAATGATACCACTTTTGCGGTTAATGAAAGAGTCAAAGGAAAAGGTGAAAAGAATGCTTAAACCCGGCAAAGGTATAATGACCATCATTTCGGGTTTTTCCGGTTCAGGCAAGGGAACTGTAATAAACAGGCTCCTTGAAAAGTATCCCGGAAGGTTCTGGCTCTCCGTTTCGGCAACAACGCGCGGCATCAGGGAAGGTGAAAAGGAAGGCGTTAATTACTTCTTCGTCTCAAAAGAAGAATTTGAGCGGATGATAGAAGAGGGAGAGCTCCTGGAATACACCAATTATGTCGGCAATTATTACGGGACTCCGAAAAGCTCTGTCGAGAAGAAGCTTCAGGAAGGATACGACGTTATCCTGGAGATCGAACAGGAAGGCGCAATGAACGTTAAGCGCGCGCTTCCGGAATCACTCCTTATATTCCTGACCCCACCGACCATAGAGGAGCTTGAGAACCGTCTCAGGAACCGCGGGACCGAGAGCGAAGAAGTCATCCAGGAGCGTCTTGAGAAGGCCGCTCTGGAAGCCGAAAACATCGGGCTTTACGATTTCATTCTGATCAACGACGATCTGGAAGGCTGTGTAGAATCGCTTTCGAGGCTTATAGAGAGCGAACGCAGCAGGGTAAGCCGCAATAGTTCAAGCATAAGCAGTCTTAAAGAAGGACTTCTTAAGTATAAAAAACATTAGTTCAGCACAATTTATAGAGGAGAATGAAGAATGATACATCCATCTTATACCGAGCTTATGGCCGCAGTTAACGAACAGTCCGGTACAGACGGAGAGCCCGTAGTTACCAGCCGCTATTCTGTAGTCATTGCAGCCGCTAAGAGGGCAAGGCAGCTTGTTGACGGCGCTCCTACCGAGGAAGAAGACGCCGAGAACAGGAAACCCCTTTCCGTCGCTATAGACGAGCTTACCAAGGGTGAAGTTAAGATCGTACCCGAGGATGATGACGAGGATGAGGAAGAGGAAGACGAGATCCTTGATAACAGCGGTTCGATCTATGATTTTGAACTTGATGCCGAGAGCGGAGAAGACGTAGATTTCGAAGAAGAAGGCGAATAGTCAGAGGAAGAGCAGGATACTGAGATCGACTGATACAGAAATAGCTTTGAAGGTATTGACGGAAGAGGGCCCATGTTTGGTTATATAATGCCTAACAGGGAAGAACTGAAGATCAGGGAAGATCAGATCTATCATTCGTATTACTGCGGTCTTTGCCGTACCCTGGGGAGCAGATACAAGGCCAGGGGCCGCATGACCCTTAACTACGACATGACCTTCCTGGTCATACTGCTTACTTCCCTTTATGAACTGGATATTAAGGAATCATCCTTTACCTGCCCGGTGCACCCTGCAAAAAAGCAGCGTGAGCGTATATCCGATGCAAGCGCTTATGCTGCAGACATGAACATCATTCTGAGCTATTACAATCTTCTTGATAAATGGAATGATGAGGGCGACCGCAAGAGCAAGGCAGCCGCTGCGCTTCTGAAAGGTGACCTTGATAAGGCCTCGGTCCTGCATCCGGAAAAAGCCCGGAAGATCGAGGAAGGTCTTAAAGAGCTCAGTGCCTTTGAAAAGTCCGGCGTAAAGGATATTGAAAAAGCCGCATCCATCACAGGCAGAATGACCGCGCAGGTATTTGCCTGGAAGCAGGATGAATGGGAGGAAAACCTTGCAAAGATCGGTTTCTTCCTTGGAAAGTTCATATATTTCCTTGATGCCTATGAAGACATCGATAAAGACATCAGTTCAGGTTCCTACAACCCGTTTAAAGAAATTAGAAATGATCCGGGATTCGATGAAAGATGCAAGGAAATCCTTGTAATGCAGATTTCTGAATGCTGCAGGGTGTTCGAGCGTCTTCCGATAATTGATGAGAATCTCGGGATCCTCCGGAATATTCTGTATTCAGGAGCGTGGTCAAAATTCGCGGCTGCCTGGCAGAAGCGAGTGAAAGAAGACCCGGAAATAAAACAGGAGGTATAAATGACTGATCCCTATCAGGTGCTTGGTGTAGACCGAAATGCCAGCGACGAAGATATTAAAAAAGCATACAGGACACTCAGCCGCAAGTACCATCCTGACGCAAATATCAACAATCCGAATAAAGCCGCTGCCGAGAACAAGTTCAAGGAAGTCCAGGCCGCGTACAACCAGATCATTTATGAGAAGGAGCACGGAGCGCCTCCTCCGGGATACGGTCAGAGCAGTTCCGGGACCCAGAACGGCAGTTACTACGGTCAGGGGACCCAGTACAAGGATCCTTATTCGAATTACGGACCTTTCGGAGGTTTCGGTGGTTTCGGAGGCTTTTATGACAATGCCGGCCAACGGTCGGGCGACTATGGCGGCCAGTCTCAGAACGCTCAGTATGAGGATGAGGACGCCCTTAAGTACAGGGCTGCGGTAAACTATATCAATTCAGGCAGCTATGACGATGCACTTCACGTGCTGGATACTATCGGGAACAGGTCCGCGCAGTGGTATTACCTGGGAGCTCTCGCTCACGTTAACCTGGGGAACAATGTTAACGCGAAAGAGTACGCCAGAAAAGCCTACGAGATGGAACCCGGCAATTACCAGTACAGGCAGCTGCTTTCGCAGCTTGAGTCCGGCGGACAGTGGTACCAGAGACAGGGAAGCTCATACGGTTTCCCGAGCCTCAACTTTTCTCAGTGGTGCCTGACTATAATCGCGCTTAACGTTTTCTGCAACTGTCTCTGCGGAGGCGGAGGCTGTTACGGATATCATTTTTGATGAAAGGGGGCATCTCCTAATGACCGAGATTGAACTCAACGGTAAAAGAATGACCTCTGAATCCGCGGCTATGGAATATCTGTTTGACATGTTTGAGTTTCCGGAGTATTATGGCGACGACCTCGAGGCGCTGTATGACGCGCTCGCAGATCTCACCGGGGAAACACATGTTACAATAATAAACCGCGAGATCATGAATAATACATCCTTCGGGCAAAGGCTTATGTGGACTTTTGAAGATGCCGCAAGCGACAATCCTCATCTCACCCTGGCCTGGACTGAAGAAGAGAATAACGAGTACGAATAAGGAAGGAGTTACGTTTTTCAAAACGGAGCACAGTTATGTCTGAAAAGAAGAATGTAAAAAATCAGGAACCTGTAAATGAGACCGCAAAGCCTGTTGACAAGTATCAGCAGAAGCTTGAATACAAGAAGAAGCAGGAAGAGAAGGCTAAAAAGAGCAGGAACACTCTCGTCCTGATCGCGGTCATCGTAATTGCGGCAATCGCAGCTGTACTTATCTACAGGGTATATGACAAGCACCAGAAAGTAACGGCTACCCAGTTCACCATAGGCGATTATGAGATCACTAAGCCCGAGCTGGATTACTATACTTATACCAGCTACAACAATTTCATGAATACCTACGGAGAATATGCTTCCTATTTCGGACTCGACACTTCCAAGTCACTCGATTCCCAGTATTATACAGATGACCTTACCTGGCTGGACTATTTCCAGCAGGATGCTGTATATTCAATGCAGCAGATCTACGGGATCAATGATGCTGCAGATGAGGCCGGATTTGAATATGACGCAAGCGAAGAAGTCGATGAGCTCATGGAAGGCATCCAGGAAGCTGCTGCCTCCTACGGATACAGCGAGACCAATTATATCAAGGCTCTCTATGGATCTTACGCAACCAAGGATCTTTTAAAGCAGTGGGCTGCTTTTAATTTCAGGGCTGACGCTTATTATAACCAGTATGCGGGTGAGATCGTTATTACCGACGATGAAGTTGCTTCCTACTATGAGCAGAACCCTGATTCTTATGATATCGTTGATTACCTCCTGTGCGAGATAGACGCCGAAGTCGCCGAAGAGGAAACCGAGACTGAGGCGGAGACAGAGGCCGAGACCGAAGAGCTTACAGAAGAGGAGCAGGCTGCAATTGAGGCTGAAGAGGCCGAGAAGCTCGCTGCTGCTATGGCAGAAGCAAAAGCAAAGGCTGAGGAAATGCTTGAAAAGGCTGACAGTGAAGGCAACTTCGTTAAATATTTCAAGCAGTATAATTCCGATAATTCCGATACCGCAAGCGCGATCCATAATGACGAAAAGAAGAGCGATATTTCCCAGTCTGCCGTAGCTGAGTACCTCTTCGACGAAGCGCGTGCAGCCGGAGATACTACTATTATTGAGGATACCGATAACAGCGCTTATTATGTAGTATATTTCGTAAGCAGGGAACTTGATCAGACTAATTCGGTTGACTTCCGCCACATCCTTATTACCGAAGATTCACTGCCTGAGACTGAAACTGCTGAGACTGAAGCAGAGACCGATGATGAGAGTGAGACCTCTGATGCAGATGAGACTGATGCGGTCCTTGAAATGGCTGAGTCAGTATATGCCGAGTGGCAAAACGGCGAAGCTACCGAAGACAGCTTTGCAGCACTTGCAGGCGAATACACTCAGGATTCCGGAAGTTCTGATAACGGCGGGCTTTACGAGAAAGTCATCCGCGGACAGATGGAAACTTCCATCAACGACTGGATCTTTGACGAGGCCAGGAGCGAAGGCGATACAGATATCGTTGAGTCTTCATACGGATATCATATTATGTATTTCGCAGGCGAGAATGATCCTGAGTACGTAGTCAGCATCAGGTCAACTATTCAGAGCAGCAAGCTCAGTGATTTCCTCAGCGAGCAGGCCGAGAAGGAGACCGTGAACGACCCCAACGGCAATCTTCACTACCTTGTAGTAGAGAAGGCTCAGGAGACCGCTGCTGAGACAGCTACCGAGACTGAATCGGCAAGTGAATAAGCTTAAATAAACTCATATTAAAGGGACAGCATCCGAAAAATGCTGTCCCTGTTTTGTTGTATTATTTTTTTCTGATTTCGGTAAAGGTCGCATATTTTAGGTCGCTCGTGTACAGGATCTGCGGCGTGGAAGTCCAGCCGTCCGCTGTCCTGTAGCCTCCTGACTCGCGGCCGTAGAGAATAACGTCATGGAAACCATACTTCGGATGGAAGCGGACATTCAGCAGGATTATGCTGCCTCTGTCAAGAGCCCGGTCTATGCTCTTCCTGAAAGCCGGGAGGGCAGGCAGGACGCTGTATCCGGCTAACCCGTATTTCTTAAGGCTGTCACTTACAAGCACGGGCGTAAGGATATCGTTGGTGCCGCCAAGAAATCTGCGGTCCATATTCCAGTATATAAGCTTTTTTGTCCCAATCCCGGAGACCGCTTTGAATATATCTTTAGGAGTTAAATCTCTGGTACGGTTCTCGCCAAGAAGCGTTAGTATCACATTTGTGACTGCGGTAGGGCCGCAGTTTTTGTAATACTTTTCGCTTCCGGATCCGGAAAACTGGCTTACGGTACAGTACGACTCATTCACTTTATAATACTCCTCTTTATATGCCTTCATAGTCAAAAGCCGGAATAAAGCTTTCTGACTCCGTCCCTTCTTCCTGGATAAATGCGTTATTGACACCTATATCGATCGCGTGATCAATGATCTCGTCATATTTCTTTCTTGAGAGAGTTCTGCCGAGTTCAGGATAGAGGTCCCCAATCCCAGGCATGACAGTATACTGGCTCATGATACTTGTATATATGTTATCACCGTATGTGCTGTGAAGGTAGTCGATTATATCCGCGGATTCTTTTTCACAGCCGGGCAGCACAAGGTGCCTTACAAGAACACCTTTCTGCATGATGCCGTTTTCATCGAGAACCGGAGGACCTGCCTGTTCATACATACGAGAAACAGCATGCTTAGCGACATCAGGATAATCCGGAGCACCGGCATAGCGACGGGCTGTCTCCTTATTAAAGAACTTAAAGTCCGGCAGCCATACGTCAACTATTTCCGATAGAATATCAAAGGTCTCATCGCTCATGTACCCGCTGCAGTTGCAGACTATCGGGAGATCCAGACCTTTTCCCTTCGCGGCAATTACCGCATTAGCGATCTGTGGCGCGAAGTGATCAGGTGTTACGAGGTTGATATTAAGCGCGCCTTTAATTTTTAATTCAAAGAAAATCTCCGTAAGGCGCTCCTCGCCAAGGGCTTTCCCGCACTCGGAAGAGGAAATTTCACGGTTCTGGCAGAAAACGCATGAAAGGCTGCAACCTGAGAAAAAGACCGTACCGGATCCGGAATCACCGGAAATGCAGGGTTCCTCCCACATGTGAAGCGCAGCCCTCGCAGCCATTATTTCGCTTGTCTGTCCGCAGGCCCCTTTATGCCCGTTCATTCTGTCCGCACCGCAGCGTCTGGGGCAGAGAGTGCAGTGAGAATAATAATCAGCAATACTAAAACAAGTCATTTGATCGCGCAGACCCTTGATGAGAACTAAAAGTATCTGTTTATATTATAACATACAGCGCTTTATTTGAAAATTTTCAGGAAGAGCTGCCGCCGGAGGCGGATCTTTAGTTTATTTAACCGAAAATCAGGGATCTATGATTTTGAGTTTAAATTCTCCCGATATAAGTTAATTTAATATTTCCCGATAAAATGCTAAACTCAATTAACGTTTCTATGGGGGGAATGCAGAGGTACGGAAGGAGAGTACCTTGAAAAGATTTGCAGCAATAATACTATGCGCCGCTTTCATATTCGGCTGCTCTGGATTCTGCCGTGTGTCAGCTGAAGCTGAACGGCTTAATACCGGTGAAGTTTCAATCATGTCCGGCGGAGGGGGATTTATTAATGATGAAGTATACTATGCGACTTCGGACGGAACGATCAGGGTCAACGGTGACCGGTACACCGAGATATACAGAAAAAAGGTAAACAGCGCAGATGGCAGCCGCACATACTACACCTGGTGCCTGGAATCGCAGAAAGCCTATTCTGATGTCGGCGTAATGACCCCTGTAAAGATATCCGATGCTATCGGAAGCACGGTCGGCGGCGTCACACTTACAAAGGAAAACGTACAGGTTCTAGGGCTGATACATCGTTTCTGGTTCCTGAACAAAGATAAATACGGCCTTACTGAGGACGGAAGATATGCAATAACAAACGGTACAATGTGGGATTACCTTGAAGAGACAGGTGTCGGCGGAAATACCGCAGGAATTACAGGTGCAGTAAGTTCAGACCTGGGAACTATATACGATTCTCAGAATGATTACAAGGAAAAAGTGATCGCCTGGGCCAAGGCGTGGGCTTCCAAATCACCCAGATCAATTACCATATTGAATGAGTGGGTCTTCACATCTGTAGATTATCCTGATTCATTCCAGCATACCGGGATCTTCTCGGCACAGCCTGGGTTCAGCCTTCGAAAAGAGGACGCCTCTGATTCCAATGATTATTCTCTTAAGAATGCGGTCTATATTTGCGGGACCGACCTTGAGAAGATCGAAAACGCGCAGGTATGGACTTCTTCTGACGGGTATAAGGACGCCGTTTCATACGCAAAAGAACTATCTTCAGATGGAGATATCGCAGCTTATGTTACAACTGACGCTGATGGAAATGCAGACTTCATTAAGCTTGAGCCTGTTGTCTACTATGTAAAGGAAATATGTCCTCCGGACTATTACAGCCCGGACCCGGAGGTTTACAGTGTAAACCTTGGAATAGATGACGGCAGCGAATATGATTACGATATATATGGAGGAGATATTGTTGTAATAAGCAAGGAGAATTCTACTCCTTTGCTGTCCACATCAGCAATATGTGAAAACACCGGATCACAGTGGGCAGATGCTTCAGGCAGCTGTGTGATAAAAGACACGGTGAGCTACAGCGGACTGCCCGGGAATACGGTATTTACTCTCAAAGGCGTAATTGTTGAAAAAGCATCCGGTTTTGCGAAAGGAAATGAAATCGCTGAGAGCGAGATAGAGTTTACCACCGATGAGGACGGCAAGGGAACAGTTGAAATGGAACTTGACCTTGATGCCTCTCTCTACGACGGCGAGGATATCGTGGTCGGAGAGTACCTATATCGCGATGGAACACTGATATGCTCTCATGCAAGTACTGGAGATGAAGATCAGACGATCCATATTAACAGTCTGAAAACGAAAGCTATAATCGATGCTTCAGGGACTAATAAATACCATGCTTTTGGAGAGGTTGAGATCAGTGACAAGGTAGAGTGCTCGAACCTTATAAAAGGAAAAGAATATGTGCTTCAGGGAACGGTCGCAGACTGGGAGACCGGAGAAGTCCTCGGAAGCAGCGAAATAAGCTTTACTCCTGAAAGCTCAGGAAGGACTTCTGCAGAAGTCCATTTCAGCATCCCAGGCGAAAAGCTTGGAGGGAAGACAGCAGTCATATTTGAAAAGCTTTTATATAAAGGGAATGTAATCGCGGAGCATATGGACCTTACTGACGAAGACCAGACGCTTTATTTCCCGGAGCCTGAGATAAAGACTTCCGCAAAATATGATCATACGGATTCGGATGACGAGAGCAGCGAGGTGATAATTACCGATACGGTAACATACGACGGCCTAATCCCCGGAATGACTTACAAGCTGCATGCTGCGCTTATGGATAAGGATACCGGAGAAAAGTTTGTTTATAACGGCGAAGAGTTCACCGAAGAGCTTTCATTTACCCCAGAGAACAGATCCGGAGAGATCTCTGTCGAATTCACATTGCCTATGCAGGCGCTGTACGGGAAAGAAGCAGTGGTATTTGAAGAGCTGTATTTTGAAGGTATCATGCTGGCGAGTCATGCAGACCTGGAAGATGCGGATCAGACTGTGGATTTCCCTGAAGAAAGCACCGAGACCGAGAGTGAAACCGAAAGCGAGAGCGAGACTGAAACTGAAACAGAGACTAAAACTGAAACGGAGACGGAGACAGAGACTGAAGCTCCGGAAACAAAACTGCTTCCGCCTGACAATATCAAAACTGGAGACGGCACTCCCTTAGGCCTTCTGATATTCTGTGCGGCCGCCTCTGCATCAGCCCTCTTCATTTTATTCAAAAAAAGAGTTATACTGCATAATAAATAATCATATGAGGTCAGATAATGGATAGTTCAAAAACAATTATTGATGAAGTTGTGTCAAAGATGCCTGAAGAGGAAGACCTGATCGAGATAGCGGAATTATTCAAATGCCTCGGGGACCCTACCCGGGCAAAGATAATCTGCGCCCTTTCCATTTCTGAGATGTGTGTAAGCGACCTCGCCGAAACGTTGGACATGAACGCATCAGCCGTTTCACACCAGCTTCGCATACTGAAACAAGAGCGCCTCGTGAAGACCAGACGCGACGGCAAGGTGCGGTATTATTCGCTTGATGATGAGCATGTTCAGAAACTTTTCAGGATCGCTTTTGAACATATCCTTGAAGAATAAAATAGAATCAATATGATGCCGCAGACCGGACATTAAAACGGCCTGCGGTTCTTTTTTATTAAGAAATTATACTTAATGCTAAAAGAAGATTTCTAATAATACACAATACATAAATATAATTTACAAAATTTTAACTTTGCCTTGATAAAACTTTAAAGTTCTGATATAAAAATTATCAAAGGATGTTTGTAAGATAGTACAATTTCCCGATTTACCGGAAGGACTAATCTTACAACGGAGGGAGGAAAAATGAATAAACGTTTTCAGAGACTGATAGCTTTGATGCTGGCGCTCCTCATGATCTTCAGCAGCAATTCTATCGCATCGGCAGGATCGATCAATGTTTCCGGCAGAATAAACGGAAGCACTGAACATGTCTACACCGACGCTGAGTATTTAGCGCTGGATAAAGACGTTTTCGCACTGATCGCGAATGTCGAGAATCAGGCACAGGCAGATCTGACTGCTGTCAATGGCGCAGATTATTATCTGACCGAAGCAGACTACATCGACCTCGTTCCTGAAGTAATTGAGGCAATCGAGTCTTCTGTCACTTATGTTGACGGAACACTGCAGCAGAACGGCAATTTCCTGGTCTGGAATACCATATCCGGCATTCCCTGCTGTTATGATCCCAGGATGGAAGCTGAGCTTAATACTCCTTCTGCACCTATCTCTGATGCAGAGATCATGGCAATCGAAGCTGATGCAGAGGCATTTGCTGCAGAACTTAGCTCGGTCGTATCTACTTTAAGCACTTCCAGCGGACACACTCCGACATCTGTTAATATCGGTCTCATCCAGCCCTACTGGGAGAGCAGCTCCAGCTACGCTGACAGCTCTTTCAGAAATTATTCTCCTTACTATAAGTCAATGTGGCAGTCTCTTTATGAGGCTACCGGCGGCAGCGGCGTACGTTATTCAATGACTAACGCAACCGTTGACAATATTGCGAACACTATCGAGCAGTGCGGCCTTGTCATCTTTGATTCCCACGGAACCACTGACTATTCCGGCAGCAACAGCGACTATACCAGCAAGGCTAACAGCTCTTACCTTTGCCTTACTACGGCTACCGGCGTTACCAGCACCGACACAACTGCAAAGACCGGTACCTACGGCACCTATTATGATTGCCTGAAGGGCAGCAGCTACGCATACGTTAACGGTACCTGCATCGCTAACCACATGGATTCCAACGCGCCCGGCAGCCTCGTTTACATGGGCATCTGCCTGGGCATGGCTACCGATAAGATGTTTACCGGTCTTCGTAATAAGGGCGTAGAAGTTG
Organism: Lachnospiraceae bacterium; assembly: GCA_024685315.1. Classification (GTDB taxonomy): domain Bacteria; phylum Bacillota; class Clostridia; order Lachnospirales; family Lachnospiraceae; genus UBA2912. The sequence goes on from JAIKVW010000039.1 coordinate 30,749, forward strand.
TCTACGGCTATTCGCAGTCTGTATCCTTTGTCGGCGAGCAGAAATACATGCAGTCCATCATGGGTTACATTAAGGACGGGGATACTTTTGCAGACGCTCTTTCCAAGAGCAAATCATCTCTTGGAAGCTGGGATCCTGCATATTCAAGCTACTCACAGTCACAGGCGGTTTCCAACAAAGTTGCATTCCCGATCGCGGTATCTTCCGAAGACAGCTATCCGGGGCAGGGCAATGTTGATGCTGTACAGACCGTATATTCCACCTGGTCGCTCTATGGCAGCACCGAGACCTACACTGTAAATGCTGTTTCCAATAACACCAGCTACGGAACCGTTTCCGTTAACGGATATACCGTTACAGCTTCGCCTAAGACTGGCTACTATGTAAGCGGCTATACCGTTACAAGCGGTTCCGCAACAGTGTCACAGAGCGGAAATGTATTTACCGTTACACCTTCGTCTGACTGCACGATCCAGATCAATTTCGCAGCCAAGACGACCGTTAAGGTTACCTGCATCGCAAACGGATCCACCTATCAGACGCTTTCCTGCTATTCAGGCGAGACCGTAACGCTTCCTACTTCAGCAACCTCAATTGATGACTGGAGCTTCATCGGATGGGCATCCGCAGAGGTAGCAGATACCACTGCAAAGCCCACCTATTATGAACCCGGCACAACGATCACCGTCAGCGCTAATACCGTTCTCTACGCTGTATATTCGTATTCAGAGAGCGGGACCGGCGGAGAGACAGTTTATGAGCTTGTAACTGCAGCTCCGTCAGACTGGGCAGGCGACTATGTCATTACTAACAATACCTCCGCAGCTTACGTCCTGAAGGGACTTTCCGGAAACCAGACAAGCTACGAGAGCACCTCCAGCGGCGGCGCAGCAGCACTTTCCTCTACCGGAATTACACTTTCCGGCACGACCCTCAGCAATGTTGATGACGTATATGTATTTACTGCTGCAGCAAGCGGTTCGTATTATACCTTCCAGAACAAGTCCACCGGTACCTATCTTGCAAGCTACAGCAGCTATCTGAGGACTTACAGTACATTAAATACATCATACTGCCGCTGGACACCTGCTATGAGCGGTTCTGCGGTTAAACTGAGCAATACTGCTAGCAGCAGATATCCTTACCTGGCATTCTCAAGCAGCAATTACTTCATGCTTGCAAGCTCGTCCAGCTCCACTGTTTACCTCTGGAAAGCTGCTGCAGGAAGCACTGTTACTTACACGACCAGCCCTTCAGAGATAGAAACTGAAACTGAGACCGAGACTGAGACTGAGACCGAGACTGAGACTGAGACTGAAACCGAAACAGAGACCGAAACAGAGACTGAGACCGAGACCGAAGTAACTACCTACACAGTCAGCTTCTCCGTTCCTTCAGGCGTAAGCGCAGTTGCAAGCCAGACCCTGGAAGAGGGATCTTCGATCAGCCTTCCCAGCGCCGGCGCTCCGAGCGGCTACACCTTCCTTGGATGGGTCACTGGTTCTTACAACAATGTTTCCTCAAGGCCTTCAACAGTCCTGACCGGAACCTACACACCGACAGCAGACATCACCCTTACGGCACTGTATTCATATACAACGACCAGTACTGAGGGTTATGAACTTGTAACTTCAGCTCCTTCAAGCTGGGCAGGAAACTATGTCATCACCTACGGTAAAGGCAGCAGCCTGTACGCATTAAAGGGACTTTCCGGCACTACCAGGTATGAATCTACCAGAGCCGGCGGTTCTGTAAAGCTTGCTTCCACCGGAATGACACTTTCCGGCACCACGCTGACGAACGTTAGCGACGCTTACGTATTTACAATGGCTGCATCCGGTTCATACTACACACTGAAGAACGCTTCGACAGGCACCTACCTTGCAAGCCGCAGCAGCTATCTGTACAGCTATCCATCGCTCAGCACCACTTACTGCCGCTGGACACCGTCCATGAGCGGATCTGCAGTAGTACTGAAGAACACCGCAAGCAGCAGGTATCCTTACCTTTCATTCTCAAGCCGCGGATACTTCATGATCAACAGCTCTGCAAGTTCTTCGATCTATCTGTGGAAGGAGACCACCGGCACCAGCAGCACGGTCTACACCACTGTTATAAACTAATAATGATGTGATCTAAGTTCTAAGGCCGCAATCTTCGGATTGCGGCCTTTTTTAATGATTAAAAAAAATATAAAAAATACAATATAAACTCTATTATGGTGTTATAATGATTACAGAAATATCTTATTAAGCCACATTAAGGAATGAACAGGAATGACCAGTCAGGAAGTAATTGCCAATCTGCCGGACGATCTGGATATGTCCCATGCAGTTGAGATGGCTGAATATGCAGTTAGATATAAAAGCACATGCTACATTATCTATCAGAATAAGCAGGTAAGCGCCAAGAGCCTTCTGGGGATCCTCAGCCTTTGCATTAAAGGAGAAGCAAAGCTCAGAGTCATGTGCGAGGGAGAGGACGAGGAAGAAGCAGTTAGGGGGATCTCCGGCTATCTTGCGAACATGAGATAAATTCATTGCCTGAAAAAATGACAACCGGAGGACTTTCCGGTTGTCATTTTTAGTTTTCTTCAGAATCATCATCGGTTTCATCGCTCTGGCTTTCGTTGCGTCTTGAAGCGGAGTTCTTCAGGATAAGAAGCACTCCGTAAAGCACCACCGGGACAACAATGGTGCAGAAGATAGCCCCGCGGAAAAAGGCGTCTGCCCCCGGACTTGAAGTCAGAGATGCGATTATAGTGATAATATACATAGATACCAGGAAAACTATTGCAATTATTGCAAGGACCCTTTTAAGTTTCATAAATCCACCTGATGAAATCGTTTATTACTGTGTATTCTAAATATTAAACCAGCGGTCCCGAAACGTCAAGATAAAGCAAATGGAGGGAACATGAACTTCGTAGATATCATAGAAAAAAAGAAAACAGGAGAAGCTCTTACTTCTGAAGAGATCCATTATTTTGTTAAAGGAGTCGTGTCCGGAGAGATCCCGGACTACCAGGCAAGCGCATTCCTCATGGCTGTAATCTTTAAAGGCATGGACAGGCGTGAGACCTTTGACCTAACGATGGAAATGATGCACAGCGGAGATGTTATCGATCTAAGCAGCATAGACGGAATAAAGGTCGACAAGCATTCTACAGGTGGAGTTGGAGATAAGACCACCCTGGTCCTTGGTCCTCTTGCAGCTGCCTGCGGCTGCAAGCTCGCGAAAATGTCCGGAAGGGGCCTCGGATTTACCGGAGGCACCATAGATAAGCTTGAATCTATACCCGGTGTCAGCACCTCGCTCTCGACAGAACAGTTCGTATCCCAGGTCAACAGGATCGGGCTTGCGGTAGCCGGACAGACCGGAGACCTCGTTCCTGCCGATAAAAAGCTTTATGCGCTGAGAGACGTTACCGGAACGGTGAATTCCATACCTCTCATAGCTTCCAGCATCATGTCGAAAAAACTTGCCGCAGGAAGCGACGTGATCGTCCTTGATGTGAAATACGGAAAAGGCGCATTTATGAAGGATCCCGCCGGAGCGGAGGAGCTGGCTTCTCTGATGATCGACATCGGCACTCAGGCTGGCAGAAAGATGAGAGCGATAATCAGCAGCATGGAGGAGCCACTCGGCTTTGCGGCGGGCAACCTTGTCGAGGTCCGCGAGGCTATAGAGACCCTGAATGGAAAAGGCCCGGATGACCTCAGAGAGCTCTGCGTCACTGCCGGAAGCCTAATGCTTAGCGAATCAGGAATAGCGCCGGACGAGTCAAAAGCAAGAGAAATCCTCACAGACGCCCTCAATAACGGGTCCGCGCTGAATAAACTTGCCGAGATGATAAAGGCACAGGGAGGAGAGCCCGAATGCATATTTGACCCGGAAAGGCTCCCTTCAGCTCCGAACACTATGCACATTTATGCTGATTCTGACGGATATATCGAGTCCTGCGACGCCCTCGCAATAGGATGCGCAGCGAGAGATACCGGTGCCGGGAGGATAGTCAAGGGCGAGGATGTTGATCCTGTCAGCGGAGTCATCATTCACAAGAAATCCGGGGATAAAGTCTGCATCGGTGATGTATTGGCCGATATTCTATACAGCAGGCCGCTTGGAGACCAGATTCCCCAGAATGTCAGGAACGCATTTAAGATCGTTCCGGAGAAAACAGAAAGGATCCCTCTGATCTACAAGTGCATCTGATGCGGGAGGAGAATCATATGATAAGCGAAGAGAATAAAAGAGAGCTTTGCCGCATGGCGATAGAAGCGAGAGAGAAGGCCTACTCCCCGTACTCGCATTTTAATGTAGGGGCAGCTCTTCTAACCGCAGATGACGAAATATACCAGGGATGCAACATCGAGAACTCTTCCTATACGCCGACTATCTGCGCAGAACGCACGGCTATATTTAAAGCAGTGAGCGAAGGGAAGAGAGATTTTAAAGCCATAGCTATTGCAGGGGCCGCAGAAGGCGCTGAGCTTCCTTTTAAGCCCTGTCCGCCCTGCGGAGTGTGCCGCCAGGTCATGACGGAATTCTGCAGCCCTGATGATTTTGAGGTCATTCTCGCGCAGTCAGAGGATATATTTACCTCTTACAAACTGAGAGACCTGCTTCCCCTTGGGTTCGGAAGCGAAAACCTGGAAAGCTAGGAATTCTTCCTGGCGTAGTAAAAAATGTACTGCTGGAGTATTCCGGCGTACTCCCCGTACTGCGGGAAAGGATCGGTGCCGCCGTATTCGGAATCTATGACCCTCGCTATCCAGGTATCTATGGGCGCCATCGAGGTCCTGCCGTACGCGAAAAGGCAGACGCAGTTCGCCACTTTAACGCCTACGCCGTAAAGCTTCATCAGTCTGTCAAGAAGTGCTTTGTCGTTAAGAGAGCGGAGCGCTTCAAGATCAAGGCTCCCGGACCTTACCTCGGCGGCTGCTTTCTCCACATAGGGGAGGCGGTAGCCGAGGCTGCAGGATGCGAGCCTCTCATCACCCTCAGCCGGGAATTCCGAAGCATCCGGAAATGTATATATCACTTCTCGTTCCGTCTCGATCTTCCTTCCGAAACAAGCCGAGATCTTCTCGATGGCGGAAGAGATCGAGGGAATGCTCTTTCTCTGGGAAATAATGAATGAGACAAGTGTTTCCCAGGGGTCCTGCTTAAGGATCCTTATACCGCTGCTGAAATCAATCGCCTTCTGGGAATAATCATCATCTCCGGAAAGGCGGTTCCTTATCTCCGAGTAATTACGGCCAAGATCAAAATAATCGGCCCAGACGGAGTCCCATTCATCTTTGCTGCAGGAGACCTCAAATTCCCCCGGGCAGTTTTCCTTTATGTAAAGTACCTTATCGCCAGTAATAAAGCGGAAAGTATCATCTTCAAAACGCTTCACGCGGAAGCATTCCCCGCTGTCGCGTATCTTTTCAAAATCCAGATCGTCATTAATATTTATGATCATAAAAGTACAGCCTCGCTTTGAATTATTAAAGGAATATCCTCGCTCTCGGAGCATATTGCTCCGCAGTATATGTCATCTCCTGAACATGCGCGGAATCCGTAAGAATATATGATCCTGTCCGGGTCAGCGCTTACTCTGGACGGGATCCTGCAGATCCCCGAATCAAAGGTCTCGGGGAAGAATTCGCAGCTTTTAAAACCGCCCCCGATGCCGAGACCGGCAAACTTCAGCCAGGCTTCCTTCAGGGTCCAGTACCGGAAAAAGAATTCCTCTCTTGAATCCTCAGAGGATCTTAAGAAGGTATCCTGTTCGGCCTGCGTAAGTATTCTGGAGATAAGGCCTGGTTTAAAAACCCTGATCTTCTCAATGTCGGCACCGATCCCTGAGTCTGAAAGTGCCAGCAGAACGATCCCGTTCGAATGACTGATGCTGAAATTTATACCGTAATGGCCTTTCAGAAAGGGCTTGCCATGCTCGCCGGCAGAGATCACGCCCATGTCATCCAGCTCAAATCCGAAGGACTTTTTAAGGCCTTCCTGCAGAAGTTCCAGCCCGGCCTCATGCGCCGCAGCAGCAATTTCAGGACCGCCATTGCATTTATATGAAGATATATACAGATGTATCATAATTAATTCCTGTTACGAAACGGCACTAATATTTACAGAGATATTTTAAGTTAAATACGGCGCCCGGGCAATATGCGGAGCGCAAATATTTCTTGAGAATAAGCACTAACTATGCTAAGATTATGTAACGACTTTAGTGGAAAGGAGGCGGTGAAGTGGCAGGTACTGGAAGCCGCGGGAAGAGCAGTTCCGAGCGCAGCCGTATAAAAAAGATCACCAACCGGGTCCATCCGGAATATGATCCCGGCTCAGGTCTTCCCGAGGAAGAAATTAAGATATCTGAAGCACGTACCGGAAAAGAACGCAGCTCAGCTTCAGGCAGGACTTCATCCGCTTCTGTGACCAGACGAAGCTCTGCGTCCGCAAAGTCAAGTGCTAAATCAGGTTCAGGTTCCGGCACTAAGTCAGCGGCTAAGAAAAGCTCTGCAAAAAGTTCCGGCAGGACTTTTTCTAAGACATCGTCAAAGAGGAAGACCGGTATGAAGACCGGGCCCGGCCCTTCAGCCAGCGGTCAGAAAGCAAAGATCAAGCGGAAAAAGAAGCACAGGAGATCATTCTCGCCGATCCCTGTCATTATAATAGCCGCTATTGTAGCTGCAGGGATCATATTTGTCGGATTCCCTTACATGCACGCCAGAAGTCTTGCGGCTCTTAAGACCGATGCGGCAAAAGCATACACGGCAGGCGACTACGCGACCTGCGAGGAGAAACTTAACGAAGCGCTCGCCTCATCGCTTGACGATCCTGATATCTACGCCGATCTCGCGCTGACTTATTCAGCGATGGGAGACGATGACAAGGCAGAAGATTATCTTGAGGCCGCAATGCAATATACAGAGACCGGATCCCAGCGCGCTTTTATTTACAGAACGCAGGGCCTGATCGCATACAACAGCAGAAATTACGATCTGGCTATAGCTTATTTTAAGATGGCGCTCTCGGAGAATATTACCTCCTCTGAATTGAGAGTCGACATACTGAAATATAAAGCCGATTCCGAACAGCATACCGAGAATTACAACCAGGTCATCAATACTCTTACCGAGCTCATAAGCTATGACAGCAGTCCTGAGAACCGTGAGCTTCGCGGAAAAGCTTTCTACAAGATCTCAGATTACGATTCCGCGATCATGGATTTCCAGGCAGCGATATCCGGAGGCCTGAGCGGCTACTCCCAGTATATTGAGCTCTATGAAGCACAGATGGCCCTTGGAGAAACTGAAGAAGCCGAGGAGACGCTCACTCATCTGCTTAGTCTGGAAGACAAAGCCAGCGCGTACTATTTCCTTAAAGGCATGATCCATTTGAAATCCGGCAGGCTGGAAGAGGCGCGCGACGAGCTTGAGAACGCGCAGGTGCTTGGCTATGAGCTGGCCGACCTGGGGCTTGCAGAGCTCTATGTTAAGACCGGAGAACACACTAACGCCAAGCACATTTATGACAACTATATAAACAGCGGAGCTATAGACAGACTGGATGACGGCACTAAGGCAAGGGTGTACAGCCAGTATTCCAACTGCCTCCTGAATCTCGGAGATTCCGCCGGAGCGCTGTCGTACATCCAGAATGCATTGGATCTCGCAGACGCTGAGTCAAAGCAGACGATCTCATTTAACCTTATCTGCGTTTATGAGTATCTCGGGAGATGGAGCGACGCCTACAACGCTGCCGCGAATTATGTAAACAGCTATCCCGACGACGAGAAGGGATATAAGGAATACACATTCCTTTCAACAAGAATATAGTCAACAAAAAAAGAGACCTTCACAGGTCTCTTTTTTACATATTTGAAATGATAATTATTAGTTTTCCGATCCCTGGCCTGCATTCACCAGCGCTCTTACCTTTACCGGCAGTCCGAAGAGCTTTATGAAGCCTTCAGCATCGTGATGATCGTAGAGCTCACCGGTAGTGAAGGAGGCGAGGGACTCGCTGTAGAGTGAGTACGGGGACTCAGTGCCGGCCTTGATTATATTTCCCTTGTAGAGCTTGAACTTAACAGTACCGGTCACATATTCCTGGGTAGACTTTACAAAGGCGTTGATCGCATCTGTAAGAGGAGTGAACCACTTGCCCTCATAGCAGACCTGCGCGAGTTTAGCTCCGAGCTGATTCTTGATTTCGTATGTCGCGCGGTCGATTACCAGCTCCTCAAGCTGCTTGTGGGCTTCCATCAGGATAGTGCCACCCGGAGTCTCATAAATGCCTCTTGACTTCATGCCTGCAACACGGTTCTCAACAATATCGATGATGCCGATGCCATGTTTGCCGCCAAGCTTATTGAGTGTCCTGATGATATCTGAAACCTTCATTTCCTGGTCGTTGACCGACTTTGGAACACCTTTCTCAAATGTCATTGTCACATATTCAGGCTCGTCAGGTGCCTTCTCGGGAGTCACGCTCATCACAAGGAGATGGTCGTAATCGGGAGCTGCGCCGGGATCCTCAAGCTCAAGGCCTTCATGACTGATGTGCCAGAGATTTGCGTCACGGCTGTAGCTGGAGTCTGCGGAGAAGGGGAGCTCGATGCCGTGCGCCTTGCAGAACTCGATCTCTTCCTGACGGGAGCTCATGCCCCAGAGCTCATTCATTCTCCAGGGGGCGATTATCTTAAGGTCAGGAGCAAATGCCATGATGCCAAGCTCAAACCGGATCTGGTCGTTTCCTTTGCCGGTGCATCCGTGACAGATAGCAGTTGCGCCTTCCTTTCTGGCGATGTCTACCAGGCATTTAGCAATGCTGGGACGCGCCATTGAAGTACCGAGGAGGTACTTATTTTCATAGACTGCATTTGCCTGCACGCAGGGAACAATATAATTATCGCAGAAATCATCAGTGAGATCGCAGATATACAGTTTGGAAGCTCCGCTCATCATAGAGCGCTTCTCAAGATCTTCTTTATCTATTTCCTGTCCGACGTCAGCGCAGACGCAGATAACTTCATAATCAAAATTTTCCTTAAGCCATGGAATAATAGCTGTAGTGTCAAGACCGCCTGAATAAGCAAGTATGACTTTTTCCTTAGACATGTATAGTCCCTCCGTTCAATTCGTTAGAAGAAACTATACTACTCTGATTTATAAAATGCAACAGAAAATGCATATTTATGCGTATTTTTATGAAAATTTATACATTTAACATGTATACAAATGCACTTTGTTGTTGAATTTTATCCTTTACTATAAAACAAAGAAGTATTATGATAGAGACAATGCAAAATTGTATACTTTTACATAGGCCATAAATATACATGGTCTGAATAAGAAAATAAGGCAGGTGCGACTTTTATGATAAAAGCAGCAGTTATTGGTTCTACCGGATATGCAGGGCAGGAGATAGTTAAGCTTCTGCTCAGGCATCCCGGGGCAGAGCTTATATGGTACGGTTCGAAATCCTACAAAGGTGAAAAGTATTCCGAGATTTATGCGAATATGAACGGGCTCACGGATGCATACTGCAGCGGAGACCAGCTCGCAGAGGTCGCGGACCAGGCAGACGTGATCTTCACCGCGACCCCGCAGGGATACTGCGCTTCGCTTATGAACGAAGATATCCTTACGAAGACCAGGATCATAGACCTTTCCGCGGATTTCAGGATAAAGGACGTTGCGGTGTACGAGAAATGGTACGGAATCGAGCACAAGAGCCCGCAGTTCATCCCGGAAGCTGTTTACGGACTCTGTGAGCTTGCAAGGGATAATATAAAGAAGGCCCGTCTTGTAGCTAATCCCGGATGCTACACGACCTGCTCTATACTTACGCTTTACCCGCTCGCGGCTGAAGGTCTGATCGACACCGGCAGCATCATTATCGACGCAAAATCCGGAACGAGCGGAGCCGGAAGGAGCGCGAAGACCGCGAACCTTTTCTGCGAGGTCAATGAAAACATCAAAGCCTACGGCGTTGGGACCCACCGCCACACACCCGAGATCGAAGAGCAGCTTGGATATGCCTGCGGGCACGATGTCACTCTGACATTCACACCCCATCTGGTTCCTATGAACAGAGGCATACTTGCAACTACATATTCACAGCTTGTTCCGGGAGTCACAGGAGCAGAGGTCCGCGCTGCATATGATAAATATTACGGCGAAGAATACTTTATAAGGCTCCTCCCCGACGGTACATTCCCTGAGACCCGATGGGTCGAGGGAAGCAACTTCACCGACATCGGATTCAGAGTCGATGAGCGCACCGGCCTGATCGTAGCGATCGGCGCGATAGACAACCTGGTCAAAGGCGCTGCAGGACAGGCAGTACAGAACATGAACATCATGTTCGGCCTTCCGGAGACCGAAGGAATCGACCAGGTCCCCATGTTCCCGTAAATTCCCTTGTTCAGGAGATCAGAGAATTGAAAGAAAACGTTACAATAAGGCCCATGGAGAAAGGCGATTACAATGCTGTCGCAGCGCTGTGGGCATCGATCAAAGGCATGGGCATCAGGTCCATAGATGACAGCGAAGAATATGTCTGCAGGTTCATTGAAAGGAATCCGCTGACAAGCGTGGTCGCAGTAGACGGGGACCGTATCGTCGGCTCGGTGCTCTGCGGACATGACGGCAGGCAGGCTTGTTTCTACCACGTCTGCGTAGCGGAAGACCACAGGCTCTGCGGCATCGGCCGCGCGATGGTAGACCGTTGCGTTGAAGGACTTAAGGCAGAGCATATCAACCGTATCTACCTTATCGCCTTCAAGCACAATACCGGGGGAAATTCCTTCTGGAGGCAGCTTGGATGGGAATGCCGGAATGACCGGAACTATTATGAGCTCTACCTGAACGACGAAAACCAGACAACTTTCATAGTATAAGGGGAATATAATGACTTTTACAGAAGGCGGCGTAACTGCCGCAAAAGGCTTCAAGGCAGCTGACGCTGCGGCCGGGATCAAGTATCAGGGCCGTCCCGACATGGCGATGATATTAAGCTCTGTTATGTGCAAAGCTGCCGGGACCTTTACCACAAATGTAGTAAAGGCAGCTCCGGTCATATGGGACAGAGATATCGTTAAAGGCAGCGGTCTCGCCCAGGCCGTAGTGATCAACAGCGGTATCGCGAACGCCTGCACCGGCGAAGAGGGCATGAAATACTGCAGGGAGACCGCTTCGGCGGTTTTTGAAAAGCTTGCTGTCCCGGAAAACGCGGTGCTTGTGGCTTCTACCGGAGTTATCGGAATGCAGCTTCGGATCGACCGGATCAGGGACGGCATATCCATGATGTCGGGCAGCCTCTCAGATACGATCGAGGCAGGGCACAAAGCAGCCAGAGCCATAATGACTACCGATACGAAGCCGAAGGAAGCTGCGGTTTCCTTTAGGGCCGGCGGAAAAGATATTGTCCTCGGGGGCATGTGCAAAGGTTCTGGCATGATCCATCCGAATATGTGCACGATGCTTTGCTTCCTTACGACGGACATTAATATTTCTCAGGAACTGCTCCAGGAAGCTTTAAGCTGCAGCATCCAGGACACTTTCAACATGGTCTCGGTCGACGGGGATACCTCGACAAACGATACCGTGCTCCTTCTTGCAAACGGCCTCGCCAGGAATCCGGAGATCACTGAAAAGAACGATGATTATTATTCCTTCTGCGAAGCGCTTAAGGAAGTAAATACAAAGCTCTGCCGCATGATCGCGGGAGACGGAGAGGGAGCTACGGCTCTTTTCGAGGTCGAGATAAAAGGCGCGGACACCAAAGAGCAGGCCAAAGTGCTTGCAAGATCCGTGGTGTCTTCAAACCTTGTCAAGGCCGCTATCTGCGGGCATGACGCGAACTGGGGCAGGATACTCTGCGCAATGGGCTATTCCGGGGCAGAGTTCGATCCCGACCGGACTGATCTATATTTTGAGAGCGCCGCAGGAAAGATACAGATAATGTCAGCCGGAACAGGATGCTGTTTCAGTGAAGAAGAAGCTACCCGGATCCTTTCCGAGCCGGAAGTAAAAGCCATAGCCGTTATTGGCAAGGGGCCGGAGAGCGCTGTGGCCTGGGGCTGCGATCTTACCCACGGCTACATTGATATAAACGCTGATTACAGGTCATAATATCTGGAGGAACAATGAGGTTAAAAAGAATGGAAAAGAATATACAGAAGTATCTCGACAAAGCGGAAGTTCTGATTGAGGCACTTCCTTATATCCAAAGGTTCAACCGTAAAATAATCGTTATCAAGTACGGCGGCTCCGCAATGCTGAGCGACGAGCTGAAGAAAAACGTCATTGAGGACGCTGTCCTCCTTAAACTGGTCGGATTCAAACCCATCATAGTCCACGGTGGCGGCAAGGAGATCAGCCGCTGGGTAGAAAAGGTCGGAATGGAGCCGAATTTCGTTAACGGCCTCAGGGTTACCGACGAAGCTACCATGGAAATCGCGGAAATGGTCCTTAACAAAGTAAATAAGAGCCTTGTCCAGATGATCGAAGACCTCGGGGTCAGGGCGGTAGGCATCAGCGGCAAGGACGGCGGACTGCTTAAATGCGAAAAGAAGTATTCCGGCGGCCTGGACATCGGATTTGTCGGCAATGTCATTGGCGTAGATCCCAAGATCTTATTCGACCTTCTTGAAAAGGATTTCCTCCCGGTCGTATGCCCTATCGGAATGGACGAGGAGCACAATACCTACAATGTAAATGCTGATGACGCTGCTGCAGCGATCGCAAAGGCTGTAAACGCTGAAAAGCTTGCCTTCCTCAGCGATATCGAGGGCGTGTACATGAATCCCGAGGATCCTGACACTCTTATCGCCGAGATGACGGTGAGCGAAGCAAAGGACCTCATCGGGACAGGAGTTATCGGCGGCGGCATGCTTCCGAAGCTCAGCGACTGCATAGAAGCCATCAACAGCGGTGTATCCAGGGTGCATATCCTTGACGGGCGCATCCCTCACTGCCTGCTTCTCGAGATATTCACCAATAAAGGTATCGGCACTGCTATACTCGAAGATAACGCCGGAAAGTTCTACAAGGGAGAATGACCATGGGTTCCAGCAAAGAAATAATGGATCATGCCGAGCAGGCGCTTATCCATACTTATAACAGATTCCCGGTAGTGCTTGACCACGGCGACGGGGTATTCCTTTATGACGCAGAGGGCAGGAAATATCTCGACTTTTATGCAGGCATCGCGGTGAACGCGCTCGGCTACAATGTGAAGGAGTTTAATGACGCGGTTAAGGCTCAGGTCGATAAACTGGTCCACGTGTCGAACCTCTTTTATACCGAGCCGCTGGCAAATGCTGCAAATAAGCTCGTGAAGGCCACCGGCCTTGAGAAGGTATTCTTCACCAACAGCGGGACCGAAGCGATCGAAGGCGCCATGAAGGTTGCCCGCAAGTATGCCTTCATGAAGGACGGCAATAACAGAGATCACGAGATCATCGCAATGAACGGATCATTTCACGGAAGGAGCCTCGGCGCGCTTTCCGTTACCGGCAACCAGCATTATCAGGAAGCTTTCAAGCCGCTCATTGACAAGATCGTCTTCGCAGACTTTAATAACACCGAAGACGTTATCTCCAAAATGAACGATAACACCTGCGCGGTGCTTCTCGAGACCATACAGGGCGAAGGCGGCATCTATCCCGCAGATCCGGACTTCTTAAAGGCTGTACGCGAGGAATGCAGCAAACGCGCTATCCTGCTTATCCTTGACGAGATCCAGTGCGGGATGGGGCGTTCCGGAAAGATGTTCGCTTATGAACACTACGGTATACTTCCGGACATTATGACGACCGCAAAGGCGCTGGGCTGCGGCATACCGGTAGGTGCTTTTGTAGTGGGAGAGAAGGCCTGCAAGGCTCTCGTTCCAGGAGATCACGGATCCACTTACGGAGGCAACCCTCTTGCAACTGCTGCCGCAAACGCGGTATTTGACCTCTTCGAGAAGTACAATATCCTCGGGAATGTCAATGAAGTCGGAGATTACCTCGGAAAGGTCCTTGAAGGGCTTAAGGAAAAGCATTCCTGCGTAACAGACGTCCGCGGAATGGGTCTTATCAGAGGAATGGAGCTTAGTGTCCCCGTAGGTCCTGTAGTTTCTAAATGCATAGAAAGAGGCCTCCTGGTCATATCTGCAGAGAACAACGTTATCAGGTTCGTTCCTCCGCTTGTAATCGGCAAAGAACATGTTGACATGATGGCAGGAATTCTTGACGGAGTGCTCAATGAAGTATGACAGCATAATCTGGGATCTTGACGGAACGCTCTGGGATTCTACCGATGGCATAATCGAGACCTGGAACCTTATTCTGAAAGATCACCCCGAGATCAGCAGGACCGTTACCCGCGAAGACATGGCCTCCAATTTTGGGCTCCCTATCAGGCAGATAGGACGGAACATGTTTCCCGAGACCACCCCGGAAGTATCTGATGCTCTCATGCAGGAGTGCGGGGAGAAGGAAAATATATACCTCGCGGAACACGGAGGGACACTTTTCCCTGAGGAAACCGAGATTCTGGAGAGACTTGCGGCTGCTGCCCAGAGAGGCATGTATATCGTGAGCAACTGCCAGACGGGCTACATCGAAAGCTTTTACAGCGGGAACGGGCTCGGCAGGTTCTTCCTCGATCAGGAATGCATGGGAAACACCGGCCTCAGCAAAGCCGAGAACATCCGCCTGGTAATGGAAAGGAACGGCCTTGAAGCGCCGGTCTTTATCGGGGACACCGACAGCGACAGGCAGGCTGCAAAAGAAAGCGGCATTGACTTTATTCACGCCTCCTACGGATTTGGAGATCCGAAGGAAGGAGAGTGCGCCGCGGATAGTTTTAAAGATCTGTTAAAAGCACTGGGAATATAAAAATCAAGTCCGGAACCTTACAAATGGTTCCGGGCTTTTCTGTATGTTTGTGTATTAAGACCAGATTTAAACATTGAATCGGAAGATGACTACGTCGCCGTCTTTCATGACGTAATCCTTGCCTTCCATCCTTACCAGCCCTTTCTCACGGGCAGCTGCGTAGGTCCCGCTTGAGATCAGGTCATCATAGCTTACGACCTCGGCCTTTATGAAGCCGCGCTCAAAATCCGAATGGATCTTCCCGGCAGCCTGGGGAGCTTTGGTCCCTTTCTTGATCGTCCAGGCCCTTGACTCAGTAGGTCCTGCGGTAAGGAAGCTCATAAGTCCAAGGAGCTTATAGCTTGCGCGGATAAGCTTATCAAGGCCGGATTCCGATATCCCGAGGTCCTCTAGGAACATCTGCTTGTCTTCATCGCTGAGATCTGCAAGGTCTTCCTCGATCTTTGCGCTGATAACAAATACCTCGGAATCCTCGCCTGCAGCAAATTCCCTGACCGCTTTAACGTAAGGATTTGAATCTCCGTCATCCGCAAGGTCTTCCTCGGATACGTTCGCGGCGTAGATCACGGGCTTCCCGGTGAGGAGGAAATAGTCGTGAATGAGAGCGGCTTCTTCATCATCCTCCGGCACATAGCTCTTTGCCATTTTGCCGCCCTCGAGGTGGTCTATCAGTTTCTTCAGGAGATTGCTCTCTTTCTCAAGCGATTTATTGATCCTCGCATTCTTCCCGGTCTTGGCGTATCTCTTTTCAAGCACGTCCAGATCCGCAAATATGAGTTCCAGGTCAATAGTCTCAATATCTCTTAAAGGGTCGACCGAGCCGTCAACATGGATCACGTTGGAGTCCTCAAAGCAGCGCACCACATGCACTATGGCGTCGCATTCGCGAATATTCGCAAGGAACTGGTTCCCCAGGCCTTCACCCTTAGAAGCGCCCTTTACAAGCCCCGCAATATCAACAAACTCGATGACAGCCGGAACGGTCTTCGCGGAGTTGTACATTTCCGTAAGGACGCCAAGCCTGTGGTCAGGGACCGCAACAACGCCGATATTCGGGTCAATCGTGCAGAATGGATAATTGGCCGCTTCAGCGCCTGCCTTGGTGAGAGAGTTAAAAAGAGTGCTTTTCCCAACGTTCGGGAGTCCGACGATACCAAGTTTCATATATTGAATATCTCCTCGTACAAAAAATGAATTGTCATCTATGCATATCTAAACGGAATGACCGCTGCTCTAAATTATACCACCAGACGTTGTTTCACTCAATCACTTTCACATTCTATATAGTTCATCTTCTTACCAGTGCTGGCGGCGGGGGTTAAATTTATTATGTATTAGCAAGTAAGTTATGATATAATAACATGAATAATTATGGAGTCTGATACTTATGTATAATGATCTTTTCAGCATCGGCCCTTTTACCATACACGGCTACGGGCTGATGATAGCTATAGGAATAATAAGCGCATATTTTACCGCGGAACACCTGGCAAAGAAGAACGGCCTGGATCCGGAGATGATGTTCGGGCTGGCGATAAGCGTCGTCGCAGCGGGATTTGCCGGATCGAAGCTTCTTTATATAATTACGGTGATCCCGGAGATAATAAAGGATCCCTCATATATTAAGAACGTTACTTCAGGATGGGTCGTATACGGATCGCTCATTGGCGGTATAATAGCGCTGTTTATCTACTGCAGGGTGAGGAAGATCAACCCTGTCGCCTACATGGACGTTACGCTTCCCGCGGTCGCGCTCGGACAGGGCTTCGGCAGGATAGGCTGTTTCCTTGCGGGATGCTGCTACGGAATGGAGACTGACAGCAGCTTCTGTGTAATATTCAGCCACTCGGACTATGCGCCGAACGGAGTGCCTCTTTTCCCGAGCCAGCTGGTATCAAGCGCGCTGAATTTCCTTAATTTTGCTGTGCTTTTCCTAATACTGAAGAAAAAGCCGAAGACCGGCGTGACTTCTGCCTGCTACCTGCTGTTCTACAGTATCGGAAGGTTCTGCATCGAATTCTTCAGGGGAGACCTTGAAAGGGGCAGTGTAGGCATCTTTTCCACATCCCAGTTCATAGCGATCTGGACAGCGGTATTCTCGGTTATCTTATTTATATTCAGCAACAGAAAAAAGGGAGCCCGGATTGATTAAATTTTTAGACAAACTTGAACGGAAACTCGGTAAATACGCAATAAACAACCTGATGGTCTACATATGCGTCCTCTACGTTGTCGGGCTTATAATCAGTCTGGTAAATCCTTCATTCTATTACCAGTACCTGAGCCTTAACACCGCGCTGATACTTAGAGGACAGGTATGGAGACTGGTCACCTTCCTGATCCAACCCCCGAACACAAACCTTTTCTTCTTTATTTTCACGCTTTATCTGTATTACATGCTGGGGAAGACTCTGGAGAGGACCTGGGGCGCGTTCAGGTTTAACGTTTACTATTTTTCCGGAGTCATCTTCACGATAATCGGCTCGTTCCTGGTATACTTTATTACCGGAAGGATATTCCTGCTGGACACATATTATATTAACATGTCGATATTCCTGGCCTTCGCATTCGTCTATCCGGATATGCAGCTCCTGCTGATGTTCCTGATACCGATAAAGATCAAGTGGCTTGCCTATCTCGACATCGCGCTGTTCGTTTATGAATTTATCACCGGGAACGGCGCGACCAGGATCGCGATCATCTGCGCCCTGCTGAACTTTATAATATTCTTCTTCCTGTATATCAATCCCGTACAGCGGATAAGGCAGAAGCAAAGGCAGAGGGCTTTCAGCCAGGCGATGAAAGGCCCCGGGATGAGCGGCTACAGCAGGCAGGGGACCAGGCAGTCCGGAACAGGAAATACCGCGTTCCGTTCAACGAATTCGGGCGGGATCGTGCACAGGTGCCATGTCTGCGGAAGGACAAGCCTGACCGATCCGGATCTTGAATTCCGCTATTGTTCAAAATGCAACGGTAATTATGAATACTGCCAGGACCATCTTTTCACACACGAACATGTAAGGTAGCCTGAAATGAAGCTTTTTGATAAAAAAGACCTGAAAAAGATCCGTTGGTACAGAGATCTGTATCTTGGTGATTCCGTTAAAGGATCCCTGGGCTATTACAGATTCGTCATCAACCATACAAAACGCCTAACGGGCCTTTACTGCATCCTCCCGGGGGAAAATGACGGAGGGATGCTTGACATAGTGCGCTGCGATCTCGTCAGGACCGGCATCTCTGATGTGAAGGAACCTTTCATTATCGGACTCGCCGGAAGCAAGAGAGAAGCGATGGAGCTTACCGGATCTATTGTTTCAGACGTGATCGCAAAAACCGGCAGTTCCGATGTAAAAGGATTTTTTAACTCTGTAAGATAGACAAGAGGATTAGGATTTGCTGATCATTACTACAATACTGAAGATAATCGGCATAATTCTCCTTATTCTTCTCTGTGTAATTATCGCCCTCCTGCTGATCATCAGCCTGGTGCCGTTCAGGTATGAGGCAGAGGTCTCCAAGTATGAAAAGATACTTGCAGATGCCAGGGTCAGGTGGCTGTTTAAACTGCTGGACGTTAATGTACATTTTGATTCTTCCGAAGAGAAAGACAAGGTGCACATCTCGGTAAAGCTTGCCGGCTTCCAGCTGTATGACAACCTGAAGCCGAGACAGAAGAAGAAAAAGAAGGAGAAGAAGCCGGAAAAGGAAAAGGCAAAGGCAGAAACTGCCGCATCAAAGGCTGAAGCATCTGCTGCAAAGCCGCCGGACCAGTCAGGAGCTTCCTCGGAGGCTGTAAAGGCCGAGGAAATCCGGCCTGAAAGCGCCGAGAAAGCAGAGGAGGCTCGTCTGGAAAGCGCCGCTAAGCCAGAGCAGACTCGTCCAGAAAGCGCTGAGAAGCCCAAGGATGTTCATTCGGCAGATACCGAGAAGCCTGAAAAGCCAAAGACCAAAAAGAAGAAAGCCCGGAAGAAGTCCGGCAAGTCCGAAGGCGGCGGCTCTTCAAAGCTCCAGGGCTTGGCGAAACATAAGGACGAGATCATAGAGATTATCAAGGATCCGGCTAATCATAAGCTTATCGGAAAGATCCTTCATAATCTCAACTCCCTTATCGTAAAGATCTTGCCGCACATCCGAAAGCTCTACGCACATTTCGGTTTTGCGGATCCGTCAAAAACCGGAAAAGTCATGGGATATCTCGGTATGGCATACCCGCTGATCACCGGAAGCATGGAACTGGAGCCGGAATTCAACAAAGAAGTCATGGAGGGAGAGATCGTCCTCAGCGGAAAGATCCTCATCCTTTGGTTCATAATATTTGCAGTTAAAAGCTGCCTTAACAGGCCGTTCATAAGGCTTGTTAAGAAAGTTTTAGCGATAGTTAAAGATAAATAGTTTTCAAGATACATATACCAGGAGGGACCCGGAATGTCTGATCAGAATTTTAATGAAGCAATTAGATCGCTTTTTGACGGAATGAACGCTTTCATGTCGACCAAAACGGTTGTAGGCGAGCCTGTGCATGTGCAGGACGCGCTTATTATACCGCTCATCGACGTATCCTTCGGCGTAGGCGCCGGAAATATTGGCAAGGACAAATCCCCTTCCACGATCGGTGGATTAGGCGGAAAAATGTCTCCCACCGCAGTGCTCGTTGTAAGGAACGGCACTTTCCGCATCATCGATGTCCAGAATAATGATTTCATCTCCAAGCTCATCGATATGGCTCCCGAGCTCATCAACAAGATCACCGGCAAGGATGATACCGACAGAGCGGTAGACGCAGCGGCTGAAAATCTTCACGCCGAGGAGATACATATCGATCCGGCTGACGTAAATTAACTAAGGAGCAAAGATATGAAACAGCTTCTTGATCTGACATATACCGATGGAATCAGGGAAGCGATCCACAGCTTTGTTTCGGCAAACGAAGTCGATGACATAATCCTTTCCCTTGTTAACGATTCCATAGCTGAGGGGTTCCTTAAGGCAAAGATCCAGGCTGACCGCCTGACAATAGTGTACAGCCTGTCCTCATACCGCGCGATGAAAGAACTGTCCGGGAGAAATGTTACCCTCTGGCAGCTCGACACGCTTTTTACAAGTCTCAGGAAATCCGTGCAGTATCTTGAGGATTCTTTTGTAGACCTCCAGTATCTCGTATACGACGAGAACTTTGTGTTCATAGATGAATCCGTGTTCGAACTGCGTCTCGCCCTTCTTCCGGTAAAGGAATCCCTTGAACAGGAGAGGGGACTGAAGGACCTTGCGGTCTCTCTCATAGACAATTTCAGCTATGCCCTTGAAGAAGAGCAGGAATTTGCCCAGAGAGCGAGGGCTGCAGCGATTTCATCCTGCTCCGGATCCGAAGATATCAGCAGGATCATCGCAGTCCTTGAACAGGGAGCAATGAAAGCAGACGCCGGCATGGATACCATACTCGGAGCGGATGCAGGGAGGTCCCAGACTACCGGGGATACCAAGGATTTTGCGGTGATAGGCGACAACGCGGCATTTGACACCGAGACCCTTCCTCCGGTAAGCCCCGCCCAGACAGGGGACGCCGGAACTGACGAGGGAAGCGGACCCGCGCCTGTCAGGAAGACCGCCTACTTCTACAGAAAGAGCACCGGAGAGATGATCAATATTTCCCAGGATGTTATGGTCTTCGGCAAGATGACTTCATGCTGCGACTATGTTGTGAGGGGAAATCCTTCCATCAGCCGCATTCACGCGATCATCCGGTACAACAGCGAGGACGGCTGCTATTACATATGCGACTGCAACTCGACGAACCACATATATATCAACGGAAGAATGATCCCGGTAGACATGGCGGTGCGTCTGGACGATAAGGCAAGGGTATTCCTGGCTACGGAAGAGTTTGTATATAGAGAGCAGTAAAGCCCTCCCGGATATCCTGATAAAATTTGTGAAATTTCCTGTTGCTTTTATATTTTTAATCTGATATTATCTAATATGTTGCAGACTTTGCAAACAGGTAGACTATTACGCAGGGAGGTGCTTTTAAGATGGCTAAATGTGCAGTTTGCGGTAAAGGCGCTCATTTTGGAATACAGGTCTCACATTCACACAGAAGATCCAACAAAATGTGGAAGTCAAACGTTAAGAGAGTCCGCGTGAATGATAACGGCACAGTTAAGAAGATGTATGTCTGCACTTCTTGCCTTAGGTCCGGAAGCGTCGAGAGAGCATAATTGAAATGCTCAATTATTTAATAAAATGAACCAGGCCGTGCGGCCTGGTTTTTTTTAACAAATATATCTGTTCACATTTACAGAAAAACAAGTTATAATATCAAAGAATGTTTCCCTATGACTTAAGCGGGGACCTGTTCCCATGAACATGGAGGGTATATATGAAGGCTCGATTAAAAACAGAAGACGGCCAGATAGCTGTATCCGAAAACGTTATCGCTAAGTATGCCGGGACAGCAGCGATCGAATGCTTCGGCGTTGTCGGCATGGCGATGGTAAGCGTAAAAGACGGTATGATAAAGCTTCTGAAAAGCGAAAAGCTTACAAAGGGCGTTGAAGTCATTATTAACGACGATGACCACATAACAATAAATTTCCATATAATCACAGTTTACGGTCTTAACATTTCCGCGATTGCTGACAACCTGATGGAAACTGTTAAATACAAGGTCGAAGAGTTCACCGGCATGCATGTTGACCAGATCAATGTGTATGTAGAGGGTGTACGCGTCATTGACTGACATTCACCATTATTTCTTCAGGAGGACTCCGGAATTGGCAATCAAGACTATTGATGCCGGCCTTCTCAAGGACATGTTCCTGGCCGGCGCTAAAAATATCGAAGCTCACAAAGAGCACATAAATGAACTTAACGTTTTCCCTGTACCTGACGGCGACACCGGTACTAATATGACCATGACGGTCATGTCGGCTGTACGCGAGGTAGAGGCGCTTGAGGAGATCAGCCTCAAGACCCTCTCCAAAGCGATGTCTTCCGGCGCGCTCCGCGGGGCCAGGGGTAATTCAGGCGTTATTCTTTCCCAGCTTTTCAGAGGTTTCACCAGCATTATCAAGACTAGTGAGACCATCGATAACCAGACAGCCCTGGCGGCATTTTCCAAGGCAAGCGAGACTGCTTACAAGGCAGTAATGAAGCCGAAGGAAGGAACTATCCTTACCGTAGCCAAAGGCATGTCTGACAAGGCCGCCGATATTCTCGGTGAATCAGAAGACCTTGCTGAAGCTCTCAGACAGATAATTGAATACGGTGACTATGTTCTCAGCATCACCCCTGAGATGCTTCCGGTGCTTAAGGAAGCAGGAGTAGTCGATTCAGGCGGTGAAGGCCTCATGGATTTCATGCACGGCGCATACATGTGCATGACCGGTGAGAAGCGCCCTGAGGACTATGCCGAAGCGGCCACTGCAAAGGCAGCCGGAGAGGATGGCGCAGAAAATTCCGGGAACGTGCAGCACGGACCCGTGACTCCTCCGAGAAAGAGCGTTAAGGAAGGCGGAGTCTTCAAGAACATCTACTGCACCGATTTCGTCCTGAAACTGACCGGAAGCTTCAGCTCCAATGAGGAAGAGAAGCTTAGCGGCTATTTTACAGCAGCTGGCGAGAGCGTTTCCTTCATTCCTGAAGGCAATACCGTAAAGATCCATCTGCACACAGACGCGCCCGGAATGGCGCTCACGAAAGCCCAGAAATACGGCACTCTTTCCGCTGTCAGCATAGTTAACCTCACGGAAGAGGGCGTGCGCTGTGCTCATGAGCAGAAAGCAAAAGCTGCCGCACCTGTCTCGAAGCCCGCAGCTCCTGCAAAGCCTCCTAAGGAAAACGGTTTTATCGCCGTATCCGTAGGCGAGGGCATAAAGAGCATCTTCACTGAGCTCGGAGTCGATTATGTGGTCGAAGGCGGCCAGACGATGAATCCGAGCACCGAAGACATCATGAATGCCATCGAGCAGGTCAACGCCCGCAATATTTATGTATTCCCGAATAATAAGAACGTTATCCTTGCGGCCCAGCAGGCAGCTTCTCTTACAGAAGACAAGAATATCCTTATCGTGCCGACCCGCAATGTCCCTCAGGGAATAACCGCGATGATCAATTATATCGAGGAGAACAGCACCGAAGATAACTTCAGGCACATGACCGAGAGCATCGATAGTGTAAAGACCTGCGAGATCACATACGCGATCCGCGATACCTCGATCGACAACATCGAGATCCACCAGGGCAACATTATGGCTATCGGAGATAAGGGACTGCTTGCGGTCGGTGAAGATATTGAAGAGACCGCGCTTAAGGCTATCGAAGCCATGGTGGATGACAGCTCTGAGGTAGTCAGCATCTACTCCGGAAAAGACGTGGAAGACAGCAAAGCTGAGGAATTCCTTAACCAGGTGGTCGAAAAGTATCCTGACATGGAGATCGACTTGAATAACGGCGGACAGCCGGTTTACTACTATATTATTTCAGTAGAATAAGATGACCGGAGGCTGCGGATGCAGCCTCCATTTTACTATTACAGGGATCTTATGCCCTAAGGAGCTAAATGAGCATGGAACTTGGCGATCCGGTAGTAAAGCTAAAGAAAATAGGTCCGAAGACAGCGGAATACATGGAAAAGCTCGGTATAACAACTGTCGGCGGGCTTCTGCGGCATTATCCCCGGGCCTACAGGGTCTACACTGCGCCGCTGGATATCAGCGATACGAGTTATGACGACGTCTGTCCGGCTCCGTATAAGGTATTCCTCTCTGAAGCCCCTGTGCTTATCAGGAAAGGCCGCACCCCGGTAGTCATCCAGAATATCGACAGGAATCCCGCCGGAAAAGTCCAGGCCATATGGTATAACGCTCCTTTCATAAGGCGGTCTCTTTCCCCTGGAACTACTGTGATCTTCTACGGAAGGATAGTCCGTAAGGGAAATAACCGTACGATTGAGCATCCTGAGATCTTTTCGGAAGAGAGTTACGAACCGATCGAGAATACACTGCAGCCGATCTATCCTCTGACAGCAGGCATAAAGCAGAAATCCGTTCAGTCTGCGATGAGGCAGGCGCTTAAGCAGGTCTCGCTCGCATCGGATTACCTTCCTGAAAATATCAGAAAAGGGAACAGGCTCTCCGAACTTAACTTCGCTATCCACCAGATCCATTTCCCTGAGAACGAGGAGTGCCTAAAGGAAGCCCGCGCGAGGCTTGTATTTGACGAGTTCTTCCTGTTCTCGCTTGAACTGATGCAGATAAAAAGGGACCGGGGCCAGCAAGAGAACAGGTTTGTAATAAATGATTTCTCCAAAGCTGATGAGCTTCTTTCCGGGCTTCCTTATAAGCCTACGAATGCCCAGCTTAAGGTATGGGAGGAGATAAAAGCAGATATTTCCGGCGATAAGGCCATGAACCGGCTGGTCCAGGGTGACGTGGGTTCCGGAAAGACCCTGATCGCGTCCCTCGCTATGGCCTCAGCCGCAGGATCCGGGTATCAAAGCTGCCTCCTCGCTCCGACCGAAGTACTGGCGGAGCAGCATTATGCCAAGCTTTCTCCGATGTTCTCGAGGCTGGGTTTTAAATCTGTGCTGCTGACCGGGGCGATGACAGAGAAGCAGAAGAGGAGCGTTAGAGAAGAAATCATTTCCGGAAAGGCAGATATTGTCATCGGCACTCATGCGGTATTCCAGGACAAGGTGCTTTATGACAGGCTGGGCCTGATAGTTACCGATGAACAGCACCGCTTTGGGGTAAGACAGCGTCACGCCCTTTCGGAAAAAGCCGGGGAAAAGCAGCCTCATGTGCTTGTAATGAGCGCGACCCCCATCCCCAGGACCCTTGCGATAATCCTGTACGGCGACCTCTCGATCTCTGTAGTAGACGAAAAGCCGGAAAACAGGCTGCCTGTAAAGAACGCGGTGGTCGGGACTTCCTACAGGCCGACCGCATACAGATTCATTCAGAAGCAGATAGAAGAGGGGCACCAGGTATATATAATATGCCCGCTGGTCGAAAAGAGCGAAGAGATAGAGGCAGAAGATGTTGAGTCCTACACAAAGGCTCTTAAAAAAGCCTTCCCGGATAGTGTAAAGATCTCAGGCCTTAACGGCAGGATGAAGTCTGAGGAGAAAAACCGGGTGATGAGGAATTTCTCCGAGGGAAAAATAGATATCCTTGTATCCACGACGGTAGTCGAGGTCGGAGTAGACGTTCCAAATGCTACAGTAATGATGATCGAGAACGCGGAGCGCTTCGGGCTTGCGCAGCTTCACCAGCTCAGGGGAAGAGTCGGCAGGGGCGACGCGCAGTCCTACTGCATTTTTGTCTACGGTCAGAATACGGAGGCCATAAGGAAGAGGCTGGAGATCATGCAGAGCACCAACGACGGCTTCAAGATCGCATCCGAGGACCTTAAGATGCGCGGTCCAGGCGATATGTTCGGGATCCGCCAGAGCGGGGAGCTCGCTTTTTCGCTTGGAGATATCTATACCGATTCAGACCTTCTTAAAAGCGCGGCAGATGCCGCTAAAAGGCTCTTTGAGGAGGATCCCGGGCTGGAACTCCCCGAGCATCAGCGCCTGAAGGAAGAGGCCGCGCAGAGAGGCCTTTTTGAAGGCGAGGCCGTAGTGCTTTAGTTACTTTAAATAATATTTACACGGAGGAAATATAGACCATGACAGATAACAAATGGACTTTCCCTGAACTTGAGTATGTCAGGCCCGACGTTGATGCTGTTAAGGAAAAGATCGCTGCGCTCACGGAAAAAGTCCGCCGCGCAGAAAGTTTTGACGTTATCCTCGCTGTCCTTAAGGAAAAGGAAGAGCTCGCCGGCGGCCTGTATTCAACATTTACAATTGCTATGGTCCGCCATACTATTGACACCTCAGACGAGTTTTATGAGAAGGAGAACGCCTTCCTCAACCAGGCAGCGCCTACGCTTGCCCCTTACGAAATAGCCTTCTCCGATGCACTCCTCGAATCTCCTTACAAGAAAGATATAGAAGAGAAGTACGGAAAGCAGTATTTCACCGATATAGAGCTTAGGAAAAAGGCCTTCTGCGAGGAAAACATCCCTCTGCAGCAGGAGGAAGCCCTGCTCTGCGACGAGTATCAGAAGATCATTGCTTCCTGCGAGATAAATTATGACGGCAAGAAGCTCAACCTTTACGGGATCCAGAAATATTTCGAGAGCACAGATCCCGTGATCCGCGCAGAGGCCTGGAAGAAGTACTCCGAATTTTACGAGAAGAATGAGCGCCGCTTCGAGGAGATCTGGGACGCCCTTATCAAGAACCGCAACGCCCAGGGAAGGAACCTCGGATACGAGAATTATCTTCCCCTTGGCTATATGAACCAGGGCAGGACCGATTACGGCCCGGAAGAAGTTGAAAGCTTCAGGAAACAGGTGGAAGAGTACCTGGTCCCTGTCTGCAGCAAACTTTACGAGGCACAGGCAAAGAGGCTTGGCAGCTCCATAATGATGGCTTATGACGAAAAGATGGTCTTCCCCGACGGAAATGCAGAGCCCGCCGGAGACGACGATTTCATGATGGGAAAAGCGCGTGAAATGTACCATGAGATGAGCCCTGAGACCGGAGAGTTCATAGACTTCATGATGGACCATCAGCTCCTCGACCTCAAGAACAAGCCTAAAAAGGCTAGCACCGGCTACATGACAGCGCTCCCTGACCTTAAGGCTCCTTTCGTATTCTCGTGCTTTAATCACACGATCTTTGACATGCAGGTGCTGAGCCACGAGCTTGGCCACGCCTTTGCAGGCTACGAGGCCATGAGACACCAGCCGATCATGGAATACTATGAGGAGAGCACTGACATTGCGGAGATCCATTCAATGTCTATGGAGCAGTTCGCTTACCCCTACGCGGAGAAATTCTTCGGAGACCAGGCGGAGAAATACCGCTTCCAGCATCTCCAGGAAGCTCTCACATTTGTTCCCTTCGGCACCGCGGTAGATGAATTCCAGCACATCTGCTATTCAAAGCCCGGGCTCACTCCTAAGGAGAGGACTTATGAGTGGCATAAGCTTGAGCAGAAATATATGCCCTGGAGACATTACGAGAACGATCCCTTCATGGAGCGCGGCGGATACTGGTACCACAAGATCCACATCTTCCTGTATCCCATGTACTATATTAATTACTGCCTGACGACCATGGGCGCGATGGAGTTCAAGAAAAAGGCCGCAGAGGACCACGAAAACGCATGGAAGGATTACCTTAATCTCTGCCAGGTCGGAGGAAGCAGATCCTACCTTGAGACACTTGCGTTTGCCAACGTAAGCAACCCCTTCAAGGAAGGCACAGTCGAAAAGGCCTGCAGCTACGCAGCTGAGATACTGCTGAAACAGTGCGCGGAAATAGGCTGATCAGCCTTGACAAATTCAGCCAAGGCTTTAAAATAAACTTGTTTAAGTTTTTTGGACACCCGCAGAAACTATCATATTGGAGACCAGTATATGCGCGTTATCGCCGGCACTGCCAGATCTGTACCGCTCGTCTGTCCGAGGGGGCTTAACACCCGGCCCACGGGCGACCAGATAAAAGAAACGCTATTTAATATTATTTCGCCCGATATCCCCGGAGCCAGATTTCTGGATCTCTTCGCAGGGAGCGGGGCGATAGGCATTGAGGCTCTTAGCCGCGGAGCTGAATCGGCGGTGTTTGTTGACAAGAGCCGCGAGGCAAATAAATGCATCTGCGCGAATCTTGAAAAGACTCGTCTCGGCGGGTCCGCCCAGGTTTTGCTGATGGACGTCTATGCGGCGCTGAACGAGCTTGAACATAAGGGAATGCAGTTTGATATTATTTTCATGGATCCCCCATATGACATGGAGATCGAGAAAGAAGTATTTCAGGCGCTTTCCCGCAGCAGGATAGTAAGCAAGGATACCATGATAATCGCCGAAGCATCGGCGCAGACCGATTTTTCCTACCTGGAAGAAGAGGGATTTACACTACTAAGAGAAAAGAAATATAAGACGAATAAACACGTCTTTGCGGTCAGGAGTGCAGAACAATGAAGACAGCAATCTACCCCGGAAGCTTTGATCCTGTAACATTCGGACATATTGACCTTATCTCCAGAGCTTCTACTATGTGCGACAAACTTATCGTCGCTGTCCTTAACAACAGTTCAAAAACTCCGTTGTTTTCTGTTGATGAACGTGTTAATATGTTAAAGGAAGTAACGAAAGATCTGCCTAATGTTGAGGTGACTTCATTCAGCGGGCTCCTGATAGATTTTGCCGATTCCGTCGGCGCGAGCGTCATTTTCAGGGGGCTCCGGAGCGTATCGGATTTTGAGTACGAGGTATACTGGGCTCAGACGAACCATGTACTCAGGCCGCATCTGGATACGGTCTTCCTCGCGACGAGCGTTGACCTTTCGTTCGTAAGTTCAAGCGCGGTCCGCGAATTATCCTCCCACAAGGGTGACGTGAGCGCGTTCGTACCTGCAGTAATTGAAAAACAGATCAGGGAAAAGCTAAATTATTAAGGAGTGAGTCAGATGAGCAAGATTGAACAGTTAATTGACGAAATTGAAGAGTTTGTGGATGGATGCAAACCGGCTACTTTTTCACGCTCAAACATTGTAGTACCTAAGGACCAGCTTTATGAGCTCCTTACCGAATTAAGGCTCAAGACTCCTGATGAGATAAAGAGATACCAGAAGATCATCGCCCAGAAGGACAAGATCATTAACGACGCCCAGGCTCAGGCTGAACAGATGGTAAAGGAGACCACCGATTACTGCAACGCCCTTGTCGACGAGCACGAGATCATGCTCAAGGCTTACGAGAAGGCTGAGCAGACCATCAATGACGCAAACGCTCAGGCTCAGGAGATCGTCGCTGCTGCTAACCAGAACGCGGAAGAGGTCAGGGTAAGCGCTCTTACCTACACCCAGAGCATGATCGGAAACGTAACAGAAGTCCTCGAGAGATCCCTTGATATCGCAAGGAAGAACTCCGAGGGTCTCATCGGCGGCCTTACCGAGAACCTCAACATCCTCACCGACAATTCCGACGCCATCACCGAGCAGCTTACCGCAAAGCGCGAAGAGCCCAAGGCTCCCGCAGCAGCTGCAGTATCCGCTCCTGAATACACCGCTCCTTCATTCGATGAAGCTGCAGCAGAGGCTGAGTTCGACAAGGCAGCTGAGTCTGTAAGCGAAGACATCGAGGATCTTGCTCATGATACCGAGGAAGCAGTTGACGCAGAGGTCGATGCATTAGAGGATGCTCCGGAAGAGAAGACCGGCGGGCTGAAGGGCCTCTTCAGCAGCTTCGGAAAGAAGAAAGAAGCCGCTGAAGATGATTTCGATGATATTGAATGATCCGGGATCAGAATAATTAAATAACAAGTAATGCACGGCGGGAAGCGGAGAGTATCTGCTTCCCGCTTTTTATCTGAGCGGTATAGCGGTAGATCTCCGAGGCCCTGCAGGTATCAGAATAGATCTCCCATGCGGGAGTTCCCTTGAGCGTTTCAGCGTCTGAGGGAGAAATGATGACCGGGCCCGAGGCCTTCTGAGAGATCTCTGACAGGATGTCCCTGCGCACTTTGTTTACTCCGAGCACCATGACCGGACTTTGGTATCCTGCTGCCTTCCAGGAAGCAAGCGCGCTTTTCGTGTGTCCAAGAAGCACGGAGAAAAGCATCCTCATTACCCTTGTATACGTCACATTCCTTGTCTTAAGGGCCTGGGCAAAGCTGAGAGCATCGGTATAATCCGGGAGAAGCTTTTCGATGCGGTTCGCCTGGTCTTCCCCGATGTCAGCATAATCCGTGAACCTGCCGGTGCTGCCAAGAAGAGCGGAGAGTACCTGACTGCTGAAATCCCCGGGATAAATGAGACGCCTGTCTTCCCAGGCCGCAGTGAGCTCACTGTAAGCATGATCCGGCATATACTGAGACAGGTCCATATCTCCGCCGGCGAGCTGCTCCCTTATAAAAGCCGCAGAGGTTATGCCATCACCCGCGGTACGCGGAACAGGCACCGGGATTATCGAGGAAAATGACCTGTTCAGGGCTTTGAGATACTCTACGGCCAGGATATTATTAGGCGTGCTGATAAGGCGCGCGAAGCTTTCGGGATCATATGAATATGCCCTGGAATTCGAGATATATTCTTTAATGGCCCTGCTCCTTGCGTCCGGAAAGCTGAGGCCTGCCTTTAGATGCTCTTTAAGAAGCTCTTTAAAAGCCTCGGGCTCTTCCGCAAGGATATCCGCCGCGGCCTTTAGGAGTTCTGGATCGTCGTCTTCGCATCCGAAGACCAGATAGTCGACGATCCCAAGGCTCTCAGCAAGTGCAGCTCCGCTTGAGGCAAATATTTCCGCGCTTGCGCAGGCACCCATGCCGGGAAGCTCGGCCACCAGGTCCGCGCCTGCTAAAAGGGCAGCCTTCGCCCGGGTATATTTATCGAGCAGCGCAGGTTCGCCGCGCTGGACAAAATCCCCGCTCATTATCACGATAAGGCGCTCTGCGCCCGTCACCTCGCGGGCTTTGTCAATTATATATTTATGTCCGTTATGGAATGGATTAAACTCTGCGATTACAGCAGCGGTCTTCATAAGATCAGCACCTCTTAAATATCAGACATTATAGGGAAACTGCCACAGCAGATCATCATCAAGAAGACTCCCGTCCCGGGCAGTGAATTTCCTGATCTCTGCATTGTAATAAGCGGTCGCTCCCGGAAGCTTCATGCCTTTTTTCATAGGAAGTATCAGAAAATGTCCGCTGAAAGGCGGTTTCATCATTTTAAAATTATACCAGTCAGAGGAGTGCATAAATACGTTGTCGCTCATTTCATCACCTTCATCCTGAATAGCCGGAACAGCATTATTCATAAAAACCTTACTGGATCACCTGGTTTTATTTTATTCTTAAAGCCCGGTTTCTTCAATAAAAACTCGTTGACAAATAAAAACCGTCTATGTATAATGAACAAGTATGAATTCGAGAGAGTAATATCTCTTATATATACAGCGG
Organism: Lachnospiraceae bacterium; assembly: GCA_024685315.1. GTDB lineage: Bacteria > Bacillota > Clostridia > Lachnospirales > Lachnospiraceae > UBA2912. The sequence continues at coordinate 61,660 of JAIKVW010000039.1, forward strand.
ACCCGCCTGAGTCCGACGCTTATAAGGAGGTGTGAACGATGTCCATTTGTCCTAAGAACAGATCTTCCAAGGGAAGAAGAGACCGCAGGAGAGCTAACTGGAAGCTCGCTGCTCCCTCTCTCTCAAGATGCAGCAAGTGCGGAGCGCTTGTAATGCCTCACAGGGTATGCAAGAACTGCGGTACCTATAATAAGAGAGAAGTCATCAAGGTCGAGGATTAATTAGTCTGAAATTATTTAATTGAATGAAGGCTGTTGCAGAGCGGTCCGGAAGGGCGGATCTGCAGCAGCTTATTTACTATAAGCCCTTATCTTTATGTCCGAAAAGACGCATGAGTATTATAACGGCCTGGCAGAGCGCGTGTTACATACTCAGCGATCCGGGTTAAAGTTACTTATTGACCTTACAAAAAATGTTAAACGAGGAGAACCTATATGCCTGAACTTGTCAGAGTCGCTATAGACGCTATGGGCGGTGACAACGCACCCGGAACTATTATCGAAGGGACCGTGCTTGCATTAAATGAATCCGATGAGCTCTTTGTCTATCTGGTAGGCGATGAGGAGGCGATCACCAAGGGCCTTTCAGCCTGCACTTATGACAAATCCAGGCTGGAGATCGTGCCCACCACCGAGGTCATTACCAACGACGAGCATCCTGCGCTCGCGATCAGGCACAAGAATGATTCCTCTATAGTTGTCGGGGAGAGACTGGTATCATCAGGCAAGGCAGATGCTTTCGTGTCCGGCGGAAGCACCGGAGCCGTTCTGGTCGGCGGCCAGCTTATAGTTGGAAGGATACGCGGCATAGAACGCCCCGCGCTCGGAAGCATAGTTCCGACGACCGAGGGCTTCTCCCTCATTATCGACTGCGGCGCCAATGTTGACGCAAAGCCTTCGCAGCTCCTCCAGTACGCCAAGATGGGCTCTATCTATCTTGAAAGCGCTCTCGGCAAGAAGAATCCTACCGTGGCCCTTCTTAACCTCGGGGCGGAAGAGGAAAAAGGCAACAAGCTTGTCAGGGAATCCTTCCCCCTCTTCAAGGAATGCAAAGAGATCAACTTTACCGGAAGCATCGAATCCAGAGACGTCCCCTACGGCAAAGCCGACATTATCATCTGCGACGCATTTGCAGGCAATATAGTGCTGAAGATGTACGAGGGCGTTGCCTGCATGCTTCTTGACAAGGTAAAAGAGACCTTTATGACCAATCTTAAGACGAAGATCGGCGCGCTCCTTATCAAGGACCAGCTCAAGATCACCCTTAAGAATTACGATATGTCCAAGTACGGCGGAGCTCCCATGCTCGGGCTTAAGGGCCTTGTTGCCAAGGTCCACGGGAACGCTTCCCCCAAGGAAGTCAAGAACTCCCTGCTGCAGTGCATATCATTTAAGCGCGGTAATATCATCGAGAAGATTACAGAATCTATAAAGATTACTGCAAATGAATAATATAATGTCAGGATCAGAAAAAATAAAAGCGGCTGAGGAGCGGATCGGCTACAGCTTCAATGACAGACAGCTTTTGCGCACAGCCCTCACGCACAGCTCATACGCAAACGAACACAAAAAAAGCGGGACCGGTTACAACGAGCGCCTCGAATTTCTAGGGGACGCCGTGCTTGAGCTGGCCTCGAGCGATTTTATATTCAAAGAGCACCCTCAGATGCCTGAAGGGCAGATGAGCCGGAAAAGGGCGAGCATGGTCTGTGAACCTGCGCTGGCCTATGCCGCGAGAAGCATCGGCCTTGGCGAGCTCCTTCTCCTAGGTCACGGCGAGGACATGGCAGGCGGACGCGAGCGCGATTCCATCCTTTCTGATGCCTTTGAGGCCGTGATCGGCGCGATCTATCTTGACGGAGGGCTCGAGCCGGCTTCAAGCTTCATCCACAAATTCGTGCTCGTGAATGAAAAGCGGATGGAGCAGCTGAAGGATAACAAGACCATCCTCCAGGAACTTCTCCAGAAGGAAAATCACGAAACCGTGCAGTACGAACTTATCGGATCAAGCGGGCCTGAACACGACAGGACCTTTATCATGCAGGTCTCACAGGGCGGCAGGGTGCTTGGATCCGGAAGCGGGCGCACCAAACAGGCCGCAGGACAGGCAGCTGCAGGTGACGCAATACAGAAACTGAAGGGACTTTAATCAGATGTTTTTAAAGAGCGTTGAACTCCAGGGATTCAAATCCTTCGCGCAGAAGCAGGTATTTGAATTCAATAAAGGAATAACTGCTATTGTCGGCCCTAACGGCAGCGGAAAGAGCAATGTCGCGGACGCGGTCCGCTGGGTCCTCGGTGAGCAGAGCGCAAAGCAGCTTCGCTCATCCAGGATGGAAGACGTTATTTTTTCCGGTACCGATAACCGCAAACCTCTTGGATTCGCGTACGTCGCGATAACCTTTGACAATTCAGACCATGCGCTCAATATCGAATACGATACGGTCACGGTCTCAAGGCGCGTCTACAGGTCTGGCGAGAGCGAATACCGAATGAACGGCAATTCCTGCCGCCTCCGCGATATCCAGGAGCTCTTCATGGACACCGGAATCGGCAAGGAAGGCTATTCCATCATCAGCCAGGGAAGGATCGACCGGATCCTAAGCGGAAAGCCTGAAGACCGGCGCGAGCTTTTTGACGAGGCTGCCGGTATCGTAAAGTTCAAAAAGCGCAAGGCTCTTACCGAAAAGAACCTTGAGGAAGAGCGCGCAAATCTTACCAGGATCACCGATATCATCCACGAGCTTGAGCTTACCCTCGGGCCTCTGAAAAAGCAGAGCGAGACCGCGAAGAAATTTCTTTCTTTAAGAGATGAACTTAAAAAATATGATGCAAACATCTACCTCATGTCTTTCGGCAAGCTTAAAGCTGATGCTGAAAAGGTCGAGGAAAGGCTTGCGATCGTAAATGCGGATATCGAGGAGAGAAAAGCCGCGCTCGAAGGAATCAAGGATTCCTACGAGGAAATCTCCGCGCTGATCGACCGTTATTCCGAGGAAATCGAGAGCATTCAGGCGGAAGACCACGAGGCTTCGCTCTCTCTTGAAAAGATCGCGGGCAGGAAGCAGCTCTCACTCGCAAAGCGCGATTCCTACAGCCAGGATATTGCAAGGCTGGACAGCGAGATAGCTTCCTCTTCAGGCGGGCTGGAAGAAAAAAGGGCGCTGATCGAAGCTTCAGAAAAAGAAGCTGAAATATTATCCGCGCGTTGTGCGGAACTTGAAAAAGAAATAGCCAGGATTTCCGAAGGACTTGCAGAGACTCGAGATAACATTGCGCGTATCCGTGTTGAGATAGATGAAAACAGCCAGACTGTCATCACCTGCCTCAACGAGGAGACCGTACTTTCGGGGCGCGCAAAAGAGCTTGAGGTATTAAGGGAGCAGTATGAGAAGCAGAAGGAAGAGCTTCTTGAAAAGGTAGAAGAGCTTCGTTCATCTCAGGATTCTTCCAGCGAACTGCTCATGGACCTCAAGTCAAAAGCATCAAAGACCACCGTTGCCCTTACCAAGGCCAAGTCCGAGGTAATACGTCTTTCGACCGCGGCTGACAGGATCTCCAGGGATATCGCTGATTCATGGGACCTCTATAACGACAACGAGAAGAAGCTCCATGAAGCCAGAGCGCAGTACAGCGCCCTGAAGAGCATCGCGGAGAGATACGAAGGATACCAGTCCAGCGTGCGCTCCGTAATGGAGAAGAAATCAGAATACCCGGGCATCATAGGTGTCGTCGCGGACATCATCCATGTAGGAAAGAAGTACGAGACTGCGATCGAGACCGCCCTCGGCGGAAGTATTTCAAATATTGTTACCGAAAACGAAAAGACCGCAAAGGCGCTTATTGAATACCTTAAGTCAGGGAGGCTTGGCCGCGCTGTATTCCTTCCGGTAAGCGCGGTAAAATCAGAGCGCTTTGAATTTCCTGACGAGATCCTTTCCGCCCGCGGCGTCATTGGTCCGGCGGTGTCACTCGTTACCTGCAGCAAGAAATACGAAGGTATCGTAAACTACCTTCTTGGAAAAGTGCTTGTCGCAGACAATATGGATCACGCCCTGGCGCTCTCAAGGTCTCATGATTATTCCCTCAGGATAGTCACGCTTGAGGGCGAATCACTCAAGCCCGGCGGTTCGATCTCCGGCGGAGCCTACAGGAAGAACTCATTCCTCCTCAGCAGGGGAAGGAGGCTTGAAGAGCTCACTGCCGAGATCGATAAATACATGGGCCGCGACAAAGAGCTCTCCGAGAGGATCGAAAATCTTCAGGAAGAAAAGAGCACCAACAGGTCTAATTATGAAGAGAAGCAGAAGGCTCTCTCTGAACTTACCATTCAGGACAATAACCTGAGGATGGAGCTTAAACAAGCTGAGGAAAGTAAGTCCGCGAGTGAAGATGCAATCTACAATTTTAACGCGGATATAGAAAAAACCGAGACAAAGCTTTCTGAAATCGACTCAAATCAGCAGGCTCTTGAGAGCGATACTGCAGAAAACGCTGTTAAAAAGGCGACGGCGGAGGAATCCGTTAAGACCCTCGGCCAGGATCTCGGCAGGCTTCTTGAAGAAGAGAAGTCCGGCAGCGACAGATACGGAAAGATCAGTATCGATCTCGCTCAGGAAGAGCAGAAACTCGGATTCGAAAGGCAGACCCTTGAAAGGCTTAAGGGAGAAGAAGATTCTGCTGAATCCGCACTTGGTTCTAAGCAGGATGACCTTGCTAAGGCCAGGGAGGGCATAAGCGAAGCCGAGACTGAGCTCACAGCGCTGGCGCAGGAAGAGCTTGCTTTAAATGCTTCAAGGGAAGATATCAAACAGCGTCTTGAAGATACCATGCAGCAGAAAGCTTCATATACCGAGCAGAACCGTTCCTTCTTTGAGCGCCGCGAAAGCCTTTCCGACGACCTTGCAAACCTCGATAAGGAGCAGTTCAGGCTCAGCAGCCAGAAGGAAAAGATAGAAGAGAACCGCACGGCCCTCAGCAATTACATGTGGGAAGAGTACGAGCTTACCTTCAGGCTTGCCCAGCCCTTTGCGGATGAAGAGCTTCAGGGCAGCTCTCTCACGAAGCTCCGCAAGACCGCGGACGACCTCAAAAAGGAGATCAGAAATCTCGGGGACGTCAATGTGCATGCGGTCGAAGAGTACAAGGAGCGTTCCGATAGATATGAGCTTCTTAAGAGCCAGCATGACGACGTGGTCGAGACTGAAAAGAAGCTCGTAGGGATCATCAGGGACCTCGACCGCTGCATGGAGCAGCAGTTCGAGGAGAAATTCTCCAGTATCCAGGAGCAGTTCAGCAAGACCTTCTCGCGGCTTTTCGGAGGCGGCAAGGGAACCCTGATCCTCTCAGACCCCGACGATCTTCTTAACACCGGTGTCATTATTAACGTTCAGCCTCCCGGAAAGCGCCTGCAAAACATGATGCAGCTCTCCGGCGGCGAGAAAGCGCTCACCGCGATCGCCCTGCTTTTCGCGATCCTCGCACTGAACCCCTCGCCCTTCTGCCTGCTTGACGAGATAGAAGCCGCGCTTGACGATGCCAACGTAAAGCGCTTTGCCGAATATCTCCGCGACTTTACGGACGAGACCCAGTTCATCGTGATCACCCACAGGCGCGGCACCATGAATGAGGCTGACGTCCTCTACGGCATCACGATGCAGGAGAAAGGCATATCAACGCTCGTATCCGTTAACCTTATTGAGGACAAGCTGTCCTAGGAGGCGTATTAATGCTCAAAATATTCGAAAGGCTGGTCTCCGGCCTTAAAAAGACCCGCCGCGGCCTTTCTTCGGGGCTTAAAAGAGTCTTTACCGGAAACGAAATAGACGACGACTTTTATGATGAGCTTGAAGAGGTCCTGATAATGGCCGATCTTGGCGTCGAGACCACCGAGAACATCATTGAAGACCTTAAAGTCAAGGAAAATGAGCTGAAGATCAAGAAACCCGCAGACCTTCAGCAGGTCCTGATAGACACCGTCAAAGCCCAGATGGACACCGATGAGGAAGCCTACAGCTTTGAAAACAAGGTCTCCGTGGTACTTGTGATCGGGGTCAACGGGGTAGGAAAAACGACCACTATCGGCAAACTTGCAGCGCAGTACCGAAGCGCCGGCAAAAAGGTCATCATCGCCGCGGCGGACACATTCAGGGCCGCAGCCACCGAACAGCTTGCCGAATGGGCAAAGCGCTCCGGCGCCGACCTTATTGCCGGGCAGGAAGGGTCTGACCCTGCAGCGGTAGTATTTGACGCGGTAAACGCCGCCAAGGCAAGGAAAGCTGATATCCTGATCTGCGACACCGCCGGCAGGCTTCACAACAAGAAGAACCTCATGGAAGAGCTCCGCAAGATAAGCCGCGTGATCGACCGTGAGTTCCCCGAAGCCGCGCGCGAGAATCTCATCGTTCTTGACGGAACCACAGGGCAGAACGCAGTCGTCCAGGCAAAGCAGTTCAATGACATCATGGATATAACCGGCATCATAATCACCAAGCTTGACGGAACCGCCAAGGGAGGCATCGCGATCGCAGTTCAGGCCGAGCTCGGAGTTCCTGTAAAATACATCGGCGTCGGAGAGCATATCGAAGACCTGCAGAAGTTCGACAAGGACAGCTTCGTAGACGCGCTGTTCATGGATGAGGAGGAGGAAGAAGCCGCAGAATAGAATGTTTTTTTAGAAAAACATTATAAATAGTTGACTTTGTTTCTTAATATATGTATAATACCGCCTGTAAAGTTTTTTTGCTTTACAGGCGTATGTTTTTTCAGGAAATAATGCAATGGAAAAAATACTTGAAGACACATTGTTGTTCGACTTTTACGGCGAGCTCCTCACTGAAAACCAGAAGAGGGTATACGAAGACTCTGTGCTGAACGACCTTTCCCTCTCGGAGATCGCCGATGACATGAATATCAGCCGGCAGGGCGTACGCGATACGCTCGTCAAGGCAAAGACCAGCCTTGCTTCGTATGAGAAGAAGCTCGGACTGGTAACTAAATTCACCGAGATCCAGGAGTCGGTCGGCCGGATAAGCGGGCTCTCGGACAGGATCCTGGAAGACCCGGAAAACACCGAAAGCATTATCCTGAACATTAACACTATAAAAGATCTGACTAAGTACATTTCAGATAAACTTTAACGAGGTAATTCATGGCTTTTGAAAGTCTTACAGATAAACTGCAGAATATATTCAAGAACCTTCGCAGCCGCGGAAAGCTCTCCGAGGCCGACGTCAAGGCTTCGCTGAAGGAAGTCAAGATGGCCCTCCTTGAGGCCGACGTCAACTTCAAGGTCGTTAAGCAGTTTATTAACAGCGTCCAGGAAAGGGCCGTGGGGCAGGAAGTGTTCCAGAGCCTCACGCCGGGACAGACGATCATCAAGATCGTTAATGAAGAGATGACAGCCCTGATGGGCAGCGAGACCACCGAGATCCCGCTTAAAGGGAACAACGAGGTCACAGTCATCATGATGGCCGGACTGCAGGGCGCGGGCAAGACCACCACCTGCGCGAAGCTGGCCGGAATATACAAAGGCAAGGGGCGGAGGCCCCTGCTTGCAGCCCTCGACGTATACAGGCCCGCTGCTATCAAGCAGCTCCAGGTAAACGGTGAAAAGGTCGGGGTCCCCGTATTCACCATGGGCGACAATGTCAGCCCCGTGGACATCGCCAAAGCAGCTTATGCACATGCCAAGGCGAACGGAAACAACATACTGCTCCTCGATACCGCTGGAAGGCTCCATGTCGACGAAGAGATGATGCAGGAGCTTGCCGATATCCAGAGCGCGGTAAATGTCGATTCCACGATCTTCATTGTCGACGCGATGACCGGCCAGGACGCGGTAAACGTCGCGAAATCATTTAACGACAGGATTGAGATCGACGGAGTCATCCTCACAAAGATGGACGGCGATACGAGAGGCGGCGCTGCGCTTTCTATAAAGGCAGTCACCGGAAAGCCGATACTCTACGTCGGTATGGGCGAGAAGCTCTCGGATCTCCAGCAGTTCTATCCTGACAGGATGGCGTCCAGGATCCTCGGAATGGGAGACGTCCTCACACTGATCGAAAAGGCCACCGCCGAGATCGACGAGGAGAAAGCCCGCGACATGAACCAGCGCCTTAAAAAGGCTGATTTCAACTACAACGATCTGCTGACTTCCCTGAACCAGGTGAGAAGCATGGGCAGCATAACCGACATACTCGCCATGATGCCCGGCATGGGAAATAAGCTTAAGGACGTTGACGTCGACGAATCCCAGTTCACCCAGGTCGAAGCGATCATTAACTCGATGACTCCTGCAGAAAGGGAGAACCCCTCGCTCATGAACATGAGCCGGAAGAAGAGGATCGCGGCCGGCGCGGGAGTCGATATCGCCGAGGTAAACCGCCTTGCAAAGATGCTTGAGCAGTCGAAATCAATGATGAAGAAGTTCGGCGGGTCCGGCGCGCGCAAGGCCATGAAGAGAAATAAAGGCATGTTCGGAGGATTCCCCTTCGGCTTCTAAAAGCACAGGCCGGCCGCCGAAAAATGCTTACACGAAAACGGTTCATTTACTGCTGATGCAGTTTGAATAAAAAATAATATTTATAGAGAAAAAACGGAGGTAACAGAATTGGTTAAGATCAGGTTAAAGAGAATGGGCAAGAAAAAGGCTCCTTTCTACAGGATAGTAGTATCTGATTCAAGATCACCCAGGGACGGAAGGTTCATCGAGGAGATCGGTTACTATGATCCCAAGACAGAACCCAGCACAGTTAAGGTAAACGAGGAAGCAGCTAAGAAGTGGCTCTCCAACGGCGCGCAGCCTACAGAGACCGTAAGCCGTCTTTTTAAGATCGCCGGAATCGAGAAATAAGTTTTTCGGAGGTATTTGCCATGAAAGAACTGCTTGAGCTTATTGCGAAGGCACTGGTAAACCATCCTGAGCAGGTCGCAGTAACCGAGGAAGAGAGCGACGGCAAGATCACCCTTACACTCAAGGTTGCAGAAGACGACATGGGCAAGGTCATCGGAAAACACGGCCGCATCGCCAACGCGATCAGGACCGTCGTCAAGTCATCCTCATCAGATGACGACAGAAAGATCGATATTGAGATCACACAGTAATGGATAAATATTTACGAGTCGGAACTGTGATCAAACCTCACGGGGTCAAAGGCGAGATAAAAGTCTTTCCAACTACTGACGAGCCCCACCGTTTCGAGGAGATCGAAGAGGTCATCCTCGAAGAAAAGAACGGTTACAGCGCTCTTAGGATAGACGGTGTCAAGTACCTTAAAGGCCAGGTCGTCCTGAAGCTTGACACTGTAGACAGTGTGGAGGACGCGGAAAAGCTCCGCGGAAAGGACCTTCTGATGCCCAGGGAGCTCTCGGGGGAGCTTGGCGAGAACGAGAACTTCATTGGCGATCTTATCGGACTGGCTGCCTTTGATGAGGCCGGAGAACGGATAGGAACACTCGACGCGGTCATTCAGACCGGCGCCAACGACGTTTATTCCGTGATAAGGCCTGACGGGAGCGAGCTCCTGATCCCCGCGATCAGAGACTGTATTATTGATGTAAGTCCTGAGGAAGGCACCATCACTGTCCGCCTGCTTCCGGGACTATAGGAGCCTGATGTTATGGATTATTATGTGATGACACTGTTCCCTGAGATGATAGAGAACTGTCTCTCCGAAAGCGTTATAGGGCGCGCGGCAAAGAACGGCATCATCAGCATAAATGCCGTAAATATCAGGGATTACTCAAAGGACAGACATCTCCACGTCGACGACTATCCGTACGGCGGGGGAGCGGGAATGGTAATGCAGCCGGATCCCGTTTACGACTGTTACAGCGATATCGTTTCAAAGGCAGGCAAGGCTCGGAGAGTCATCTACCTCACGCCTCAGGGAAGAAAGTTCACGCAGGCCGAGGCAGAAGCCTTTTCCAAAGAAGATTCGCTTATATTTCTCTGCGGACACTATGAGGGCGTCGACGAGAGAGTGCTCGAAGAGATCGTGACCGACAACATTTCTATCGGCGACTACGTCCTTACCGGAGGAGAGCTTCCGGTGATGGTCATGATCGACGCGATCTCCAGGCTGATCCCCGGAGTCCTTGGGAAGATGGAATCCGCTGAATATGATTCCTTCCAGGACGGGCTGCTTGAGTATCCGCAGTACACGAGGCCGGAAGAATTCCATGGTAAAAAAGTACCGGAAGTCCTGCTTTCAGGGCACCATGGAAATATAGCAAAGTGGCGGAGGCTTGAAAGCATAAGGCGCACATATGAAAGGCGTCCTGACCTGCTTAATGATCCTGCCGTACTTGAATCCTTTACCCGCGAGGAGAGAGAGTTCCTGAAAGAGCTTTCCGAAAAAGACCAATAGGTCATTTATTCCTTGCGTTAAACATTTTACTATGTTAAAATTATCTATTGTGAGATTATGGATGTTCCGCTGCTGCGGTGTGCATTATGAACGTCCGGACCATAAGGAGGTTCAAAATGAATGAGATTATCAAGGGCATTGAAGAAGCCCAGATGAAGAAGGAAGTACCTTCCTTCGAAGTAGGCGACACCGTTAGGGTGTATGCAAAGGTTAAAGAGGGCAACCGCGAGAGGACTCAGGTCTTCGAGGGGACCGTTATTAAGAGGCAGAATGGTGGAAACCGCGAGACCTTTACTGTAAGGAAGGCATCAAATGGGATCGGTGTCGAGAAGACCTGGCCGCTTCATGCGCCCGCTGTTGAGAAGGTCGAAGTTATCAGGCGCGGTAAAGTAAGGCGCGCTAAGCTCTTCTACTTAAGAGACAGGGTCGGCAAGAAGGCTAAGGTCAAAGAGCTTGTCAGGTAACACCGTTTAGAATTTAGTTCGCGATTATACTATGAAACTGGACTGCTGATAAATCCGATAGATGAGATCCGCAGTCCTTTTTTACTATTACGGCTATGGAAAAGAAAGTCACTTACAATATATACGATCAGTCGAGCGAAAAGAAACGGCTCATGAGGAAGGCTTTTCTTCGGGCGTTTATCTACATAATCACTGCGGTTGCGGTCGCCGCTCTCGGTTGGTTCTTTATCTATTATGCCGCGGTGAAGACGGTGGTCATCGACGACAGCATGTCGCCTGTTCTTTCAAGCGAGAATGTGGTCTTTGTGAACACGCTTGCCTACGCTGGAAATGAACCGGACCGCATGGACGTGATCTCCTTCAGGATAGGTTCCTCCGGGAACAGTCCTGTCTACATAAGGCGTGTAGCAGGGATCCCCGGCGACACCGTGAAGATCACCGGCGGGAAGCTTTATGTAAATGATACCCCGGTCGAGCTGTACGAAGACGGCGACCCAATTGAGACCGCGGGCGCTGCTGCAGGCGGAATAACGCTCGGCGAAGGCGAATATTTCGTATTCTGCGATAATTACAACGAATCAAGCGGCGACAGCAGGCTTGACAGTTTCGGCACCGTAATGGAGAGCCGCATAATCGGCAAAGTATGGTATATATGCTCGCCGCGCGGCAGCATAGGGAGAGTTAAGTAAAGACACTCCCGGGCAGGAGAGCAGATGAACATTGAATGGTACCCCGGGCACATGACCAAAGCCCGGAGAATGATGCAGGACAGCCTGAAGCTCGTCGACATGGTCATCGAGCTTGTGGACGCGAGGCTTCCGCTTTCAAGCAGGAATCCGGACATAGATACCCTCGCGAAGGGCAAGGAGCGCCTTATCATTCTTAATAAGGCTGATATGGCCGACCCTGCGGTAAATAAGCTCTGGTTGAAATATTACGAAGACAAAGGCATCCCCGCGATCACCGCGGACTCAAGGAACACCTCCGATATACGAAAGGCAAAGGACATGGTCCTGGAGGCGCACGCCGAGAAAAAGGCCAGGGACCTTAAGCGCGGGATCAAGAACCGTCCGGTAAGGGCTATGATCGCGGGCATACCGAACGTAGGGAAATCCACTTTCATAAACAGCTTTGCGGGCAAGGCTTCCGCAAAGACCGGCAACAGGCCCGGCGTCACCAAGGGAGCGCAGTGGATAAGCGTAAGGAAAGACATTATGCTTCTAGACACCCCGGGACTGCTCTGGCCGAAATTTGACGACCAGGAGATCGGCAAGCGCCTTGCGATAGCAGGCTCGATTAATGACAATATCCTTGATATGAGCGAGCTGGCCGCAGATCTTCTGATCATACTTAAAGAGGCCTACCCCGGAGTTATCCTTGATAAATACGGCGTCGCTGAAGATATTCCCCTGGAGGATATGCTTACAGGGATCGCGGAAGCAAGGAAATGCATTGCAAAGGAAGGGCTGCCGGATATTGACAAGGCTGCCAGACTGATAATCGATGACTTCAGGGTCGTAAGGCTCGGACGCATAAGCCTGGAAAGACCAGAATTAAAATGATATGAAAAAAGCAGAAATTGAAGCCAGAAGGGCAGCCCGGCTTGAGGCTGAAAAACAGCGCGTCGCGGGCATGCTTGAATTTGAGCGGAAGTACCTGGACTACGGCTACACGGCTGTCTGCGGTATAGATGAGGCCGGAAGGGGACCGCTTGCAGGTCCGGTAGTTGCTGCCGCAGTCATCCTCGATATAAACGACCCGATACTCTACGTTAACGATTCCAAGAAGCTTTCCGAAAAGAAGCGCGAATCGCTCTATGACGAGATCATTGCAAGAGCTGTTTCTGTCGGCGTAGGTATAAAAAATCCGGAGATAATTGACGAGATCAATATTCTTCAGGCGGACTACGAAGCCATGAGAGACGCGATAAGCGGTCTAAGCGTGTGTCCTGACATACTTTTAAACGACGCAGTGACCATACCGGAGGTCGATATTAAGCAGGTCGCGATCATCAAGGGCGACGCTAAAAGCCTTTCGATCGCCGCTGCCTCGATCATTGCGAAGGTCACCAGGGACCGGATCATGCTGGAGCTCGACGCCAGATATCCGGAATACGGCTTCGCCAGGAACAAGGGCTACGGCACCGCGGAGCACATTGCCGCACTGAAGGAATTCGGGCCCGCGCCTGTTCACAGGAAGACCTTCATAGGCCATTTTACCGATCCGGACAAGGTGGTCAGATAGAAAGGACCCTATAATAATTGAACAACTACGAAAAGGGCAGGGAGTACGAAGAAAAAGCTGCTGCCTACCTTATTTCTCAAGGCTACAATATAGTAACTGCAAATTACAGGAGCAGGCACGCGCAGATAGACATTATCGCAATGGAGGACGGCGTACTTGCCTTTGTTGAAGTTAAATACCGGAAGAGCGCAAGCCCTCAGGACCCGCTGGAAGCGGTTGACGCAAAGAAGCAGAGAAGGATAAGCTCTGCGGCCTCCCAGTACCTTATGGAACACGGAGGGAACGGCGCTTCTTCATACAGATTTGACGTTGTCTCTTTCCTCGGCGGCAAGCCGACACTCATCCGGAACGCATTTGATTTTGCCGGGCCGGCGGGGTTTTGAGAGACAGCATGAACTTTAGAACAGAGGTTTGAAAGATGTCACAGCACAGGCATGTTATCACAAGGATAGTCCCGGGTTCGATTGCGGAAGAACTGGGCCTTGTCCCCGGAGATGTGCTGATCTCGATCAACGGCAGCAGCGTCGAGGATATTTTTGATTACAGATTCCTGATCAACGACGAATATGTCGAAGTCCTGGTCGAGACCTCCGAAGGCGAGGAGCTCCTTGAGATCGAAAAGGATTACGACGAGGATCTCGGCATGGAATTCTCCAGCGGCCTTATGGATGAATACCGCTCGTGCCGCAACAAGTGCATTTTCTGCTTTATCGACCAGCTGCCAAAGGGCATGCGAAGCACTATGTACTTCAAGGACGACGATTCCAGGCTTTCATTCCTCCAGGGCAATTACATCACCATGACAAATATGAGCGACGAGCAGATCGGACGCATCATAAAATACCGCCTTGAACCTATCAATATCTCCGTTCACACCACCAACCCCGAGCTTCGCTGCATGATGCTGAAGAACCGCTTCGCCGGGAAAATTATGGATCAGCTTCAGCGTCTCTTCGACGCAGGGATAGTTATGAACGCGCAGATAGTGCTCTGCAGGGGCATAAATGACGGAGACGAGCTCCGCAGGACCATAGAGGACCTTTCTTCATTTCTTCCTTATATGGAGAGCGTGTCAGTCGTGCCGGTCGGGCTCTCGGATCACCGCGAAGGCCTCTTCAAACTGGAGCCGTTCACAAAGGAAGACGCCTGCGAGGTGCTGGACATCATAGACCACTTCCGCGATAAGATCTACGCGAACACCGGGAACCACTTCATACACGCTTCAGACGAATGGTATTCGCTTGCCGGAAGAGAGCTGCCGGATGAATCCGAATATGACGGCTACCCGCAGCTTGAGAACGGTGTGGGGATGAGCGTGCTCCTCAGGAACGAATTTGAAGAGGAGCTTAACAGGCATGATGGAGATGACCGGCAGGGACACCTCACGGTAGTCTGCGGCACTCTGATCGCGCCTTTCCTCAAAGATCTGGTAAGTTCCTTCAATCAGAAGTTCCCGAATATCATTGCCGACGTACGTCCGATAAGAAATGATTTCTTCGGACATATGATCACTGTAAGCGGCCTTCTGACCGGGCAGGATATAATCAGCCAGCTTAAAGAAGCCTCCAAAAACGGCGAAGAACTCGGGGACAGGATCCTCCTTCCCATCAACCTTTTAAGAAGCGGAGAGGAAGTGCTGCTTGACGACGTTACGGTCTCCGACATTGAAAGCGCTTTACAAAAGAAAGCCGTAATTGTACAATCTAACGGACAGGATCTGGTTAAAAAGCTTATAGGCTAAGAACAGGATAGATATAAAATGAGCAAACCGATTACGGCCGTCATCGGGCGGCCTAACGTGGGAAAATCCACGCTTTTTAATGCCCTGGCGGGGCAGATGATCTCCATCGTCGAAGACACCCCAGGGGTAACAAGGGACAGGATCTACGCCGACTGCACCTGGCTGGATCACAGCTTTACGCTGATCGATACCGGCGGTATTGAGCCGAAGAGCGACGATCTAATGCTTAAGAGCATGAGGGAGCAGGCCGAGATCGCGATAGAGACGGCCGACGTTATCATATTCATGACCGACGCGAAGGAAGGGCTGGTCGACGCCGACTATGAAGTCGCGGACATGCTCCGCAAGGCCCAAAAGCCAGTGGTGCTTGCGGTCAATAAGATCGACAATTTCAAGGCCCAGCAGAACGATATCTACGAATTCTACAATCTCGGCATAGGCGATCCTTATCCGATCTGCGCATCCCAGAAGACCGGGCTCGGAGACCTGCTTGACGAAGTCGTGAAGCATTTTCCTGAAGGCTCCGGCAAAGAGGAAGAGGACGACAGGCCCAGGATCGCGGTCATCGGAAAGCCTAATGTCGGTAAATCTTCGCTTATCAACAAGCTCACGGGCGAGAACCGTGTCATCGTTACGGATATTGCGGGAACCACCCGGGACTCTATCGATACAGACATTAAGCATAACGGAAAAGAATATATCTTCATCGATACCGCAGGACTCAGGAGAAAAAGCCGGATCAAGGAAGATATTGAGCGCTACAGCATAATACGCGCGGTCGCTGCCGTTGAGAGGGCAGACGTCGTGATCCTGATGATCGACGCCGCCGAAGGCATTACCGAGCAGGACGCCAAGATCGCGGGCATCGCTCACGAACGCGGCAAGGGCATGATCATAGCGGTCAACAAATGGGACCTCATCATCAAGGACAACAAGACGGTGAACGAGTACTCGGCGAAGATCAGGAGCCGCCTCCCCTTCATGAGCTACGCGGAGATCATCTATATTTCCGCCCAGACCGGACAGAGGCTGCCGAGGCTTTTTGACATAATCGACGCGGTCATCGAGAACCATGCTATGCGGGTAGGCACCGGCGCCTTAAATGAGATCCTGATGGAAGCTGTTGCGATGAAGCAGCCGCCTTCCGACAAGGGCCGGAGGCTCAAGCTCTACTATATTACGCAGGTCTCGGTAAAACCTCCGACATTTGTTATATTTATAAATGACAAAAAGCTTACGCATTTCTCGTAC
This sequence comes from Lachnospiraceae bacterium, assembly GCA_024685315.1. Lineage (GTDB taxonomy): Bacteria > Bacillota > Clostridia > Lachnospirales > Lachnospiraceae > UBA2912. Next base: position 77,732 of record JAIKVW010000039.1, read on the forward strand.
ACAAGGTACATAGAGAACTGCATAAGGGGCACCTTCGGATTCCGAGGGACTCCGTTGAATTTCATTTACAGAGAACGCAAAGGAGCAGAGGAATAAAATGATCATAAAGATTATTGTCTGCCTCATAATAGGCTATCTTTTCGGATGTGTGCAGGCCGGATATTTCTTCTCGATATTCGTTAAACATGACGATATCAGGAAGCACGGGAGCGGGAACGCAGGTACCGCGAACACCATCAGGACCTACGGAAAGAAAGCAGGCTACATAGTTTATGCAATAGACGCGGTAAAGGTCATAATCGCAGTGTTGGTCATCTGGTTCGCGGTATACCGCGGCGACCCTGACATAAGGTTCCTCAGTATGGCAGGCGGCCTCGGGGCAGTGCTTGGCCACAACTTCCCGTTCTACCTTCATTTTAAGGGCGGAAAGGGAATTGCAGCCACCAGCGGGCTTATGATGACGCTCGGCGCTCCGATGATAATCCTCTGCCTGCTCGCATTCTTCGTGCCTTACGCTGTGACCAAATATGTTTCCGTAGGCTCGCTTGTGCTCACCGGGCTTTTCCCGCTGTGGGTGGCGCTGCTTTACCGGGGCCAGACCGGAATGCTTATCATCGCGATCATAATCGCGGTAATGGCCTGGATCCAGCATAGAGAAAACATAGTAAGGCTTTTAAACGGAACCGAGAGAGGATTCAAGAAGAAGTAATTTACAGAGGCAGATAGATGACAGCAGCCGGAAATAATCCAGCAAAAAAAGTTATTATCTATACAGACGGCTCCTCGCGCGGAAACCCCGGGCCCGGAGGCTACGGCGCAGTTCTCCTGTTCACTGACTCAAAAGGAGAGACTCACCGCAAGGAAATATCAGCAGGATACAGAATGACCACCAATAACCGCATGGAGCTAATGGCGGTCATTTCTGCCTTAAATGAGCTCCTCGTTCCCTGCGATGTCGACCTGTACTCGGATTCCAAATACATTGTTGACGCGGTAAATGAGCACTGGATCGACAAGTGGATGAAGAACGGCTGGAAGCGCAATCGTAAAGATCCTGTGGCTAATCCTGATCTCTGGAAGCTGCTTCTTAGCGCCATGAATGATCACCAGGTATCTTTCCACTGGGTGAAGGGCCATGACGGTGTCGCCCAGAACGAGGTCTGCGACCGGCTTGCGGTCGCTGCCGCCGAGGGAAGCGAACTTCTCGAAGATACCGGTTACACGGAGGCAAGCTGATGAAGAGCTTCCCTGATGAATTTCTTTCCCGCATGAAAGATATGCTTGGGGATGAGTTCGATGACTTTATGAGCTCCTATGAGCGCCCCGTTCTTGACGGGCTTCGGACCAATACGCTCAAGATATCTCCTGAGGAACTGGCCGGGCTTACCGGAGAGGACGTTGAGCTTTCCGAGCGCGTCCCCTGGAATCCTGACGGTTTTTATATTAAAGATAAAAGAAGCTTTTCCCTGAGCCCGTACTACCATGCGGGGCTCTATTACATACAGGAACCAAGCGCAATGCTCCCAGCAGCGCTTGCATGCGCAAAGCCCGGAGAGAGAGTCCTTGACCTCTGCGCTGCGCCCGGAGGGAAGAGCACTGCCGTAGCTGCGGCAATGAAGAACGAAGGCATACTTATCTCAAATGATATCAGCCGCTCGCGCGCAAAGGCGCTGCTGCATAATATTGAGGCCTTCGGCATAAGCAACTGCGTGGTAACAAGCGAATCCCCGGAAAAACTGGCTAAAGTCCTTCCGGGGTTCTTTGACAAGATACTTATTGACGCTCCCTGTTCTGGTGAAGGCATGTTCCACAAAGAGCCCCGTATGACTGAGAGCTGGAAGAAGAACGGCCCGGATTTTTACAGGGAGCTGCAGGAATCCATAATCACGAGCGCGGCCCTGATGCTTGCGCCCGGAGGCAGGATCATCTACTCCACCTGCACTTTTTCACCGCAGGAGGACGAGGGCCTGATCTCATGGTTCCTTTCCAGCAATCCTTATTTCCGGCTCGTCGACCCTTCAGATCTGCCTGAAAGCAGGAGATTTGACACCCTGACCTGCGGAAATCCGCAGTGGGGGGACGGTAATCCTGAGCTTGACCGCACCCTCAGGGTATTCCCCCATAAAGTCCTCGGAGAAGGCCATTTTGCAGCGGTGCTTGAAAGGAAAGCTGCCGAAGGGAAAGTGTCTAGCAGCAGCAGAGCTTCATCCGCAAGGTCAAAACATAAAGAGCTCGCTCCCTTCTATGAGTTCCTGATCTCTGAAGGCATTCTCGCGGAATTTGATGAATCAAGGCTCCAGCTGTCGGACGGGTACCTTCGCTATGTTCCGGAAGGCATGCCTGAACTAAGGTCAATATATGTGATGAGGAGCGGGCTTTTCCTCGGTGAGATCCGCAGCGGAAGGTTTACGCCGAGCGGCGCCTTCGCAAGGTACCTTTCGCCGGCAATGGTCACCAAATGCCTTGACCTTCCGGCAGGAAGCCCTGAAGCCGCAAAATACCTTAAATGCGAGACCCTGAACGTGGATCGCGCTCTGTCCGGCGGATGGTACCTCGTCTGCGCCGACGGCTATTCCCTCGGCTGGGGAAAAGTAAGTAACGGATCACTGAAGAACAAGTACCCCGCGGGCTGGAGACTAATGTAGAAAGACCACATATGAAAAGAGAAGATAGTAACGGCTTCCTGGAGGAACTCCTGGCGGGCCGCGAAGCGATAATATTTGACGAAGACGGCACCCTTATCGACTCCATGTGGATCTGGGCAGATATCGACATAGAATATGTCGCAAGATACGGAAAGACCACCGACCGGGAGCTCACAAAAAAGCTTTCCGGGCTCAGCATACTGCAGACCGCCGACTATTTCCGGGATGTGATAGGCATCAACGAGACCACGGAAAAGATGCTTTCCGACTGGAACGAGATGGCGCTCGACTATTACACTCATAAGATACCCCTTAAGGAAGAAGCGGGCAGGCTCCTTAATGACATTTCTTCCCGCGGGATACCGATGGCGATCTGCACCAGCAATACCCGGACCCTCGCGCTAACCGCGCTTGAGGTCCACAATATCAAAGGATATTTCGATATCATTATTACCGGGGAAGACGTTGAAAAAGGCAAGCCCGATCCGTTCATCTACCTCGAAGCCGCGAGAAGGCTGGGCGTTGGCCCTAATAATTGCCTGGTGTTCGAAGATATCAGCGCGGGCGCGCTTGCTGGAAAACGGGCCGGTATGGAGGCCTGCGGTGTGTTCGATGAGAGCGCCGCATACATGACAGCCGATCTGAAAGCGATCGCCGACTACTATGCGGTATCCTTTAAGGACATTTACGACGGCACTCTGGAGATCCTGAACCCGGGATCCCGGCTGGCAGAAAACCTGGCTTCAGGGAAAAGCTTTAAATGACATGAGAAAAATCATTATCAGCATGGAGGAGGCCGGGCAGCGGCTCGACAAGGCTGCCGGAAAGTACCTTCCCGAAGCTCCGATGGGCTTCATATACAAAATGATCCGGAAGAAAAACATTACCCTGAACGGCAAAAGGGCTTCCGGGAATGAAAAGCTATCGCCCGGAGATTCGGTGAAATTCTGGCTTTCCGACGAGACCATAGAGAAATTCAGGCCTGCTGCCGCAAGTGATAGAGCAGCCCGCAGCAGCAGCGCCTCTTCGGGCCCCCGGAAAAGCCTTTCCGTGATCTACGAGGACAGCGACCTTCTCTTCATAAATAAACCTGCAGGAGTGCTCTCGCAGAAGGCTGAAGCTGACGACTTCTCATTAAATGAAATGCTGCAGGAATACCTTATTTCAAACGGGGCGCTTACGGAGGCCCAGCTTGACCTGCTGCGTCCCTCGGTATGCAACAGGCTCGACAGGAACACCAGCGGCCTCATTACCGCCGGCAAAAGCATCAGAGGGCTCAAATTCCTCACTGCCGGTTTCAGGGACCGCAGTTTTTCCAAGTATTACCTCTGCCTCGTGAAGGGCGAGGTGAAGGCCCCGGCGAAGATTGAGGGGTACCTTTCAAAGGACCAGGGCACAAATACTGCTGTTATTACAGAGAGCGGGGATCATTCCTCGCGGAAGATAGAGACCTGTTACACTCCGGTGTTCACCGGAAAACTGCCCGAAACTCTGCCGGCCTGCAGAAGGTATCTTGAGAAGCATCCCTCTGAAGGATGCCTTACACTCTTAAAAGTACATCTGATAACCGGACGCACCCACCAGATCAGAGCCCACCTTGCCTCTGCAGGATACCCGGTGGCAGGAGACCTTAAATATGGGGACGAAGACCTGAACAGATGTCTGCGGGACTGCGCGGGCGTGAGGAGGCAGCTCCTTCATTCATCCGAGCTTGTAATGCCGGATCTTTCCGGGGAATGGGAGTACCTCTCCGGAAGGAGCTTTTCCGCCCCGGTGCCAAAAGATTTTTACAAAGCGCTTGAACTTATCGGAGGTTCTGACAAATGCCTACATGGAATTCCAGAGGCCTCAGGGGATCCCTCCTCGAGGAAATGATCAACAGGACTAATGAAAAATACCGCGAGCAGAAACTCGCGCTCATACAGAAAGTGCCAACGCCGATAACCCCGGTAAGGATAGACTCCGAGACCCGCCAGATAACGCTCGCCTATTTTGACCAGAAGAGCACGGTAGACTTCATCGGGACCGTCCAGGGCGTACCGGTATGTTTTGACGCGAAGGAATGCAAGACCGCTGCCTTCCCTATGCAGAACGTCCACGAGCATCAGATCCTCTTCATGCGCGACTTTATGGAGCAGGGCGGGGTAGCCTTCCTGCTGATCCATTTCACAGACGCGGACAGGTTCTTTTACCTCAGCTATTCAAAGCTGCTTGAGTTCTGGAACCGCGCTATGACCGGCCATGAGAAGCATTTCCTGATGAGCGAGATCGATGAAGGGTACGAAATCAAGAGCAACGGCTACTTCCTTCACTACCTCGACGCGCTCCAGAAAGACCTGCTGGAAGAAGGAAAGTAGAAAACAGTATTTATTATTTGACAAAGAGATTGCTAATCTTTATAATGATTTACCATAGTAGCATGGTAGCGAACTAAAGCGTTCTGCTTTATTATAGCGGATATCGCTGTTTTTACATAATTCTGGAAGGTTGCTGATGGACAGACTGCTTCATACGCCTGACGGCGTGAGGGATATTTACGGTGATGAATGCGCAGGAAGAAAGCTCATGAAAGCGAGCCTTGTCTCCGAGCTTCATCTCTATGGCTATAAGGATATCGAGACCCCTGAGTTTGAATTCTTTGATGTTTTCAACACCGACAGGGGCACCGTGTCATCGCGTGAAATGTTCAAGATGACTGACCGCACCGGTGATACGCTCGTGCTTCGTCCTGATATCACTCCCTCGATCGCGCGCGCGGTATCGAAATATTACCAGGACGAAACTATACCTCTCAGGTTTGCCTACAGCGGAAATGTGTTCAGGAGCGGGGGCGCGCTTCAGGGGAAGATGCGTCAGACCACCCAGATTGGCGCCGAGCTTGTCGGAGATCCCGGTATCGAGGGCGATGCCGAGATTATTTCGCTTGCAGTAAGCATGATGCTTCGCTCCGGGCTTACTGATTTCCAGATCGACATTGGACATGTAGGCTTTTTCAGAGCCCTTGCCAAAGAGTCCGCACTGGACGGAGATTCGGTTGGAGAACTTCGTGAGCTTATCGAGAGTAAGAATTATTTCGGAATCGAATCCTACCTTGAGGATAAAGGCATAAAGGGTGAAAGCGCGGCTGCCTTCATACGCATGCCTGAGCTCTTCGGCAGCGATGATACCCTGGATAAGGCAAGAGCTCTCACTTCCTCGCCAGCTGCGCTTGAAGTCCTTGACTATCTTGACAGGCTTTATGACATCGTAAAGGACTACGGATTTGAGAAATACGTGACGATCGACCTCGGCATGCTTTCTGAATACAACTACTACACCGGGATCATTTTTAAGGGCTACACCTACGGTTCCGGGGACCCCGTGATACAGGGCGGGAGATATGACAGGCTGATCGGCCAGTTCGGCAAGGAAGCCGCCAGCGTAGGTTTTGCGGTGCTCCTCGATGAGCTCCTCCTGGCGCTCTCAAGGCAGCATATCGATATCCATGTCCCGGAGCCCGGGGTGATGATCCTTTTTGAAGAAGGCTTCCGCGAAAAGGCGATCCGCGAAGCAGGCGCGCTTAGGAGCGAAGGCATTTCCGTTACCGTCCTAAAGCGCGATCCTGATAGAGCGATGGAAGACTACGAAGCCTACTGCAAAAACTACTCAATAGGCAGGATCGAATACATTGACTGCTGAAATAAGTATTAACGAGGCATTAAAATGAAATACCTTACCTTTGCGCTGGCCAAAGGGCGGCTCGCCCGGGAAGCGCTGCAGCTGTTTGAAGACACCGGGATGCCAATGAAAGAGATGCGCGATCCCGACACCCGGAAGCTCATTTTCACAAATGAAGAGCTTGGTCTGAAGATGTTCCTCTCGAAATCCTCCGACGTTCCCACCTATGTGGAGTACGGCGCTGCGGATATCGGGGTCGTCGGCAAGGACACCCTGACGGAAGAGGGCAGAAAGCTTTATGAAGTGCTCGATCTTGGCTTCGGGAAGTGTTCGATGTGCGTATGCGGACCCGCAGAAGCTGCCGAATACCTTAAACACGGCCGCACCATTAGGGTCGCGACCAAATACCCGAACACCGCCCGGGATTATTTCTATAATAAAAAACATCAGACGGTCGAGATAATCAAGCTCCACGGTTCGGTCGAACTTGCCCCGATCGTCGGGCTCTCGGAAGTTATCGTTGACATTGTCCAGACCGGTACCACGCTTAAGGAAAACGGGCTCACCGTCCTTGAAGAGATCTGCCCGGTATCCGCAAGGGTCGTTGTCAACCAGGTAAGCATGAAAATGCAGAACGAACGCATTATGAAGATCATCCGCGACCTTAAGGAAGCGGTCAGCTAAAGGAACACTTAGAAGATGAAGACAGATATCGTTACAAAGGAAAACATAAAAGAGTTCATCGAGATGCTCTCAAGGCGGAGCCCCTCCTCATACGGTGAATATGAGAAGATCGTGAAGGACATAATTGCCGACGTCCGTGAGCGCGGGGATGAAGCCGTTTTCGAACTCACCAGAAAGTTTGACCGGGCCGGCATAAACGCATCAAATATTAAGGTCACGCCGGACGAGATCAAAGAAGCCTATAATAAAGTCAATCCGGAGCTTGTCGACGTGATCCGCAAAGCTCTTGTAAACATCCGGGCTTTCCATGAGAAGCAGAAGAGGAACAGCTGGTTCGATTACGGCGAGAACGGGATCATCCTGGGACAGAAGATAACTCCGCTTCTCCGCGCAGGCGTATACGTGCCCGGCGGCAAGGCAGCCTATCCCTCATCCGTACTGATGAATATCGTTCCCGCAAAGACCGCAGGGGTCAAGGAAATCGTGATGACGACCCCTCCGGGTCCTGACGGCTCTGTTGACCCCGCAACGCTTGTCGCGGCAAATGAGGCCGGTGCGGATATCATTCTGAAGGTCGGCGGCGCCCAGGCTATCGCTGCGCTTGCCTACGGGACCGAATCGATACCTAAGGTCGACAAGATCGTCGGCCCCGGAAATATATTTGTCGCGCTTGCGAAAAAATCGGTCTACGGGAATGTAAGCATCGATTCTGTGGCAGGCCCAAGCGAGATCCTGGTGCTCGCGGATGGGAGCGCAGATCCCCGCTATGTCGCTGCGGACCTTCTCTCACAGGCAGAGCATGACGAGATGGCCAGCGCGATCCTCGTCACGACCAGCGCGGAACTCGCGGAGAAAGTCCTGCAAGAGATCGAAGGCTTCCTCGAGATCCTCTCAAGGAAAGATATAATCTCAAAATCTCTGGAGAATTACGGACATATATTTATCGCCGAAAACATGGAGGAAGCTGTCAGCATTACTAATGAGATCGCTTCCGAGCATCTGGAGATCATGACGGAGAATCCCTTCGAGGTAATGACAAAGATCAGGAACGCCGGGGCTATCTTCCTCGGGCCCGGATCCAGCGAGCCGCTCGGTGACTACTTCGCAGGACCGAACCACATACTTCCTACGAGCGGGACAGCAAGGTTCTTCTCGCCGCTGGGTGTCGATGATTTCATCAAGAAATCCAGCATAATCTATTATTCAGAGGATGCTCTCCGGAACGTCGGCAAAGACATTATTGCCTTCGCTGAGGCTGAGCAGCTCACGGCGCACGCAAATTCCATAAGGGTCAGGATGGAGGATGAAAATGAGTGAAGCAAGGACAGCTTCCGTAAGCAGGAAGACCGCCGAGACAGATATCACAGTCACCATTAACCTTGACGGCTGCGGCAAAGCTGATGTTTCGACAGGCATAGGTTTCTTTGACCACATGCTCTGCAGCCTCACAAAGCACGGTCTTTTCGACCTTACTGTAAAAGCCTGCGGAGACCTTAATGTCGATACGCATCACACCGCAGAGGACACCGGCATCGTGCTCGGCCAGGCGATTAAGGAAGCGCTTGGAGACAAAGCAGGGATCAAACGCTCAGGGTACTTTATAATGCCGATGGATGACGCGCTCGCGCTTGCGGCTGTCGATCTTTCCGGCAGGCCCTTTCTTGTGATGGACGCGGATTTTTCTGTTGAGAAGATCGGCGACCTTGAGACCGAAGTCATCAGAGAGTTTTTCTACGCGGTCGCGGTGAACGCTGAGATGAACATCCACCTCTGGAGGATGGCGGGGGAGAACAACCACCACATTGCCGAAGCGCTCTTCAAGGCATTCGGAAAGGCACTTGATATGGCAGTTCAGAACGATCCGAGGATCAGCGGAGTGCTCTCAACGAAGGGAAGCCTGTAATGGACGAATATGTTTTAAATAACGCCAGGCCGCTTTCAGTCTGCATGGATTTCGATGAACTAAAGCCCGATCCCCAGGGGATGATCCCGGTCGTAGTACAGGACGCGGAAAACAGCGAAGTCCTGATGGTGGCCTACATGAACAGGGAGGCTTTTGAGCAGACGGTCCGCGAAGGAGTAATGACATATTACAGCCGCAGCCGGCAAGAGCTCTGGCGAAAAGGCGACACCAGCGGACATTACCAGATAGTCAGGGAACTGCGGATAGACTGCGATAACGACACGCTCCTCGCGAAAGTCGAGCAGATAGGCGCGGCCTGCCACACCGGCCACAGGTCATGCTTCTACAGAAAGCTGACCCTTCCGGAATGATCACCTATATCAGGCAATGAAAGGAATCACAAGCCTTATGAAGCTGACAAATGAAGAGATCAAACAGCTAAACCCTCAAAGATATCCTATCCAGCTGGTCGACGAAGTCCTAAGCCTTGAACCTGGCAGGTCAGTCACCGCTGTCTACTATGTTCCGGAAGACCTGCCCGTACTGGAAGGACATTTCCCCGGAGATCCGGTATTCCCCGGTGTATACAGCATTGAATCAATGGGGCAGGCCGGGATCCTGATGTTCGCTGTAATGGATAAATATAAGGGCAAAACACCTTATCTCCTCGGAGTCAACAACGCCAGGTTCCGCTCAATTATACGCCCAGGCGACACCGTACTGATGGAATGTGAGGCTGTCTCAGAAAGAGAAGATAAGGCGATCCTTACCGCCAAAGCCACCGCCAGCGTGAACGGCACAGTGGCTGCGGAGTGCGAATTTGTTGCAGCAATGCGCTAAGTGATTCCGGTCTCAAAATTATTGACTATATACATATTTTACTCTATAATTTAAAGGATTATGGCGGTATGCCATAGTCCTTTTGGTGCTTTTACTTAACGAATGAAATGAGTTTAGTAAAAGCCCGCTCTTCAGACGGATGTCTGAACGAGCCTCCCTGGTTTTTACTTAACGAATGAAATTAGTTGAGCGAAAGCCCGCTTGTACAGACAAATTTCTGAACGAGCATCATATTAGTATGCATTATCTGGAGGAGTTACCATGAAAAAGCCGTACGGGCTTAATGAACTCAGGAAAATGTTCCTGGATTATTTTGAGAGCAAAGGGCACCTTGTCCTTCCCAGTTTTTCTCTTGTTCCGCATAATGACAACAGCCTGCTGCTGATAAACGCAGGCATGGCACCGCTGAAGCCTTATTTTACTGGAGCTGAAGAGCCTCCGAGGCACCGCGTTGCTACCTGCCAGAAGTGCATGAGAACAGGAGATCTTGAAAATGTAGGTAAGGACGGCCGCCATGCGACCTTCTTTGAGATGCTCGGAAACTTCTCCTTTGGTGATTATTTTAAACATGAAGCTATCGCCTGGACCTGGGAATTCCTTACCCAGTATGCCGGCCTCGAGCCCGAGAGGCTCTATCCTTCCGTATATCAGGACGATGACGAGGCCTTCGATATCTGGAACAAGGAGATCGGTATCCCTGCAGACAGGATCTACAGATTCGGCAAGGAAGACAATTTCTGGGAGCACGGCAGCGGCCCCTGCGGTCCCTGCTCCGAGGTCTATTATGACCGCGGCGAAAAGTACGGCTGCGGCAAGCCCACCTGCGGCGTAGGCTGCGACTGCGACCGATACATGGAAGTCTGGAACAATGTTTTTACCCAGTTCGACAATGACGGCCACAATAACTACACCGAACTCAAACAGAAGAACATCGACACCGGCATGGGCCTCGAGCGTCTTGCCGTTGCGGTACAGGATGTTGACACCATTTTCGACGTTGACACCATAAGAGCACTCAGGGAGATGGTCTGCGAGACCGCAGGCGTCACCTACGAAACAGATTTTGACGCGGACGTTTCCATCAGGATCATTACCGACCATATCCGCGCGGCTACATTCATGATCTCGGACGGCATACAGCCCTCTAACGAAGGACGCGGCTACGTGCTCAGGAGGATCATCAGGAGGGCATCCAGGAACGGCCGCCTTCTCGGGATCAAAGGCAAGTTCCTTGCGCCCTTAAGCGAGAAGGTAATCGAGACCTCTAAGGAAGGCTATCCCGAGCTCGAAGAGAAAAGGGAATTTATCCTCAAGGTCCTTACTCAGGAAGAGGATTCCTTTAACCGCACTCTTGATACCGGGCTTTCCATCCTGAACGAGATGGAGCAGAAGATGTCCGCTGAGGGCAGCACGGTCCTCGCCGGAGCTGACGCATTCAAGCTCTATGACACTTACGGATTCCCTCTTGATCTCACGAAAGAGATCCTTGGCGAGAAGGGCTACAGCGTCGACGACGAAGGCTTCGCTTCCTGCATGGAAGAGCAGAGGCGCAAAGCACGCGACGCGCGCAAATATATTGAAGGCGCTTCAAGCTACATGGGAGCAGACGCAACAGTCTACGACCAGCTCGACAGGAACCTTACTACAGAATTTACCGGGTATGACAGCCTTGTATTTGAATCAAAGATAAGCGCGCTCACGACTCCCGACGAAGTCGTCCAGGTCCTTTCGGACGGACAGGAAGGCTCGATCTTCACCGAAAAGTCGCCTTTCTACGCTACCATGGGCGGACAGATGAACGACGTCGGCGTGATTGAGGGACCTTACGGTACATTTGAAGTAACTGACGTTGAAAAGCTCCTCGGAGGCAAATTTGCCCACATCGGAAAAGTCACCAGAGGCATGTTCGCATCCGGAGATATCGTTACTCTCAAGGTAGATGAAGAGCACCGCTCCGAGACCGCTAAGAACCACAGCGCGACCCACCTTCTCCAGAAGGCCCTGCGTATTGTCCTTGGAAGCCATGTTGAGCAGAAGGGCTCCATGAATAATAACGAGAAGCTCAGGTTCGACTTCAGTCACTTCCAGGCAATGACCCCTGAGGAGATCAGGAGAGTAGAGGACATCGTAAATGAAGAGATCGAGGCCGCGCTTCCTGTCATCACGAATATCATGAGCCTCGAGGAAGCCAAGAAAACCGGCGCGATGGCGCTCTTCGGCGAGAAATACGGCGACAGCGTGCGCGTTGTTACCATGGGCGACTTCTCCCGCGAGCTATGCGGCGGCACCCACGTAAAGAACACAGCGCTCATTTCATCCTTCAAGATCCTTTCCGAGCAGGGAGTTTCCTCCGGTGTAAGGCGTATTGAAGCGATCACCGGACCCGCTGTCAGGAAATATTACCAGGAGATGGAAGACCGCCTTAACCAGGCCGCAAAGACAGCTAAGTGCGATCCCGCACAGCTTTCTGCCAGGATCGAGGCCCTTCACGAGGAAGTTAAAGCCCTCAGCGCAGAGAACAGCAGCCTGCGGAACCAGGCTGCCAAGAGCGCTATGGGAGACGTTATGAGCCAGGTCCGCGAGGTAAAAGGCGTCAAGTTCCTCCCTGTAAAGCTTAAGAACGTCAGCATGCAGGAGCTCATGAACCTCGGCGACCAGCTTAAGACCAAGCTCGGAGAAGGAGTTGTCCTCCTCGCTGCGGACAATGACGGCAAGGTAAGCCTGCTCGCGATGGCCACCGACGGAGCCATGAAGAGCGGCGCTCATGCCGGAAATATCATCAAAGCTGCTGCCGGCAAGGTAGGCGGCGGCGGAGGCGGAAGGCCGAATATGGCCCAGGCCGGCGGAAAGAATCCTGCAGGCATCGACGACGCGCTTGCCTTCGCACAGGAGACCCTTTCCGGACAGATCAAATAGACATTACTTAACGAACGGCCGATAAAGCTCCTCTGGGAGGAAGAATATGAAAGAAGTAAAAAACCTCATACTGGTTGTAGTTGCCGCAGCGTTTTTCATCGTCCTCTTTGCCGTTTCACGCGACTATGCCGGGCAGGTAAAGGAAGAGAACGCAGGATCCATCAATAAATCCGTCATCGGCCAGTATGGCGAGAGCGGTTCAAAGAACGGCACGGCTCAGGACGTGCAGGTCGAGAACCTGATCGAGAACATGGTCGGCGAAAGCATAAGCTCAGACATCTCCGTCATCGTGACCGGCGACATTCTCATGCAGGACGAGCAGTTCAATTCGGCGTATGACGAAGATGACGACAGCTTTGATTTCACTCCCTGGTTTAAATACATGGGAGATATCTACAGCGGAGCCGACTACACCGCAGGCGTGCTTAAGACCACATTCGCGGGCAAGAATAACGGGGCAGCGGTAAACTACGGCGGTTACGGCATTTCAAACAATAAGAGCAACACGCCGGAGGATCTTGCCGAAACGCTTAAAGACTACGGTTTTGATATGCTCGCGGACGCTACGAACCACTCGCTTGACTGCGGGACCGACGGGCTCTTCTCCACAATATCAGTGCTTGACAAATACGGCCTTAGCCACATTGGCACGGCTGCAGCCAAGGATGACGTGACCGTAAGCGTGCAGACTATCGATAAGATCAAGGTCGGCTTTGTCAGCTATACCAACTCTTCAAATGTTGATATTCCGACAGGCTATGAGTATGTGCTTGACTGTCTCGATAACTACAGCGCTGCAGGGATAAAAGAGCTTACCCAGGATATCCAGAGCCTCAAATCCGACAGCGGGGCAGACCTTGTGATCGCCTTCATTAATTTCGGAAGCGTTCACTCTGACAAGATCGAGGATGACCAGCGCTCACTTGCACAGAAGGCTGCAGAGGCTGGCGCAGACGTTATCGTCGGCACCGGATCCACGACCGTTAAGCCTATGGAGATCCTCACTGTGGACACCGGAAACGGAAGCAGCAGGAGCTGCCTTGTGTTCTACGGCATGGGCGCGATCCTTTCATCAGAGACCTGCAGCAGCACCTTGGATGAGGGCGCAGACGCAGATATCGGAGCAGCGATCGAGCTTAACATCAGCCTCAGGAGCAACGGCAAGGCCTATGTCTCATCATTCAGGTTCATCCCTGTATATCTTGCCTGGGTAGACGGCGTCCTCACGCCCGTTCCTCTCAGCACAGCAGTCAACACCGGAGATTATCTGTCGTTCCTCTCTGACAATGACGTGGTCAGGATCAATAAAGTAAACGGAACTATCCTCAGCAGGTTCACGGGCGATACCGGGCTTGAATATTCCGTGAGCGGAAGCGGATATCTCTACTACATGCCCTGATACAGATATACAAATTGTTATAGTATAGTTCAGTACCCCAGGCTCGGGGTGCTGAACTATACTGCAAATTGTTATTGACGAAGCCATTTTTTATGATATAATTCGAATAGTGCTTTGCTCATACCCTTATTTAGCTTAATAAGCACAATACTTAAACCGGAAGGGGGTTGGGTGTGAACGATGTCGAACGTAATAGTTAAGGAGAACGAGAGCCTGGACAGCGCTCTGCGCAGATTCAAGAGGAACTGTGCTAAGGCAGGTATCCAGCAGGAGATCCGTAAAAGAGAACATTACGAGAAGCCGAGCGTAAGACGCAAGAAGAAGTCAGAAGCTGCTCGCAAGCGTAAGTATAAATAAGCTAAAAACCGATGGCCGCGCCTTTATAAGCGCGGCCTTTATACTAAAGAAAGGACCGCTCCGGGATGGCTGCAGTTGAAGAGATCATCGACGTTCCCGCCCAGCATATACAAAACGTTTTCGGAGAATTTGACAAATATCTGAAGACCATAGAACAGACGCTCCACGTTACAATTAACTCGAGGGGCGGCACTTTAAGGATCCTTGGGGATGCTGAGTGCACCGAAAGGGCTTCCTATGTGCTTTCGGAGCTTATCCATATTTCCGAGAACGGGGATACCATCTCGCAGCAGACGGTGGACTACACGGTAGATCTGGCGCTCGCAGGCGAGAACAGCGACGTAAAATCGCTCTACGGCGAGATCATCTGCCACACTGTGAACGGCAAGCCGGTAAAGCCGAAGACCCACGGCCAGAAGCTTTATGTCAACGATATCCGCGACAAGATGATCGTTTTCGGAGTGGGGCCCGCCGGCACAGGCAAGACCTACCTTGCCATGGCCATGGCGATCACTGCTTTCAAGAATAAAGAAGTTAACCGTATAATTCTCACGAGGCCTGCTATGGAAGCGGGAGAGCGGCTCGGATTCCTTCCGGGAGATCTCCAGAGCAAGATAGATCCATATCTTAGGCCGCTCTATGACGCGCTTTATGATATAATGGGGGCTGAGGCATTCCAGAAGAATACCGAGAAAGGCCTTATCGAGGTCGCGCCGCTCGCCTACATGCGCGGACGAACGCTCGACAATTCCTTCATCGTGCTTGACGAAGCCCAGAATACGACGCCCGCGCAGATGAAAATGTTCCTGACCCGTATCGGTTTTGGATCAAAGGTCATCATAACCGGCGACCTCAGCCAGAAGGACCTTCCGAAAGACCAGACCTCCGGGCTTGACGTTGCGCTGAAGATCCTCCCCGGAATACCGGAGATCGGGATCTGTATGCTGACCAGCAGGGACGTTGTGCGCCACCCGGTCGTCCAGAAGATCGTAAAAGCCTACGACGACTATGAGGAATCGCAGCTGAGGGCGCGTAAGGCAAAAGCTGCAAGGATCAGAAATAATGACGGTAAACATAACGATCGAAAGCGAAAAGAAGTTTGATTTTGATTATGAGGATCTCCTGAACAGGGTGATAGAGGCGGCCTGCGACTATGAGGACTGCCCTTATGAGACCTCGGTAGACGTGCTTATCACAGACAGTGAAGGGATCCATGAAATAAACCGCGAGGCGCGCGGGATAGACGCGCCCACCGACGTTCTCTCATTTCCGAATGCGCAGTATCACTCTCCATCGGATTTCTCGCATCTGGAAGACGAAGACAGTATTGACTGCTTCGACCCGGACTCCGGAGAGCTGATGCTGGGAGATATCGTCCTCAATACTGACAGGATCGAGTCCCAGGCGCTTGCCTACGGACACAGCGAGAGACGTGAGATGGCTTTTCTGACAGCTCACAGCATGCTGCACCTCTTTGGCTATGACCATGAGGAGGATGCGGAGCGCGAAGAGATGGAGAGAAGACAGGAAGAGATACTTACAGGACTTGGTATTACCAGGGACTGATGTAAGGAGGATATTTTATATGAAACTTAAGAAATCTGCTGCACTTATTCTCGCAGCCTCATTCATTCTCGGAACTGCTGCATGCAGTTCATCATCTTCCGAAGCTCAAACGGAAACCGAATCCGAGACCGCTCAGCCTCTTACTATCGCTGAGTCAGATACTGAGACAGAGGCCCCGACAGAGACCGAGACCGCTGCAGACGATGCGATTCCGGAAGGCATGATGAGAAGCTATCTCACCGGCGAGCTCGTGGACGAGGAAGTCGGAAGCCTCAAGCCTTTCGCGATAATGATAAATAACCATACCGACGCGCTGCCGATGTCAGGCGTAAGCCAGGCAGAGATCATCTACGAGGCAGAAGTAGAAGGCGGCATCACCAGGCTCATGGCCATTTTTCAGGACATCGAAGACGTTGAAAAGATCGGTTCGGTCCGCAGCGCAAGGCACTATTACCTGGATTTCGCCCATGACAATGAAGCTATCTACTGCCATTACGGCTGGTCCCAGTACGCTCAGAACAGGATCCAGAGCGAAGGCATAAAAACCATGAACGGCCTTACCCTCGGCGACGGCACCGTATATTACCGTTCCAGCGACCGCGTGGCCCCTCATAACGTATATACCAGCGGCGAGCGCCTTATTTCCGGCGCTGAGTCGCTCGGGATCTCCAGGGAATACCCTGAAGGTTACACCGGCAGGTTCACATTTAACACTGAGGATACAAAGCCCGAGGGCGAGACCGCTGACAGCATCTACATCGCGCTCGCAAGCAACGTACGTTTCGAATATAACGCAGAGGATGGCCTCTATTACAGATATCAGCACGGATACGAGCACTGCGACCGCGAGAACGGCGATCAGCTCGCATTCAAGAATGTCATCGTGCAGTTTGTCGATATGTGGACTATCAGCAGCTACGGCCACCAGGACATGACCCTCAACGGCGAAGGAAGCGGCTACTATTTCACAGACGGTGTCGCAGTCCCTGTTACCTGGAAGAGAGCGGACAATTCCGACTACACCATGTACTATGATTCTGACGGAAACGAGATCACTCTCAACACCGGAAAGACCATGTTCGAGATCATCAGGTCCTCAGTAAACGTATCGTACGAGTAAAGTCAGACTGGCTGACCTGTGCCAGCTTTCAATAACTAATCTGAAAAGGGTGCCTCTTAGATGGATGGAAAGAAGACCGGAAGCAGGTCCGGTTCAAGCAGAGAAATAATCGTACAGAGCTCGATCCTTGCGGCTGCGCAGCTTATTGCAAGGATAATAGGGCTTATTTACAGGATACCTCTGCAGCGTATTGCCGGCGATGTGGCAATGGGATACTACAGTTATGCATTTGATATATATTCGATCCTGCTCCTGCTTTCCACGAACGGGGTGCCTGTTGCTGTCGTAAAACTTATCTCCGGAAGCCGTGCAAGGCATGACGCTGTAAACGAGAAGAGAGTGTTGGTGACCACGCTCATCTGGACTCTCATTGTCGGCGCGCTTGTTGGAGGTATTACAGTAATATTTGCTGAGAAGATCGCGATCCTTTTCTTCGGATCCGAGCTTGTCGAAGTGGCTCCTTCACTTAGAGTCCTCGGCGCGACGATATTCCTCTGCTGCGTAATGAGTACCTTCAGAGGGTATTTCCAGGGTCTCGGCACCATGATACCTACCGCGGTCTCCGAGGTAGTAGAGCAGATACTCAACGCGCTGTTCAGCGTGGGAGCGGCCTGGATACTCGTTGCCCAGGGGCCTGCCTACGCGGCTATGGGCGGCACGGTCGGCACCTGCGTGGGTGCGCTCGCAAGCCTGATCTTCCTGCTGATCACATTTATCCTTTACAGGCCCAGCCTTGAAAAAAGGGTAAAAGCAGACACCGAGCACAAGCCTCAGGAATACGGCAAGGTCGCGAAAACTTTCGCGCTGATCCTTGTACCTGTTGTCCTCAGCAATGTATTCTATCAGATAAACGCGCTCATCGATTCCTCGATGTACAGCCATATACTGACTTCTCTGGGATATTCGCCTGACCTGATCTCGTCGATATACGGAGTATATGTAAGCAAGTACAAGACGATCGCCAACGTACCCCTGCCTGTCGCCTACGCGCTGGCGGTGGCTATCATTCCGGGGCTTACCCAGGCGGTTATGGGCGGGCGCATGGATGAAGCCAGGGAGAAGACCGGCACTATTATAAAGTTCTGCATGATCGTGGCCATCCCTTCAACGGTCGGGATAGCTGTCCTGGGAGGACCTATCGTCCAGCTGCTTTTCAATGATTCGTCTGACCTCGCCAGGAACCTGATGGTTACAGGTTCGCCTTACGTGCTTTTCTATTCGCTGTCCGCGGTGCTTATAGGCGTGCTGCAGGGAATAGACAAGATGAAGGAGCCTATTATAAATGCCGTGATCTCGCTTGCGATACATGTGGTCTTTGTATTTGTACTGCTGCGTTTCGCGGACATGAACATATACGCGGTCTCCTACACGAATATTTTCTACGGATTCACGATGTGCGTGCTTAACCTGCTTTCTCTGCGAAAGTATATGGGATACAGGCAGGAGCTGCTGAAGACATTCATCCTTCCCGGGATCGCTTCTGGCATCATGGGATTTCTGACATTCATCGTATACCGCGTGCTCCTTCTGGCAACACATCACAATTCAATTGCCTGCATAATCGGTATCCTTGCGGCTATAGTCATTTACGCAGCTGCACTGATCCTTATCCGCGGCATCACCGAAGAAGAGATCGCACAGTTCCCGAAAGGGCAGAAGATAGTTTCGCTGCTGAAAAAAGTCAGATTACTGTAGTAATAGCAACTGGTTAAATAGAGCAGCAATTCCGGATATCCTGCCGCAGCAGGCTGATCGAATTCTGCTGCGTGCAGGATATTTAGGTTTACAGGGTTTGCGATAAATATGTGTAAACCTGCAGCAGAACTAAGAACGGAGAGTATAGGAATGATTTTTGATCTGATGGTTATCGGAGGGGGCGCTTCAGGCCTGGCGGCCGCTGTGACAGCGGGAAGGCTGGGGGCTTCTGTGCTGGTCCTCGAGCGCATGAAGGAGCCTGGCAGAAAGATCCTTGCTTCCGGGAACGGAAGATGCAACCTTACAAATCAGAATATTTCATCTGATATTGATAAGGAAGCCCGTCTATTTGCGGCTTACCGTTCTGACTCGGATTTCTCATCAGCCTCCGATGAAGGCTTTATCCGCCATGTCATAAGCAGATTTGACAGCAAAAAAGCCGAAGAGTTCTTTGCTTCCACTGGCGTCCTCACACATTCGAGGGGAGAATATGTCTACCCGCGCTCTGACCAGGCTAAGACCGTCAGAGACGCGCTTGTAAGGGCCTGCGAAGAGACCGGTTCTGTCAGGATCATCACCGGATGCAGGGTACTTGATATAGCCTGTGCCTCAGAAGGTTTCACAGCAGCCTGCGAGGACGGAAAGGCATTTACCGCGCGCAAGCTAATACTTGCTGCCGGCGGAAGATCCCAGGAAAAGCTTGGTTCCGACGGCTCCGGGGAAAGAATTGCCGCCTCTTTTGGTCATCACATTATCCCTTCGGTCCCCGCGCTCTGTTCTCTTAAAACGGACGATCCGGGCTTTTTCAGAGCCGCGGCCGGAGTAAGGTCTGAGGGCAGGGTCGCACTTTATATTGACGGCGAAATGGCTTCAGAAGAAATCGGAGAGATACAGTACACATCTACCGGGCTCTCAGGCATCCCCGTGTTCCAGGTTAGCCGCTATGCAGGGAAGGCACTCTCCTCGGGTTCAGGTGTTTTGGCAAGGCTCGACCTGCTGCCGGACATGGGCAGTGAGGCGTTATTTATTTACTTAAGCGGGCAATCTAAGGCTCATCCGGATTATGCGGTTTTAGACCTGCTCTCCGGGATCCTGAACGAAAAGCTTTCATTTGCAGTCCTTGAAAAAACAGATATAGCTGCAGAAAAAGCCGCTTGTAAATTAAGCAAAAGGGAGTTGCATAAGATATGCAATGCTCTTAAGGAAAGCTCATTTAATATTACCGGAACAGCCGGCTTTGAAGATTCGCAGGTCACTTCAGGCGGCGTATCGCTAAATGAAGTTGACCCGGACACCATGATGTCAAAGCTCGTTCCCGGCCTCTATATTACCGGAGAACTGCTTGACTTCGACGGGATCTGCGGAGGATACAATCTGCATATGGCCTGGGCCACCGGCATCATCGCAGGGCGAAGCGCCTCGGAAAGTTAAGCCATGATCAAAGTAACCAACCTTAAAATATCTGCTAAGACCGGCGACAAGGGGATCCTGCACAGTCTTGCATACAAACTGAGACTGCCCGAGAAGGAGATCCTCTCGTACCGGATCCTGAAGAGATCCCTTGACGCCAGAAAAACCGCGGGAGCCGGCCATTCTGCAGAACCTCACTATGAGTACAGCCTCGCGGTGTCATTAAAAAACGAAGAGCGTTATCTCAAAAGGAACCGCAGCAAGGACATCAGCGAGTATAAAGATATCACATACGTTTTCCCTTATATTGCTTCGGAAAGACCCTCGGTGCCCCCTGTAATCATCGGGAGCGGTCCTGCAGGGCTGCTGTGCGCGCTAATGCTTGCGCGCGCAGGATTCGCCCCCGTAGTGCTTGAGCGCGGCGGAAGCGTTGAAAAACGTGCTGAAAAGGTCAGGTCCTTCTGGGAAGGCGGGGCGCTCGATCCTGAATGCAACGTGCAGTTTGGCGAAGGCGGCGCAGGCACATTCTCCGACGGCAAGCTGAATACCCTTGTTAAAAGCACTGACGGGAAGCACAAGGCCGTTCTTGAGGAATTCGTAAAGCACGGCGCTAAAGAAGAGATCCTCTATGACAACAAGCCTCATCTCGGCACTGACGAGCTCATCGGAATCGTGAAGAACATCCGCGAAGAGATCATTTCCCTGGGCGGAAAGTTCTGCTTCGACACCTGCGCGAGGGATTTCAGGATAAGTGACAGAAACAAGATCACTGCAGTAATTACGGACAGCGAAGAGATCCCGGCCTCGCATGTAGTTCTTGCCCTTGGGCACAGCTCCAGAGACACCATAACGCGTCTTGATTCCCTCGGGCTTAATATGGCGCAGAAGCCTTTTGCGATGGGCGTAAGGATCGAGCATCCGCAGGAGATGGTAAACCTCTCCCAATACGGCGGAGCCTTTAGCTTCCTTCCTCCTGCCTCGTACAACCTTACCTGCCGGACCGGGACCGGAAGGAGCGTCTATTCCTTCTGCATGTGCCCCGGGGGCTATGTCGTTAACGCTTCCTCAGAAAATGGCATGATCGCGGTTAACGGAATGAGCTATTCCGGCCGAGGAAGCAAAAACGCCAACAGCGCTGTAGTTGTAAATGTGGATCCTTCCGACTATAATAATGGAGATCCTGACGACCCGCTTCTCGGCATCGCCTTCCAGCGCAAATGGGAGAGCGCAGCCTTCGAGACCGGAAATGGAAAGGTCCCGGTACAGCTTTTCGGAGATTTCGTTAAGGGCAGGATCTCTGCGGATTTTGGAGATCTTGAGCCGGTCCACAAGGGCGGGGTATCATTCGGGAACCTCAAGGAATGCCTTCCGGATTTCATATATGAGAGCCTCGTGTCAGGGATCCCTCTCCTCGGCCGCAAGCTAAAAGGCTTTGACCGCGAGGACGCGATCCTCTCCGGAATAGAGAGCCGCACTTCATCCCCGGTCAGGATGCTTAGAGACGAGAGCTTCCAGGGAAATATACGCGGGATCTATCCCTGCGGTGAAGGAGCCGGATATGCCGGCGGGATCGTCAGCGCCGCGATGGACGGAATAAGGGTCGCCGAAGCTCTGGCAAAGGACATGTTAAAGAATGAATAATGATATGAACAGAACCGAAAACATTGATTATTTCCCGGTGAAAGACCGTGCCAGTATGATGCTGGACGCAGTTGATATTACCCGGGACGCGCCTACCGAGGAGCCTCTCCGCCAGTATTACTATATGGCGAAGCTCCGCGATATCGTAAGCCGCATGGCCGAGGCGAAAGGCAGACCTATAACAGCCGACGTTATTACCTACGGATGCCAGGCTAACGCGAGGGATTCCGAGGGATACGCCGGGATCCTGCGGAACTGCGGCTTCGAGATCACGGAAGACGAGACCAGCGATTTAGTACTTTACAACACCTGCTCGGTCAGGGAAAACGCCGACCAGCGCCTTTTCGGGCATCTCGGCCAGATGAAGGTCAAAAAGGCGAAGAACCCGGAGATTATCGTCGCGGTCTGCGGCTGCATGATGCAGGAGAAAAGCAATCTCGAGAAGATCCGCAGGTCATTTAATGTGGTCGACATCATTTTCGGCACCCACAATATGCATATGCTTGCTGAACTTCTCTACAAGAGGATCACTACCGGGAAAAAGGTCTCCGACGTCCGTGAGAACTCTATGACTATCGTTGAAGACATGCCCTTTGAGCGTAAATTTCCCTTCAAGATGGGCGTCAACATCATGTACGGCTGCAATAATTTCTGCACCTACTGCATCGTCCCCTACGTAAGAGGCAGAGAGCGGAGCAGGGATCCTGAGGAGATCCTCTCCGAGATACGCGGCGCAGTCTCCGACGGAGTCATCGAAGTGATGCTCCTCGGGCAGAACGTCAACTCCTACGGGAAAAACCTCACTCAGCAGATATCATTTGCCCAGCTCCTCGCAAAAACCGCTGAGATCCCGGGCCTTAAGCGAGTAAGGTTCATGACTTCCCACCCAAAGGACATGTCTGACGAGCTCATTGAAACGACGGCAAAATATCCTAAGGTCTGCAGACATGTGCACCTGCCGCTGCAGTCCGGCAGCGACCGGATCCTCAAGGCAATGAACCGCCACTATACAAAGGCGGATTACATGCTCCTCGTTAAAAAGCTTCGCGAAGCGATGCCTGACATTTCCCTTACCACGGACATTATCGTGGGATTCCCCGGCGAGACGAAAGAGGATTTCCTCCAGACGATGGAAATCGTCCGGGAAGTAAAATACGACAGCGCGTTCACATTTATATACTCAAAAAGGCCGGGAACGCCTGCCGCGCGCATAGAAGACGGTACACCGGAAGAAGTGATCCACGAGCGTTTTGACAGACT
>JAIKVW010000047.1 GCA_024685315.1 Lachnospiraceae bacterium
TTATGCTTCGGAAGGCAGCCCTCGTTCTCTCCGCTGTGCACGAAATCATTGTAGGTCATGACGTCTTCCTGGATATTGGTCTTGCGGTCGGCCTTCATGCTGCGCACGCCGCCGGTCTGCCTGGTCGGATCCAGCCTGTGGGCTGCCGCGTTCGTCCTGGCGTAAAACTCATCATCGTCCTTCGATTCATTGATCCGGACTCCCCAGAGAATGATCGAAGGATGGTTGCGGTACTGCTCTACCATATCAATAGTGTTCTGCACCGCGATGTCCTTCCAGGCTTCGCCCCCGATATGCTGCCAGCCCGGCATCTCGGTAAATACCAGGAGCCCTTTGCGGTCACATTCATCAATGAAATAATGTGACTGCGGGTAGTGCGAGGTCCTGACAGCATTGACGCGGAGCTCGTCCTTCAGGATATCGGCGTCCCTGCGCTGCATGCTCTCAGGCATTGCGTAACCGACGTAAGGGAAGCACTGATGCCTGTCGAGCCCGCGGATCCGCAGCTTCCTGCCGTTAAGGTAGAACCCGTCCGCCTCAAAAAATGCCTCGCGGAAGCCTATATTTGCTGTGAAGCTGTCCACCGGCTCGCCGTCCAGCTTAAGCGTTGTCACAGCCTCATAGAGCGCCGGTGACTTTATGTCCCAGAGCGCCACCTTGCCGGCGCTGAGCTGTATGTTTTCAGAGGAAAAAATGCCGTTCCTGACGAGGACCCTCGCGTCCTTTTCCTCGTGGTTCCCCACCCTTCTGATAGACTGGGAAAGCGTAAGACGGCCGGCCTTTAAAGCCTCTTTTGCGGCCGCGGAAAGCCTGAGCTTGGTCTTAAGTGTCCCGTTCACCCTCATTCCGGCGATCTCGCTGCAGGAAAGTCCGAGCGTAAACACCGTCGGGAACTCCGGGATATAGAAGGCGTCCTCAATATATACCGGATCCGTCACCGTGAGGTAGACGTCGCGGTAGATCCCGCCGTATGTCATGTAGTCGATCACATAGCCGAACGGCGGCTGGTCAAGGTCTTCCCTGGAATCCAGCCTGACCGTGAGGATATTCTCCTCTCCGTAAATAAGCCTGTCGGTGATGTCGATCGTGAAGGCGCTGTAACCGCAGGAGTGCTCTCCCACTTGTACCCCGTTAAGGTAGACCTCGCTCCTGTGAGCCGCGCCTTCAAATGTTACCCTGACGATCCTGCCCTTCCAGGAGTCAGAAGGCACAAATACCCTCTGATAGCACGAGACCATCTGGTAAATGCTCTCGTCAAAGCAGTTGAAAGGCGTCTCCTTCACGGTGTGGGGGATCAGGACCTCCCGGCCCTCGTCTCCCATCGGCTCATTTATCCATTTTTCATCGAAAAACTCATTAAACCTGAAACCGCGGTTCCAGAATATTTTTTCGCGCATTTGATCTCCCTTCCCAAAAAAATCAGCTTTGGCACATAGCTGTGCCTAAGCTGATCTTATCGTATGTGTTTATGTAGAGGTCCGCCTGGAGAAGACTTATTTGCTCCTTCGGTTCCCGCCTTTCCCGCTGCCGGGCCTGTTCTGGCTGCCTGAGCTCCCGGGCCTGTGGGTGCCGGAAGTATTCTGGCTGCCGGGCCTGTTATTCACGCCGGCGTTGTTCTGAGTCCCGGGCCTCACACCCTCTCCGGGCCTGTGGGTGCCGGAAGTGCTCTGGCTGCCGGGCCTGTTATTCATGCCGAAAGGATTCTGCCCTCCGGGTCCCGGGCCGAACTGGCTTTGATGAGTATTCTGATGCGAGAACCCACTGGAAAACATATTATTTCCGTAATAAAACGTATTCCCGGGCCTTTGGTGCGGGTTAAAACTCTGGCTCGTATTGTACTGGTGTCCGAAAATCCCTAAAGCCCCAAGCGCGCCGAGTCCCAGGCCGGCGCCTGCCGCAGTGCTGCCTGCCCCTGAAAACGATGAGTAGGTATTCTCAGCCTTCTTAGCCGAAAGCGTTTTATACTTTCCGTTGTCGAGTCCCTGGAGATATCCGGAGACCGAAACTCCGTAAAGCCTCGCAGCTTCCTTGATCTCATCCTCGGTCATCTTGTCCCCAAGGGAACCGGCGGCCTTGGAATCGGTGCTCCCGGTAAACAGGAAGGAGATCGCTCCAAGAAGTCCGCCCGAAGACTCGTCGTCATCGTAGCCGTCCACGATCTTCTCATAGCGCTCGAAAATTATATTCTGGGCTTCGAGTATAGGATTCGGAATATCGCTTGCCCTCGCTACCTGGATCTTCCCGTTGCCTTCCTTGATGGTGCTTCCGCAGTAATCACATACAAAGGGATTTGCGCTCGGAGCTCCGCAGAACGGGCAGGTATAGGTCCCGGTCGAGGAAGATGTTCCGACTACTTCGTATTTTGCTCTGAAAGCATCTATATCATCGACATAGTAAAGAACGTCCAGCAGTTCCTTTTTGTAAGGTTCGCAAACGCTGCACGCATCGGGTGCCAGCGTGCAGCCCGAAGGGCAGTTGGAACAGGGAAGTTCAGCATTGCTGGTAGTTTCAGAACTGCTGCTGTCGAAAAGTCCACTCAAAAGATTTCCAATTAATGACACTTTACATCCCTCCTGTAAAAACATGCTTCAGCCTTACAGTATATTATACAGCATATAAATAAAAAAAGCACCCGGTTTCCAACAGGAATTGCCGGGTGCACACTTCATTTCAAAATCTTCTATTGTTCTATCTCCAGATATGAGGAATAGTCCGTGATGCCTTTGCCAGTATTCGGCACCTTGGCTGAATAGACAATATCCGCCGAGAAGCATATGAGCAGCACAATGCTGATCACTGCCAGCACTTTAGGCTTTGCCCTCAACCACATAGAATCCAGGACCGGCACGAGAAGATAAACCGAGATCATCCCGGCAATTGCGAATACCGTGAGTCCCTCACCGCAGATCTTTCCGTTCAGATTCATAAAATATCCTGTGTAGTCCCACCAGCGCAGACCTGCAGTTGACTCCAGAACAGCGGAAGTCGTGTATTCCACTGCGCCGCAAAGCAGCACGATCAGGACAACCTCCAACCACGGCTTGCTGCGCCAGCGCGCGAGCAGTACAAGGATCAGCACAACGCCTCCGCCGTATATCGGCAGCCACGGCCCGTGCATTACGCCGCGGTTAACGAAAACTCCGTCGCCGTACAGGTGAAGCGATACCTCCCACAGCCAGCCTACGACGCTAAACGCAAAGAACGCCAGGACCAGTGACCAGAAGGCATAAGTGCGCAAGTACCAGAAGTTGCGGACAACATTGTTGTTTTTCTGATCCCACCGAGGGTTCAGGCGCGGCGTAACTCTTCCGTATCAACCTCTTCGTTCGGGCTCTCTTTTAGGACTTTCGCCACACGCGAGATCAGTCCTTCATTTGTATCCATACACCCATCGGATTCCATATATCCAAGAAAACCAGGGTCGGTAAAATCAAAATTTCTCATTTCATCTTCTTCCCACTATTATCATAGAAAATCCGATATCGTAATGCCCTTCTCATTTGCTTCCCTAAACAGATCCCACATATTCTTATATCGAATTGTATCTACCTTATCCATAAAAATCGTATACATATTGCACATTCTTTAGACATATTGTATTTTCCTTCTCAATCTATCTTCTTATAGATTTTTGACATTTTCGACTTTAAAAGAATAGTTCTCTTTAACCTTGGAAGTCTATTTTATTTGTTTTTCTCCCTCAGTATTTCCAGCCTTTTGTTAAACATGATCCAGTCCTCTTCGTCACTGAACCATTCTCTCTTCACTTCCGCAATCTGGTTCAGCCCTGTCATTTTCACAGCCTCGATGGCCGCTTCTTTTTGAGAAAGTCTGGCAGGTGTCGTCTGGCAAACAGCTCCCTCTACAGTATCGTACGAAGTAAAGGCTTTATTAAAGTCCATAAGCGGATGAAGCCCTATGATCTTGTTGGTGTCATTATCAACCCATACTCCCCAGTTGCCCCAGTGTCTATCCGTATTTCCCACGAGGTAGTCTATTATGTTCATGGAATAGTATGCGTCAGGATCCATGGCAGTTATCATCTTATGGAAATCCAGATCATGGTTCAGAGCATAAATCTGGACAAACTCTATTGCCACAATGCTCCGGCTTAAAGAAGTAATAATCTTGCTTGAGCTTACCTCAATGTTCTGGTACTTTTCACGGGAATATCTGACATGGTCGACCTTGAAGCAGTCCATTATCCTGCTGGCAAGCAGCTCTGATTCAACATCTCTCTTCTCTCCATCTTTAAGGAGATAGAATGTATTGTTCCTGCGTATCCATGCCTTCGGAGCCACGCCCTGCGTAGCAATATCTCCGGCGGCGTCAAGTTGATCCACAAGCTCGGCGTTCTGGATTGTAAGGCTTTTCCCCTGCAGACTAACGTCGACAAATGAATCCGACAGAGAATGCTCGAACAGATTAATATCTTTGAAGCTTACTTTTTCATATTGCTGCTTGACCCAGTACACGTCCGTCAGAGAAAGAGCATGGTAGGAAATGGCGATCTCCGCCCTGTCTCTGTCGGTTACAGCCTGTTTTTTCCCTAAGCTGTTCAGTATCTCCTTCGCATATTTGCGGTCCATAGTCAGTATTCTGGACGAGCACCAATAATAGAAATTGTTCAGATTATTTAACCTGGCATCCAGATTATCTGCAGTTTTTTCCAGATAAAGATTGTAGGGTACAAATGAGCTTTTATAGATCGTACATGAGCCGTCACTTCTGATCGAAGCCACCCTATCATCTTTATGCATAATTATATAATTATTCATTTGGAAATCTCCCAGTCAAAGCACAGTTCAGATATATTATAGCATTTTTAGCAACAGCTTTTAATCCTATCCGTGATTTTGTTTATCCAAAAGAAGCATGTATTTTGAGCGCGGGAGTCTGCGACTCGGCGGCACTCTGTGCCGGCTCCCTGTATCCTTCGCCCTTGCCAATCGCGCTTCGCTTCGCTCGCGCTCTTGGGGGCTCAGAAGAACCCCTCCGGGGTTCTCCATCCTGGAGTTGATAACGTAAAAAGGCGTATCCTTACGGATACGCCTTTTTACGTTATGGACCTGCGGGGAGTCGAACCCCGGTCCGAAGATACTTCCATTCAAGTTTCTCCCACCACAGTCATCGTTATTTTATTCCCGGAGGCGGCTCCTCGATGACGCGTTTCCGTTTCCGGTAGCTTCATTTATTTTCTGCGGCCGCAAAGCTTAAGCTGCAGAGTGTCCTGTCTTAATGATGCCGGTTGCCGAAGCGACAGGGGGCTCCGGGCCGACAAGCAGCCTTAGGCTGCTAAAGCTAACTTTTCGTCTGCTTTTATATTTAATTACCGGCTTTTAACGCAGATCCGGAGTCCTGCGGATGGCTTCTCAAATCTCACTATCCCCGTCGAAACCAGTACAAGCCCGTTATCTTAGGGATCGATCCGGCCCGGCGCTTACGCCGATGCAGGGATCTCATCCATATCAAATATTATCAGCACTCTCCGGCCGTGTCAACCAGAGGAGTTTACTGGAGCCTCACTTTCATGTCTCTCTCCGCCTCGCGCCTCTGGTCCTTTTCCGCGATGTCGTGGCGCTTGTCGTAGAGCTTCTTTCCCCGCGCGAGGCCGATCTCGACCTTCACAAGGCTGTCCTTAAAATAAACCCTGAGCGGCACGATTGTGTACCCCTTCTGGGCGACGCTCCCTGAAAGCTTACTTATCTCGCGCCTGTGGAGAAGGAGCTTCCGGGTCCTTAATGGATCCTTATTGAAGATGTTCCCCTTCTCGTAGGGCGTGATATGCATGTGCTCGATAAAGACCTCGCCGTTATGGATCCTCACAAAAGCTTCCTTAATGCTGCATTTGCCCATGCGGAGGGATTTGACCTCCGTCCCGGCGAGCTCGATACCGGTCTCGTATTTCTCCTCGATAAAATAATCGTGGTATGCTTTTTTATTATTGGCAATGAGTTTCTCACCGCCGCCCTTACCAGCCATAAAAACCTCCGGCATCTTTGAACATTAAAAGAGGGCCATGCTATGCGCAGCCCTCTTGAATTCATTTATGATTATGATAATTCTCTAGGAGAGTCCCCAGTTCATATTCAGCACTACTGCGAGCACTAAGAAAATGACTGTAAAGATGACCGTGACCCTGACTCTCAGAGCATCCTTCGTATGCTTCTTTCCATGAGTGGAATAGAAAGTGTCGTTATTCCTGGTCACGATACCGCTGGTAAGATCTGCTCCCTCGCCCTTTCCAAGGTATACAAGATATACAAGGAACGCGCAAACCGCGATGAAAACTATCATAATAAAGATTCTTGCTGCACTCATTTAAATTCCTCCCGAATCAGACCGGGATATTATATCACATAAGGCAGACAGAATCAACCGGGATTTTCAGAAAAAGTTCA
>JAIKVW010000051.1 GCA_024685315.1 Lachnospiraceae bacterium
CTTCATCGGATGACCCCGATGGAATATCATGCAGCATTTGCAGTAGCAGCATAAAGAACACCGCCAGCTGATTCATTCCTCAACTGACGGTATTCAATCACTTATTATTTTTCACTGTCCCCTTGACGGGTAGCACACCACCGCAGCAACTGCGTAAGGGAAGGCCTTTTTATGTCATTTTTACTGCCCGGCGGCCTGAGTCTGCTGCACAGGAGCTTCCGGCAGTCCCTCAGGCTGAGATTCCTGAGCCTCCGGTTCGGGTTCCGGTTTTGGCTTCTCCTTTAAATCTGAGAAATTCAGCTGCTGCAGAAGCTTCACTTCTTTACGGCGTTTCTCTATCTTCTCAGTTATCTCTTCAGGCATCTGCCCCAGAAGGATCCAGTCTATAACTCGGTCCGATGAGCCTGTGTCAACATGATCGAAATGATGCTCGATATATGCGTCGATCTTTTCGAACTCGAAGTCTTCTTTTTCAAGCGCTTCCATAAGCTCGTCGAAGGTGCTGACGATCTTGCCCGGGGTATTCGAGCGGTAATCCCTGTGGAATCCTCGCGAATATTCAAACTGGTGCTCGTCAAAAGCATAGAACAGCGCAGGCTTTCTCATAAGGGAGTACTCGAATACTCCTGAGGAATAATCGGAGATCAGCAGATCCGTGATGTAAAAGATATCATTTATATCCGGATAATCCGAGAGATCCGCCATCCTGTCAAGGTATTCCTCAGGTATCGGGACCGGATCCTGGACCCAGGGATGCATCTTGAACACAATGAATTTATCATCCCCGCAGTAATCGTAGAGCCTGCCGAAATCGACCTTCTCAAAAGGATAGTTTGCGGTCTTCTTGCCCCATCCCCTGTAGGTAGGCGCGAAGAGAAGAACCTTTCTCTCTCTGAGCGCGGGATAAAGCTCATAAAGCCCTTCCTCGGCCTGCTTACGATGTTCAGGATCCAAATACTTATCCATCCTGGGCATTCCTGTCGGAAGTATCTGTTCCTCATTAATACCGAACTGCTCTGAGAAGAAATAGGCAATCTTGGAGCTCGGAGTGATCCCGTAGGTGTACTTCCTGTGCGCGCTCTGGGCGCCTGGAGTCTTCGGGTGTCCCCATCTGGAATAGCCTACAGCCTTGTATCCTGCGCCGGCATGCCAGAGCTGGACGACCACGGTGTTGGAATTTAGGCCAAGCCAGTCAAGTATCGGGCAGTGGTCGTCGAGCATAACATAGTCAGCCTCTGCCAGTTTCTTGATGATTGAGAACTCGTAATCGTGAAGCTCTGCCTTCGGAACGAATGCTGCGGGCTGCGCGAAGGTGTCAATATTGAACTCCTGGTCAAGGCCTCTCTCGATCAGTCTGTTACGGACCGCCTCAAGGTTGTTCCTGATCTCCTCGTTCTGCTGCGTGAGGAAAAGGATGCCCTTCTTTCCGCCGTTCTCAACCGCCCTGAAATGCTCAGCTGCATGCTGCTTATAGTACTCGCGGTTACGGGTCCTGAGCTTTTTGGTGCGCTTCTTGTTCCTGATCCTTTTGAATTTGTTAACAGCACGCCGCACCAGGCTTGGCTTCGGCTTCTTCTTTTTGGGATGGATCATAGGGATACCTTTTCTGGCAACGTCCATGGTCCTGATATTGAGGAAAAGCCCTGCATCATTATTCTCTATGGAGAAATCAGTGCAATATGCTTTCCAGCCATCCCCGTGGATAAGTACCCTGCTGTATGTGTCTATCTTTGAAGCAAGCTCGTCGGTGACCTCCGCATGCGCGACTATGTATTCGCCCTCGCAGACAAATACCGAGTAGACAGCAGAAGGAAGACATTTGCAGTATCCGGGATTAGTAATATTGACTTTGAGTGTAAAAGAGCCGTCGGCCCGGACTTCGGATTCCATTATGGCGTTTAAGACATAGTGGGCCGTAAGCATGTAGAAAGCCAGCCCTTTAGGAAGCTCGGCAGGCTCATTAAGTTCACCTGCATTCTCTTCCAAGCCTGCTTCGGAAGAATCAGGATCCGGATCCTCAGCGCTCTCGGCTGAAGATTCGGCATCTGAATCCTCCTGGTCGCCCTCCCCGGGATCCTGGGATACTCCCTCTTCTCCTGAAGCAATTTCAGAGCCCCCTTCAGCTTCACCTTCTTCGCCCTCTTTGAGGATCTCATTTGCTTCTTCATCTTCCGGAGGGGTATAGTCCGCCAGCCTCTCATCGTAATTCTCGCATTTCTCGAGAAATCCGTTCAGGACGAGATAGACACGCTCCCACTCGATCGATGTGACCGTTGCTTTCAGAAGTCCTTCCTTCGTGCGGTCGATCATAAAACCATTGGCCATATTTCCTCTCCTGATCCGTTAAATAGTAAGGTCGATCATCGCCTTTATGGTATGCATCCTGTTCTCGGCTTCGTCAAATACTTTTGACTGCTGCGACCTGAATACTTCATCGGTTACCTCCATCTCAGTCAGTCCGTATTTATCAAAAATCTGCTTTCCGATCGTAGTGTTGAGATCGTGGAAGGAAGGCAGGCAGTGAAGGAAAATCGCCTGCTCTCCCGCGTTCTTCATGATATCTGAGGTAACGCGGTAGGGAGTGAGGTCACTGATCCTCTTTTCCCAGACTTCGTCGGGCTCGCCCATCGAAACCCAGACGTCGGTGTAGATAACGTCTGCCCCGCAGGTGCCTTCATAGGCGTCCTCAGTGAACCTGATGCCAGCGCCAGTCTCTTTTGCGGATTCCATGCACATCTGGGTGATCTCCGGGGTGGGGAAATATTCCTCTTTGGTGCAGGCGGTGAAATTCATGCCGAGCCTTGCGCACATTGCCATCAGGGAATTGCCCATATTGTAGCGGGCGTCCCCCATATAGACAAAATTGATGCCCTTAAGGCGGCCGAAGTGTTCCCTGATCGTCATAGCGTCAGCAAAGACCTGCGTGGGGTGGGATTCATTTGTGAGACCGTTCCAGACCGGGACTCCGGCGTATTTGTCGATCTCCTCGACTATCTCCTGGCCGAATCCCCTGTACTCTATTCCGTCGAACATCCTTCCGAGGACCTTTGCGGTATCCTCGATGCTTTCCTTCTTATTGATCTGGGATGATACCGGGTCAAGAAATACCGGATGGATCCCCAGATCTGCCGCAGCGACCTCAAAGGCGCAGCGTGTGCGGGTGCTTGTCTTCTCAAAGAGAAGGGCGATGTTCTTTCCGGTATGAAGGTTCCTGGTGTCGACGTGCGCCTTTTTCATCCTCTTCAGTTCATCAGCCCTGTCAAGGAGCAAAAGTATCTCCTCCGTGCTAAGATCCAGCAGTTTAAGAATGCTTCTGCCTCTTAATTCCATAGCCTGTTATTCCTCCCATATCCTGGGCAGCATAGCTGCCATTATTCCTCTGAAATCATCTATGATCATGTCCGCGTCGGTGAGATCCTGCTCTCCCGAGGTCGGATTAACGAACCCAACGCATTTCATTCCGGCTGCCTTTGCGGCAACTACTCCGGCATGAGAATCCTCGAAAACCAGGCAGTCCGCAGGGGCGATCCCGAGCTTTTCCGCGGTCTGTATGAAAATGTCCGGGAAAGGCTTTCCTCTCTTCATCCCATCCCCGCTGAATACCAGGTCAAAATAATCGTACAGCCCGATCTTTTTAAGCTCGGCCTCGATGACCTTCACGGAGGACGATGAGGCGAGCGCTGTCGGATAATTGCGGTTCCTGATGCCTTTTATCAGCTTTTCCGTGCCCGGGACGGCCGCGAGGCTGCTCTTTGCGATTATCTCCGCCATCAGCTCTTCACGCTCATCAACGAGCTCTTCAAGAGGCGCGTCAAGTTTATACTTATCTCTGAACAGCCCGAACCTGAAAAGATTCGAGGTCCCGGCGTAATGCACCATTTCTTCCTGTGATACTGTAACCCCGTGCTTTGCCAGAACGCGCATGTCGGCCTCAAAATGAAGCGGTTGGCTGTCCGCAAGCACTCCGTCCATATCAAATATCACTGCCTTAAGCATATCTTTTTCTGCGGGATCCTCCCGGTCAGTTCTTGAAACTGTGTACCGGAGCGGGAATCCTCCCTCCTCTTTCTATGAAATCTCTGCAGGAAAACGGATTTACCTGCATTACCGGGGCGTAGCCTAGAAGTCCCCCGAAAACCGCGGTGTCACCGGCTTTTTTACCGTATACCGGAATCAGCCTTACCGCCGTGGTCTTCTGATTGATCATGCCTATCGCCATCTCATCCGCGATGATCCCTGAAATGGTCGAAGCAGGGGTATCGCCAGGGATCGCGATCATATCGAGCCCTACCGAGCAGACGCAGGTCATTGCCTCCAGCTTTTCGAGCGACATCGCACCGGCCTTTACGGAATTGATCATCTCCTGGTCTTCGGAGACCGGGATAAATGCCCCGGAAAGCCCTCCGACATACGAAGACGCCATGATGCCGCCCTTCTTTACCTGGTCGTTAAGCAGAGCAAGCGCGGCGGTAGTACCGGGCGCTCCGGCCTTCTCAAGCCCCATTGCTTCAAGTATGTCCGCAACACTGTCCCCTACCGCGGGTGTCGGCGCAAGCGAAAGGTCAATGATGCCGAAAGGCACATTAAGCCTCCTGGAAGCCTCCTGCGCCACCAGCTGACCTACGCGGGTGATCTTGAAGGCAGTCCTTTTCACCAGCTCGCAGAGCTGCCCGAAATCGCCTGCTCCGCGCTCTTCTATCGCGCGCTTTACGACTCCCGGGCCGCTTACTCCAACGTTTATGACCGTATCTGCCTCGGTCACGCCGTGAAAAGCCCCGGCCATGAAAGGATTGTCATCAGGGGCGTTGCAGAACACCACGAGCTTCGCGCAGCCGATGCTGTCGGCCTCGCGGGTAAGGTACGCGGTCTCCTTAATGGTTTCGCCGAGGAGCTTTACCGCGTCCATGTCGATCCCCGTACGGGTCGAGCCAACGTTTACCGAGCTGCAGATTATCGCCGTCTCGGAAAGTGCCTGCGGGATAGAATCTATCAGCATCCGGTCGGCCTGCGTCATACCTTTTGAAACAAGCGCGGAATACCCGCCCAGGAAGTTGATCCCGATGTCAGCGGCAGCTTCGTCAAGCGCATGCGCTATCTTTACGTAATCCTCCGGAGATCTGCAGCAGCCCGCACCGATAAGGCTTACAGGCGTCACAGATACGCGTTTATTTACCACCGGGATCCCGAATTCCTGCGCGATCTCGTCGCCGGTCCGGACAAGGCTCCCTGCCTTACTGCGGACCTTGTCCGCGATCTTTCCGCAGGTTCGCGAAAGATCGTCAGAGGCGCAGTCCAGAAGGCTTATCCCCATGGTGATCGTGCGGACGTCGAGGTTCGCTTCGTCGATCATCCGGTTTGTTTCCTGAATCTCAAAAATGTCAGCCATATTACTGCCCTCAGATCTTGTGCATTAGGTCAAATATCTCTTCCCTCTGCACCTTTATCTGCACCGACATCTCCTTCCCAAGCTCCTCGAGATCTCCGGCCACGCCGGAAAACTCCCTGTCGGAACCTGTGGCATCCACGATCATGATCATGTGGAAGAATCCCTGGCTTATCGACTGATTGACATCAAGGATATTTATGTTGTGCGCGGCGAGATAATTGCAGATGCCCGCCATGATCCCGACGTGGTCCTTTCCGATAACAGAAATGATGGTCCTGTTCATGTGTTTCCTACCTCCTGATCTTTATCAGGTTTCCGGCCTCTTCCCTTGACGCTGCCTGAAGGAGGCGCTCCCTTTCACCGAACTCCGGAAAGTCCTGCAGGAGCTCGTTCTCGACCGCTTTAAGGGCGAGATCCGGATAATTGTTTTCTTTGCTTAAGTGTCCAAGAATGATGCTGCCAAGGCCTTCGTTAAGCACCCTGCCGATCAGCTGGCCGCTGTCCTCATTGCTAAGGTGCCCGTAATTCCCCGCGATGCGCATTTTCAGCTGGTAGGGATAGGGGCCTGTCTCTAGCATCCGCAGGTCATGATTTGCCTCAATGTAGAGCAGGTCGCAGCCGGATAGCTCTCTTACGATCTCGTCATCGAAGTATCCGAGGTCTGCAGCTGCACCGATCTTCTGTCCTTCCCCGAAAAAGCTGTAGTCCACCGGGTCTGCGGCGTCGTGCGGCACCGAAAAGGAATGCACCCTGACATTATTTATTACGATGTCCTGTCCCGGTTTAATAATATTGAACTGCCCGTCATTGACCTTCCCCAGGGACTGCATGCGGCGGACCGCGTTGATCGTCCCGCGCGTCCCGTAGATCGGCGCGCTGATCGCCCTGGAAAGCACTCCAAGGCCTTTCACATGGTCGGAATGCTCGTGGGTCAGGACTACGGCCGTGATATCACTAAGGCTGAGCCCGTACGACCTCAGTCCTGCCTCGATCCGCTTTTTGCTGACCCCGGCATCTATAAGTATCCTTGTATCATCATTACCGACCAGCAGGCAGTTACCGCTTGAACCGCTGGCGATACTGGCAAAATACATCTGTATGGCCCTTTCATCTATCATTCTGCCTCATCCGGGCTTCCCGCACTGAAGAATCCGGACAAAGACATATACAGAACCATTTTAATACTTATTCGCTAAACTCGCAACTGCGGCAAGCAAAGCAGTTCTATTATTTGCCATGCCGCTGAAATAAAAGGTCTTCCCTCCGCCTTTCGGCTTTGGGAAGACCTTTTTAACTAGTTACTCTTAAATCCAGACTGTATTATTTCACGCTATTCTAATACTGGGATACAAACAGTTTGTAGCTGTCATAATCCGGCTCATCGTAAACGCTCATTGAAAAAGGAGTTGTTGTGTTTGCATAAGCAGTATAGCTCTGATGGTAACCGCCTACGATCCGGCCGTCCTTATAGTAAACCACGGTGACAAGTACTGCTTTGTCACTGCTGTTGCTATTCTTAATATTGCCTGTGTACTTCGAGTAGTAATCATATTTATACTGAGAAGTATTAGTCAGCGAAAATGTAGAAGACTTCGCTACATCTAACGTATCGTCAAACCACCAGGTAATAGTCCAGCCTATATAAGCAGGCTCTTCACCTTCGTAGCTGAAATGCAAAGTACAGTATATTGAATCTCCAGCGGCAATTGACTGAATATAATCGGTGCTGGTTTCAATGACGTTCTCCGATGAATCATAGCTGGTAACCTGCAGCTCTCCATCACAAGGATGCTTTGTATCTGTATTTTTAACTTTGAGGCAGCAGTATACATCTACATATCCGTCATTTTCTACATAAGTATAACCGTAATCCTGGATCCAGAGATCTCTGTAACCGGATTGGAGCGAAGCTACACCATTTGTGATTTTATAAGTCCCTGACTGATATTCATAGGATGCTATGTTACTCTTCGTAAAGATACCGTTTACAACATAGAACTGCGTCTCGCTGCTGCAATCTGCTTTTCTGGCCAGTCCGGTATACCCGGTATCATACATGCCTCCGTTTACATAGAACCAAGTATCGCTGCTCCCGTCAGCTTTCTTGGCGATACCGCTTGCTCCAGGCCTGTATACACCGTTCCTGACATAATACCAGCCTGCTTCTCCGCTTGTCAGCTTCGCGATGCCGCTGGCAGTACTCTTATAGACACCGTTCTGGACGTAATACCACCGTGAATCCGTGCTGTAGGCTTTCTGGCAGATACCGGATACATTGGTTTTATAAACGCCGTTCTTCACATAATACCAGCCGCCGGTTCCATCCGCCTTCTTCGCTATACCGGTCGCGTCTGTCTTGTACACGCCCTTATATACGAAGTACCAGCCCCCGGTCCCGTCTGCTTTCTTTGCGATGCCGGTCGCGTTGGTATTGTAGACGCCGTTCTTTACATAGTACCAGCCGCCGACCCCGTCCGCGCGCTTTGCGATACCGGTCACATTGGTTTTATAGACGCCGTTCTTTACATAATACCAGCCGCCGACGCCATCTACACGCTTTGCGATACCGGTCACATTGGTATTGTAGACGCCGTTCTTTACATAGTACCAGCCGCCGGTACCGTCGATCTTCTTGCTGATGCCTGTAGCACTCGTATTATAAACACCGTTCTTCACGTAGTACCAGCCGCCGGTGCGGTCTACCTTTTTAGCTATTCCTGAAAGATCCGTGCGGTACTTGCCGTCCCTTACATAGAACCAGCTTCCGACGCCGTCGATCCTCTTGCAGATACCCTCCGCAGAAGAATCATGAACACCGTTTGCCATATAATACCAGCCGGTACCGTCAACAGCCTTGGCGAGACCGGTCTTCTCCGCTCTCACGCCATTTTCATAGTATACGTAGACACCATTCTCCAGAACTGCTCCGGTAGTACCGGCAGCATAGTTCTGAGAATCCTCTGCAACCGCTTCCTCTGAGGCGATAACAGATTCAGTAACGGTCTCCTGCGGCGTCTCAACGGAAGCCGCTATGGCTCTTTCGCTGAAGAACAATGAAAAAACAACTGCTGTCAGCAAAACGAGCATGTACTTTGAAGATGTTTTCTTCCGCATATTCATACCCTCCTGATTGTTTTATGGTTAGCTTTATGCATGCTGCAATTATATTTTTAATATACCATGTTTTGACGTGTCTTTGAAGAAAATATCAGAAAAAATTCCTCTCCGCTTTATCTTCTTTGGGTAACGAACAATTTATAGCTGTCATGATCCGGTTCATTTTCAGCGGTCATTGAAAACTTAGCTGGCTTACTTACATATGCTTGAAACAGTTCATGATGGCCACCCACGATCTTGCCGTCTTTATAATAGATCACATTGACAAACACTGGTCTGTCATATGATCCGCTGCACTTAATACCGCCGGTATATTCCGAGCAAGTACCATTTTTATGCCGCGAAACATTAACAAGCGAAAAAGCAGATGCCTCCTCAACCTCTTCCGACCAATCTTCAGGTTCAAAAAAGTTCGGATATAAGGTCCCTCCAATGTAATAAGGCTCTTCATCCCCATTATATGCAATGTGCATAGTACAATATAGAGTATCTCCCGGGGCTATCATTGATATACTTTCATTTCCGGAATTAATAACAGCATTATCAGATGCATAGCCTGCTAGCTTAAGCATAACTTCACAAGGATAGTTTTTTTCCGTGTTCTTTATTTTAAGACAGCAGAAAAGATCAATGAGTTCGTCGCTCTTTACATAAGTCATTCCATAGTCCTGAACCCAGAGATCTCCGTAACCAGATTGCAGCGAAGCTACTCCATTTGTGATCTTATAGATCCCAGACTGATATTCATATGAGGATATGCTGCTTTTTTTGTATATACCATTTTCTACGTAGAACAGTGTCTCACTGCTGCAGTCCGCTTTTCTTGCCAGTCCGGTATATTCGGTATTATACCTTCCTCCACTTACGTAGAACCATGTGTCACTGCTTCCGTCAGCTTTCTTGGCGATACCGCTGGCTCCAGGCCTGTATACACC
The DNA here is from genome assembly GCA_024685315.1 of Lachnospiraceae bacterium. Classification (GTDB taxonomy): domain Bacteria; phylum Bacillota; class Clostridia; order Lachnospirales; family Lachnospiraceae; genus UBA2912. Next base: position 9,439 of record JAIKVW010000051.1, read on the forward strand.
GTTCCTTACATAATACCAGCCGGTTTCTCCGCTTGTCAGCTTCGCTATACCACTGGCAGTACTCTTATAGACACCGTTCTGCACATAGTAAAAACGCGTATCCGTGCTGTACGCCTTAGGCCGATGCCTGATACATTGGTCTTATAAACGCCGTTCTGCACATAGTACCAGCCGCCGACGCCATCCGCGCGCTTTGCGATACCGGTCGCGTTCGTCCTGTACACACCTTTATAAACAAAGTACCAGCCCCCGGTCCCGTCTGCTTTCTTTGCGATACCGGTCGCGTTGGTATTGTAGACGCCGCTCTTTACATAGTACCAGCCGCCGGCTCCGTCCACACGTTTTGAAATACCGGTCGCATTGGTATTGTATACTCCGTTCTTTACATAGTACCATCCGCCGATGCCATCGACGCGTTTTGTGATACCGGTCGCGTTAGTATTGTAGACGCCATTTTTTACATAATACCAGCCGCCGATACCGTCCACACGTTTAGCGATACCGGTTGCATTGGTATTGTATACGCCCTTCTTCACATAATACCAGCCGCCAGTACCGTCGATCTTCTTGCTGATACCGGTAGCACCGGTATTATAAACACCGTTCTTTACGTAGTACCAGCCGCCGGTGCGGTCTACTTTTTTCGCAATACCTGAAAGATCCGTGCGGTATTTGCCGTCCCTGACATAGAACCAGCCGCTTGCCCCGTCAATTCTCCTGCAGATACCTTCAGCAGAAGAGTCATGGATACCATCTGCCATATAATACCAGCCGGTACCGTCAACAGCCTTGGCGAGTCCGGTATTCTCCGCTCTCACGCCATTTTCATAGTATACATAGACACCGTTTTCCAAAACTGCTCCGGTAGTACCGGCAGCAATATTATCTTCAGTATCCTCAACTTCAGTCTCAGTTTCCTGTGCCGTCTGAACAGAAGCCGCTGCAACTGTCCTGATACAGCACAAGCTCAGAACAGCTACTGTTATCAGCAAGAAAACCTGCTTTAGAAAGTCCTTTTTCAACATATTCATCCCTCTTCTGATTATAAGCACTGCTATTTGTCATTAGATACTGCATGATTCAATTTTTATTATAACATCTTTGAAAGATCATATTAAAGAAAAAGGTCCTTCTCAAACGAGAAATAACTGTTTGAGAAGGACCATCCCTGATTTATAAATAGTATTACTGTTTCGGAGTATAGAATATCGTGTTTCCGATCTGCAGGTAGCTTGAGCACTTGGAAAGGCTCACTCCCTGTTTCATATTAAAGTAGAGGTAGTCACCTGCATAGCTGACGCCGTAGAGGGCATCGAGCGCGGCCTGCATGCACTCCTCTCCGGGTCCGTTGGCCACTGCCCTGTCAAGGGAACCGTTGGTAGCCGGCGGGAACTGCCCTCGCTGGTATAGAACCTCAGGGACCGTATCCGGGAAATAATCGCTGATCACACGGTTTATTATAACGTTAGCAACTCCTACCATGCCCTCGTAGGGCTCGCCTCTCGCTTCGCAATAGACCTGGCAGGCCAGAAGATAGATGTCCTCATCGCTGATCTCTATGATCATTCTGGGAGTGCGTTCCGCAGTTCCAAGTATCTCGGGAGCCGATTCGATGTTCTCACAGGAAGTAAGCGACAGATAATTCTGAACATTCTGGATTATCTTGTCGGAAACGACCTCATCGGATTCAATGATCTCGATATTATCAGGAAGGGTGAGTACCTGGGCCGTACCGGTAGTTACACAGAAGCCAAGCGTAATGACTAGCGTAAGTACCAGGGCTATAGCAAGCGCGAAGTGGTGCACAATTGCTTTATGCATAATTATTCACCTCGCTGAATATTGCGTTAATAAACTTATTACAATTATGTGTATTATAGATTGTAACAACGCAAATTTAGCTTGTCAACCCACTACATCTATCCATAATTTTGGTTTGAATCTACCACATTCTGTGCAATTCTATCCAAAATTTTGCGGTTTGCCCCCACTGACCCCGGTTTTCAGGGTTCTCTGCCTTCCGGATCCGGGGTCTCCCCGCAAGCTCCTTCAAGCTTCCTGCAGAGCTGCTCACGGACCTCATCCAGGGTACCGTTATTCTCTATTATGAAGTCGCAATTCCGGAAAAAGAACTCGTCATCTTTCTGGCTGGCCATCACCGCATCGACTTTTTCGTCGGAGTATCCGCGGGTCGTCTTCATCCTCTCCCGCCTTATCCCGGGCTCTGTATAAACATACCACACCTCATCGCACATCTCGTTGGCGCCGCTCTCGAACATGAGGGCGGTCTCGAGAGCTATGCCGGAGTGTTCCCCGATCCACTTTTCTCTCCTTATAATGTCCCTGATGGCATCCATGGTCTGCGGATGGGTAAACGAATTCAGAGCTTCAAGCTCTGCAGGGTCTCCGAAGACCTTCACCGCAAGCGCTTTGCGGTCAAGCTCGCCGTCCTCCTGCAGGACCTCAGGGCCGAAATGTTCCACAATGAGGTCATAGCTTATATTCCCTTTCTTCTGCAGGGCCCGCGTTACATCATCGCTCAGGATCACACAGAAGTTAAACTCATTTTCCAGCAATTTCAGGACTTCGGATTTTCCGCTTCCGGCCCCGCCTGTAACACCATATACCTTCAAAACTTTTCCCTCCGGTCAGGTCTTATTTAAGCTCATACCAGTTCTTTCCGCTGTTAACATCAGCCACAAGCGGCACCTTCAGAGTCGCTGCATTCTCCATCTCTTCCTTCAGGAGTTTCTCCACCTTCTCCTTTTCGGCCTCGTCGGCTTCTATCAGCAGCTCGTCGTGGATCTGGAGTATCAGTTTCGAATTGAGGCCCTCGCTCTTAAGGCGCCTGGAAACATTTACCATGGCGATCTTGATTATATCCGCTGCAGTCCCCTGGACAGGCGCGTTCATAGCTACCCTCTCGCCGAACTGCCTCTGCATGAAATTGCTGTCTTTAAGTTCGGGAATGGGCCTCCTGCGGCCGTAAAGCGTCAGGGAATAGCCGTTTTCCTTTGCGGAGCTCACTGCCTCGTCGAGGAACTTTTTCACTCCCGGATAGGTCTCGAAATACCTTTCAATGTACTCGGAAGCTTCCTTTCTTGATATTGAAAGGTCCTGGCTGAGCCCGAACGAGCTGATGCCGTAAACGATCCCGAAGTTCACTGCTTTTGCGTTCCTTCTCTGCAGCGGCGTGACCTCGTCTATCGGTGTGTGGAATACCAGTGACGCGGTCGCGGTATGGATATCCTGAGCATCTCTGTAGGCCTGTATCAGGTTCTCGTCCCCGGCCATCGCCGCAAGGACGCGCAGCTCGATCTGCGAGTAATCCGCGTCAACGAAGACCTTGCCTTTCTCCGGCACAAAGACCTTGCGGATCAGCCTTCCTAGTTCCACCCGCACCGGTATGTTCTGGAGGTTGGGGTCAGTGCTGCTGATCCTTCCGGTAGCGGTTATGGTCTGGTGGAAGCGGCTCCTTATCCTCCCGTCCGCCGGGTCAATGAAGGCCGCAAGCCCGTCCGCATAGGTCGATTTAAGCTTTGTCAGCTGCCTGTACTCCAGTATCATTCCTACGATCGGATCGTAGCCGCGGAGCTTCTCCAGGACGTCAGCCGAGGTGGAATAACCGGTCTTCGTCTTCTTGCCGTAGGGCATATTCATTTTTTCGAACAGGATCACTCCGAGCTGCTTCGGGGAATTAATATTGAATTTCTCCCCGGCAAGATCGTAAATACCTGTCTCCAGCTCGCCGATCCTTCCGGATAGCTGCCTGCCGTAAGCCTCCAGCTCGTCACCGTTTGCCCTGATCCCGAAGCGCTCCATGTCATAAAGCACAAATACAAGCGGCATTTCGACATTTTTGAACAGGCCCAGCATGCCGGTGCCGGAAAGCCGGTCGGTCAGTACAGTTCTCGCGCTCACCGGAACAGATGCGCTGCAGGCAAGGAAGTTTTCAAGTTTATCGTGTTTATCCGGATCCCTGTATGCCTTGTCAAGTCCGTCCTTCCCAAGCCACTCACTTCGTGAAGGAACAGTCTCCCCAAGGAAATCCATGGCGACCGTATCGTAGCTGTACGCATTCTTGATCGGATTTAGAAGGTAGGCCGCCACCGAACAATCGAACAAATGTTCATTGTCCGTAGAAGTTATTACTTCTGCCCTATTTCCGTCATATACATCCCCGTTAAAATAGTGCAGCGCGTTCTTAAGGTCCATAAAGCAGCTGCAGCCTGCAGCTGAGATCACCTTACCTGCGAACCCGGAAATGGCTTCCCTGTCCATCCCGTTCTCGCCTTCTACGGCATATACCGGGGCTTTTCCTTCTATATATAATGCCATACCCGCAAAGCCGTTTTCATCAAAGGTATATATCCCGGCAGCGTCATAACCGGATATCTCAGAACAGAGCTTTTCCAGGCAGGTAGCATCGACAGGCCCCTGCGCGCGGATGTATTCCTTTTCGGCAGCAGGCGCGGCATCGAACCTTTTCAGTATATTATTGAGTTCCAGTTTCTTAAGAAGCTCGTACGAACGGCTGTTCATAATATCCGAAATCACTGCATCCCTGGGATCAAAGTCCAGCTCGCAGTCGGTCTTGATCGTCGCCAGGACCTTCGAGAACTGAGCCTGCTCATAATAATTCTTCAGGTTTTCTGAGGCTTTTTTCGGCTTTATCTCATCAACGTGGTCATGAGCGTTCTCTATAGTGTGATATTCGGAAATGATCTTGGAAGCTGTCTTCTCACCTATCCCCGGGACCCCGGGAATATTATCTGAAGAGTCTCCCATGAGCGCCTTCATATCAATGAATTCGGCCGGCGTTACGCCGTAACGGGCCTCAACATCCTTTGCAAAATAATCTTCTATCTCCGTACCTGTCGCACGGGTCTTCGGGATGCGCACCTTCACCGCGTCCGTCGCAAGCTGAAGCAGATCCCTGTCGCCGGAGATAATGGAGACCTCCTCCCCAAGAGCCTGGAACAGGCAGCTCAGCGTTCCGATTATATCGTCAGCCTCATAGCCCGCATGTTCCACCACCGCAATATTCATGGCCGTGAGGACCTGCTTCATGACCGGGACCTGTTCTTTAAGTTCTTCAGGCATAGCATGCCTGGTACCCTTATACTCCTTGTACATCTCGTGCCTGAAGGTAGGAGCGCTCACGTCAAAAGCCACGACCATTCCGTCCGGCTTCTCCTCATCCATCAGCTTAAAGATTATATTCAGGAATCCCATCACTGCGTTGGTATGAGTCCCTTCGGCGTTCGAAAGAAGCGGAAGTCCGTAGAACGCCCTGTTCAGAATGCTGTGACCGTCGACAAGCATAATCTTTCCCATAACTATAGCCACCTCATAAAAATGCTTAGTTTCTATATATTTTACTCTAAAAGCCGTAAAATGTGAACTCTAACGGCATAAAAGTCGGGCTTCGATCCGAAAATCCCGGCATCAGGCACAAAATATTGATTTTTCAGTCGAAATAATCCTTCATTTTTATGTTGAATCTTCTTGACTGAAAGGCGATAAAGATATATAGTAGATTTACATCTTTTATTGATAACTACCCGGAGGCACCTATGGAATCAGCAGTAATCCGCGGCTACCTGCATGTGCAGGCAGACCTGTTCGACAATGAGATAAGGTTCGGCCGCAACTCGAAAAGCGTTTCTGCAGGGGAGTCTCTTATCTCCTTTATCTACTTCGACTTCAGTCCCCTGGTCAACAGACTCCACTATACAATAGATGATTTCGCAAATGCCCATCCCTACTTCAAGGCCTGCAGCCCCCAGTGGCAGATGGCTTTTGTTGAGCATATAGAGAAGAATGATGACAATAAGTACATGCCTTCTCTGAAAGACATAATAAAGCTCCAGGAGAATTACAAGAACCTGCTGCACAGGTTCTTCGCTTTCCAGGGAACATATGATGATTCAAGGATAAGGGAGAAACTGTCTGAGGACGAATGGATCAGGACCCAGGCCTGCTTCGCCAGGATGTCTGTCGAGACCGGAGACATCCTCCACATGAGCCTCGACTATCTGGTATCTTCTCTTGACGAGTGCCTCATGGTGGAATTCATCGAGGTCCTCCGCCGGAAGATCCATTTTAAAGCCTGCAAGAACTGCGGCAAGCTCTTCATTCCGCACCGCACGAACACCGACTACTGCTCCAGGGTCTTCACCCCCGACGGCAAGACCTGCGCCGAGGTCGGATATACCCAGACCTTCGCAAGGAACCTCCAGAATGATGAACTGCTGCACGCCTATACAAGGGCATACAAAGCACATTACGCAAGGATGACCAAGCCCCGCAAGCGTGTCGCTAATATGACCCGCGATGAATTCGAGGCCTGGTATGAAGAAGCCAAGCAAAAGCTTGAGCTCGCCAGGGAAGGCCTCCTTCCGGCCGACGAGTTCACTGCCTGGCTGAAAAAATAAATATAAATAAAAAAATATGCTGACCATTCGTGGTCAGCATAT
>JAIKVW010000021.1 GCA_024685315.1 Lachnospiraceae bacterium
CTTCATCGGATGACCCCGATGGAATATCATGCAGCATTTGCAGTAGCAGCATAAAGAACACCGCCAGCTGATTCATTCCTCAACTGACGGTATTCAATCACTTATTATTTTTCACTGTCCCCTTGACGGGTAGCACACCATAGTGTGCTCCGGGAGACCTTTCTCTTTTCTGGCGAACCTCAAGAACTTCTATTATTTCCCGCCGCCAAGGACAATATATGTCGATATGACAGTCGCGCATACATCGCCGGACTCCAGATCGGAAAACGCAGACAATGTATTTACGATCCTGCCTCCGATATGGGTCAAATCGGTGTGGATCAGATACTTCGTTCCGCCGGTGGACTTAAGGAAGCTGACCGAGAGGTCCGTGCTGGTGAGCCAGGCGCCTCTGAAAGCAAATGCCGCAATGGCCGCCGCGGTGTCCACGACTCCAGTGACCACTCCGCCGTGAATTGCGCCGATGCCGTTGATATGCTCCTTCTTCACGGTATAGATATACTCGGTGAATTTCTTCTCACCGACTCCAAACCGGCAAAGCTCCAGTTCCAGAGCGGAATTATAGGTATGACTCCCGTCCTGCTGGCGGATCGCGACGCCTTTTATCAGTTTTCTCTGTATCTTCGCGATCTCTTCTGCTGTCAGCCCACTCTCCTTGGCTCCGACGACCTCGACCCTGACTGCTTCATCTTCCATTTTTTCCTACCTCATGAGCGCGCCGCCGATGACCATCCTCTGGACCTCGTTGGTGCCCTCGTAGATCTGCATGATCTTCGCGTCGCGGAGAAGCTTCTCGACAGGGTACTCTCTGGAATATCCGTACCCGCCGAGGATCTGGATCGCGTCAAGAGCGACCTCTACCGAGATATCACCTGCAAAGCATTTCGCGATCGCGGCTTCACGGCTGAAATTCTTCCTGCCGGAATAATAAATATCATAGAAGTTCTTGATCGCGGAGCGGGCAACTTCGGTCTTCATATCCATGTCCGCAAGCTTGAACATGATCGCCTGGTGGTTAATGATGGGCTTCCCGAAGGTGACCCTTTGCTTCGCGTAAGCGGTCGCCTCTTCAAGCGCTCTCTGGGCAACGCCTACTGCCATGGAGGCAACCGTGGGCCTTGCAAGGTCAAGGGTCTGCATCGCGTAGACAAAGCCTTTTCCGAGTTCTCCGAGTAGGTGGTCTTCAGGGACTCTCACGTCCTCAAGGATAACATCTGCGGTATTCGAAAGGCGTATGCCCATCTTGTCCTCTTCCTTACCTATGGAAAGCCCCGGACGGTCGCGCTCAACGATGAACGCCGATATCCCCCTGGTCCCTCTGGTCTTGTCGGTTATCGCGAAGATGACAAATATCGAGGCGAGTCCCGCGTTTGTGATAAAACACTTGCGGCCGTTGATGACCCACTCGTCTCCGTCCTTTACCGCAATAGTCTTGCCTGCAGCCGCGTCGGAACCTGCATCGGGCTCGGTAAGGCCGAAGGCCGCAAAGCCGTTCCCCTTGTCACCGGTTATAAAGTCAGCGAAATATTTCTTCTGCTCGGGCGTCCCTGCGATGAGCACCGGCTTAAGCGCAAGGCTGCTCGCCCCTATGCCCGTAGCGAATCCCGCGTCGACCTTTGCAAACTCTTCCATTACGGCGGCGATAGTATAGTAATCGGCTCCCGCCCCGCCGTACTCCTCGGGGATCTCCAGCGCGTTGAATCCGATCTCTACGCCTTTTCTGTACGCCTCCATGGGGAGCTTTCCCTCGCGGTCGCACTCAGCGGCGATAGGCTTCACTTCCTGCTCCGCAAATTTCTTCGCAAGATTCACCAGCTCCATCTGTTCTTCATTAAGTATGTATCCCATTGCTTCTACCTCCTTTATGTAAAGGCAGCGGCGCCCGCCGTCCGGTCTTCCTTTTTTAAAAAGGCAGGGAACCGGTCGTTTTTTTGCCTGACGGTCCCCTGCCGTAAAATGTTCCTGACAGATCAGGATCCTCAGAAGGAGGTTGTCCTTGTGATGCCAAGGATCTCCCTTGCCTCATCAGGCGTAGCGATCTCTCTGTCAGCGATCTCACCGAGCTTGACCGCGCGCTCTACAAGCGCAACGTTGGTGGTCTTGACACCCTCGGTGATGTAAATATTGTCCTCAAGGCCCACACGGATGCCGTCAGCTCCGAGCGCAAGCGCGCCGAGCATTACAGGCATATGGTAGAGGCCGATACCGGTAGCGGACCAGGTCGATCCTTCCGGAAGCATCGAGTGCAGGAACTGCATGTTCTTAACGGTACCCTTCATGGCACCGCCTACGCCGAGCACGAACTGGTAGTGAACAGGAAGCTTGATCAGGCCTTCCCTGATATAGGTCTCCATCGAAACGATGTGGCCGCTGTCGAAGACCTCGACCTCAGGCTTGATGTCGTGCTCGAGGCACACCTTTGCGCAGAGACGGAGGAATGAAGGCGGGTTGTCATATACGAAATAGTCCGCCCAGTTGAAGGAACCTGAGTCGAAAGAGCACATCTCAGGCTTGTGGTTCCTGATATTGGTGACGCGCTCCTCGTCGGTGCCAATTCCGCCGGAAGTGGTAAGGTTGATGATCGGGTTAAGACCCTCAGCCTTCATAGCTTTCCTGAGCTTCTCATAGATCTCGTCATAAACTACGGAGCTGACCGTACCCCTGTCCTGCTTGTCACGCGCATGCACGTGGACAATAGCGGCTCCTGCCTTAACGACTCTGACGGCGTCAGCCACGATCTCATCGGGCTGGGTAGGAAGATCCGCGCATTTTGATTTGGGAGTTCCTGCTCCGGAGAGCGCACAGGTAATAATAAGTTTTTTCTTTGCCATAACTGCTCCTTTTCGCCGATTTAATGCCTCTTAAAGACTGCTGCGGTCAGACCTGCTTCCCGGATATCCGGTAATAAGTAACAGTTGCGCTTACAAGAAGCTTCTCGTCACTGCTGTAGATCTTCACATCGCAAATCGCGAATGAGTGCGTCCTTTTAATTATCCTTGCCTTTGCGGTGATCCTCCCCGATCCTACGGTCGAGATGAAGTTGCAGTTCATGTTCTGGGTGACATAGTTCTCCCCGTTTGAATGGACCGCAGCTCCCGAGGCCATATCGCAAAGCAAAGTATACGCGCCGCCATGTACATATCCGTTGTGGTTCAGCGTATCCTCCACAACGTCTATATATGCTTCCGCGTAATCGTCTTCAAAGGCCGAGAATTCTACGTGGTTCCGGTTGGAGTAAAAATTCCCCTCCAGATTCTTATTGTTAAAATCTATTATCTCCTGGTTCATATCCTGCGATCAGCACATCTCAAATATTCCGGCAAAGCCCTGGCCTCCGCCGATGCACATGGTTATAAGCGCGTATCTGCCTCCGGTCCTCTTAAGGCGTGAGAGCGCCTTTACGATGAGCATCGCGCCGGATGCTCCGAGGGGATGTCCAAGTGCCATTGCTCCGCCATCAGGATTTACCTTTTCCCTGTCCATATGGAGAAGTTCCATACATGCCAGAGACTGGGATGCGAACGCCTCGTTGAGCTCGATAACGTCCATGTCATCTACGGTAAGGCCGGTAAGAGCCATTACCTTCGGGACAGCTACCGCGGGGCCCATTCCCATGATACGTGAGGGAACTCCCTTTACCGCGCTTCCGACGAACCTTGCTACAGGCTTTACGCCCAGCTCTTCCATCTTCTCCTTAGACATTACTACCACGAAACCTGCGCCGTCAGTCATCTGGGAAGAAGTTGCCGCTGTGACAACGCCGTCCGGTCTGAAGCAGGGCTTAAGGGTAGCAAGGCCTTCCATGGTGGTCTCGGGCCTGATGCCGTTATCGTGGTCGAGATATACATGATTGCCGTCTCTGTCTTCGCCGTCGAAAGGAATGATCTGGTCATCGAAATAGCCGTGCTCCTGGGCAAAGGCTGCCTTCGCATGGCTCTCGCAGGCCATCCTCTCCATGTCAACGCGGGCGACATGGTAATCAGCCGCTACATTCTCTGCGGTCTCGCCCATTGAGATATACTCGCCGGGATCATGCTCAAGGACCCATTTCTCCTCGGTACCTGCATCCGGATACATATTGACGAGCGACATCGATTCGGTACCGCCCGCAACTATGCACTCTGCTTCGCCGCACATGATTGCATGGCATGCAAGCGCAACGGTCTGCGATCCAGAAGAACAGAAACGGTTGACCGTCATTGCGGGCACGCTGTCGGGGATCCCGGCCCTTATTGAAATGAGCCTTGCCATGTTAGTATCCTGGATGCCCTTAGGCTGAGCGCATCCGACGATTACGTCATCGATATCCTCGGGCTTAAGCTGAGGGATCTTCGCGAGCACGCCCTTCAGGGTCACCCCTCCGATCGTCACAGGATGAACATTTGCGAGTTCTCCCTTGCGAGCCCTGCTGTAAGGGCTTCTTCCATATGCAACGATATAAGCGTCTCTTAATTCCATTTTTTCTCCTTAGATTAATTGATTTCGCAGACATCCGAAAATGCCTGCCCTCCGGCCATGCATCATTCCGATACACAGCGATCCAACCTTACTTCAGCTTCCACTTTACATAAATGGGGCAGCATTTGCAAGTGAAAGCCGGGCACTGCCCTGAAAAAGACAATGCCCGGAAGTTCAGTTAGTACTCATCTGCTTTCTGCATTATGCTTTAAGCAAATTTCTCAACAGCTGCGCGGCCTTTCTCGGTAACTTCAAGTTTACGCTTAAAGAGGCCTTTCTCTGCGATGTATCCCTGACGGGTCAGATGCGAAGAGATAGCAGCCATCTGCATTGATTTGATCTGATGATTCTTAACGAAATCAAGCTGCTTCTCAGGATTCTCCTTGAGGATCTTGAGGAGTTCAACGTACAGAGGGCTGAGATGCTCTTTTGCCATCTCTGCTTCCTTGCCCTCAAGCTGCCTTATAGCTGCAAGACCCTTCTCGGTGATCTCGTAGGTATAGAACTTGGTAGCGGTGAGGCCTTCCCTCATGATCAGGCCGCCCTGATCGAGCTTTTCGATGGACTGCGCGCACTTGCTGGAGTCAACACCCATATAGTCGGTGATGTCTGCCTGGTAGCAGTGGCCGAGACGGATAAGCTCGAGAACCTGTTTGTCGAAATCGTCAACAGTTACATTGATACGGTTGGTAGCGGTGGGAACCCTCTCCCATCCTTTTTCACCATAGTATTTCGGCTTTCCGATCGCGCCGCCGATAAGGGCTGCAACGAGAGTTACCAGGAAACCTGCGGTTGCAAGGTAAATGTAGTTGCCGAGAGGGAATACTCCCAGAACGGTGTCAAGGAATGTGAACAGGCACATGAAGATCATGCCTGCCAGAGCTCCGATGAAAGCGCCGGTGTTGCTGAACCGAGGCCAGAGGGCACCAAACATAAGCAGGATTGCCGGAGGAACCAGCCAGCAGTTCGCGAATGCGAAGAGGTAGGTAGCGCCGCCCGGGAACTGGCAGAGGATCCAGGTAAGGATTCCGAGGAAGACCATGATGATCTTGGAGACCTTAAGGGTCCTCTTTGCATCTGCGTTGGGGTTGATAAGTCTCTGATAGATATCACGGCTGGCAACTGCGCTCGCACCAAGCATTGAGGTCGATGCGGTCGAGATGGAAGCTGCGCACGCGCCTACTACGAAGAACGCGCCAAGCAGAGGCACGAATGTGCTTGCCAGATATCCATATGCACCGGTCGGCGCGAGAGTTCCGCCTCCTACCGTGAAGACCTGAGGGAACTCAGCTCCGGCATAAACGCCGATGATACCGAAAGGAATCGTGAAGATGATCGTGAGAAGGATAGCCGCAAGCACGAAGGACTTCTTTGCGACCTTCTCTGAACGACAGGAAGCTATCTTCATCCAGTAGTAGTTATTGCCCCATACAAGAGCTGCCGCGAAGAGGATGACGAAGTTCAGCCATGAAGGATAGGTAAGCGCTATAGGCTTTACGGTAAAGCCGCTGATACCGTTGTTTACCCAGTCATTATTCATCCACTTCTCTGCCAGTCCGGCAACGGGTCCGAACTTCTTCATAAGGAGCGAAAGCATAAGGGGAACTGCTACGACACCGATGCAGACCTGGAAGAAGTCTGTGATGGTAGCTGCCCAGAGGCCGGAAATGAATGTGAACGCGATGATTACCAGGAAGATCACCAGCGTGGTAGCCGTAACGTTCCAGCCTGTGAAGCCTACTATGGAAGAAACGCAGGATACGATATTATTTGCAAGGATACCGCACATACCGATAACAGAAGTGATCGCTACGACGGGACGGATCTTTGCGGAGTAACGCATCTCAAGATACTCGGGCAGGGTCTGCGCGCCGTTGAGACGGATGAATTTTGCCCAGAGCACGCCGTAAAGCAGGAGTCCGCATACTCCGTAGACGATTCCCCATACAGCAGAGTTCTTAAAGCCGTAGAGTATCGAGAAACCGGGAGCAAGGGCGACCGTGGTTCCAGCGAAACCGATCGCGATAACACCCATCATATTGATAAAAGTGGAAACCTCGCGGCCGGCAAGGATAAAGTCGGACGTCTCGCGTACCCAGCGCTTAGCGTAGAAACCTGCGCCGACAAGCACTGCAACGAAGACAACAAACATTATTACAAATGTAGTATTAGCAGACATAACAATCTCCTTTCATATAGTATTAAGTTATGGAAACTGTTTATAATACCTCTCTCCAAGTATTAAACGATCCCATTACTCGTCAAAGACCGCAACCACACGGCACCAGCCTGCGCTTCCTCCCTTTACCGGGATAGGAAGTGCCCATACGGTATAGCCGTAATCCGGAACGTCATCCAGATGATCGAGTTTCTCGATATGGCAGTATGCTCTCCTGCGGCCTACACGGTGAGCCTCCCAGATAATTGAATTATCATGGGTCTTCTCAAATTCCTGAGCCTCGAAAGGAAGAGGAACGTCCCAGCTCCAGCCGTCTGTTCCTACGGTGTGAACGCCCTGCTCGCAAAGCCAGAGTGTAGCTTCTGCGCTCATTCCTGCGCCGGCAACGAGATACTCCCTGGTTCCCCACCTTGTCTTCGCGCCGGACTTAAGAAGCACGATATCGCCAGGTTTGATGGTGTAGTTGATCTTTGCGAGATAATCGATGACATCCTGTTTGGAGATCTTGTATCCGTCGGGCTTGTCAGAGAAATCAAGCTTTACGCCGGGGCCTACGCACCAGTCAAGCGGCACCTGCTCAATCGTCCATGCAGGCTCTCCTCCGGGAATGATGTCCTCGTTCTGACGCGGGTAGTAATGCCAGGGGGCATCGATATGTGTGCCGGAGTGTGTGCACATCTGAACGAAGTCGATTGCCCAGCCATTCCCTTCAGGAAGATCTTCTTCTGTGGTTCCCGGGAAGAAATCCTTCATTCCGGGTGCTGTAGCCTTGTGATCGATGTTCTGAATGTGAGGGATCTGAATATCAGGATCGCTCGGAAGCTCGCCCTCAAGTAACGTCGTCAGGTCAACAATTCTCATAAAATCCTCCTTCTCCTGACCAGCAGGGCCGTAAAAGCCAGAAAAAACAGCTCCGCTGTGTCCAGGCAAAAAATATTTTACGTATTAATACTTAGCAATTAGCGTGCCAGCCTTCAGCCAGAAGCCCGGCACCCGCCAAAGCCCTATTTTTCAGGCTTTTGTCAGAATACTTTCTATGACACTTTTCACAGTTTTGTTAGGAAAAGTTTACACTAACTTTGTTAGACTTTAACAAAGCCTTTGATTTTCACTCTTTCCGGTTTTGTAAGCTTTTTATTACATGTATGTTTTTATTGACATTATTATTATATAATTGTAAAATAATTCCGTGGATTTTTTTATATTTTTTTAAGGAATGGCAATGCGGAAAGATATTTTTAAGGAATATGCTGAAAATTCTCCTATGGCCGCACTCGATGCCGATCTGAACTATATTTACGTTTCGAGACAGTGGCAGGATTATACCGGCGTCTCATGGGATGAAGCTATAGGCAAGAACGTGCTTTCAGTCATCCCGGATTCCATGGCTCCCGAGTGTCTGAAAACAGGCAAGACCGTAGTTCACACGGTCTTCCCGGAATCTCCGGTAAAGGGGAAGATCCCCACGATGACGATCTATACTCCGCGGCGCGACTCGTCGGGAAAGGTATGCGGGGTGTTCCTGAGCGTACTGGCCGAAGGCGTTTTCGGCATACGTGAGATCAACCGCCAGATAAGCCAGCTTACCAGCGAAGTCGAATACTATAAGGAAGAGCTTTCCCACGAGAGAGGAGCCAGGTATTCATTAAGCAGCATCATAGGCAACAGCCCTGCCATGCTTCGGATGAAGTCAGAGATCTCCATCGCAGCCAGATCCAATTCATCCGTGCTTATCGAAGGCGAGACCGGAACCGGCAAGGAAATGGTAGCTCACGCAATACATTCCCTCAGCAGCCGGAGCCTGCAGAAATTCGTTACGGTAAACTGCTCCGCGATCCCTGCGGAGCTGATGGAGTCTGAATTCTTCGGATATGAACCCGGTTCGTTCACCGGAGCTCTGTCCAGAGGAAAGATCGGAAAATTCGAGCTTGCTAACAACGGATCGATCTTTCTGGATGAAGTAAACCTCCTTACCCCCACGATCCAGCCAAAATTCCTGCGAGTCCTCCAGGAAATGGAGATCGACCCGGTCGGCGGCAAGAGTCCCCGCAAGATAGACGTAAGGATCATATCCGCCTCGAACATTCCCCTTGAGAAGCTCATCGCTGAGGGAAAATTCAGGGCTGACCTCTATTACAGGCTCAACGTCATCAAGATAACCGCTCCCCCGCTGAGGACGATCAAGGAAGACATCCCTTCCCTGACCGCAAACCTCATAGAGCGGCTGAACAAGGAAATGGGCACTTCGATCGTAGGGGTAGAGCCTTCGGTAATTGAACTCTTCTACCAGTACAACTGGCCCGGCAATGTCCGCGAGCTCCACAATGTCATCGAGTCCGCGATAAACGTAACGACAGGACGCATCCTAACTCCCTCCGACTTCGAGCGGCTTAGAGAACGCATAACTTTCAGCAGCCACCTCGCTGATCCGGCCAATATGGATTACAACCTGAGGGAGGCAAAGCACCGGTTTGAGAAGGAGCTCATAGAACGCGCGCTCAAACAAAGCGGCGGCAACCGAGCCAAAGCGGCCGACCTCCTCTGCATCTCCAGAACAGTCCTGTACAAAAAACTTGAACAGTACGGGATCAGATAATAATAAAAAACTATTTCAGAAAGGAAATATTTGATATGGACCTGACGGAAGAATACAGGAATAAGCTCGTCACCGCCGAGGAAGCCGTGAAAAGCATCCGCTCCGGCGACCGCATATTCCTCGCGATCAACAGCAGCGCTCCCTTCACCCTCATCGACGCCCTCTGGGAAAGACACGATGAGCTTGAGAACGTCGTGCTCGGAGCAAGCACACTCATGAGACCAGTAAAGGTATTCACTGAAAAAGAGAATAATCCTTTCGGGATGACTTCTCCCTTCCTCGGCCCCGTGGAAAGGTGCGCGATGAAGATCGGACTCCCCTCGGAATACACTTCCTTCCACCTGAGCCAGGTTGACACCTGGGTTTACGATGTCTGCAGGCCGAACGTCGCTTTCATGCAGGTATCGCCCCCGGACGAAAACGGCAATATGTCCCTTGGCCCCTCCGGCAATTGCATCGGCAAATACCTGATGGAAACTGCCGACCGGATCATCCTCGAAGTCAACAGGCAGGTTCCCTATGTCTACGGGATAGACGGATACATCAACGCTTCGCAGGCTGATTATATAGTTGAAGCAGATTACATGCTTCCGCCTACTCCCCAGGGAGATTTCGACAAGACTACCGAAGAGATCGCTGCAAACGTCCTCCGGGAAATCCCTGACGGCGCTACCCTGCAGCTCGGGATAGGCCTCCTCTCAAGCGCTATCGGCTACGGCCTCTCGGACAGGAATGATCTCGGAGTCTTCTCTGAGATGTTCAGCCCTTCGCTGATGTACCTCATGAAGAACGGCAACATAACAAACAAGGCTAAGGGCTTCCACGACGGGATATCGGTATTCTCATTTGCGAGCGGGACCCAGGAGATGTACGAGTTCATGGATCACAATAAAGATCTCCTCTCCGCTCCATTCCCTTACATAAATGACGCCAGGAACATCGCAAAAAACAACCGCATGATCTCGGTCAATTCCGCGATGTCCGTGAACCTTTTTGGAGAGACCGCAGCCGACTGCATAGGATTCCACCAGCAGAGCGCTGTGGGCGGCCAGCTTGATTATGTCAGGGGAGCTCAGTGGTCACCCGGCGGCAAGTCGATCATCGCGCTTGCCTCCAGCTTCGAGAAGAACGGAAAGAGAGAAAGCAAGATCGTGCTGGACTTCCCTCTTGGGACTCCGGCAACTACTCCCCGCTCCGACATACAGTATGTGGCGACCGAGTACGGTATCGTGAACCTGAAGCCGCTCACTACAAGGGAGCGCGCGCTGGCTCTGATCGAGCTCGCCCATCCGGACTTCAGAGACGAACTGAAGGATCAGGCAAAGAGGGCCGGGCTGATCTAACTTTTTCCCTGATATGTCCTTTTAATATAAGCGCTAAAAAGGCACCCAAAATGGGTGCCTTTTTAGCGCTTTCAATCTTTTGGGTACTCACTTCAAGCAAACCTCGCATATCCAACACGTCAAAGCAGGCCGCATACACCCCCAAAGCCGGGACCGGAAGTCTTTTTTACAGCACTTCGTATACAACGGCCATAGCGGGGCCGCCGCCGGCGCAGAGCGAACCGCAGCCGTACTTCCCGCCGCGGCGCCTCAGCTCATAGTACCCGCTGATCATGAGGCGCAGGCCGGTCATGCCGACCGGATGCCCAAGCGCGATGCCCGAGCCATTCGCATTCACCTTGTCAAGTGTGATTCCAAGCTCATTGAGGCAGGGGAGCACCTGTGCCGCGAAGGCTTCATTGATCTCGAAATAATCGATATCGCCTATAGAAAGTCCTGCATATTCAAGAGCCTTAGGAATCGCATAGATAGGACCTATGCCCATTACTTCAGGCTTGCAGCTAGCGGTCGCGGTAGAAAGTATCTTCACCAGCGGCTTAATGCCTAGCTCCTGCGCAAGGGATGCCGAGCAGATCACGGCAGCGCTCGCGCCGTCATTGATGCCGGATGCATTGCCTGCGGTGACCGTGCCGTCCTTAAGCACCGTGCGCAGCTTTGCCAGGCCTTCCAGGGTGACCTCTCTGGGATGTTCGTCCGTATCTACTGTCACTTCTCCCTTGCGGGTCTGGACCTTTATCGGAACTATCTCCTCTTTGAACCTGCCTTCTTTTATCGCTGCTGCCGCCCTGTTCTGGGTAATGCAGGCATATTCATCCTGGGCCTCGCGGGTAACATTGTACTGGGCGGCAACATTTTCAGCGGTCCTGATAATGCTCTCGCCGCTGAATACGTCTATCAGCGCGTCCCAGTAGAGGGCGTCCTCGATCTTTGTTTTGTCCTTCAGCCCTTTCCTGCTGTCCATGATCATGAAAGGGACATTTGACATGCTCTCAACACCGCAGACAAGCGCGGCACGGGTCTTCCCAAGCATGATCTGCTGTGCTGCGATCTCGAGCGCACGCATACTGGATGAGCACTGCTGCTCGATGGTGAGCGCGGATCCCGTGTAAGGAAGTCCCAGCCCGATCTGCACCTGGCGCGCAGGATTTCCTTTCATGCCGTGCTTATAGACACAGCCAAGAGTGACTTCATCGATCTTATCTTTCGGCATCCCGCTCCGCCTGACCGCTTCTTCAGCGACCTGCATTGCGAGCGGAACCGCCTTTATCCCTGAAAGGCTTCCCATAAAATCCCCGATAGGGCTTCTGGCCATACCTACGACAACGACATCATTAAGTTCCTGCATGTTTTCCCTCCTTAATCAGCATCAGGGCCCGGAACCGCAGATGCCGTTCCAGAATCTTGGTTTATTAATTATATCATAGCATACCTTCCACCTGCACCTGGCATTTACAGAAGGCTATTTCTGTTTATTTTAAGGGAAGCCCCAGCATCTCGCGCGCTTCATCAGAGGTTGCGACTTCACATCCGAACTCTTCTATCACCCTTCTGGCCCGGGCTATCAGCTGCATGTTGCTCTCAGCCAGTTCGCCCTTGCGGTATACAACATTGTCCTCCATTCCGACGCGGATGTTCCCTCCGGCCGCTATGGCTCCGTACATGACTTCCATTGCGCCTTTCCCTACGCCGAAAGCGCTCCAGGTTGAGCCGGGCATGGTCTCGCGAAGCACATTTCTCATAAGGACGACGTTATCAACTGTGGCAGTGATCCCGCCGGCGCAGCCCATGCAGAACTGGAAATGCACCGGATCCTTAATGTAACCCTTATCCCTGTACCACTTTGCCTCGTATATCATTCCAAGGTCAAACACCTCTATCTCAGGCTTGACCCCGGCTTCCTGCATCGCGGTCCCCATATTCATGAGGAACTGGGGATTATTGTTGAAGATCCCCATGTGCATCCAGTTCATGGTCCCGCAGTCGTAGCTTGCCATCTCAGGCCTGAGCGTCTTGAAAGGCGCCATGCGGCCCTCCTCTGTATTCCCAATACCGCCTGCCGCAGTAAGGTTTATTACAATATTGCAGTCGGGATGCGCTCCGAACAGATTGTCAAGAACTGCTTTGAAAGTCTCGACCTTCATCGAATCGTGCCCCTGCTCATCTCTTACATGGACATGGGCGACCGCGGCTCCGATCTTCCAGCACTGATATATTTCCTCTGCGATCTCATCCGGCTGCAGAGGAATGTTCGGGTTGTTCTCTTTTGTCGGCCAGGCTCCTGTTGTAGCTACTGTGATTATTCTCTTGTTTGAAAGATTTCCCATGATCGCTCCTTTTGTCTATACTCATAAAAGCATTGGTTGACACCAGGTTTACTATTCCTGCCCCTGCTCTAGGAGAAGCATTGCCTTTTTAAACACCTCCACAGGAGGGTATACTATTCCGGCCCCGATCTGCCCGACGTCAGGTTCCTTGTGCGCAATACCGGTATTAATTACCGGAAGGATCCCGGTATCAAGGACCTTCCTGACGTCAATACCAAGCGGGGTCCCGCTGTATCCCATGAACGGTATCCGGAACCTCTCATGTTCAGCGCATGTGATGCTGTACATGGCGGCAGAGGCCTGCATGCATTCGCGTGGGGTTATTCCGATAAATTTCCCCAGGCCGGGAGCTGCTCCCATTGCAAAGCCTCCAAGTCCGTTGGTTTCCGAAACATAGGAGTCTCCCATTGCCGGATTGGCATCTTCGGCTCCGTAACCTTTAAAATAATTTCCTTTAGCGTATGGGGCTGGCGCAGTGATCCACTTTTCTCCGAGCCCGGATACGTGGATCCCGAATTCGTGCCCATTAGTGCACATACAGGTCACTATCGTGCTCCCCGGGACTCCGTATGCCGCTTCCATCGTGCACTTACTGAGCCCCATGGACAGATTCAGAAAAGTATGGTCGTTTCCGTCAAAGAACTTCAGAACTTCGTATATTTCTTCGCGGCCGGCGCGGGTCAAAGCTATGTACGGGGCCATCTTCCTTATAAAGAGCCCGGTGCAGGCTTTGTTCCTGTTATGTGCCTCGTCTCCGCGCTGTATCCCTCTGGAAACGATCTCCGTAAGTGAGACCGGACCGCTTAACTCCAGGGCTTCGCTCATTATGGGCCCCAGGCACTCTTCCATCCACTTGAGCCGTTTTATAACATCTTCTCCGTTTGCTCCGAAACGAAGAGTCCGTCCAAGGCCTTCGTTAAAGGTGACCGCCGCACGGTTCCCGTAAGTCCGGTTTTCAAATAGCCATACCGGCATTGACGGGGATATGATACCTGCCATCGGACCTACCGCATGGTAGTCATTTGCTGAGGCGAATCTGATCCGGCCGCTGCGTGCCATCTCAGCAGCTTCAGAGGGATCTCTTGCCCATCCTTCATATACCGCAGCTCCGCAGACAGCGTTTTTCATGGCGCTGCACATATCATCCCAATCTACCGGCGGCCCGCTGTGCAGCAGGCTTTTTCCGGCTGAAAGGAAGCCGATATGCTCAGATGCCCTTCCGGCTCCGGTTAAAAACACCTCTGCCTTCTGAAGTCTTTCGATCACTTCGGCATTTGCTTCCCTTACTGTCATGATCTCTTTCCTTTTCCTGCGGGCTGCGCTCCGGAGAAAGCCGTGCGCCTCATCCGCACTATGCAGCAAAGGAGCGATTGTATAAATAATAGGGAGTTTATACATATCGCCCCTTCGGCAAAGGTATTTATGCAGGGACCGGTTTACATCCTGCAGCTTTCTGACAACTATTTAAGACTGAGGATCTGACGTGCCTCGTCGGGTGTAGCTGCCTGGCAGCCAAACTCTTCAATGACTCTCTTAGCCCTCTTTACGAACTGGGCATTATTCTCTGCGAGGACGCCCTTGGAGTACATGACGTTGTCTTCCATTCCGACGCGGATGTGTCCGCCGAGCGCAACTGCAGCGTACATGATCTCCATAGCGCTGTGGCCAACTCCGAAGCAGGACCAGGTAGATCCCGGGCAGAGCTGGTTCATGGTCTCTACCATGAATACGAGATTCTTAACGGATCCGGGGATGCCGTTCGCGCAGCCCATGCACATCTGGAAATGAAGCGGAGCCTTAAGCACTCCCTTCTTAAGATAGTATGCTGCGTTTCCGATCATACCGGGGTCGAAGCACTCGATCTCTGGCTTAACGTTGAGCTCCTGGAAGAGCTTTCCGCACTCCTCAAGGAATGCCGGGCTGTTGATGAAAAGGCCCATGTTGAGCCAGTTCATTGAGCCGCAGTCATAGGATGCCATCTCAGGCTTAAGCTCCTTTATGTGGAGAAGGCGGGACTCGTCGGTCGCATGGATATCGCCGGAAGTGGTCAGGTTCAGAACGATATCGCAGTCCGGATGATTAGTCTTAAGGAGTTCCAGGGTCTTTGCAAATTTTAAATGATCCATTGTGCCGTTGCCCTCATCATCCCTCATATGAAGATGAGCTACTGCAGCGCCGGCTTTCCAGCACTCGTATACGTCTTCACAGATCTCCTCGGGGGTCATGGGGACATTGGGATTGTTCTCCTTCTTGGGCCATGCTCCTGTGGTAGCAACCGTGATTATTCTCTTGTTCTTAAGATCGCTCATTGTTTCTCTCCTTCTAGATAATTTATTTAAAATAATATTGTTACCGTTTATTTCCTTGCAGCTTCAAAATCGCCGTGCAGCCCGGCAGTGACCAGTGAATAAAGCACACCGAGGTTTGCCGCAAGCCCCGTGGCGGCAATTATCTCAGCGAGCCGAGCAGCCGAATTAACACTCATAAGTTTTAATGAGAACTGGGCTCCGGGGTGGAATCTTGTCGTTCCGCCGACGGTCCCGATAGCCATAGGTATCTCTATCATGCCGCACAGGTTCCCTTTTCCATCCTTTTCCCAGATGGTGATCGGTTTATACTGCCCGGATCTGCAGGCATATGAGTGGACTCCGCTTTCTACGGCCCTGGTATCGTTCCCCGTGGCCACAACTACCGGGATTATGCCGTTCATGACGCCTTTATTATTGGTTACAGCGCGGTAAGGATCTGCATCAGCAAAAGCGTAGGCAGACACCACCTTGTCAACGCATTCCTCACCGCCGAGGTCCTCCTTCTTCACGGTCACACGAGCGCGCACCAGCCTTCTGAAGGCCCTGTTTGACAGGACTCTTACTATCGCACGGCCACCCGTAATCGATTCGGCGAGTGGCGATACGGCCTCTGCCATTGCGTTTATCGCCTGCGCACCCATAGCATCTGCCGTGTTGATCACCAGATGGAGGATCAGCATTGGACCATCGCAAGTCTCGACTGGCCTTACTTCAACGTCAAAGCATCCTCCCCCGAAAGATACGAGCACGGGATCTACTTTGTTCGCGGCCTCGATGATCTCAGCTTTCCTCTCGAGAAGTTTCAACCCTGCGGTGTTCGGGTTCCTGATCCCGGTGAGCTGGATCTGCCCGTACATTACCGAGCCGGTGTTTGAGCAGATAAATCCTCCGTTCTTCGCTGCGAGAAGAGCTCCGTTTATAGTGGATGAGACTACGTAGGGCTCCTCGGTTACCATGGGCACGATGTACTCCCTGCCGTTGATCAGGAAACCGGGCGCGATACTGTAAGGGAGTGAATAAGTTCCGATCACGTTCTCGATCATTTCACAGGCCTGCGCATCGCTGAGCCCTTTTTCCTTTGTTACCGCGGCCAGATCTTCATCGCTCATTCCGAGTTTGCTTTTGACATATTCAATGCGCTCTGATATCTGCAAAGCCGTGAGTTCTTTTATTTCCATAACAGGTCTCCTTCTCTCATGAATTATTCATCATCAGGCCGATCTGCTGAAGCTGCTTCTTTAGCTCATTTTTCTCGGTAAACTGCATTACGCGGAGTTTCGGAAGATAATCCTCGATCGCCTTTTTCTGCTCCAGAAGGACCTCAGGGTCTTCTGCAAAGTCCTTGTTCTCACGCTTTTCCCAGAGTTCAGACCTGAACTTTCTGTCTACCGTAATGCAGGCCGGGAAGCGGTAAAGGTAATGATAGAGCGATCTGGGGAGAGTGACCGGCCTGTTCCAGGTCGGTCCTAGATCAAAAGAGTGAGGATTAATTACCTTTACCGATTCCGGCAATGATACCCTTCTGGCCGTGTAGCATCCTGCAAAAGCATATTCGCCAATGGCCTCTACGCCCTTCGGTATTTCTATCTTTTTAATATCTGCATTCAGAAATGCGGCCTTGGGGATCTCTTCCCAGCACCACCAGGAAATATCATCGTATTTCCCCTCGCAGAACAGGCCCTTCCCGATCTGCAGATCTTCACTTTCACAATTAATACTCTTTATAGCTGTGCAGCCCCTGAAGGCAAAGCTGCCGATCTTTCTTAATGTCGAGGGGAGACGGATCTCTTTGATCCTGCTTCCTTCAAAAGCCTCCTCGCCTATCTCTTCTGTCCCTTCGCAGATCTCCAGTTCTTCAATTACAGAGTTCCTGAAGCACCCGGCCGGAACCTTTCGTATCGTTCCCGGGATCGTCAGCTTATTCACCGCGGCGTTATTAAAAGCCTGCGCGGCGATCTCCTCAACATCTTCCGGGATTGAGTAATCCATGAAACTGTTGTACCCGGGGAATTTGATCAGTTTCTTTCCGTCCTTACTGAAAAGCACGCCGTCAACGCTCTTAAATACTTCATTCTCTTCATGAACATTGATGGCTTTCAGATACACAGGAAGCGCTCCCTCGGCTACTTTTTCGAGCGAGGCCGGGAACGAAAGCTCCATAAGGCGCACGTCCATGTCCCTGTCAAGCATATAGGCCGCCTTATCGGTTATTGTACTTACTCCCTCGGGATAATAGATCTTCACCGGTTGGCGGCGGTTCACCTGCTTGCGGTTCTCATTTAGATAGTAATCCCTGTGGGAGAGTATATATGCTATACCTTTTGAGTTCTCTCCGGAATTATATTCATCAAAGGCCCCTCTTTCGATGCTGCTGACACCTTCCGGAATACTTATCATCCGGGCATGATCATCTATTTGCTGGAAATCAACAGCACAGCGTTTCAGCACTCCGCCTTCAATGTCCATCAGCCCTTCCATATTCATTTCATGGTATTCCTGCTCCAGATTGAACTCTTTCATTACTTATGCGGCCCCGTCCCGCGGGCATCTCCGGACCTTTAACGGACCGGAGATGCCCAAGCTGCTGCCTGCCGCAGGATCGCGGCAGGCAGTAAAGATGTTTAGCTGCGAATCTGTTTAATTAAACGTCATCTCTCCTGATCCTGTGCATAGCTGCAACCGTAGCTTCGCTCGGATCATCACTGAAGTATGCTTCGTAGCACTCTACAGGAGGAGCCTTGGTGACGAGCATTACAATGATCGCGGAGATAACTGAGCATCCGCCTGATACTATGAACGTAGGAAGTCCGAAAGGAGCGCCCTGGGTTACACAGTAGAAGTAAAGGATGAAGCCGACGATAAGGGATACCCACGCTGCGGGCCTGTTCATCTTCTTCACATAGAGGCCAAGCCATACCATTGCGAAGAA
The DNA here is from genome assembly GCA_024685315.1 of Lachnospiraceae bacterium. Taxonomy (GTDB): domain Bacteria; phylum Bacillota; class Clostridia; order Lachnospirales; family Lachnospiraceae; genus UBA2912. The sequence goes on from JAIKVW010000021.1 coordinate 18,139, forward strand.
TACCGAGCCGAATGCACCGTAAACATAGGTGAAGCCGTCTGCCAGGAACGACCATTGCTGTATCGCTCCGATAACCGCCAGAACACCAAGTACAAGGATCGTGATACGAAGGACCTTGGTCGTCTTTGCATCATCTTCTACGGTTGCTTTCTTGCCGCCGCTGAACTTAATGTTACGGACGATATCATAGATAAGTGAGGTCGAGCAGTGCAGAAGCATGGAGTTTGCTGTCGAAACTGCTGCAGCGCAGATAGCTACGAGCGCAAGTGAACCCAGAACAGGATTCAGGTAGTTGATGATCAGCTGAGGGAACATGTAGTCAGAGGTAACTCCCTCAGGAAGCGAAGGCATCAGAGCCTTGCCGCCCATACCGATGATAACGATGCAGATGAAGATCGGGATAAGGAAGATAACTACCCAGAACATCTGCAGAGCGCCGGTCTTGGCATTCTTCGGAGCCATGAACCTTGCGACCCAGTGAGGAGCAACGGATGCGCCAAGGGAGTTCGAAAGGAACGTCGACATTATGGCACTCGCACCGAATACGCCCCAGGTGGAAGTAAGGCTTCCTGCGGGTATAGGATTGCCGCCTGTAACTGCGGGAGCTGTGGTGGTAGCAAAATTCTCTACGATCGCTCCCATACCGCCTGCAACATTGACAACGGTGATCGCGCCTGCGATAACACCGATGAGAATCAGGATCGCATTAACGGTATCAGTCCTTGCAACTGACTGGAATCCGCCGAAGCAGGTGAAAACAAGGATGATCATGAAAAGCCAGCAGCAGGTAACGAACGGAAGTCCGGTAATACGGTTAAGAACGATACCAAAGCCCTGCACCTGGATGAACGAGAATACGAAGTAACCTGCAAGCTCGATGACAGCTGCTACGATCTGCAGCGGGCTGACATCCTTGTCTGCGTCATACCTTGCATGAATGAACTCAGGAAAGGTACGTGTGGGAACTGCAGGACGGCGGATCTTGTAAGCGATCAGGGGCATTAAAGCGGTGCCTCCGAACCAGCCTGCGATCCATCCTGTGATTGCGCATACACCACGCGAATAAATATTACCGGGAACGCCCATGACCGAAGCAACAGAAAGCCAGGTAGCGACCGAGGTACCAACACCAAGGATAAGGCCCATGCTGTTTCCGCCGGTGGTGAAGTCTCCCATTGTCTCAACTTTCTTTGCGCCGACTATGGAAGAAATAATGATGATGGCAAAATAACCTATAAATACACCTAAATAGATAGACATAACTTAACCTCCCGTACGCTCTCAACTACTTGATCGGGTCCTTGTCAGGGTCGCAGGTGAAAATATGCGCAGTGGCTCCAAGCCTCTTAAGCCCTGTTTTATTGATCTTTATAGCTACAGGAATGTAGATAACAAAAGCAACAACTACCATGAGTATCCACATTATTATCGGGAACATTGACATGGCTTAATTCCTCCCTCTTTAAAGATATTTTTCGAAGCGGTCAAAATTCTTGCATACATTTGCGTCGAAAGTGTACGCCTTTCCGGTTGCCTGCATTGCAGATACGATGTCTACAATGATGTCGTTGACAGGGGTAGGAACTCCGGTCTCCTTTCCGCCGTCACAAACTACGCCGTTGATGTTAAGGATCTCACACTTGCGGGCTTTAGCCAGATCCTGGGCCATACTAGCCAGAAGAGCATGATGAGGATCCCAGATCTCATGGATAAGCTTGAGTGAATGCGCATTGGTCGCAGGATTACCGCGGCGGAATACCTCGTAGAAGCTGTAACCCTCGTACGGCTCAAGAGTCACGCCCTTCTCGGCAGCAACGTCAAGACATTCCTTTCCGATCCTGAGGATAAGGTTCATTGCCTTATCGTTGTCCAGAATGCCGCCGAACGTAGTCTCCATAGCAGTTGACAATCCACTGAAGGTAGCATTCATGAGAAGCTTGGTCCAGCGCAGTCCGAGAAGGTTGTCGGACACAACTACCTCGCACATGCTCTCAAGGACCTTTTTGACCATCAGGACTCTGTCATTCACAGGACCGTCGAGGGATCCAAGAGTAAATCCGAGACGGTTTGCTTCTGAAGTAAGCGCTGAACAGCCGGGTCCGATGAAGGTTGCTCCCCAGCCGACAGGTGCTCCGACAACACGCTCCGAGCCGATCACTGCACTCACTGCATATTCAGGAATACCGTTCTGGCACGTGCATACGGTGGAGTGCTCGTCGATGTGGGCAGCGAACTGAGGAATCGCGGTATCATTATATGTCTGCTTAGCCATATAAATAACCAGATCGTAGATGCCCTCCATCTGATCGGGGGTAATAGCGTGTACGGGCTGAACAAAGTCAACTGTCCCGACAACATGCGCTCCCTTCTCATTCAGAGTGTCAACATGCTCCTTGTAAGGATCTACAAGCACGACATCATAACCGGCTTTAGCGACATACGCGCCAAGTATGGTGCCGAGCGATCCTGCGCCCATAACTGCTATTCTCATAATTATACATCTCCTCTCGTTTTTAAGAATCGCAATTATACCAACAGTTCCGCCAGGATACCGGTATGGCAGGCACTTTCTAAGGAAATTTTTAACAAAAATCCCGAAGATAAATCCGATATCCTGTACAATTGTAATAAAAGCAAGGAGCATGCCAAATTTAAACAAGTAGTTTATGTTCTTCTTTAAATCAGGAGAGCGTGCTCATATAATTTTCTGCAGGCGGTGATTCCCGTTTCCTTAAAACCCCCGTACTGCTTTTATTTTTATACACTCTGGACGGATGAATATACTTCCGGCTCTCCTGCCTGAAAGGCAGGCCCTGCCGCCTGTACTTGTTATGATTTCAAAAACTCCCCCAAAAAATCTGTTTGCTTTTCTGGACAATTTGTGTTAATATCAGCACATAGCTGTACATTGTATTCTTGAAAGGACATTTTTATGGATTCGGAGAATCGAGGTTATGACCCCGCGTTTTATTCACTGAAAATTGATGACAACAATCTGGGAATAGAGAACATCGTGTCAAAATGCGCGTTCCTGCTCTATCAGTTCACCATCGTCGACAAGTTCGGAACGATAGTCTATATGGCAGACAATTATTCAAGACAGTACGGCTACTCCGCCGGGGAGGTCATCGGCAAAAAGGTCGAGGACGTAATACCAAATACTAAGTTCTACGACACCCTGAACGGCAAGGTCGACATTAACGACATATTCGAATCCGGAAATGGAAAAGCCCTTGTCTGCAGCCGCATACCGATACGCAACAGCCTTAATGAGATCATCGGGGCCATTTCCATGAGCGGCGCGATAGACATGCAGCCAACTGTCAATGACCTTTACGCAAGATTGTCCGAACTCCAGCATATCAACGAGCTCTATGTCAGGCAGATGCAGGGCCTGCACAAGGCTCCGAGCGTGTTTGATACTATTGTCGGCAGCTCTGAGAAGATCACAGAGATCAAAGAAACCCTCATGAATCTTGTAAACACTCGCATGCCCATACTGCTCACCGGCGAAAGCGGCGTCGGAAAAGAGGTCTACGCAAATGCGATATATGAATCAAGCGACCGTAAAGGCTTTCCTTTTGTAAAGGTAAACTGCGCAGCGATACCGAAAGACCTTCTGGAATCCGAAATGTTCGGATACGAGTCCGGGACTTTCACCGGGGCCATCAGGGGCGGCCGCGCCGGACAGTTCGAGCGAGCCAACCACGGGACTATACTTCTTGACGAAGTAGAGGCTCTTTCTCTTGAGATGCAGGCAAAGCTCCTAAGAGTCCTCCAGGAATCAAAGGTCACGCGTCTCGGGTCTTCAGATCCGATACCGCTTAATATACAGGTGATATCCTGCACTAATGAAGACCTCTATGAGATGGTCGAAGAAAAGAAATTCCGCGAAGACCTTCTGTACAGGCTGAATGCCATAGAGATAGACATCCCTCCGCTTCGTGAAAGGATGGAAGACCTGCCGGATCTTTGCAACTCGCTTATCGGAAGGATCAACTCCAAGTATGATCTGCACATCCTCGGGGTTTCGGAAGACGCGCTTTCCTTCCTTTCCGGCTATGACTGGCCCGGAAATATCAGGGAGCTGGAGCATGTTATCGAAAGAGCCTGCATTATGAAGAACAATACTTACCTCACCCGCGAGGATTTCCAGTTCGTCAAAGAAATATGGAAGAAGCATTCCAAGAAGAAAAGAAAGGCCGAAACAGAACCTGCTCCCGCAACGCTTTTTTCGGCAAGGGAGGAGACTGAGAAGAAAAATATTATAAATGCGCTCACTGAAGCCAGGGGCAATAAGACAAAGGCCGCAAAGCTTCTCGGAATATCGCGCAGCCTGTTCTACACAAAAGCAAAAAAATACGGCATAGAATAAAAAATCCCGTCCGCAGTTTCCTGTGGGCGGGATAGGCTTTTATATGATCATTCTGTTCTTACAGCCGGATTACAGTTCCATCTGCTTGATGTCATCAGGAATGATGAGTGTAGCTTCGGTAGCTGCCTGAACCTCTTCGATCGTGTACTCAGGGTTGTACTCGGTAAGTACAAGTCCCTCAGGCCTTACTTCCATAACGCCCATCTCGGTAACGATGAGGTTGACCTGCTTCTCAGCAGTAAGAGGAAGTGTGCAGTGCTTGAGGATCTTCGGAGCACCCTTCTGAGTGTGAGTCATAGCAACGATAACCTTCTTTGCACCGACTACAAGGTCCATAGCGCCGCCCATTCCGGGAACGCTCTTGCCGGGTACGATCCAGTTTGCGATGTCGCCGTTCTCAGCAACTTCCATTGATCCAAGAACTGTTACGTCAACATGTCCGCCGCGAATGATTCCGAAGGAGGTAGCTGAATCAAAGAACATTCCGTCCTTAGCGATTGAAGCGGGAGCGCCGCCTGCGTTGCAGACATATCTTGCAAGTTCTTTGTCTTCCATCTCTGTGGAAACGAGTCCGATGAATCCGTTCTCTGACTGAAGGGTTACGTCAACGCCTTCGGGAAGGAAGTTGGGGATGAGGGTCGGAAGACCGATACCGAGATTGACAACGTCTCCGTCATGTAATTCCTTAGCAACTCTCTTTGCTATAAAATTTTTTACTTCATTCTTATCCATTGTCGTTATCTCCTTCCTTATTCGAACTCACCAATGTTGGTTTCCTGTACAAGGTAATCAACAAAGATATGAGGTGTCTCAACATGATCAGGACCGATCTCGCCTGCAGGAACGATGTGCTCTGCTGCTACGATAACGGTATCTGCTGCTGATGCCATAAGGACGTTGAAGTTACGGGTCGAGCCCTTGTAAATAGCGTTTCCGGTCTCGTCAGCCATGTAAGCGCCGATAACTGCTACATCAGCGTGAATCGGCTTCTCTACGAGATACTCCTTGCCGTCGATCACAATGGTATCCTTGCCTTCTGCGACGATGGTTCCCATACCGGTAGGTGTGATAACGCCGCCAAGTCCAGCTCCGGCTGCGCGGATCTGCTCTGCGAGTGTGCCCTGAGGCTGAAGAACAAGCTCAAGTTCTCCTGCGTTGTACTTCTCAGCGACCTGCTTGTTAAGTCCAACGTGGGAAGCGATAAGCTTCTTCACCTGGCCGTTCGCAAGGAGCGCGCCTGCGCCAACTCCTACGAATCCGCAGTCATTGCAGACGATTGTCAGATCCTTCGCGCCGGCATCGCAAATTGCCTTGATAAGGTCGCGAGGTGAGCCGTTGTTCATGAATCCGCCAACCATAACGGTCATGCCATCTTTAATGACTTTAGCTGCTTCCTGAGCGGAAACAATCTGTGTCTTGCCCATTTGAATTACCTCCTAAACGTAATTAGAATAAGTCTACACTATTGTTATATATCAAAGTGCTTGAAAAATCAATAAAAATGTATCCTGTTAAGTACACATTTCTGGTATAATGTCGCTGCAGCATGATGATATTGGAGTGGTGGATCTATGGAATATACTATTAAGCCGGTGGCAAAAATCATAACTCATTTCGATGAAAAGTTCGGTATCCCCAGGCAGGGGCAGCTCGCGGCAAAGTCGGCCGGGACGATAGTATTTGAACCGCAGTACCGCAACCCGGACGCCCTGCGCGGGATCGAGGGCTTCTCGCATCTCTGGCTGCTCTGGGTCTTCTCAGAGAACGTGGCCGCGGTCGACAGGAACTGGCTTCCGCTCATCCGCCCGCCGAGACTCGGAGGCAACGCTAAGGTCGGCGTTTTTGCAAGCCGCTCTCCTTTCCGGCCGAACAACATCGGGATCAGCTGCGTTAAATTCGAAGGGCTCGAGGAGACCCCGGATAACGGCACGGTGATCCATGTGAGCGGGGTCGACATGATGAACGGCACGCCTATTGTCGACATCAAGCCCTACGTTCCCTACACCGATTCTTTTCCTGAGGCGCTTTCGGGGTTCGTCAGCAGCCCGGAATACCAGAAGGTCCTTCTCAGCGTGACCATCCCGGAAGAAATAAAAAAAGAGCTGGGAGAAGAGCTTGCCGAGGAACTTTCCTCGGTCCTTTCGCTCGACCCCCGGCCCGCGTACCAGAATGACCCGGAACGCATTTACGGCATGTTTTTCGCCGGCTATAATGTTCTCTTTAAAGCAGATTCAGGATCTGTGACAGTGACAGGTCTGGAGCGCAGGGAATGATACCCTGCGCTTTTTTCAGCTGTATAATTTCTCCGGATAGTAACCGTTTTCGATCATCTCGCGGAACTTCTCCTGCGCCGGAGCCAGGTCCTCGTGGTAGGTTATGCCTATCCATTTATCCTCGGTCCTCAGCACGTCTACCGTGAGGCGCCCCTGCTCCATAAGCTCCCCGATATACATCGGGAGGAGGTACTCCTTTTTCAGGGGATCGTCCTCAGTATTTGAGAGGAACTCTTTAAAGCCTTCCTCGAGGGTGTCAAGAAAATCCGGATAGCCCGCCCACATATTCATGGAGACCAGTGAATCAGGGCTTATCCACTCCTCTACCTCGGGGATATCGCAGTGCACTGCGCCGTCCCCGCCCTGGAATATACCAGTCGTCTCAACGATGTCGGTGAGACGGCCGTTCTCCTCTTTGCAGACTCCGCGGGTCACCGCCCCGTTCTCGCTGAGGGTATTCTTAAGAACGAATGCCGCCATCGCGAGCCTGATCTTATCTGACTTTTCATCGGCATTCTTCACCAGGAAATCATGAAGGATCCTAAAACCGTTCTTTCCGTAATAATCGTCCGCGTTAATGATCACGAAGGGCTCCTTTACCGTCCCTTTGCAGGCGAGCACGGCCTGCCCGGTACCCCAGGGCTTTTTGCGGCCTTCCGGCACGGTAAACCCTTCAGGGAGCGCGTCCATTTCCTGGAAAACGCACTCGGTCTCGATCTCTTTGGAAATGCGGTCCCCGATGATCTCGTTAAACTCTTTCTCAATATCTTTTCGTATAATAAATACTACTTTGTCAAATCCGGCTTCCCTGGCGTCATGCACCGAGTAGTCCATAATGATCTCGCCGTTTTTCCCCATCTGGGCAAGCTGCTTTATCCCCTGGCCGAAGCGGGAGCCGATCCCTGCTGCCATGATCACAAGTGTAGTTTTCATCTTTTACTCTCCTCGCATATTTGTCCTTAAGAATACTGGAAATCATCCAGATATAAATTATCACGAAAGGCTCTCATCATCAATAGTCCGGAGCTCCTCCGGCAGGTGGTCGCCCACCGTGTCCGTGGCCCTTCCGGCCTTCTCGATATGTCTGTCGCGCAGCTCCGTCTTCACGCGGTCTATCTCGCTTCGCAGGTCTCTGGAGGAAAGCAGGAAGCAGCCCTGGCTCCTTATTATTACCTGCTCCGTACCGTCGGAAGTCGCCACCGTGACGCTGTATCTCCGCCCGATCTCGTGGGCAGTCTTCTCTATATACTGGTCCGCGGTCTGGGCTTCCTTAGTGAACACCACGTCGATGCCTTTCACCCTGGAGATCTCGCCCTTGAAGCCTTTCACTTTATAGGCGTCAAACACCAGGATCACGTGCTGTCCGGTATATCCCTGGAAATCTCCAAGGATATCGATCAGCTTGTCCCGGGCAGAGTCCATGTTCTGCCGGGCCAGGTCAGCCAGATCATTCCAGGAGAATATCACATTGTAGCCGTCTACCAGGAGATACTCTTTGCGGTTGACACGTTTTTTGTTTTCCTTGTAAACATACTCTTCCGGAGCTTTGATAACGGCCGCGGAGCTGTTCCGGCAGGGTTCCTTTTTGCCGTAGGTCCTCTCGAATATTGCCTGCAGCTCTTTATCAAGGGCCGCACCTCCCAGACTCCTCCTCTCGGCCTCGCGCCTCCGCCTTATATCAGCTTCCGCATTAATGTAAAGGGAACTGAGGTCTTCGAAGGGATCATCCCCGCTTTCATCCTCGCCTGCAAGGCCCTGCTCCTCAAGGTGCATGTGCTCCTCGACTTCATACCAGGGCACCACGAGCCCTGCACCGTGCGAGCAGAAGACCGAATCCGGAGTGTTCGAAATGTCGCTCTCGGGATCGTATGCGAGCTCTGCCACAACATCATCGGCATTGCGGCATTCATAATAACCGCCGAAGGAACAGGTAAGCACGCCGCTCCCGCCGGTGTATGCCGCGACCTCGGTATGGTAGTTCTGCATGAGCGATACCGGGGCGAGGCCGGTGATAACGCCGTTGCCTTCCAGTGAAAACCTTGCCTGGATGCGCTCCATGTCTGAAAGCGCCCTTCCGACGTTCGCCGCAGGCACCTCAAGCCTGAAGCTGTAATATGGTTCGAGAAGGACGTTCACCGCCTTCATAAGCCCCTGGCGCACCGCGCGGTAGGTCGCCTGCCGGAAATCCCCGCCCTCGGTGTGGGCCTTACTGGCGCGTCCCGCAAGCAGGGTGATCCGGACGTCCGTCAGCGGCGAACCGGTGAGCACCCCGAGGTGCACCTTTTCTTTAAGATGCGCGAGGATCAGGCGCTGGAAATTGCGCGCAAGCATATTTTCGCTGCAGACGCTCCCAAGGGTGATGCCGCTCCCCGGCTCGTCAGGCTCTATAAGCAGATGCACCTCCGCGTAATGCCGCAGCGGCTCGAAATGCCCTATCCCGATCACCGGCGAAGCTATGGTCTCGCGGTAACTGATCCTGGGCTCGCCGAAAATTATTATCGTGTCCCAGCGGCTTATCATTATGTTCTTAATGATCTCTGTCTGGACTTCACCCATGAGCCGGACCGTGATCTCCCGCGTCGCGGGATCCGCGTTCACATGGAGCTCCGGAAGCTCCTCTTCAAGCCTCCTTAGGCATTCGAGGGCCTTATTGCGTTCTGTCATCGGTGGAAGGATGACTTCGTATGAAAGCACCGGCTCGAGGTGAGGCTCTTTCGCCCCGGGGTCGCATCCGAGACCGTCCCCGGCCTGAACGGAACCGAGGCCCGTGACGGCGCAGACCGTCCCGGTTTCGGCCGAGTCTGCAAGTGTAAACTTATCTCCGTTATATATCCTGATCTGGCGGATCTTCTCATCCCCTATCAAATCGCCCTGACGGAGGATGCCTGAACTGATCTTGAGGAAGGTGATCCTGTCCCCGCGCTGATCGCGTATTATCTTGAAGGCCCGGGCTCCGAGATCCTCTCCGGGGTCTGCCTGCGCGGTAAAGAGCCTGAGCCCTTCTATCAGTTCGCTGACCCCCTCGACCTTAAGCGCAGACCCGAAGAAGCAAGGGAAAAGTTTCCTCTCTGCAATAAGCGACGCCGCGTCCTTCCTGCTTATCCTGGATTCCTCCAGATATTTTTCAAGGACCGCTTCATCGCAGACCGCGATCTTCTCAAGCGTATCCTCGGAAGGCGCGGTAAGCTCCTCTCCTCCGTCCGGCCCTGCGGCAACCCCGGTGAAGTCGACGCAGCCGGAGCCGAAGACATTTTCAAGCTCCTCCATCCTCGCGGCCTTGTCGGTCCCGGCCTGGTCCATCTTATTTACAAATATGAACGCCGGTACGCGGTATTCCTCCAGCAGCCTCCAGAGCGTCCTGGTATGGCTCTGTATCCCGTCAGCCCCGCTTACGACCAGCACCGCATAGTCGAGCACCTGGAGCGTGCGCTCCATCTCGGCCGAAAAATCCGCGTGCCCGGGGGTATCAAGAAGCGTAAAATGCCTGTCCCCGGCATCGAACACGGCCTGCCGCGAGAAGATAGTGATGCCCCTTGCCTTCTCTTGCTCGTCCGTATCCAGGAAGGAATCCCCCCGGTCGACCCGCCCGAGCTTCCTCGTGACCCCAGCGCAGTAGAGCAGCGCTTCGGATAGAGTTGTCTTGCCTGCATCGACATGCGCAAGCATCCCGATGACTATGTTGTTCTTTTTATCCATGTACTTTTGCAGTTTATTGATCTTATTTTATCAAAGGCCGGACAGCAGAAGGTCCGCGCTCTCCTTTCTGACAGAAAGATTATAACACACAAAAAAGCAGGATTAGAAACACACGGGGGTTAAAAGTGATATAATAGCTTCAAAACTGCGCTATCACTCCCCTTTATCTTACGGAGGACCGGTATGGACTTTAATAAGCTTAATGATAAACTTGATGACGATAAATTCTTTAAGGAAGAACCCGAGGTGATCCCTGAGGAGATCAGCATCACGAAGACCGGCGCTGAACCTGAATCCGGGACCAGCCTCCTCCTTAAGGCGGCCAGGCGCCAGAACCGGCTCCTCACGATCCTGATCGCCGTCCTCGCTGCAGGCTGCATACTCACTGCTTCGAGCGTTTTTACGCTTTACGGCGGTGTGAAGGCAGTCCAGGCCGAGGTCTCCGAGCTGAAGATGGACGAAGTCAATGAAGCTGTCGCCGCGCTTACCGAGGCCGCTAACACCCTGAGCTCTATTGACATGGAGACCTTTAATGCCACTGCAGATTCTCTCAGGCAGGCCGCGGATACCCTGACCGGGGTCGACATCGGGGTTCTGAACAACGCGGTCAAATCGCTCGATGAAGCCGCCGCCAATCTCTCAGAGCTTGACATGGATGCTTTTAATTCCGTGATCCAGTCGCTGCAGAGCGTGGCCGAGAGGCTTGAGAAGATCTCGAACTTCTTCAGCGGCGGAAAATAAAAGCGCAAGGGATTATTTATATGAGAACCGTAACCGATAATTATTTCTTAAAAGGCATGAGGGACGGAATACCCATCGCCATGGGGTATTTCGCTGTCGCTATGTCCATCGGGGTGGCCGCAAGGCATTCCGGTTTCACTCCGGGGCAGACCTTCCTCTCGGGGATGCTGCTTTACGCATCAGCGGGACAGTACGCAGGCTTCACCCTTTATGCTGCCGGGGCTTCACTCCTGCAGCTCTTCGCGGTGACCCTCATTACTAATATCAGATACACCCTCATGGGTTTTGCTCTCCAGCAGAAAGTGCGTCCCGGCACCCCGGTCTGGAAACGCGCGATAATCGGCGCGAGCATAACCGATGAAATATTCGGCATTACCGTGGTGAAGCAGGGCTACATAAACTACCTTTACCCGGCCGGTGCATGGTGCATGGCTGTTCCGGTGTGGTCGCTCGCAATGGCTCTCGGGGTATACCTCGGGAACCTCCTGCCCGCGGCCATAATCAGCGCGCTCTCGGTAGCCCTCTACGGAATGTTCATCGCGATCATCATTCCTCCTGCAAAAAAAGACCGCATTGTCGCGGTCTTTATAGTGATTGCCTTCGCGGCAAGTTATCTTTTCGCAAAGGTCGAGCCTTTTTCTTCGATCTCCGAAGGGACCAGGACCATTATCCTTACGGTCGGGATCTCGTCAGCAGCTGCTGCCCTCTTCCCGAGAAAGGGGGAAGAATAATATGCCAAGCCCTTATGTCTGGATACTGGTAATGTTCCTGACTTCCATCACGATACGCGTGCTGCCGCTCACTCTGTTCAGGAAGCCGATAGAGAATACCTTCTTTAAGTCATTCCTCTACTATGTACCCTATGTTACCCTTGCGGTTATGACCTTCCCGGCGATAGTTGACGCGACCCAGGTGCCTGCCGCGGGAGCAGCCGCATTCGTAATAGCGATACTTTGCGCCGTCCTCGGGGCAGATCTCTTCAAGGTCGCGATCGTGAGCTGCGCAGCGGTCTTCATTCTGGAAATGTTCCTCATCTAGCCGGGCCGCCGGGAACCGCGCGGCCCTACTGAGGATCCAGGTACTTCTTCACGCGCGCCATTACGTCGCTCCGCTCATAGACGGTATACTCTCTGTTAAAGACCGGATCCTTCATATAATCCTGGTAATAGGCAAAGCACGCGTCCATCCAGCGGACGCTCTCGTCCCACTTCTCTTTCTGCTCCGGGCTTAGATCGGTAGGCTTGAGGTCATACTTCCGGACCAGATAATCTGCCAGGTAATCTGTAAATTTCATCTGACCGCTCATCATAAGGTGGTCGGTATTGTGAAAATCCTCCGGACGCTCTATCCCTGCTTCGCCGCAGAATGCGTCCATATCCAGATACTCATATCCGTATTCCGCTGCGATCTCTCCCGCCCGGTTGTTCCTCTTAAGAGCATCAACGCCCTTTTTGTCTGTGACGAGGTGAGGGAACCTGACGAAGAGCACATTCTCGATCCCGGAAGCCTTGCATTCATCCAGGAACTCTCTGAAATACTTCTCCGCCTCGGGATTAAGGTCCCTGGTCGCGGTCCTGTCATAATCCTTCAGTTCTTCGGGCACCTCTTTGCGGGCCATGTGAGAATAGCTCCCCTTCAGCAGAGAGTAACCCCTCATATCCTGCACCAGCATCGAATAGCCGTTCCGGAGATTTTTACCTCTGTGCCACTCGCTGTGGTACTTAAGTATGGGGAAATAATACGAAAGCTTGCTGTCCGTCCCGTAGGTGTCTATTATTTCCTTCTTCTCCGGCAGCAGCTTCATGTCCTGGGTAAGATAACGGAACGCAGCAGAGTTATAAAGCATGTCCTTGCCGTACTGTGCACCGTTAAGCTCAACTATCAGAAGCTTCGGCGTCTGCCGTTCCAGGATCTCCCGCAGCTCGTACTTCCAGAGGGTGACCGGATTCGCCGCAAAAGAGTACGGATAGCTGGTCACGCCTGTCTTCTTGTATAATTCATCAGCACTAAAATCTGAATATACCTCGCTCGCTCCCAGGACGATCACATCAAGAGTATTAGGCTCTTCCTGATAAAACCCGCGAAGACGTATCGTGTTGTCGCTGACATTAGTAAGTATATATCTCTGCAGGAAAGCAAGGAACAGGACAACCGCGATAAGGAGCGACGCGATCTTCACGCATCTTTTTATAATTATCTTTTTCATAGACCGCCTGTTTAAAACTGCATATATACAAATTCGGCAGGATCATAGCCCGGGCCGTAGATCCCCCATACCGCTACAAGGACCATCGATGCAAAGAGCACCATCCAGCGAAGCGCAAAGCTTCTCTTTTCCAGCATCTCTCCCGGGAATTCATAGCCGTGCTTCTCCCCGATAACGCTGGTCACAAATATCGTAAGCGCGCCGAAGGCCAGGATTGCCCAGTCGCTTTTTCCGAGTCCGAGCCCCCGCATTAGCGAAATGCCTCCTCTAAGGTGCAGATCCGTGATGCTGCGCCTCATCATGTCAAGCGCGCCCCGGAATCCCGGAGCAATGTCGAAATAGTATCCGATCAGTACAATAACAAAGGTCCGCAGGATCCTGAACACCCTCCACGCAAAGGACTCCGTCCTGATCCGCAGCGCCTCGCAGAGCCTGTCAAATACAGGTTTCAGCAGTATCGACAGCATGATGATGCCGCCGTTCCAGATCCCGAAAGCGACATATTTCGCGTTCGCGCCGTGCCAGAGCCCGACGACCAGGAAAACTATCATCGAGGAAAAAGCGGTAGGCAGGACTTTTGCGACATAAGCCCCTGCTGCCGTCTTTCCGAAGGATGAAGCCTTCATCTTCTTGCTCCAGCCCAGGAACAGTTTTGACATCGCGACCGGATAAAAGATATAGTTTTTCATCCAGGTCCCGAGGGAAATATGCCATCTCCGCCAGTAATCATTGATAGATGTAGCGAAATACGGCCTCCTGAAGTTCTGGACCATATCGATGCCGAGCATCTGCGCTATTCCGCGGCTTATGTCGATTCCTGCCGAGAAATCGGCGTAAAGCTGCAGCGCGTAGAGAAGCGCGGTTGCCAGTATCACCGTCCCGCTGTATTTTGCATAGTCTGCGGTCACCGTATTGATCGCGATAACTGCGCGGTCCGCGATGATCATTTTCTTAAAGTATCCCCAGAGGATCAGCTCAAGACCTGCCTTAAACCTGGCAAATTCAGGGCGGTGCTCCGCAAAAAGCTGGCTTCCCAGCTGGCCGAAGCTGCTGATCGGCCCCTGCACTATCTGGGGGAAGAATGAAATAAAAAGCGCAAATTTAAAGAAATTCTTCTCCGGGGCGATCGTGGCATTGTAAACGTCGATCAGATACCCTGCGGCCTGAAAGGTGTAAAATGATATCCCTAGCGGAAGGAACAGCTTCAGCATCGGGATCGGGCCGCTGCCCGTCCCCGGGGAGATCAGCTGGTTAAGCCCCCCTGCAATGAAATTGCTGTATTTTAGGAAGATCAGGATCCCGAAATTGGCTATCAGGGCCAGCGCGAGGACTGTTCTCTGTCTTCTTTTGACTCCGGCTTTAAAAGCCTTTTTCTCCTCCCGGCCCCACTCCGCCTTTTTCAGCTTCAGGGTCTCTTTCTCTGTCTCCTGTGAGCGTCCGATAGCCTTACCGGCCAGATAGATCGTAGCCGTGGTAAAAATGATAAAAATGGCGTACTTATATCCGCTGTAAAGGTAGAAAAAATAATCTGCAGCTAGAAGCACAGTCCACTGATATTTACGCACGGGAAACAAAAAGTATATCGCCGTTACCGCTGCGGTAAAAATAACGAACTGCAAGCTAACATAGGCCATTTCTTAACTCTCCTCCCCGGAAGGGCAGTTCCAGGAAAATGTCTCGGCTTTTTCTCTGGCTCTCACAAGGCTTCCGTCCTCACGCAGCAGCCACACTGCAGGGAGGTCGCGGCTTAAGAAAGCCGCCATGCCTTCAGAAACGGAATATGCCCCTGTCTCATGGAACACCAGCACGTCTCCCTCCGAAAGGCCCGGAAGGCAGACGTTCCTGGCAAGTACATCCATTGTCGTGCAGAGACTTCCGCAAAGTGTGTAGTTATCTTCAGCCTGGCCACCGCTTTCCGCCGGAAGGACCGCCTTTGCGAATCCGCCTTCCGGTTCAGGCTTAAGATGGGTGATCCCGGGTATCTGCATGCCCGCGAGCTGTCCGTCGTATTTCAGCTGGTGAAGACCTCCGTCAAGTATCGCGTACCCCACGCCGCAGTTACGCTTAATGTCGACCGCGCGCGTAAGATAAAATCCGCAAGGCGCCGCGAAAAAGCGGCCCATCTCAACGGTAAGACGCCTGCCGGGCACAGCTCCGAATTCGCGTATCCTCGGGGCGATCTCCATGAGGCGCACCTTTTCCGCCTCTTCGGGATCCTTATCAAAAAAGTCGACCGCAAGACCCGCGCCGTACTCGATCTCTTCAGGCACATACCCGGTCTCTGCCTCAAGGCGGGCAAGGAACGCTTCAAACTCATCGATCTCTTTTGCAATCTTAGCAGCCTTCCTTTTCTGAGTGCCGGTAAAATAATGTATCCCGGTAATACGGACCCCGGCGGACTCATCCCTTTTGCGGATAAGGTCAGTAAGAATGCTCTCATCCATCCCGAACTGGCTTCCGCCGGTAAGCCTAAGCAGCACATTCGCCTTTATTCCCAATTCCGCTGCGCAGCGGACGATCAGATCGAAGTGCTTCGGGCTCTCTGCGGTTATCACCCCGCATCCGTACTCAAGCGCGGCCTCAACGTCACGGTATTCCTTGTTAACTCCCGAAAAAACTATCTTCTCCGGAGCAATACCAAGCTTCCGGCATATCCTGAGCTCCCCAGGGCTGCAGACTTCCACCCTGGCAAAACTCTCCTGCAGTATGCTAAGGAGGAAGGGATTAGCCTTGATCGAGAAGCAGATGTCCACTCCCGGTCCGAAGGCCTCCTGCACAAGAGCAGCTCTCTCGGAAAAAAGCCGCTCCGAAAAAACATAAGAGGGAGTGCCGCAGACCGCGGCAAGCCTCTCAGGTACTATATGATCAGACAGCATTTCTCTATCTCCTGTGTCCTTCGCCTAGTCTTCCATAAGTCTCTGAACGAGGGCCCAGATCGCCTCCGCACTGTTAAAATTGTCCGGGATCAGATCTGCCGGCTTGATCTCGATATCGAAAGCTTCGTCAAGAGAAGACACCAGCGAAATAATGTCAAAAGAGTCGAGTATCCCGTTCTTAATAAGTCCCTTTTCTGTCTCAAAATCTACGTCAGGTCTGAGTTCTTCAAGAACCGCCATAAGCTCATCCATTACCATATCCTCCTGTTTATTATCGGCAGGCCTTCCTGCCGGATTTTAAATAATAATGCCCGTACCTTTTCAGCGCCCCAGGTCTGGGGTGCCGGGCAATTACATACTCTCCCGCAAAGACCTCATATCGGTCTTGCCGTTTGCCAGCCTCGGAAGGCTGTCCAGCTGTTTGATCCTCCGGGGCACCATAAAGGCGGGGAGACTTCCGCGGAAGTAAAGCGCGATCTCCCTCGAAGATGCCGGTCCCTCATAGAAGAGATACAGAAGTGAATTTTTATCATCGTAGAGAGCACAGCAGTCATTCACTCCGCCGACCTGTCTGGCAGCAATCTCGATCTCGTCAAGCTCGATGCGGTGACCCAGATGCTTGATCTGGCGGTCCATCCTTCCGCAGAATTCAAGCAGGCCGTCCTCACGGTACCGCCCCAGGTCCCCGGTGCGGTAAATAAGCTCCCTGTAGCAGTGGTTCTGAGGATTCTGAATAAATGAAGCCTTTGTGCGGTCTTCATCCCCGTAGTAGCCAAGCGCGAGCGCAGGCCCGCCTACACAGATCTCCCCGGTCTCTCCAGGATCATCTGCAGTAATTATCCTGCCTTCTTTGTCCAGCAGGGTAATGCTGTAATGCGGATAAGCCCTGCCGATAGGAATATGCGTATCCTCTTCGACCATCCCGGTGAGTTCATAGTAAGTGCAGGAAGCGGTTGCCTCCGTCGGGCCGTACTGGTTGATAAACCGTACACCGGGCAGATTCTCCTGCCATATTCTTAAGTACTTGTTCGAGATGACCGAGCCGGAGAATATTACCCTCCTTAAGTACGAGGGCTTCTCGTAGTCAAAGCTGCCGAGCTTCGCCGCGATCTCCAGACCCGCCGTGCTCCAGCAAAGCGTGGTGACCCGGCTCTCATTAAGGATGCCGAAAAGCCTGTCCGGCATCGCAAACTCTTCCTTCGGTATTATTACAGTCTTCGCCCCGGTAAAAAGCGGAAGGTATATATCGCGCACAGCCGCTATGTAATCCAGCGGGGCCTGGTTGCCCAGGATATCGTCCTCTCCCAGCCCAAGCACGCTCTGCACCGCGTCTATATAGCACATCAGCGAATGGTGAGAGGTGATAACTCCCTTGGGCTTCCCTGTGGATCCGGAAGTGAAAATCACATAAAGCGGGACCGTTTCGGGAAGACCTGCCGCAGAGCGCGGATCGTAATCTTCAGGTCCGCATTCAGACAGAACATCCTCCGCCGCAAAGATCTCTCCATCGAACCCCAGAGCCGATACCTTCTCGAGGAACTCTCCCGATGCTATCATGTATTTCGCGCCGATCACCTCAAGGATGCTTGAAAGCCGCCCTGCCGGCATGGACGCGTCGACCGGAGCATAAAAGCACCCCGCGCGGAGCACTCCCATATAGCATGCAGGAGTATTAATTCCCCGCTCGCCCATGACCAGGACAGGCTGTCCCGGCCTCACCCCGCGTTTCTGCAGATACGCACCCGCAGAACGCGAAAAGCCGTCAAGCTGCGCGAATGTCATTGTATTTTTGTTATCTGCATAAACCACGCGGCCGCCCCAAAGGGCCGCCGCGCGATCCAGAAAATCTAATATAGTAGTTTCCATGCTGCCTTTTTCCTTTAAATCGCTTTAAAATCTTTTTTGGAAAAAAAACTGATTATTCGTATCTCAAAGCATCGATCGGATTGAGGTTTGAGGCCTTCACGGAAGGCGCAAGCCCGAATATGATACCGACTGCGATACTGAAGCCCACTGCTATCAGGATAGCAGGGGTGCTTATTGCTACAGGCACCTGCGCTACTCTCGCTATTACCTGCGAGAGCACTATCCCGGCGGCGACCCCGATGATCCCTCCCAGAACGCTCAGCAGGGCTGCTTCTGTGAGGAACTGCCCGAGTATGGTCCTCTTCCTTGCGCCAAGGGCTTTTTTAAGGCCTATCTCGCGGGTCCTCTCGGTAACTGACACGAGCATGATATTCATGACGCCGATACCGCCGACCAGGAGCGATATCGAGGCAATGCCTATCAGCATCGCATTGGTCGACTGGGAGAGCTGCTGGAGCTGTGAAGCCTGCTCTACCAGGTCTTCGCTCTTGTACTCTATCTTCCCTCCGCTTGAAGTCTCAGCCGTAGTAAGGTAGGAATTCAGCAGGTCCGCGGTCCCCTTTCCGGCAGCAGTCATATCATCTGTGCTGGCTGCACGCAGGACCACATTGTAGGGTTCGTCGTATCTGAAAGCCACCTGCCACATTCCATTAGGAATGTACACGACACCGTTGGAATCGTATCCTACGTATGTGTAGTAATCCGAAATAGAATTGATGACAGGCTCAAACTGGGATTTCTCTCGCACAACGCCTGCAACGGTGAAAAGCTTTCCCTGGATATCTATGGTGCTTCCGATGACCGTATCGCCGTCCAGGCTGTCCGCGATATTGCTGTCGATCAGGCATACCGCCGAGGTCCCTTTGAGATCCTTTGACGAAAAACCTCTTCCCTTGACGACTTCAAGTCCCGCGGTCTCCAGATAATTTCCGTCGATCCCGTAGACCGAACAGGAAAGGTTGGTGTTTTCCAGATATACGCCGTCAGCCCACCGCCTGGACCTGAAGAGGGATGCGGATTCAACTCCCTCTACCTTCTCTATTTTTTCTATTATCTCCTGGCCGAATACCGGGATCCCCGCAGGGACCTCTGAGTAGCTGAAATCAGCCTCGTACCCGTCCTGGTAGATCTTGACGAGCACGGTGTTGCTGCCCGAGCCGACCAGGTTGTTCTTGATCTGCTCGTTGGTTCCCTGTATCGTTGAAACTATCGCGATGATCGCCGCTATCCCGATAATGATACCGAGCATGGTCAGGAAGGAGCGGAGCTTGTGCGACAGTATGCCTCTTATGGAAATACGTATATTTTCAAGCATTATTACCGCCTCCTAGTATTCCGGATAATCTTTCTCTATTACCCGCGCTCCCTCCGTAACGGTCTTCCCGTACGGAAACGCGATCCAGTCTTCCTGAGTAAGACCGCTCTTTATCTCATAGTAAGACGACCAGATGAGCTTGCCGGTCTTAATATACTGGCGGACAAGCTTTCCGCTGTCATCTTTTTTCATCACATAGCTTCCTGAATCATCGGAGCGTATGAACATCTTGTTCAGATACCATGCGTTCCCGGAAGAACCCGAGCCGCTATCAAGCGTTATCTCGCACCACTCTCCGATCCTGAGCTCAGCCCCGGTATCCTCAAGCTCCGCTGTCGCCAGATACGCTGAATTCGCGTTAGGGTTCTCGGCTCCGAACCAGTAGGTCCCTTCAGCGGGCGAGCTGGTATCTATCTCAGTGATAGTTCCGGTCATGAAATTGCCCGACTCATAGGCAATGAGGCTGATAGGATCTCCTTCTGCGATCTCAGGGATCTTGCTCTCGCTGATGTAGAAGGTCACCTCATAGCTCCCTGCTCCCTTGACGGTCATGACCGACTCTCCGGCAGAAACTCCCGCAGGGTCCTTAAGATCCGTAACGGTACCGCTGATGGAAGCCTTGACCTCTCCGCTTTCGCTGACAAGCTGGTCCTGCTTGTATGTAAGCTCGGCTTCCTTAAGCTCGAATCCGAGGTCACGCACGGTCTTTTCCTGCTGCTTGACCATTTCGGCAAGATCAGCCCTGGAGTACATGTAATTCTCCGTACCGTCAGGCTGGTATCCGCCTTTATACTCGGTCGTAAAGCGCTCGTATGGAACAGGAGTGAAAGATTCAAATTCTCCAAAGCTTACCGTGTCGCGTCCGGCAGAAATATGCACGCCGTCCCCGGTGAATTCGAGACCGTTGCCGAGTCTCCAGTCAGTTATCGGATCAACGTCACGCTTGATGGTCACCGTACCGGTAACTGTCTTGTCTGCCAGGATCAGCCTTGTTCCTGACCCGTGCCCAGCAGCAAAGAACCCGGAAAAGCTGCTTCCGCCCGGAACTATGCTGCCTGTTTCGGTCTCGCTTTCCGTTTCTTCAGTCTCGGTTGCAGGCTCCTCGGTCTCCGTTACCGGCTCTTCAGTCTCGGTCGCGGGTTCTTCAGTTTCGGTTGCAGGTTCCTCGGTCTCGGTCTCCGGCTCTTTAGTCTCAGGCTCATCCTCTCCTGCAGGAAGCGTGACCTCTGTTTCAAACTCTTCAGTATATATCTGGAGCGAACTGTCGGAACCGCTTACGGTATACCTTGCGTACATCACCGCGCGGTAGTCAGAAGAAGAAGGATCCGCGGAAGAAGCATCTCCCGATATCTCATACATCTCGAATACTGCCGTCGAATCCGGGTTCTCGCGCAGAAGCTTCAGAAAATCCGCGGTAACGACCGTATCCGCGTCGCACTTAAATGTCATTTCTCCGCTCTTGAAGGCCTTTGCTGTAATAGGGCTCTCATCAAGCACGAGCGGACCGTTGTCGGTGACGACTTCCTGGACCTGAGGCATCTCTTCCGAAGGCCGGAGATACCTGTAGGTATTCAGCTGTTTCTGGGCAATATCCAGATTGGATTCCAGTACGGCTATCCTGGCCTCGTCAGACTGGAGCGTGAGCTTCAGAGAGTCTGTATTGTAGACCATGAGGACGTCGCCCTCTTTAACCTCATCGCCCTCGGAGACATTGACCGATTCCACAAGGCCCTGCTTCATGGTAACGATCTGCGTCTTGCCGCTCACGATATATCCGGAGTAGGTCGAGGAATCCCCCCAGTACTGGGTGCTTAGATTGTATACAGGATAGACCTCGACTTCAGAAGTGCTGCGGGACTTATAAAGCCTGACCCCGCCGAAGACAGCTCCGACGGCCACCGCAGATATAATGGCTATTGTAAGGGGCTTGCGTGCTTTTTTATTCATCTCCCTCACCTGCCTTCTTCAGTTCGTCTTCGAGGGTGCTGAGCCTTCCGTCACGGATAAAAAGCTTCCTGCGGGCATGCTCGGCGATATCCCTCTCGTGGGTGATCATTACTATTGTTACGCCTTCATCCGAAAGCTCCTGGAAAATATCCATTACCTGCTCGCCCGAAGCGGTGTCCAGCGCTCCGGTGGGCTCATCCGCCAGAAGAAGTCTCGGCTTCATTACCATTGCTCTTGCTATGGCAACGCGCTGTTTCTGGCCGCCCGAAAGCTGGGTCGGATAAAAGTCCATCCTGTCGCCCAGGCCGACCCTCTCAAGGGCCTCTTTTGCGCGCCTGGTCCTCTCGGCCGAAGGTATCTTTGCGTATACCATCGGAAGCTCAACGTTCTTTAAAGCCGTCTCCCTCGGAAGGAGGTTAAAGTTCTGGAACACAAAGCCGATGGACCTGTTCCGGAGATCGGATAACTGATCGTCGTTCTTGTCCGGAACGCTCTCCCCGTCGAAATAATAATTTCCGGAGGTAGGCGTGTCCAGGCAGCCTATTATGTTCATGAGGGTTGATTTCCCTGATCCGGAAGGGCCCATGATCGCGACATATTCACCCTCCTCGACCTGAAGGGTAATATCGAAGAGGACCGGGACGGCAAATTTTCCCTCGCCGTAATCCTTATTAATATTCTGGAGATCAAGTATCATAGGAAAGCCCCCTCAGCTGCCGGGTCCCATCCGGATCCGTGCCCATTGGACTCAGGGACTTCCTCGACAGGTCCGCCGTCCTCCTCGAGGTCCGCGTTGTCTTCTTCGAAGAAACCGCTCTCGCCTTCAAGGAGCTCGTCGCCTTCTTCGTAATACTCGCCGCCTTCCTCGTAGTACTCGCCTTCGTCGGGCAGGATCATCTCGCTGGTAGTCGGAGCTCCTGCCTTGCAGCTCTCATCCGGCCAGGCTATATATTCTGTCTCGTCAAGCCCGGAAGCTATCTCGACCTCATCGAGCTCTTCGTCATATTCGCCGAGCGTTACCGAACGCTTCTCAAGCTTCGCGCCGCTCTCCTTTGCGGCCCATACATAATCGCTCCCGCCTTCATTTACGACAAATCCGCTGTTCAGCCATATCCCGGTCTTCGATGCGCTCTGTCCGTAATCCATCTCGATGGTGAGGTGCTGCCCAAGCATCAGGCCTTCAGTAGTGTCGAGGTCGGCATAGAAAGCATACTGGGAAGCGGACTCCCCTGAATATCCGTAGTCCATAGAGCTCTGGCTGCTCGAAGGGTCGGTATCAATGTCGGTGATAGTGCCGCTCCAGGTAACCGAAGTATCTATCCTGGAACGCAGGATGACCGGAGCCCCTATGTAGATTTCCCCGATGGTCTGCTCGGTGACCGTGCCTTTGACACGGTAATCGCCTTCTGCCACGATAGTTACATAGGTCGTGCTCATTGAGCCGTCAGGCTCGGTAAGCGTACCGTTTATCAGGGCTTCGAGATCCGCAATGCTCTTCACCGTTCCGTCGAGCGTGCAGGCCACGCCAGCGTTTTCCTTGGAGCTCTTCAGCTTCTCGATCTCCGCCTGCTTGGTCTTTACGTTGTACTCCGTCTGGGCGACCTGGGCCTGGAGGTCCTTGATCTGTGCGGAATACGCAGGAATATCGGAAGCGGAAGCCCGGTTCATAGCTTTCTGCAGCTCTTCGATCTGGGCGTTACTGTCCGAAATATTGGTATTCATCTGCTCGACTTCGAGCTCTGCCTGCTGGATCTGGAGGTCAACGTCTTCCGTGCTGTATTTAAAAATAATATCTCCGGATTTTACTGACTGACCCTCAGCCACCAGAAGCTCATCCAGCTTGCGTGAAGTATCGAAAGTGATCTTTTCGGTCTGCTGGGTCTCAACTATCCCGGAATAACGGTTGGAATAACCGTTGTTCGCCATATTGACATTTCTGACCATCTGCACGTAAACTGCGTTGTCCGCGCTGCCCTCGCCGCCTTTCAGGGCCCTGTAGCCGAATATGCCGGCAGCAACAGCAGCCGCAGCCACAACTACGGCAAGAACCTTTTTACCAGTACCAGTCATAACCCAAAACTCCTTAATGTAATAGTTTTTGCAGTTGCCTGCATGTATCCTTTTTACAGGTTATTAATATAGTCACGCGGTCATACGCCGCTCTAATACATGATACGTTTCCAGAGCCGCGGATTTATGGCAATTTTTCCGCTTGACCCGCGGCCGGTTTTGTAAGATAATGATTATTGCCTGTTCGGAGACGTATCGAAGTGGTCATAACGAGCTTGACTCGAAATCAAGTAGTCCTTTTTGGGCTCGTGGGTTCGAATCCCACCGTCTCCGCTGCGATTCACACTTAGCTCCGCCGGACCCTGTCCGGCGGAGCTTTTCTGCATTTTAAGGCATCTCAGGCAGCGCAGCCCCTGCCGGCAGCAAGAGCACGGCACTGTCTTCCTCGCTCATGGCCAGGACATATATTTTCCTGTACCTGTGAAGGCTTGCGAACTGATAGCATGTATCATCATATCCGTAGTCAAGATCTCCTCCGTACGCTTCACTGAGATCCAGGATCTGCGAGATCGTATCCGGATCCGTCACGACATAGCCCCACTCGGCCGAATTCGGGATATCGCTGTAAGCATCCCAGTCATGGCTGTACACATATTCCGGAGCCACATAAGACTCTTTGTATATCTGCAGCTCCATTACCGAAGAAGCATCCGGGACTTCCTCCAGATAGATCTCCTTTTCCTCAAGAAAAGCCAAGGTGTTTTCATATTCAGGGAACACAGGGAAGCTGTAATTGAATCTGGAATTCCAGTCCGTTTCCGAGTCATTTCCAAAATTTACCGCCCCGACCGGATGAGACTCAGAGAGCACAGAGAATCTTCCGTATTCTTCGAGATCTGTCCTGTAAACTTTAAGGAACTCCCTCAGAAGCCCTGAAATGTCTGCCGGTCTGAGGCTCAGCTCGCCTTTTGCGGTATTATACGTAAAGTACAGCTCCCCGTTATTATTATCCGTAAAGATCGCGTTATTCGAAAGAATATCGATAAAATAGTACTTTTCCAGATACTCCCCGGTCCCGAAGACACTGTCGATAAGCGAGACATCCACATCCTCGGGTATATCTATCGTTCGGTATACGTCTCTGCCGTTTTTCATGTGGCAGGCAATGACATATTTCCCTAATGAGTCGGATTCTGTCTGGTCGGACCGCTCTTCCGTTATATGTTCCTGGCCGATCCGGGCAAGCTCGATGACCGCTTCAACATCAGTCAGATGCATATCATCGAAGCGTGGACTTGTGCTCACATAGGTCAGAGATTCCTCGCCGTCCTTAACGCTGTGGTAGCTCCTGTTATCGTTAAGATACATGATCGCGCAGTCCTTTACATCCTCCGCCTTCGGAATGTATGAATCATATCCAAACGCATCTGTCTTGAAAGCATATATCAGAGCTACCGAGCCCAGGCAGACCAGCGCTGCCTGCCACAGCCGCTTCAATGCGCCTGAAAGGCTTGCGCTGTATATCACCTCGAAGACCAGACAGGTTATCAGTCCGGCAGCGACCGCCATGATTATCGCGGAAGCTCCGATCGGCCTGTCAAAGGAATAATAATACTCATCCAGGAACCATCCGGCTATCAGAGCAGCCAGCACGGCCGTGCTGATCTTTATCCCATAGTATACAGGTGCAAATATGAATGCTTTCCCGGCCTTCTCCGCGGGCCTGAGCCTGAACGCCAGGAAGGAGAAGAGGCACAGCAGGGCAGCAAAGATAAGGTTCCTTACTATACCTTCGGCGAAGGTTTCCTGGAAAAGGTTCCCGACCGGCGAGAACAGGAATTTCATCGTTCCGGTCTCATAATATGTCTTAAAGTAATAAGACATGTACAAATTCAGGGTCAGCCTGAATCCGGCTTCCACTGCCATAAAGAATATGAACACCAGCACCGATATGAGTGTGGTCCCGCTTATAAGGCAGCTGAAGACCGCAAGCATGTACACTGCAAGGAAATAGACAATCTCCGTGATATACCCCTGTACAACTGTTGTGGCCAGAGCCTGGACAGAGACCCCGAAAGCTCTTGCCATAAGGAGTCCTATGCCCTCAAATATTGCCAGGAACAGGGCCGTCTGAAAAACGGAAGTCAGCATCTCGACTGCCATCTGCTTCCCCCTGGTATAGGGTTCGCTGAGATAGAAGTCCGCGCTTGTCCGCCTGTGCAGCCATGAAAAACCCTGGATGCCGCTGATCGCGGCAAGTATGGTCATCACGATCAGGAAAGGCGACTGGGCTCCAAGATATGTTTCGGCCATATCTTTAAGGCTGAACAGGTACGAATACGCCGTGTATACATCTCCGTCAACGCCTGCTGTCACGCCCCAGGCCTGCCTGATATTGTTAAGAACTATCCCGAAAACCAGCACGAAGAACAGGAACATTACCAGGACGGTGAGCGCGGTGACCCAGGCCTTGCGTCTGAAGACCGTGCCGGCATAAGTCATTTTCCTATTCGAAGAGGAGCGATTTGATGTCATATCCGGCCACCTCCGTTTCGCTGATAAATATTTCCTCAAGAGTGAGCGGCAGTATCTCGTAGAAAACCGTATCAAGATACCTGAATATATTGTCGAGAGCCTCCGCGCTGCTCCTTACCGTATATGAATGAAGCCTTCCGCGGGAGTTGTGGATCAGGATGTCTCCCATGAGCCTCTCGGCCTTCTCCATCTCTTCGTCTGAAGGGAATACGCACTGTACCTTGCTTATTCCCAGCTTCATTTCGTTGAGATCCCTGGAAAGAAGGACCCCGCCTCTGTGGAGCAGGCCTACATGGTCGCAGACGTCTTCAAGTTCACGCAGGTTATGTGAGGTAAGCACCGGGGTAAGGCCTCTCGACTCCATGTCTGCGGCAAGCATGCTCTTCGCGGCCTGCCTCATTACCGGGTCGAGTCCGTCAAAGGTCTCGTCGCAGAGCAGGTACCTTGTTCCCGAACAGATCCCCAGGATGAGCGCTGTCTGCTTTTTCATTCCTTTGGAAAAACCTGCGATCGCCCTGCCCGTGTCAAGTCCCAGGCCTTCCATCAGGGACATCGCCCTTGGCACGTCAAAATCCGGGTAGATAGCCCGGTAGTACTCAGCCATCTTCCCCGGCGTCGCATTTGGGAAGAAATAGGGATCGTCGGTGATGAAGAACACCATCCTTTTCGCCCTGGGGTTCTCATATGCCCTCTCGCCGTCTACCGTTATCGATCCGCTGTCTGCCTTAAATATTCCTGCTATCAGGCGCATCAGGGTGCTCTTTCCGGCTCCGTTCGTGCCGATAAGTCCGAAAAGCTCTCTCTCCCTTACGACCAGGTCGAGGTTCCTGATCGCCTGAGTATCATCAAAAGTCTTGCAAAGTTTACTGATCTCTATCATCGGAACACTCTCCTATCAAACGGCATCTTCCCGGACCGTAAGTTCAGGCTCGCTGACTTCAAGCCTCTTCTTTGCGTCAGCAATAACTGTTTCCGGGTCGCTGCCGATCTCGCGTGCCTCATTCAGGAGCTCTGCTATTCTGCCCACTATCTCCTGTTCCCTTGCCTTCTTAAGGCTGTCGGTGTTCATGACGAAGTTGCCTCTTCCGATGACGGTATAGATGAAACCTTCACGGCCAAGAACGTCCAGAGCCTTCTGTACAGTGTTCGGGTTGGCCGAAAGCTCTATGGCGAGCGTCCTTACGGAAGGGAGCTTCTCATCCGCTTCCAGCGCTCCAAGCAGAATAAGCCTCTTGTAATAAGAGGCTATCTGTTCGTATATCGGCCTTGAATCCTTATAATCAATTACATTCATCCGCATTACCTCTCGGATCATTCCCGAATCGATAAGTGTACTATGTCTCATAGTACACTTATAATATATCCGACTATTTTCAGAGTCAAGCAGTATATACCATACATATGGCAACTATAATATTCAATACAGCGGGAAACTATGATATACTTCCCTCGTAAGGTGCATAGCAGCGCCCCGATCACATTTGAAATATGGAGGAAATACTATGAACTACAGAATTGTTGGCGACAGCGACAACCCCTACGTTGATGTTTCTCTTCCTACCGGGCAGAGGATAAAGCTCGAAAGCGGCGCGATGGTCTTCATGAAAGGCGTCAGCATTGAAGGAAAGCTTAATTCGAATTCAAAAGGCATCGGAGGCCTTTTTAAGGCAGTTGCCCGCTCAGCGGTCTCCGGTGAGAGCATGTTCATCACCGAAGCCGAAGGCACCGCTCCTGACGGACGCATCGGCATTGCACCGGCAGTTCCCGGCTGCATCAGGAAACTCACTATCGGCGACAGGCAGTACCGCCTTAATACCGGCGCCTTCCTTTGCTGCGACGATTCTGTGACCTACAATATGATCGCGCAGAAGAATATCGGCAAAGCCGTGTTCGGCGGCACCGGCGGTTTCTTCATTATGGAGACTGCCGGCTACGGAGATCTCTTCGTAAATGCCTTCGGCGACATGGAAGAGCTTGAGGTAAGAGAAGGAGACCCCCTTATCATAGACAATGAGCACGTCGTTGCCTGGGATTCGAACCTTGACTACAATATCAGGGTCGCTTCCGGCGTGATCGGCTTTACATCCGGCGAGGGCCTCGTGAACGAGTTCCACGGAAACGGAAAGGTCATTATCCAGACCAGGAACGTCCACAGCCTTGCAAAGGCTCTGCAGGTCTATCTGCCCAGCTCATCCAGCTGATCACTCCGGACCCTTTCCGGGGCATAATAAAAAAGCTGCCGGGACAGTGCATTTCGCTCCTCGCGATCTGCTTGCTGCCCCGGCAGCTTTTTTGATTGCCGGCACTTTAAATCAGCCGGTCAGGATATTATCCCTGCCTGTAGAATACGCCCTTGGTTCCCATAGGGTAATTCCAGTCTTCAACGACCTTTCCAAGCGAGAGGACTCTGCATGTGCCGCACTCAAGGCATCCAAGGTGGCTGAACTGCAGATTTCCTGCCTCATCTACCTTGTAGCACTCAGCCGGGCACGCCAGAAGGAGCTTCCTGATCTCTTCCTGGTCTTTGCACTCTTTATTGACCTGAATGTGTGAATTCAGCTCGTCGGTATGGAACATATCCAGGCCGAGCTTATCATCTATTGAAAGTTTTTTCATCTTACATCGCCTCCAGTATAGTTGAGATCAGATTGACCAGTTCTGTCGCGGTGGTATGCTGCGCAAGAGAGTTAACCAAATAGAGGATAATGTTCTGCTCAGGCTTTCCGGTAACTGTAAAGAGCCTTCCTGCTACGTCATCTGCGAGTGCGGGAAGATCCTCGAAGATCTCCCTCCTGGAGAGGATGGTCGGGAATCCCTTGTACTCCTTCATGTCGCGCATGATGAAGCTGTTCTTTAACGCATATTCATACTCTGCAAGCGTATCAGCGCTGAAATCGCCGAGATTGTGAGCGTTAATTACCGCCTCGGCCGCAAGCCTTCCGGACTCGATCGCGAAATCCATGCCTCTTACGGTAAATCCAAGGTTGATGCAGAATCCTGCTGCGTCGCCGGTAAGGATAACGCCGTCCCTGTAGAGCTCGGGAACCATGTGGATGCCTTCCTCGGGAACGAGATGTCCTGAATACTCGATGGTCTCGCCGCCCTCAAGGTAAGGCGCTATAGTAGGATGGTTCTTGAATCTCTCGAGCATGTTGGGAACGGATACGTCCGAGTGCCCGATATCGCTGAGCGTTGCAACTATACCGATGGAAATAGTGTCCTTATTGGTGTAGAGGAATCCCCCGCCAAAGCCTCCGCAGGTCGGATCTCCCGCCGTAAGCCATGCTGTTCCTTCGCCCGGTGCAAGCCCGAATCTCTGGTTAATAACTTCTTCTGAAAGCTGGATGACTTCCTTCGCGCCTACCGCAACCTGGTTCGGCTTCAGCTCTTCCTTCATGCCGAGCTTCTTTGCAAGGAGCGAGTTTACGCCGTCAGCCAGGATAACAACGTCGCTGGTGATCTCATCTCCGTCTGCCTCGATACCG